>NZ_JBFAQX010000010.1:0-307633 GCF_040678995.1 Amycolatopsis sp. NPDC049253 | reverse complement strand
TCCCAGCCCGGTCGACCGCGGTAAACCCGGCTCGAAGATCCACGCCCTGTCCGACGCGCCGGGAGGCCGCTCGCGGTGGCTGTCTCCGCCGCCAACACCAACGACTCCTACGCACTCAAGCCACTGGTGATGGCGATTCCCGCCGTCCGCTCCCGCCGTGGTCCGCGACGCAGCAAGCCGGCCAAGCTGCACGCCGACAAGGCCTACGACCAGCCCGACCTCCGCCGCTGGGTCCGAGACCACGGCATCAAGGTCCGCATCGCCCGCAAGGGCATCGAATCCAAGGACAAGCTCGGCAAACACCGCTGGGTGATCGAACGAACCATGGCCTGGTTCACCGGATACCGGCGCCTCACCCTGCGCTAGGAACGCAAAGCCGAACACTTCCTCGCCTTCCTCATCCTCGGAGCCAGCCTCACCTGCTACAAGAAACTCCGAAAACTAGCCACATGAGACACGCTCTAAGGGGGGCGTCCCCATTCCAGTCTATCGATGCTGGGCCCTGAAAAACTGCTCGGAATGAATCTGTGGACAACTCGGTCGCAAGCGGGCCCACTGTGGACAACCTCGGGTACAAGCGGGACTACTGTGGACAACTTCGGTCGCAGGGGAATCCCCTGTGGACAACTTCCGTCGTGAGCAAGATTCCTGTGGACAACCTCGGCCCCACACCAAGACCCTTGTGGACAACTCCCATTCCGAACTGCGGCACTCCCGGACGGCGGAGAAACGCAGGCACCAGTCCACAAGCGACACTCGCGCATGACTCGGCTCGTTTCGGCCACCGTCCCTGCGGGTGCGACGCTGAGCGCGGGATCAGTCGCAGCGCGTCGGTTCTGACTCCTGCCCAGACCGCCACCCGCGGCCCGCGAGCTAGGCGAGAGGCCGGTCCGCATCCCGCTCCAGCCACGCGACGATGTGCGCCACGTAGCTGTCGGCGTTGGTCAAGGGCCGGCCGTTGAGTACGGCCACCAAGTGCTCGACGCCGAACACCGCGTCCCAGACCCGGGCGCGCCGGTAGGTCTCGCGGTCGACGGCTCCGCGGACGTTCTGCCAGCCGTGCCAGGCCATGCAGGCGGCGTCGATCGCCGGGTCGAACGGCATGGCCAGGTCCCAGTCCAGGACACCGGCCAGCTTGCCGTCCTCGGTCCAGTGGACGTTCTCGCCGCCCAGGTCGGCGTGCACGAGCGAGTCCGCGACCGGTTCGAGGACCAACGCCCGGTCGAGGCGCCGGCGGCCTTCGTCGCGCCACTTCCCGGGGAGTCGGGGGATGACATCTTGGGCCAGGACGTCCGCCCAACACCGCCCGCCCTCGCTCGGGGCGGCCAGCGCCGCTCTCAGCTCGGGAGTGAGCGGCAGTTCCCGCAAAGCGCCGAGAAGCTCACCGATCTTCGCTGGATCTCCCTGCCCCTCCGGCAGTCCGGCGCCGTCGATCCAGGAGACGGCCACGGCCGCGCGATCGCCGAACATCGCCACCGGCGTCAGCGGTTCCGGGACCGCGAACGGCAGCCCGGCGCTTGCGATCACCCGCAGCAGCTCCATTCGGCGCGGCAAAGCCTCCGCAGCCGCCGGGCGCCGGCTGATCCGCACAGCGGCGACGCCGGGAAGCAGAACGACGTGATGGATGTTGCCGTGGCCGGCCAGGCGCGCCGGGCCGACGGCGACGCCCGGCAGGAGCGTCTCGACGATCTCCAGCAGATCGGCAGGCACCTGGTCGTTCACCCTGAGCCTCTTCCTTCGGCATCTCATTCGACGGCAGCAACTCTTGACGGAAGCACCGAATTCTCCCTGGTCCTTGACACCAGCTCCCCCTGGGCGTGTAATCGATGCCGCGACATACATGTCACGACATCAAAACTGGAGGCCAAGTGCGCAGAGCCGAGCAGCTCCGCTACCTCATCCTCGCGGCGCAGCGCGAGGGCAACCGCCGGCTGACCGGGCGACTGGGGGAGATCGGGGTGACGCCGGCGCAGTCGGAGGTGTTGCGGATCCTCGCGGGGCACGGGCCGATGGCGTTGCGGGAGCTCGGGGAGATGCTCGTGTGCGACACCGGAGCGAGTCCGAGCCGGATCGTGGACCGGCTGGTGGGGGCGGGGCTCGTGGAGCGGAGCGCGAGTGAGCAGGATCGGCGGCAGGTGCGGTTGGCGCTCACGCAAGACGGGCGCGCCAAGGCCGAGCGTGTCGCCGAGATCGAGGATCAGCTGTACGACCAGCTCGACAGGGCGGCCAAAGGAACTGACGTCGAGGCCTTTCTCGAGTTCCTCACCAAGTTCACCCACGAATCACCGGCAGGGCGAGCGTTCGCGAATCGCGTTGCTGCCGAAGGAAGGCGGAAGAAATGACGTTCGAGTTGACCCTGACAATCGACGCGCCACCCGAAGAGGTATTCGAGTTCGTCGCTGATTTCACGACCATGCCGCAGTGGTATTCGGCTGTGCAGCGGGTCGACCGGCTGGGAAAGGACACCGGGGTCGGCACTCGCTACGAGGTCCACCGGAACCTGCCCGGAGGACCCGCCCGAAACGAGGTGGCCATCACCGACCTCACCCCGGAAAGAGCCGTCACGTTCACCTCACTCAGCGGCCCGACACCGTTCGTCTACCGCTATAAAATCGAGCCGGAACAAGGCAAAACCCAGCTCACCCTGGAAGGCACCATCAGCGCAGCCGGGCTCCCCGGACCCGCCGCGCTCCTCGGGCCCCTGGCCGAAAAGCTGTTCAAACGCGGCATGCAGGACAACCTCGGCACCCTCGCCGAAATCCTGCAAAAATAACCTCGCCGAGATCTACCCGCTGGAGGTGCTGGGGCTGGACCACGCGGGCTTCCGGCGGATCGCAACGCCGTTGCAGCAGGCCGTGAAGGACAACGGCCTCTGGGCCGCGCACCTGGGGCCCGAGCTGGGCGCGCACGAACTCCCGCGCCCAGTCCAGCTTCGCCGCGAACTCCGGTTCCGTGGACAAGTCCCAGGTCATCTGCCGCCCTTCCGGTTCGCCGTACGACCCTCACGCTAGGAAGGGCGTCCCGGGCGAACCAGCCACGCGGTGGCGGGCCTTTGTGGATTTCCACAGCTGCTGCTCCACCCGGCGCAACCGGACGTCACCCGGCGGTGGCCGGCACCCGACTGTGGAGTGACTCGTCCCGGCGAGCGGGACATCGCGACCTTAATGTCTGCGGCCATGATCCCCGCACAACTTCGCCCCTCGCCCGCGCTGGACACCGTCGCCGCCGCGCTCCTCGACCTCCGGTCCGGCCGGCCGGTGATCGTTGTCGACGACGAGGATCGCGAGAACGAGGGCGACCTCGTCATGGCGGCCGAACACGCCACTTCCCAGGCCCTCGCGTTCTACCTGCGCCACACCAGCGGCCTGATCTGCGCGCCGATGCCTCCGGAGCTCGCCGACCGGCTGCTGCTGCCGCCGATGGTGCAGGTCAACGAAGACCCGGCGGGCACGGCCTACACCGTGTCGGTCGACGCCGCCGCCGGGATCGAGTCCGGCATCTCCGCGGCCGACCGCGCGCACACCCTGCGTCTGCTCGCCGACCCCACCACCACGCCCGGCGCGCTGTGCCGGCCGGGGCACGTGTTCCCCCTGCGCGCGCGGGCCGGTGGCCTCGCCGAGCGCCGCGGCCACACCGAGGCGTCCGTCGAGCTGATGCGGCTGGCCGGGCTCGCGCCGGTGGCCGTGATCAGCGAGGTCTGCAACGACGACGGCAGCGTCGCCCGCCTGCCCCAGCTGCGCGCGCTCGCCGACCGGCTGTGGCTCAAGGTCACGTCGATCGAGCAGATCCGCGTCTTCGCACCCCAGCCCGCGGCGGCCCGGTGACGCTCTCTGCCACGGTCTTCGACCTCGACGAGACCCTCGTCGACAGCGCCACCACGTGGAACCGGGTCTTCGCCGCGGTGGCCACCCGCCACGGCGAGCCGTGGACCCCCGCCGACTGGGCCGCGATCCAGGGCAAGAGCACCGCGCATTGGGGCGCGCACCTGGCTTCGCGCTGTCCTGGCCTCACGCCGGAGTCGGCCGTCGCCGAATGCGTCGACGGCATGATCGCGGCTGTTCGGCGCGGCGAGTTCGGCCTGGTCCCCGGCGCCGCCGATCTGGTCGCCACGGCGGTCGAGCTGGGCCCGGTCGCCCTGGTCTCCGCCTCGCCGCGCCCCTACGTCGAGGCCGCGATCACCACGTTCGGCCTCCCCTTCCGCACCACCGTGACCGGCGACGACGTCGCCCACGGCAAACCGGCGCCCGACCCGTACCTGCTCGCCGCGCAGCGCCTCGGGCTGGCCCCGGCGCGGTGCCTCGCCGTCGAGGACTCGAGCTCCGGCATCCGCTCGGCCCACGCGGCGGGCATGACCGTGCTCGCCGTCCCCAACCCGGCGGCCGCGCGCGACTTCGCGGCGCTCGGCCTCGCCGAGCACCAAGCCACCGACGCGTCCGTGGCGGCGAAGATCGTGGACGGGCTGCTCAGTCGTCGATGACGAACCACTGCCCGCCGCGGTACTCCATGGTGGCGTCGCCGATGTCGCTGTCGCTGAACTTGACGGCGGCGCGGATGGCGGTGGCCGGGATTTGGACCTTCGTCGAGCTCGTTTCGGTGACCCGGCCGGGGTCGATGGTGGCGCCGCGGAGTGCGGCCTTCTGCTGGGCGGAGATCATCTGGAACGTGATCGGGAACGTCTGCTCACACGGGCCCCAGCCCTCGTCCTCGGCTTTTTTGGCGGCCGGGCCCGCGATTTCGCAGGAGGTGGCGAGATCTTCCTTGCCGACGGCGTGCAGGAAGGCCTCGTAGCGCGTGATCGCGCCCGCGGTGGACTTCTCCGAACCGGACTGGGTCGAGCCGGCCTGCGTCGAGGTCGCTGAGGTCGAAGTGGCCGGCTGCGTCGGAGTCGACGGCGGCGCAGACGAGGCGGCCGCGGACGGTGCCGCCGGGTTGGCCGGCGAAGCCGGTGCCGCCGAGCCGCCGACGCTGCTGGAGCATCCGGCGATCAGCAGGGCAGCACCCGTGGTCAGCACGACTAGCGCACGAACGGACATGGAGCACCTTTCCCCTCAGTGAGAACCTCCGGAGAGTAAGCGACAGACCGGCGCCCGTGGGGCGGAACCGGAAAGCCCGACGAATCGTCACACGGAGGCGGGTTTCACCGGGAGATCTTCGCTGATACAGCCCGCCGAACAGGAAATAGTGACACATTCGTGTGAACTGCCACATTGCACGCACCCGCTCGGTTAAGGTGCGGCGGTCGAAGCAGTGGACCTTGGGGGAAGGCAGGCGCTCATGCGACGAACTCTGGTCATCGTGGCGTGTTCGGTAGCGGCGATCACGGTCGCCGGCTGCGGCGGCGGCACGAAGGACGGCATCGCGGTGCCGTCCGGATCAGCACCGGCCGGGCAGCACCCGGCGTCCACCGAGCCCGCGGCCAAGACCGCCGACCCACCGACCGCGTTCGACGCCGCCGCCGGCGTCGGCCTGCCCGCCGAAGCCCTGCGCGCCAACGTTGCCGGCAACGTCGTGTCGACGTTCACGACCTTGCGCGACCGCACCGCCTACGTCATCACGCAGACCGCACTGAACGCGGTCGACGTGCTCACCGGCCGGCAGAGGTGGAGCGTCCCGGTCGTGGGCAAGCCCGGCGACCCGTACAACCAGAGCACGCCGTTCGTGAACGAGACCGGACCGCGCCCACCGGCGGTCGGCGACAAGCTCGCGGTCGGCGCCGTCCCGATCCTCATGCCGGAGCAAGGCACCACGCCGTCGTACATCACGTTGTCGGTGGTCGCGGCGGACAAAGAAACCGGCGCCAAGGCGTGGCAGGCGGACATCAAGGTCTCCGACGACCAGTACGCCGACGCCGGCAACGCTGTCACCCAGGTCGTCGCCGTCACCGACAAGGCCGTCGTCGCGAGCTACAGCCAGGACGAGAACCACATCACCGCCGCGCTCGACCCGGCCACGGGCAAGACCCTGTGGCAGCGCAAGGACTACGTGGCCGGCAGCCTCCACGGCGACGTCCTCGTCGGCACCGACTTCAACGTGGCCGAGAACGACTCGATGACCCAGGCCACCGCGCTCGACCTGGTCACCGGGCAGCAGAAGTGGATCGGTGCGCGCGAGTCCTACGGGCTCACGATGGTCCAGGCGGATCCGGCGCTCGTCGTGGCCAACCGCACCGATTACGGCTCCGGGCAGTCGTACCTGCTGTTCCTCGACCCCGCCACCGGCGCCGAGAAGGCCAAGATCGAAGGCGCACACGGCTTCGGCTCCCAGGCCTACGGCGACTGCCGCTACGACCAGCAGTCCGTGCTGACGTGCGAGGAAGACGGCGTGCTCACCGGCTACGACGCCAAGACCGCCGCCAAGCTGTGGAGCCTGCCGGACCAGGCCGCCAACCGCGTGGCGCCGAGCGTCACCGTCGCCTGGCACGGCGCCCTGTACGGCAAAACCCAAGGCGGGCAGCCGATCGTGCTGGACGCCAAGACCGGCAAGGACCTGTCCACCGACCACGTCGGTGCCGCGCCCGTGCTGGTCAGCGCGTACGCCGGCATCGCCGCCGACCAGGACGGCGCACCCAAGGCGTACCCGGTGAAGAAGTGAGCTGACCGCCTAGCTGTTGCCGGCCAACAGGTTGGTGGCAGTCGGCTGTCGGGTGATTGTCCGCCGAGTGCGCTGTGGCGGCGTTGAGTGTTGTAGTGCTCGAGCCAGGAGCCAAGGGCTGCGGTTCGGTCGGTGTTGCCGGTGAAGACGTGCCGGTAGGCCCATTCGGTTTGGAGACTCCGATTGAGGCGCTCGACTTTCCCGTTCTGCCAAGGGCAGTGGGGTTTGATGAACTTCTGTCGGATGCCGTGGCCGGCGAAGTGGGTGATCGCCCGGGCGAGGAACGCAGCGCAGGTGGGGCCTTTCTCGTCGGGGAGGATCTCGGAGTCGGCCGGTGTTGCCGGCAAACAGGTTGACCCCGCAACGCCGACTCCGTGCCTTACGCCTGGGTGAGTGCGTAGAGGAGGTGGCGGAGCGCGTCCGCGTCCTCGTGGCCTTCGCGCCAGATGAGTCGCAACTGCAGCGGAGGTGCGTGCACGTCGAGCTTTGCGAGCCGTCGTGAGCCGAAGTCAGTGCGGACTGCGAACTCGGGCAGTAGCGCGATCCCGCGACCGGCGGCGACCCACTCACGGACCTGCGCAAGTCCGCCGACGGCGGTCAGATCGAGGTCGGGGCCGAGCCATCGCTTGGTGGCCATCCAGAACGAGCAGCGGGCTTCCCTGCCGATCAGACCTCCTGTCTGCTGGATCTCCTGCATCGTCACCGGATGCCCGAGGAGTGGATGATCTGGTGGGACCACCACAACCATGGGGACCTCACGGACGTCGAGATACTCGAGGACTGAGGCAGGTCGGGCGAACCCGAGATCCCCAACGTGTTCGCCGGCATCGAGGAGTACCGCGACGTCGATCTCGTCGCGATCGAGCGCGTCGAGGAGCCGAGCGCGGTCGGGATCCGGCCGTAGGTGCACATGGAGGCCCGGCCGCACCCGGCGAAGGTCGCCCAGGACAGCGGGTAGGAGTTCGTCCGCGATCGAGGCTTGGGCTCCCACGGTGAGTCCTGGAGCGGCATGAAGTTGCTCGGCCGCGACATCGAGCGCCTCAAGCGCTTCGCCTGCGCGGATGAGATAGGCACGGCCGGCTTTGGTCGTATGCATGCCGGTCCGATCGCGGGTGAACAACGGGGCCCCGAGCTCGCCTTCGAGCCGGCGTATCCGATCAGAGATCGAGGACGGCGCAAGGCCCAGGGCTGCTGCCGTCTGGTTGACCGTTCGATGCTGGACCAGCGCGAGCGCCGTGCGCAGTTGGTCGAAGTCCACACGCTCACTCTAGGCGGGTGTTCGGATATTCCGAATGCCGATGCGGTGGCGGCGGTCGAACCGAACCCTGCGAAAGCGGACTCTCCTCCCTCGACGAATCATTCCCGCCGAGCCAAGGAGATCCATGCCAGAAGCATCAGCCAAGTCCGCCAGGCGCCGGCAGCGTCGGCCAATACCGCAGCTCGTGGGCATCTCGCTGGCTTACTTCATGGTGCTGCTGGACACCACGGTGCTTGCCGTGGCCGAGCCCAGCATCATGGCCTCACTGCACATCGACGTCGTTGGCGTTGGGTGGGCAACCACGATCTACACGATGGCGCTGGCGTCCGCCTTGGTCTTCGGCGGCAGCCTGGCCGACCGCTGGGGGGCCCACCGAATCTTCATGGGCGGTGTATTGGGCTTCGGCGCGGCGTCCTTGGGCTGCGCGCTCGCGCCCACGCTGTCGGTTCTCCTGGTGTTCCGGGCCATGTTGGGGCTGTTCGCCGCAGCCATCATCCCGAGCTCACTGAGTCTGATCGCCAGCCTGTATGTCGACCCGGTGCGCCGCGGGAGCGCCATCAGCACGTGGGCCGCGATCAGCGGCGTAGCGATGGCTGCCGGGCCCGTGCTGGGCGGGTGGCTCATCGCCGTCGATGGTTGGCGGGCAGTCTTCGTGATCAACGCTCCGATGGCCCTTGTCGTCTTGGCGCTCTGCCGGACGTCCATCGCGCACACGCGGCACGCACGCGCGATCTCCTGGCTACCGCACCTCGGCCTGGCAGCGACGTTGGCCACCGCAACGCTCTCATTCACCCAGGCAGGGCAACGCTCCTGGCTTCTGGCCGCGGTATTCGGTCTCATCGCCGTGGGACTTGCGTATGGCACGACTGTGGTAGATCGAACATCGCCCGCACCGCTGGTCCCGGCGGCACTGCGCGGTAATCGTCCGGTGTGGACGGCCTTCGGATGGGGCGCCGCGGTCAACTACGCCCTGACCACGGTGATCTTCTCTATCCCGCTCCTCCTGCACACGAGCGCAGAGGCGGCCGGAGCAACGCTGCTGCCGATGACCTTGCTGGTCGCCCTGAACCCGCTGCTCACCGGGCGCATCGTCGCCGCCTACGGACCCCTACTGCCGATCCGGATGGGCTTTGTCGCCTTCCCAGCGGGGCTGTGTCTAGTCGCGGTTGCAACGGCGGTCCAGCATCAACCGGTCGTCCTCGCCCTCGGTCTCTTGCTATCCGGGCTCGGACTGTCCTGGACACTGCCCGCCTTGGTCGGCTTCGCTGTCAACCACGCCGCCCCCGAAGCCGCCGGCTCAATCGGCGGCATCCTCAACTCCACCCGACAAGTCGGCGCCACCATCGCCGCCGCCCTCGCTAGCGCCATGCTGACTCAGCACCACAGCAACACCGCCGCGGCCCTGCCGTTCCTGATCGCGGCGGCAGTCTGCGCGCTCGGCCTCCTCACCGCCACGACGCAGCGCGTTGCCCGTACAAGAGCGCCGTCCGTCGTCCGGACGAACGCAGCGGACAACCAGACCTGACCCACGCCAACGCACCTTTGTCCGCTGAAGGCCACCGGCGGCTCGTCGTCACCCACGAACTCGCCACCGACGGAGTCGTCATCTCCCAACGAAGCGGCACTTGTTCAGCCCGAGTGCCGCAGGGTGGCGTGTGACAGTTCGCGAAGGCGTCAGCGAGGTCCTGGCCTCCTACCCCTGGTCCTCGGGTGCCAGCTGCAGCAGTTCCCTTGCCAGAGCGTCGTTCTGGCGGAACATGATCGCGTTCGTCCGGGGGCGCGTGAACGCACCCGGCGAGCGGATGCTCGTGTGCACGCCCATCGCGAAGCGGCGTGGGTGCGCGGTGCCGGCGGCGTCGAGCAGGCGGGAGTCCGTGATGCGCGTGGCGATCCGGCCCGAAGGCTGGTCGTCGCCGAGGGCGTCGGGGACGGTTTCCTCGGTCAGGGTCCCGGCGTCGCGCATCTGGCGCAGCAGCGTGTCGAACACGCGCGGCACGCTCGCTTCCGGCAGCCTCGCCTCGATCAGCGTCCGGGCGCGCACCACGTCGGGAAAGCTCGAACTCGACGCGGCGAATTCGCCGGTGTTTTCATCCGCCGTCACCAGCAAATCCGCGCCCAGGAACGAAACCAACCCGGCGTCGGCGAGCGCCAGCAGTTCCTCCAGCCGACGCGGCGGCGGCCCGCTCGCGTAGGAGGAAAAGAATCCGCGGAACCACCCGTCCATATCGGCGACCTGCGACGCCGCCGAAAGCCGGCCGGTCATCAACAACGCCGGCAGCTGCCCGACCACGGACAACAACGCCATGAACGCACCGAGATCGGCACTGAACCGCTGGTCCGCGCGCCGCGCGAGGTCGGCTTCCACGTACTCCCGGACGGCCTTCCCGAATTCCTCCGCGGACTCGAAGTGCTCGCCGCCGAATGGCCGGTCGAGCCGTTCCAGATCAAGCCGATCCTCTTCGGCAGGAACCGCGGCGACGACCAGGGCGTCCATTTCGGACGTTCCCCACGACAGATCCGCGAACCGGTCCGCGAAAACCGCGAAATCCATCAGCACGCGATCCGGGTGTCCGGTGAAGAGCTCCGTGTAATACGCCCACGCCAGTTCCTTCGCGATCAACGGCCACACGTCCGCGCGGAAATCGATCGGCCCCGGCCGGGCGCACAGCGCCTCGATCGCGTAGGAATCGAAGAACCTGGGCAGCTGCAACGGTTTCCCGCGCAAGCGGTAGCCCGTCTTCGCGTGGTAGGGCACCCCGCGCCGCGAGCCGACGTGCAGCACCGGCTCGGCGCCGCTCGGGTGGTAGCGCAGGCCGCCGCCGGGCAGGTCCTCGAAGCGGCCGCCGCGGCCCTCCGTGAGCAGGAGCATGAGGTCGACGAACGCGAGCCCGAAGCCGCGCACCAGCACGGGCTCGCCGGCCGGCACGCCCGAGTAGTCGACGTCGGCGGTGTAGCCCGCCGGGTAGTACGCCACGTCGTGCCGCTCGGCGAAGGCCGCCAGCGCGCTCTCGCCCTCGTCCGGCGTCGCGTCGAGGTGACCGACGGTCAGGAGCACGGCGTCGGCCGTCAGCTCGGAGCCATCGGCCAGGCGCACGCGCTGCGGCGGCCCGTCCTCGATCGCAACGGCCGAGCTCGCGTGCTCCACCACCTCGATCCCCTGGGGCAGCTCGGCGAGCACCTTCTCGTAGAACCAGCGCAGGTACAGGCTCTGCAGCCGCCGCGTCGGGAAGTCCGTGCTGGCGAGCGCGTCGAACTCCGCACGCAGGTCATCGGGTACGGGAAAGGACAAGGAGCCCGAACGCACCTCGCGCGCCCATTCGATGAGCGACGGCCCGGGCGCGACCGGTCCCGCCATGCGCACCGAGTCGTCCGTGTACATCGTGACGTCCTCGGGCATGGAGTTCATGCGCAGCAGCGGCGACTGCTCGTAGCGCCACACGCGGCCCGGTCCCACGGGAAACGGGTCGATCAGGTGCACCACGAACCGCCGGTCGCCGAGCAGTTCGGGCGCGTTGGCGGCGAGCCGCTCCAGGACGCCGACCCCGCGAGGTCCGGCACCCACGACGGCGAGCGTGAACGTCGGGTGATCGGCCACGGACTCGAAGCTACGCCGCAAGATGCCCACGAAGTGGCGCTCCCACAGTGCGGACACCGGTGCAACTGCACTACGTAGCGCGGCATCCGGACGAGTGTGGCGCAGGCCACAGCACGCTACCCTCGTGATCTTGCCGGTGCTCGACGCTATGGTCTGGACACTCGGAGAACTGTCCGTGACCCGTTGGATACCGGCGAAAGAACCTAGAGATTCACCAACAGTCACGGGACACTGACCTTGGCAACTCACGTTTTGTGATTGGCTCGTGACCACGAGGTCCTAAGGTCACCGCCTGATCACCGTGCGGAACCGTCCGCACACGAATGTCGGGGAGAAGCACGCATGACGGCAGCACCGGGACGGGTGACGTTCCGCGAGGTCTTCGGGGTCGCCGAGTTCCGCGCGATGTGGTTCGGCGAGCTGCTGTCGATCGCCGGCGACCAGCTGGCCCGCGTCGCGCTGTCCGTGCTCGTCTACGCCACCACGCAGTCGGCCACGCTCACCGGCCTCACCTACGCGCTGACGTTCTTCCCGTCCCTGCTCGGCGGCATCTTCCTCACCGGCATCGCCGACCGCTTCTCCCGGCGCACGGTGATGGTGGTGGTCGACTCCGCGCGGGCCGCGCTGATCCTGCTGGTGGCCATCCCCGGGCTGCCGTTCTGGGTCCTGTGCGTGCTCGTCGGCTGCGTCTCGCTGCTGAACCCACCGTTCAAGGCGTCCCAGCTGGCTCTCCTGCCGCAGGTGCTCGAAGGCGACCGGTTCGTGGTCGGCATGGGCATCCGCAGCATGACGGTGCAGTCGGCGCAGCTGCTCGGCTTCGCGGGCGGTGGCGCGCTGCTCCTGGCGCTCGACCCGCGCCTGGCGCTGGTCCTCGACGCCGGCACGTTCGTGCTCTCGGCCCTGTTCATCCGCTTCGGCGTGAAGGCGCGCCCGGCGGCCGCGACCGGGGAGAAGCGCAAGCCGTTCCTCGCGTCGCTGAGCGCGGGCGGCAAGGTCGGCTTCGCGACCTCGGCGCTGCGGTCGCTGATGCTGTTCACCTGGCTGGCCGGCCTGATGCCCGTGTACGAGGGCATCGCGGCGCCGTACGTCGCGTCGTCCGGCGGCGGCCCCGAGGTGATCGGCCTGCTGCTGGCCGCCGACCCGGTGGGCAGCGTGATCTTCACGTTCATCTACACGCGCTGGGTGCCCGCCGAGGTGCGGCCGAAGCTGATCGGGCCGATGACGGCGCTCGCCGCGATCCCGCTCCTGCTCTGCTTCCTGCAGCCGGGGCCGGTCGCGTCGATCATCCTGTTCGTGATCTCCGGCGGGTTCGGCACGATCGCACTGCTTCAGGCCACCGCCTCGCTGACCGTCGCGGTGCCGGACGAGACCCGGGCGCAGACGATGGGCCTGTCCAACACGGGCCTGACGACCACGATGGGCGTGGTTCCCCTGATCGGCGGAGTGATCGCCGACCACCTGACCGCCCAGACGACTGTCGGGATCTTCGGGTTGGTCGGACTCTTGATTACGATTCCGCTAACGATCATGTGGCAGCGGACGTTCTCCGGCCGGACGAGCGAAGGCACGGCGAAGGAAGCCACACGCGCCGAGCATGCCTGACATGCTCGGCGCGTGGGCTCTGACCTGCGCGACCTTGCGGTGCTGCTACGCGGTCACTGATCCTTGCTGCGCATAGCTGGTCACCCTTCATCCGGCGTGTTCGGGAAAAAGGTACACACCTAAGGCCCTTGTGGACAGGCGGCAAACGGCCCGAAACTGTGCGTGAGGAGATTGTCACCGGACACTCGCGCAAGGGTTTGGGGGAAAAATGGTCACATCGGGGGAACGGTCTAGGCAGGGCGCGGTCGCTGCGATCAAGGGGTGGGCGCTGTGGTCGCGGCCGCGGCGCTGGATCGCCGTCACGCTCACGAGCATGGCCGTCGCCGTGGTTCTGGCGGTCGTGAGCAGCCTGCTGGTCACGGTCACCGCAGGTCAGCTGGAGCTGTTCGCGCTGATCACCGGCCTGGCCGTGGCCCAGACCGAGATCACCCGGCAGATCGAACGCCAGCGCCGGATGCTCAGCCGGGGCCCGCACATCAACGTGACCTCCGTGTGGCTGCTGCCCGCCGCGCTGCTGGTGCCGCCGCAGCTCGTGGCCGCGCTGGCCGTTCTGCTCTACGGCTACCTTGCGCTCCGCAGCTGGCATGGCACCCGTCCGGGTGAGGCCCACCGCGTCGCGGCGAACGCGACGACGATGATCCTGTCCGGTTTCGGCGCCGCGCTCGGCGGTCACCTCGCGGGCAGCCACGGTGTCGCGATGGTCGCCGCCGCGGCGCTCGGCTACTTCGTCGTGAACACCGCGCTCACCGGTCTCGGCCTCTACCTCGCCGACCCGGCGGAGGCGACCCCCGCGTCCTGCTTCGGCACGATGGACGACAACCTCCTCGAGGCGTCGATCCTGTGCGTCGGCGGTCTGCTGACCATGGTGCTCACCAGCGAGCCGCTGCTGTCGGTGCTGGTGATCCTGCCCCTGTACGTGCTGCAGCGCTCGGTGCTGATCAAGCGCCTGGAAGAGCTCGCGACCACGGACCAGAAGACGCAGCTGCTCAACGCCACCACCTGGCAGGACGGCGCGCAGCGCGAGATCTCCCGCGCCGAGCGCGAGAACGGCAGCTTCGGCGCGCTGATGATCGACCTCGACCACTTCAAGTCGATCAACGACACCTTCGGCCACCTCGCGGGCGACGACGTGCTCAAGGCTGTCGCCGCCGTCGTCAAGCAGGAGACCCGCGCCCACGACCTGGTCGGCCGCTTCGGCGGCGAGGAGTTCGTGGCGCTGCTGCCCTCGACGTCGAAGGAAGACGCGATCGTGACGGCGGAGCGCATCCGCCAGCGCATCAGCGAGCTCGTGATCCCGACGCACACCAACGAAGGCGCGGCCGTCGAGATCTCCCAGCGCACGGCGTCGATCGGCGTCGCGTCGTTCCCCGTGGACGGCACGAGCGTCGACGAGGTCATGGCTTCCGCCGACGCCGCCGTGTACGCGGCGAAGCACGGCGGCCGCAACCGGGTGATCGGCGCGGTTTCCTCGCCGGTCCGGGAGCTCGCGGCGGTCGCGTAGGTTCCGCGCGGGGGTCCGGCCGGCTTCCTCCCCCGAGCTTCGGCCGGACCTACCGCAGCCGTTCGATCACGTCCGCCGCCTGGGTCTGCAGCCTCAGCACCCCACCGACGGTGAACTCCGTGAGCAGGTCCACCAACGCGTCCTGGGCCGGCGGGTCACCTTCCCAGGACACTTGGACCAACGCTTCGGTCATCGCGAAGTACAAGGTCACCAGCGCTTTGTCGGCCCGCCCCGAGTCCACGCCGTACGCCGCCCACCGCTTGCGGCTCGCCTCCGCGTAGATCACGGCCAGGCGCTCCCGCAGCCTGGTCAGCGCCGGATTCCCCGCGCGCTCGGCCTCTCTGAGGACGGGGAACGAGTGCGGGTCCTCCTCGACGAACCGGAACATGTTCGCGTAGTTCGCGCGCGCCCACGCCCGCAGATCCGGCTCCGACGCATCCCTCGCCGGCGCCCCGATCGCCTCGAACGCCCTCTCCTCGGCATCGGCGACCACCGCGGCGAACAGGTTCTTCCGCTCCCCGAACTGCTCGTAGACGGACTGCCGCGACACCCCCGCGGCCCGCGCGATCTCCTCGATCGTCGCCGCCTCGAACCCATGCCGCGCCACGGCCTCCGTGGCCGCCCGCACGACCCTGCCGCGCTGCTCCGCCACGGGCAACTTCCGCGGCCTCCCACGCGGCACGGGGCTCGACATCAGCGGAGGTGGCGAACGAACGCCTGCCAAGCCGAGGCGGGATAACTGTGACCAGGCAGCGTCGGCGCTTTCGAATCACGCACGAGAACGGCGGCGCGATCGAGCGCGACTTCGACGCAGGCGCCTTCCTTGTCGCTGTAGCTACTCTTGCGCCACCTGGTCTCCGCCACGTTCCTCGATCTCCTCCGCAAGCCGAGTAGCCAGCGCGGCGGAATCGGCCGCGTCGAGTGCGACCTTGCGGATCCCCTCGATAGCCGCGCGGTACTGCCGCACATCGTAGTCATCGGCCACGAAGGCACCTGAGCTCAAATGCTCGAAGTAGACCACCGGTCGCGAGTCGCGGATGTTGTAGAGGATGAACCGCCCCGCGAGACCGGGGTGCCAGCCGATGCCCGAGGGCACCACTCGGATGGTGATCGTCGGCCGCGCGGACAAACTCGCGAGCGATCGCAGCTGCCCGGCCATGGTGGCCGCAGTGCCGAGCGTGTCCCGCAGAGCGGCTTCGCCGACCAGAGCCTCGAACGGCAGCGGGTCGACGCCGACAATGAGCTTCCGCCGCTCCAGCCGCACCGCAATACGCCGCTCGACCTCGGCGGCCGCCAGCCCGGTCGACTCGAGCAGCGCCCGCGCGTAGTCAGCGGTCTGGAGAAGTCCCGGAATACCGAGCGGCGACCACTCGACCATCGCCTTCGCGGCTTGCTCGCACGCCACCAGGCAATGCAGTTGGTTCGGCGTTCCGGGGCGGCCGTAGGCGATCCATCCTTCTTCGGCGGATCCGTGGGCCAAGTTGAGAATGCGTTGTTTCTCGTCGCCGACCACGCCGAGCGCTCCCAGCACCCCGGACACGTCTTCGGCTGTCGGCACCCGCGATCCCAGCTCCCAATGCACCACCAGCGACGGGCTCACCCCGATCCGGCGGGCCAGCTCACGAACGCCGTAGTGCGCACCGACCCGCGCCGCGCGAAGGGATGCACCCAGGGTGCGGATCCTCGGCGTGAGCATCGCGGTGGTTTTCATTCACCGAAAGTAAAGTGTCCACAACTGGGGACACCCAGGTTCACACCGGAGATCACCCGAAGGAATCCGCAGCGAGGGCGAGGAAGGCCGAGCACGAGTTCCCGGTGTCCGGCGGGCTCCGTCCCGCTTCGATCACCTGCGCTGAGCAAGGCCGAACCCGAAAGCGGAAGGCCCCCACCCAGGTCGAGATGGGGGCCGACCGCCGCGTTGCTTACTTCAGGCCCGTCGCCTCGCCCGCGGCCGGGTCGGAGTCGTTGAGGAAGGTCTTCACGCGGTCGTACTCGTCGGTCTCGCCGATGCGGCCGGCGGCGATGCCGAGGGCGGCCAAGGCGCGCAGGAAGCCCTGGTTGGGGCGGTGCGACCACGGC
Organism: Amycolatopsis sp. NPDC049253; assembly: GCF_040678995.1. Lineage (NCBI taxonomy): Bacteria > Bacillati > Actinomycetota > Actinomycetes > Pseudonocardiales > Pseudonocardiaceae > Amycolatopsis > Amycolatopsis sp. NPDC049253. Next base: position 291,007 of record NZ_JBFAQX010000010.1, on the reverse strand, counting down.
ACCGGGCCGAAGCCCTTCCAGCCGGCGCGGCGAAGCTGGTCGAGGCCGCGGTGGTAGCCCGTGCGGGCGTAGGCGTAGGCCGCGACGGTCTCGCCGTCCGACAGGGCCTGCTCGGCGAGGGCGGCCCACGCGGCGCTGAAGTCGGGGTGTTCGGCGGCGACGGCCGACGGGTCGGTGCCCGCATCCAGGGCGGCCTGGGCGGCCGTGTGCTCGGGCAGCAGCGTCGGCTCGGGGCCAAGGAGGTTGTGCGTCATGCCGACATTCTGCCGCGCGCTCAGAGGAACAGGCTCGTCAGCACGCCTCCGCCGGCCAGCACGAGGGCGGCGACGACGACAGCGGCGACAACTCGTTTCGGCATCATGGCGCGACACCCTGCCGTGAAAAAGACCGCCGAGGCAAATCCGCCACCCGTAGGGGTGAACCCCGGTTTTCGCGCGGTTTGCCACCTTCCGCACCACCGCTGCCCGCGCGCCGGGAATGATGACGACCATGACGCAGGTAGACGTGATCCCGCGGAGCCCGGTCGGGAAGACCCGGCTGTTCTTCCAGCGGCACTGGCACCGCGGGGCGGCCGGCCGGCCGACGCCCGCGTGGGTGCTGCGGTTCTGCTACGGGATGTGGCTGGCGGCCTTCGCGTTCAAGCTCGTGGGCTCGTCGTGGGACATGTCGTGGCACTTCAAGTGGCTGCGCGACGACCTGGCGCCCCCGCACCTGATCAACACCGTCGGCACGGTGATCATCATCGTGCTCGTCGCGATCCACAGCTACACCGGCCTGGGCTGCGACAAACCGTCACTGCGGCTGATGCAGACGGGGCTCGTGGTGTTCCTCGTCGCGGCGCCGTTGGACGTGATCAACCACCGTGTGAACGGCCTCGACCTCACCGCGTGGAGCCCGTCGCACATGATGCTGTACCTCGGCACGGGCATCATGCAGGCCGGCGTCCTGCTCGGCTGGGTGCGCCTCGCGCCGCCCGGCCGCTTCCGGACGGGCGTGCTGCTGGCGCTGTGGGCGTTCTTCCTGGAGAACACGTTCTTCCCCAACGGCCAGCAGGAGTACGGCATCCTCGGCCTGCGCGCGTGGGAGCGCGGGGCGCCGGAAGCGGAGCCGTCGCTGTTGAGCTTCGCCGCGAACCAGATCGGGCATCCGGTGGACCGGACGGCGATCCTGCACTTCACGATGCCGATTCCGGAGTGGGTTTATCCGCTGTGGGGGATCGCGGTGACGGCGCTGATCCTGGCTCTGGCGCGCCACACCCTGGGGTTCCGGTGGGCGGGGCTGTCCGTGGCCGGCGCTTACGTGGCCTACCGGTGCGTGATGTGGCCGCTGCTGCTGGGGCTGGGTTTTCCGGTGTCGACTGTGCCGTTCTACCTGCTGGCCGTCGGGTTGGCGGTGGATCTGGCGTTCGCGATCGGCGCCGGCCATCGCGTCGCGACGGCAGCGATCGGGGCGCTGCTGGTGGCGGCGTTCGGGTACGGGGCGCTGTGGGTGCAGTCGCAGTTCCGGGTGTGGTTCCTCGGTGACGCGCACACGGAGTCGGCGCCGCCGGTGGCGTACTGGACGGTGGCGGTGGCGCTCGTCGGCGTCTTCGTCCTGTGGGCGGGCGCCGGACCGGTCACGCGCCGCTGGACCACGCGGCGGAAGGTGACCCCGGAGAACCTGGCCGTCTAACCAGGGCAAGAAATGGCCCCTCCCCCGAGACACCCGGGGGAGGGGCCGTTTCACGTGCGAGCGACCTCAGGCCGAGAGCCTTACTTGACCTTCGTCCCCGCCGAGCCCAGCGCCTGGCAAGCCTCGACCACGCGAGCCGCCATGCCGCCCTCGGCGGCCTTCAGGTAGGAGCGCGGGTCGTAGACCTTCTTGTTGCCCACCTCGCCGTCGATCTTCAGCACGCCGTCGTAGTTCTTGAAGAAGTGGTCGACGATCGGGCGCGTGAAGGCGTACTGGGTGTCCGTGTCGACGTTCATCTTTACGACGCCGTAGGTCACCGCCTCGCGGATCTCCTCCGGGAGCGAGCCCGAGCCGCCGTGGAAGACCAGCTCGAACGGCTTGGCGCCGGCGTCGAGGCCGAGCTTCTTGGCGGCCGCTTCCTGGCCACCCTTGAGCACGTCGGGGCGGAGCTTGACGTTGCCCGGCTTGTAGACGCCGTGGACGTTGCCGAAGGTCGCGGCCAGCAGGTAGCGGCCGTTCTCGCCCGAGCCGAGGGCGTCGATGGTCTTCAGGAAGTCGCCTTCGGCGGTGTAGAGCTTCTCGTTGATGTCGTGCGCGACGCCGTCTTCCTCGCCGCCGACGACGCCGATCTCGACCTCGAGGATGATCTTCGCGGCGGCCGTCTTCGCGAGCAGCTCCTGCGCGATCTGCAGGTTCTCGTCGAGGTCGATCGCGGAGCCGTCCCACATGTGCGACTGGAAGAGCGGGTTCTGGCCGTTCTTCACGCGCTCGGCCGAGATCTCGATCAGCGGGCGGACGAAGCCGTCGAGCTTGTCCTTCGGGCAGTGGTCGGTGTGGAGCGCGACGTTCACGTCGTACTTCGCCGCCACGACCTGCGCGAACTCGGCCAGCGCGGTCGCGCCGGTGACCATGTCCTTCACCTTCTGCCCGGACGCGAACTCCGCGCCGCCGGTGGAGAACTGGATGATCCCGTCGCTCTCCGCCTCGGCGAACCCGCGGATCGCGGCGTTCACGGTCTCCGACGAGGTCACGTTGATGGCCGGGTAGGCGAACTCGTTCGCCTTGGCCCGGTCGAGCATCTCCGCGTAGACCTCGGGGGTGGCGATGGGCATCGTTTCCTCCTCGGAACTGACTGGCTTCTCAGCCGCATCGTACGAGGTGGACCGGCCGCGTGGGCCGGTCCACCTCATTTGGGACGCCTATGGACATCCTCACGTGGAACGATTCAGAACAACTCGGCCGCGAGTGCCCGGTATGCCGGGAACGGGTCCTCGTTCAGGACCTGGATGTTCACGTGGTCGGCGCCCGCGTCGAGGTGCGCGCGCACGCCCGCCGCGATGGTGGGAGCGTCGCCGTGCAGGGCCAGTGCGTCGACGAGCCGGTCGCTGCCCTCGCCGGCGAGGTCTTCCTCCGTGAAACCGAGCTTGCGCAGGTTGGCGGTGTAGTTGGACAGCTGCAGGTAGAACTGCACGGTCTTGCGGCCGAGCGCCCGCGCGCGCTCCGGGTCGGTGTCGAACACCACCTTGTGCTCGGGCGCGAGCAGCGGACCGGCGCCGAGGATCTCGCGGGCGGAGCGCGTGTGCTCCGGGGTGATCAGGTACGGGTGCGCGCCGGCCGTGCGGTCGCCCGCCAGCTTCAGCACCTTCGGGCCGAGCGCGGCCAGCGCGCGCGACGCCTGGGGGACACCCGCCGCGTCGAGGCCGTCGAGATATTCAACGAGGGCGGCGTAGGGCTTCTTGTACTCCTGCGTCGCCTCCGGGTGACCCGCGCCGACGCCGAGGAGGAACCGGCCGGGGTGCTTCGCCTCGATGCGGTGGAACGCCTTCGCGATGGACTCGGGCGTGTCGGCCCAGATGTTGACGATGCCGGTCGCGACGGCGAGGTGGTCGGTCGCGTCGAGCAGTTCGTCGACGATCGCCAGGTCGCCGCCCGGTGACCCGCCCAGCCACACCGTGCCGTAGCCGAGCTTCTCCACCTCCGCCGCGAACTCGCCGTTCGTCTGCGTGGCGCCGCGCCAAATGCCGATTCTGCCCAGTTCGATAGCCATAACCCATCCCAACACCCGTCGCCCGGCGGATTCTTCCGGGTCTCGGTTGTAGTTTCGTGGCATGACCAAGCTCGGCAACTCGGACCTCGACGTCTACGGCCTCAACCTCGGCTGCAACGTCTTCAACTTCACCGCGGACGAAGAGACTTCCCACGCGGTGCTCGACGCCTACGCTTCAGCCGGCGGCAACTTCCTCGACACCGCGGACGTGTACGGCGGTGGCGGCGGCTCGGAGACGATCATCGGCAACTGGCTGACCAAGCGCGGCCGCCGCGACGACATCGTGGTCGCCACGAAGGTCGGCGCGTGGGAGGAGCGCAAGGGCCTGTCGGCGGCCAACATCACGGCCGCCGCCGAGGATTCGTTGCGGCGCCTGCAGACCGACCACATCGACCTGTACTACGCACACCGGGACGACCAGGACACGCCGCTCGAGGAGACGCTGACGGCGTTCGACTCGCTCGTGCGCGCGGGCAAGGTCCGCTACATCGCGGCGTCGAACTACTCCGCGGAGCGGCTGACCGAGGCACTGTCCATTTCGGACCGCGAGGGCCTCGCGCGGTACGTGGCCCTGCAGCCGCACTACAACCTGGTGGAACGCGACTACGAGACCGACCTCGCGCCGACGGTTTCGCGCGAGGGGCTTTCGACGCTGCCGTATTTCGCCCTGGCGATGGGGTTCTTGACGGGCAAGTACCGCTCGGCGGACGAGGTGGGCGACTCCCCGCGTGCTCCGCGTGCGGTGAAGTACCTCGACGACCGCGGCGAGCGCGTGCTGGCGGCACTGGACTCGATCGCCTCGGCGCACGGCGCGTCCGTCGCCTCGGTGGCGCTGGCCTGGCTGCGCGTACAGCCGACGGTGGCCGCGCCGATCGCGAGCGCGCGCACGCCGGAGCAGCTGACGGACCTCGTCGCGTCGGTGTCGCTGGAGCTGACGGGTGACGAGGTCGAGGCGCTGAGCAAGGCGTCGGTCTAGAACGCGCTGATGTTCTGAGCCCGTTCGCGGCGGGTCAGGGTGCTGACGACCGCACCCTGACCGTGCCGCCGGACGGCGAGCCGGGACAGCAACGCGAGGACCGGCGCGAAGGCCGCATCCGGGAAGTCCGGCGCCGGCCGCGCCACGCTCGCGGCGAGGTCGGCGGAGTGGACGACGAGCTCCAGCAGGCGGGTGTGCAGGAAGTCGTTGCGGCGCAAGGACCAGCCCTGCCACGGAATGTCCACCCGCTCCGCCGCCTCACCGCGCAGCAGCCGCGTGACCTCGCCGAGGTCGGTGCCGTACCGCACGAGCATCCAGTCGAAACCACGCTCGGCCTCGGCGTCGTCGGTGGTGCGGTCGTTGGCCGCATCGGCGAGCGAGGTCGACGTGACCCAGGTCGCGCGCGCGTAGTGGTCGTCGACCGCGGCGAGCATCGGCAGGGTCGACGGGACCGCGAGCAGCTCGGCGGCTCGCGTCACCTGGCGGGCGAGGTGGCAGGCCAGCGCACCCACCGAGAGCTCCGGCAACGCGCTGGGCTCGGCCCAGCGCTCGCGTACGACGTCGAGCCGCAACAGCGTCGAACAGACCTCCGCGGCGTCGAGAAACGGCTGGTCGAGATCCCCCACACGAGCACCATCCATGCCCGTAGCCAACCATCCACCGCAACCTACCGATAAGTAGCTTACCCCGGGTAGATTGCGGTACCGTCCCCTCCACAAGCGGAAACGCACGCCAAGGAGGGCACCAGTGGTCAAGAACGTGGACGGCAAGGTCGTGCTGATCACCGGGGCCGCGCGGGGCATCGGGGCCGGACTGGCGGAGCGGCTGGCCGCACGCGGAGCCAAGGTCGCGCTAGTCGGCTTGGAGGCGGACGAGCAGGCGAAGGTCGCCGAGAAGATCGGCCCGAACGCCAAGGCCTGGGAAGCCGACGTGACCAGCTGGGCCGACCTCGAAGCAGCCACCCAGGGCGTCGTGGAGCACTTCGGCGGCATCGACATCGTCATCGCCAACGCGGGGATCGCCACGGCCGGCTTCGTGCGGTCCGTGGACCCGAAGGCGTTCGAGAAGGTCATCGAGGTCGACCTGCTCGGCGTGTGGCGCACCTTCCGCGTGACCCTGCCGCACGTGATCGAGCGGCGCGGCTACCTGCTGGCGATCTCGTCGCTGGCCGCGATCACGCACGCGCCCGGCATGGCGAACTACGCGGCCGCGAAGGCGGGCGTCGAGGCGTTCTCCAACAGCCTGCGCGCCGAAGTCGCGCACCTCGGGGTGAAGGTCGGCGTCGCGCACCCCACGTGGATCCGCACGGACCTGGTCGAAAGCGCCGACGCGCACCCGGTGTTCGGGAAGCTGCGGGCGTCGATGCCGGGGCTGATCGGGAAGACGTACCCGCTCGACGTGGCGCTCGACGACCTCGAAGCCGGCATCCTCAAGCGCGCGCGGACGATCCACGTGCCACGCTGGGTCGGCGGCCTCAAGCTGCTGCGCGCGTTCCTGCCGCCGATCGTCGAGCTCGGCGCGCGGGCCCGCGTGCCGGCGGCGGACAAGGCCGCACTGGAGGACATCGAAAAGCGCGGCGCGTACGAGTCGGCGGTGACCGGCCACGGCGGCCGCGCGGCCACCGACCGCTAGAGGAGCCGCACATGTCGCGTCGCGACCAGATCCGCATGACGCCCGAGCAGATCCGGGCTTACCTCGACGAGCAGAAGGTCATCAACGTCGCGACGATCGGGCCGAACAACCGCCCCCACCTGGCGCCGCTGTGGTACTTCCCGCACGAGGACGGCGTCGCGACGTGGACGTACGGCAGCTCGCAGAAGGCGAAGAACCTGCGCCGTCTGCCGGAGGCCACCGTGCTCGTCGAGAGCGGCGACTCCTACGAGAAGCTGCGCGGCGTCTCGCTGGAGTCCGACGTGCAGATCGTCGAGGACACCGACGAGGTCACCCGCATGGGCATCACGCTCATGCAGCGCTACGCGGGCGCCAAGCCCGGTGACCCCGTGCCCGCCGAGCTCAGCGAGTTCATCGGCCGCCAGGCCCCGAAGCGCATCGGCCTGATCTTCCACCCGACGAAGATCGTCTCGTGGGACCACACGAAGCTCGGCGGAACGTACTAACGGGTAGCAGGTACTTTCGAGTAACTGTTACTTGAGGTAACGTCATCTGCGGCAGACCCCCAGCGCAGCGGAGGCCGACAGATGACCGAGCGGTTCAAGGTCGTGATCGTGGGCACCGGGTTCTCCGGGCTCGGGCAGGCGATCCAGCTCGAAAAGGCCGGCATCCGGGACTACGTGATCCTGGAGAAGGCCGACGAAGTGGGCGGCACCTGGCGGGACAACTCGTACCCCGGGTGCGCCTGCGACGTCCAGTCGCACATGTACTCGTTCTCCTACGAGCAGAACCCGGACTGGTCCCGGTCGTTCTCGCCGCAGCCGGAGATCTTCTCCTACCTCAAGGGCGTCGCGGACAAGTACCGGCTGCGCGAGCGCATCCGGTTCGGCGTGGAGATCATCGGGGCCCACTGGGACGCGGGCGAGCGCCGCTGGACGGTGGAGACCAAGAGCGGCGACGAGTTCTCCGCGCAGTTCCTGGTTTCCGGCGTCGGCGGGCTGCACATCCCGTCGATCCCGAAGCTGCCGGGCATCGAGAAGTTCACGGGCCAGACGTGGCACTCGGCGCAGTGGAACCACGAGTTCGACCTGCGCGGCAAGAAAGTCGCGGTGGTCGGCACGGGGGCGAGCGCGATCCAGTTCGTGCCGCAGATCGCGCCGGACGTCGCCGAGCTGACCTTGTTCCAGCGCACGCCGCCGTGGATCATGCCGAAGCCGGACCACGCGATGCCCGGCTGGGCGAAGCAGCTCTTCCGCTACGTGCCGGGCACGCAACGCCTGTACCGCAACGCGTTGTACTGGCTGCTCGAAGCACGCGCCATCGGCTTCAACGGGCACCCGAAGCTCATGCACGCGGCCGAATCGATCGCGCGCCGCCACATCGCGAAGGGCATCCGCGACCCGAAGCTGCGGCGCAAGGTGACGCCGGACTACACCATGGGCTGCAAGCGCGTGCTCATCTCCAACGACTACTACCCGGCCCTGAACCGGGGAGGCGTCGACGTGGTCACCGACGGCGTCCGCGAGGTCCGCGAGAACAGCGTGGTCGACGAAGCCGGGGTGGCCCACGAGGTCGACGCGATCATCTACGGCACCGGCTTCCACGTCACGGATGCGCTGGAGTACCTCGACATCACGGGCGTCGAAGGCCGCGGCCTCGCGAAAACCTGGGCCACGGAAGGGATCCGCACGCACAAGGGCATCACCGTCGCCGGGTTCCCGAACCTGTTCTTCCTGCTGGGCCCGAACACCGCGCTGGGCCACAACTCCGTGGTGTTCATGATCGAGTCGCAGTCGCGCTACGTCGTCGACGCGATCAAGCTCGCCGATTCCCACGGCGCCGCCGCGCTCGACGTGCGCCCGTCCGTGCAGGACCGGTTCCAGGCCGAGATCCAGGACAAGCTGGTCAAGGGCGTGTGGACGCAGGGTGGCTGCACGAGCTGGTACCTCGACGCGAAGGGCGTGAACCGCACGATCTGGCCCGGCTTCACGTGGAAGTACTGGCTCGAGACGCGCCGGGTCCAGCCGAGCGACTACGAGCTGTCCGGGCGGCCGTCGTGAACCCCCTCGAGCACGAACAGATCGTGCTGCACGCGCGTGACGTCAAGTTCGACTGGGCCATGCTGCCGATGCACTGGATCCCCGGCGAACCGCAGGCCACGCACAGCATCAACGTGCTGCACATCGCCCTACCCGAAGGCGAACGCTGGTTCGTCGAGGTCTTCAAGCAGGCCGTGCCGCTGATCCGCGACGAGCGCCTCAAGGAGGACGTCCTCGGTTTCATCGGCCAGGAGGCCGTGCACGCCGAGGCCCACGACGGCGCCGCCGAGCACCTCGAAGCCGCGGGTCTGCCCGTGCGACCGTACGTGGCGCAGATGGAGTGGTTGTTCCGGCGGCTGCTGGGAGATCGTCCGGACGCCGGCGAGGAATGGCTCGTCGAACGGCTGGCGCTGATCGCCGCGATCGAGCACTACACGGCGTTCCTCGGCCAGTGGGTGCTCGACGCGAAGGCGCTCGACGCCGCCGGTTCCGACCCGACGATGCTCGACCTGCTGCGCTGGCACGGTGCCGAGGAAGTCGAGCACCGGTCCGTGGCGTACGACCTGTTCTGCCACCTCGACGGCCGCTACTCGCGCCGCGTGCGGAGCATGGCCGTGGTGACGCCGGTGCTGGCGTGGGTTTTCGTGCGGGGCACCAAGTTCCTCGTGCGCAACGACCCGACACGGCCGGGCCGGGCGTCCTGGCGGGTGTACCTGAAGGCGGCCAAGAAGGGCGTGGTGCCCGCGCCGCGCGAGCTGCTGCGGGAGATCCGGCCGTACTTCCGGCGCTCGTACCACCCGACGGAGACCGGCAACACCGACCAGGCCGTGGCGTACCTGGCGAGCTCCCCCGCGGCCCGGGCGGCCGACGCACCGAAGTGACCGCACCACGATGACCGCACCGGACTTCCCGCCGCGGCTCGACGGCACGGGCCGCCGCGACCGGCTGATGTCCACTTTGGTCGGGGTCGGCGCGGTCTACCGGCGGCTCGCGCAGTACTCCGGGCGGCGCCGCCCACCCGTGCGGGCAGTGGACCGGACGTTGCCGCTGGTGGTCACCACCGTCCGGCCCGAGGCCGACGACGTGGTCTCGCTGCGCCTCGCGCGGCCCGGAGGTGAGCCGTTGCCGAGCTGGCGGCCGGGCGCGCATCTCGACCTCACCCTGCCGTCGGGGCTCGTTCGCCAGTACTCGCTGTGCGGCGACCCCGGCGACCTCTCGCACCACCGCGTGGCCGTCCGGCGGATCGGCGAAGCCTCGGTTGAGGTGCACACGCTCCAACCCGGCACCAAAGTCGCCGTGCGCGGCCCCCGCAACGCGTTCCCGTTCGTCGCGGCGGACTCGTACGTCTTCATCGCCGGCGGCATCGGCATCACGCCGATCCTGCCGATGGTCCGCGCGGCCGCCGCCCGCGGAGTGGACTGGCGGCTCGTCTACACGGGACGCAGCCGCGAGTCGATGCCGTTTGTGGAAGAACTTTCGGATTTGCCCGAGGATCGCGCGTGGTTCCGCCCGGACACCGAGTACGGCATCCCCGCCTCGGGCGCGGAGCTCCTCGAAGGCGTCCCCGACGGCGCCTCGGTCTACTGCTGCGGGCCGACGCCGATGATCACCGGCGTCCGCGTGGACCTGGAGCTCACCGGCGCCAGAGCCGTGTACTTCGAACGCTTCTCGACGCCGCCGATCGTCGGCGGCCGGCCGTACACGGTGGTCCTGCGCTGCAGCGGCCACACGCTCGCCGTGCCGGCCGACCGGTCGACGCTCGACGTGGTGCGCGAAGTGCTGCCTGACGTGGCGTTCTCCTGCCGCCAGGGCTTCTGCGGCACGTGCGCCGTGGCGACCCCGGACGGCGGGTCGGTGCGGATCTGCGTGGACCGCGGACCCGCCGTCCTGGAGCTGTAGGTGCTACGCCTGCGGGACCCAGGCTCCGAGCACCGGCTTGTACTCGCGAATCGAGCGCTCGGCGACCACACCTTCGAGCTGGTACGGGTCCTTGCCGATCAGTTCTTCGAGCGCCGCCTCGTCCTCGGCCTGCCACAGGACCAGACCACCGGAGCCGTCGGCGAGCGGTCCCGCCACGGCCACGCGGCCGTCGGCGGAGTGCTGGCTCAACCACTCACGGTGACGGGGCCGGACGTCGGCCACCTTCTCCTGCACGTAACGGATTTCGACCAGGTACCAGGCCATGTGGATCTCCCGGGTGGGTGCGTTGGTGACGCTGCCGACGCTACCGGGCAACACCTCGTGGTCCCAGCATCCGACCAGTGGCGGGACCGAGCTCACCCGATACGCTAGGGCTGCGTCAGCAGCTCGGCGCAGGGGCACCACAGGGGTCGAGAACAGGCAGGCAGGGGTACATGCTGGAGGGCAACGCGGAACGCAGTGTCGAGGCGACCCTCGGGCACCTGCGGACCATGGACGGGCCGGTGCCGCCGCAGCAGCCGGCCGCACCGCTGACCCTGGAGGACCTGTACCGCCAGCACCGGATGCGGCTCGTCCGGCTGGCGATCCTGCTGGTCGACGAGCCGGCGACGGCCGAGGACGTGGTGCAGGAGGCGTTCACCGGTCTGCACCGCAACTGGGGCCGCCTGCGCGACGCGGCCGCGGCCGTCGGCTACCTGCGCACGGCCGTGGTCAACGGCTCACGCAGCGTGCTGCGGCGGCGGAAAACCGCCCGTGAATACGTGCCTCCGCACGCCGTGAACGCGCGCTCCGCGGAAAGCCTCGCGATGCTGTCGAGCGAGCACCAAGCCGTGGTCAGCGCCCTGTCGAAGCTCCCGCCGCGCCAGCGCGAGGTGCTGGTGCTCCGGTACTACGGGGGGCTGTCCGAGGCCGAGATCTCCGAGGCCGCGGGCATCTCGAAGGGTACCGTGAAATCGACCGCCAGCCGGGCGCTGGAGGCCCTGCAGAAGGCGATGCAGACCCCACAGTGACCCGGGTGGACCAATCTCGATCACCGAGTTGCGTAGCCATGTCTGGTCCAGACCAATATATGCTGGAGGGCGTGAAGCACGCCGGAGACTTCGTCATTACGGGCGGCCGGGTCGTCGCCCCGGACCGCGTACTCGACGACGGCTGGCTCGCCGTCTCCGACGGGCGGATCGCCGCAGTCGGCACGGGGACGCCGCCGGGCGGCCCCGAGACCGAGATCGTCGACGTGGGCGGAGCGCTCGTGGTGCCCGGCTTCGTCGACACCCACTGCCACGGCGGTGGCGGCGCCTCGTTCTCCACACTGGACCCCGACGAGATCCTCACGGCGGTCCGCGCGCACCGGCGCCACGGCACCACGACCACGCTCGCGAGCCTGGTCTCGGACCCGATCGACCTGCTGACCGAGCAGATCGCGGCGCTGCGCGAGCTCGTGCAAGAGGGCGAGCTCGCCGGCATCCACCTCGAAGGCCCGTTCATCTCGCGCGCCCGCTGCGGCGCGCACGATCCGGACACGCTGCGTGAACCGGACACCGGCACCGTCGACAAGCTGTTGCGCGCGGGCGCCGGCGCGATCCGGATGGTCACGCTCGCGCCGGAGCTCAACGGCGGCGTGAAGGCCGTGCGCCAGCTCGCCGAATCAGGCGTCACCGCCGCGATCGGGCACACCGACGGCCTGGCCGAGCAGCTCGTGCCGGCCATCGACGCGGGCGCCACCGTGGCGACGCACCTGTTCAACGGGATGCGTCCCCTGCACCACCGCGAGCCGGGCCCGGTCGGCGTGCTGCTGGACGACGAGCGCGTGACGGTCGAGCTCATCTGCGACCTCGTGCACCTGCACCCGACCGTGGTCCGCCTGGCCGCTTCGCACGCGGGCCGCGGCCGGACCGTGCTGATCACCGACGCCATGTCGGCCACCGACGCCGCCGACGGCCGCTACACGCTGGGCCGCCTCGAGGTCGACGTGCACGACGGCGTGGCCACGCTGGACAACGGATCGCTGGCCGGCAGCACGTTGACGATGGACAACGCCTTCCGCAACCTCGTGAAGGGTGCCAAACTCGGTGTCCTCGACGCCGTCCGGGCGACCTCCGGCCGGCCCGCCGAGCTACTGGGCATCGCCGACCGCACGGGTTCGCTGCGGCCGGGCCTCGCCGCCGACGTCGTGATCCTCGACGACGACCTGCGGCCGGTCCGGGTGCTGCGCCGGGGCGAATGGGTCGCCGAGGTCGGCCGGGCTACCTTGAGCACGTAAGCGACTACGCGGGCCGCCCGCGGGGAAGTACGGAGAGGGATGAGCGAGCCGAAGGACCCGGAGCGACTGCTCGCTGACGCCCTGCGTGCCCAGGCCGTGTTCGCCCCGCACACCAGCTCGCAGCCCCCGGCGTCTTCCGGCTCCCCGGACTCCGCCGGCGCGACCGGTCCCACCGAGGAGCTCCCGCCCCGCTACGGCCTGCTCTCCGGCGCGGGCGCCGACTCCCTCGAACGCGAACGCGCGGCCCTGGACGACGCCTCCGGCCAGCGGACCGCGCCGGTCGCCTCGGGTGCTCGGCCGGTTCCCGCACCGGACCCCGCGACGGTCCGCCAGGCCGTGCCCGGCCCCGCGCCGCTGCCCGCGCACTGGGTGCTGCTGCTGGCTCTCCTGCTGGGTTTGGCCGCGGGCTCGGTCATCGGACTGCTCACGCTGGTCTGACAATTCCGGAAAACCCCCGCCACCTGCGGTGGTTCTCCCTGTGAAGGCACTCAGCGTCACCCTGTACCGTTTTCGGTGTGATTCTCGCCCAGAGCACAGTGACGACCATGTCCATCCTGCCGTCGTGGCTGGACCCGGAGCAGCTGCTGTCCGGCCTGACCGTGCCGGTCATCGCGGTGCTCTGCCTGATCATCTTCATCGAGAGCAGCATCTTCCCGGTGCTGCCGGGTGACTCGCTGCTGTTCACGGCGGGCCTGTTCATCGCCAACGGCACCCTGCAGGCGCCCCTGTGGGTGGTGTGCGTGCTGGTGACGGCGGCCGCGCTGCTCGGCAACGTCTGCGGGTACTACATCGGCTACTTCGTCGGCCCGAAGCTGTTCAACCGGCCCGATTCGAAGTTCTTCAAGAAGGAGTACGTCGACAAGACGCACGCCTTCCTCGACCACCACGGGCCGAAGGCCGTGGTGCTGGCGCGGTTCGTGCCGTTCGTGCGGACGTTCATCACCTGGATCGCCGGCATCGGCCGGATGGACCCGAAGCGGTACTTCACCTACACGGTGCTGGGCGGCATCCTGTGGGCCGCCGGCATCACGGTGCTGGGGTCGCTGCTGGGCAACATCGGCTTCATCCGCAACAACGTCGACGCCATCTTCGTGGTGATCGTGCTCGTGTCCGTGGTGCCGATCCTCCTCGAATACCTCAAGAGCCGCCGCGAGAAGAAGGCCCGCGTGGGCGCGGCGGAGGAGAACGCCGCCGAGGTCACGCAGCGGATCCCGCGCGTGCGCGACTGACCGGAACGCGGAAACGGCGCCGGCCCCGAGCGGGGACCGGCGCCGTTTTTTCGTGAAACCTCAGTCGGTCATCGAGAACATCGACTCCGGGTTGAACAGGTTCTCCGGGTCCAGCGCCTGCTTGATCTGCCGGTGCACCCGCATCCCGACGGGCCCGATCTCGCGCGCCAGCCAGTCGCGCTTGATCTTGCCGACGCCGTGCTCGCCGGTGACCGTGCCGCCGAGCGAGAGGCCGATCTCCAGGATGTCGTCGAACGCCTGCCGCGCGCGGGCGAACTCGTCCTCGGAGTCGGGCGCGTAGACGATCGTCGGGTGCATGTTGCCGTCGCCGGCGTGACCGACCACGGCGATCTTCAGGCCCACCTTCTCGCTCACCTGCTCGCAGCCGCGGATCAGCTCGGCGATGCGGGTGCGCGGCACGCTGACGTCGTCGGTGAGCCAGATGCCGTAGGTCTCCAGCGCGGTCAGGACCACCCGCCGGGCCTGCAGCAGCATCTTGCCCTCTTCGAGGTCGTCGGTGGCGTAGACCAGGTCGGCCCCGCAGTCGGCGCAGATCTGCTCCAGCACGGCGAGCTCGCGCAGCGCGGCCTCGCCGCCGACGTCGGACTGCGCCAGCAGCAGTGCCTGACAGTCGGACCCGGCGCCGAGGTCGGTCTTGAGGTAGGTCTCCGACGCCTTGATCGACGCCGCGTCCATGATCTCCAGCAGCGACGGCACGAGCCCCTCGCGCACGACCCGCGCGACGGCCTCACCCGCTGCCTCCGTGGTGCTGAAGCCCGCCACGAGCGTCGCCGGCGCCTGCGGCAACGGGCGCAACGCCACGGTGGCCTGCGTGATCACGCCGAGCGTGCCCTCGCTGCCGATGAACAGCTTCGTCAGGTCGTAGCCCGCCACGCCCTTCACGGTGCGGCGGCCGGTCTTGAGCAGCGACCCGTCGGCCAGCACGACCTCCAGACCGAGCACGGAGTCGGTGGTCACGCCGTACTTCACGCAGCACAGGCCGCCGGCGTTGGTGGAGAGGTTGCCGCCGATCGTGCACCAGTCGTAGCTCGACGGGTCGGGCGGGTAGAACAGGCCGTGCTTCTCCACGGCGGTGCGGAAGTCGAGGTTGACCACGCCGGGCTGCACCACGGCGAGGCGGTTGCCGGGGTCGATCTCCAGGACCTCGTCGAGCTTGGTCAGCACCAGGACCACGCAGCCGTCGATGGCGTTGGCCGCGCCGGACAGGCCACTGCCCGCCCCGCGCGGCACCACCGGCACCTTCGCCTCGGCACACGCCTTGACCACCGCCTGCACCCCCGCCGTGTCCGCGGGCAGCACCACCGCCAGCGGCTTCCCGGACGGGGCGAGCGGCATCATGTCGCGCGAATAGCTCGCGGTCACGTCGGCATCGGTGAGCACGGCCTCCTTGCCGAGCTCGTCGCGGAGTCGCTGAAGGAGGGCGTCAGGGCTCATGGCGTCATCGTAAGCCCAGATATCTCCGCAGTGCGGAATAGAGTTTCCAGATTTCAGCCGGATGGCGACTTGCCGGCGCCGGCTTCTCTCAGCGCACGAGCCCGTAGACGCGGTCGATGTCGATCGTGAGCACCAGCCGCTGATCGGCCACCATGGCCGCGCGGTACTCGTCCCAGTCGGGGTGCTCGCCGCCGACCTTGCGGTACAGCTCGACCAGTGCCTCGACGGTCGCGTCGTCGGGCGCCGCGGCGACCGGCGTCAGCACGGCCTTGCCCTCCGCCACCGCGTACGACCAGCCGTTCTCGCTGGCCACGTGGTAGCTCACGCGCGGGTCGCGGCGCATGTTCTTCGTCTTCGCCCGCGTCTCGGTGATCGACACGAGGATCTTGCGCTCGGCGGCGTCGAAGTGGTGGCTGACGGTGGACAGCTGGGGCCGCCCGTCGCGCTTGAGTGTGGCCAGCACGCCGTTGGGGCGGGAGCCGATGAGGTCGTACAGCGGTGTGTCGTCGGTCATACCCCTATCCAACCCGCCACGCTCCGCCTTGTTCCCCGGGATCCTGACCTGGGCCTTCAGACTCGGGAGAAAACGGACGAACACCCTCCGGTGAATATCTGCTTGCATGCAACAACTAAAGTGTGATGCGACACAACCGGGGTCCGCGAGCTTGCGCGAAGCACGGATCAGGCACACTCTTGCTTAAGGCAACTAGTTGCAGCCGCCAAACAACGGTTTGTTTCACCGCGAGAAAGATCGACCGAATGGCACCGAACAGCGCCGCCACCCGGCCCAAGGACGGACTCGACCTGGCCGACCAGCTCGGACACGAGCTGGTCCGATTCATGCGCCTGATCACCAAGGCGAAGTCGCAGGTCTCCAAGCAGGGTCCGGACGGCATCGAGCGGGCCGCGTACGCGATCCTCTTCTGCCTCATCCACGAGGGGCCGCAGCGCACCAGCAAGCTCGCCGAGTTCCTGCACTCCGAAATCTCCACCATCAGCAGGCAGTCGAGCGCGCTCGTGCAGCACGGATTGGTGGAACGTCAGGCCGACCCCGAAGACGGCCGCGCCTGCTTGCTGGCGCCCACCGCCGAAGGCCTGCGGGTCTTCGACGAGAACCGCAAGCAGCGCAACCTCTGGCTCGCCGATGTCCTCGGCGACTGGACCCAGGAGGATCGCGAGACCCTCAACGAGCTGTTCGGGCGGCTCAACACCGGTATCGAGAACAACTTTCCAGACATGACCGACTCCGCGCCGGCGGACTCGGTGCACTCCAAGGGGGCCTAGGAAGAGCATGACCACCACCGTCGAGAAACAACCTCAGCAGCGGGGGGGAGCACCCGTCGTCGACGCGGCCGGTGTGCCGCGGCTGAGCCACCGCCAGATCGTCACGATCCTGAGCGGACTCATGTGCGGCATGTTCCTCGCCGCACTGGACCAGACGATCGTGGGTACCTCGATCGTCAAGATCGCCAACGACCTGCACGGCTTCGACCTGCAGGCCTGGGCCACCACGGCGTACCTGATCACGTCGACGATCGTCACGCCGATCTACGGCAAGCTGTCGGACATCTACGGCCGCAAGCCGTTCTACCTCGCCGCGATCTCGATCTTCGTCGCCGGTTCGCTGGCTTCGACGTTCTCGCAGTCGATGTACGAGCTCGCCGCGTTCCGCGCGGTGCAGGGCCTCGGCGCCGGCGGTCTGATGTCGCTGGCCATGACCATCATCGGTGACGTGGTGCCGCCGCGCGAACGCCCGCGGTACCAGGGCTACATCCTCGCCGTCTTCGGTCTGTCCACTGTGCTCGGTCCGGTGCTCGGCGGCTTCTTCGCCGGCTTCGACACCCTCGGCGGTATCTCCGGCTGGCGCTGGGTCTTCCTGATCAACGTGCCGATCGGCATCGTCGCGCTGTTCGTGGTCGCCAAGGTGCTGAACGTGCCGCACGTGCCGCAGAAGCACAAGATCGACTGGTGGGGCGCGCTTTCGCTCGTCGTGGCCGTGGTGCCGTTCCTGATCGTCGCGGAACAGGGCCAGACCTGGGGCTGGGGCGATTTCAAGGCGATCATCTGCTACGTGATCGGTGGCGTCGGCATCGTCGCGTTCATCCTCGTCGAGAAGCTGATGAAGGACGCCGCGCTGATCCCGTTGCGGCTGTTCAAGAACTCGACGTTCACCGTCGCGATCATCGGTGGTGTCATCGTCGGTGTCGCCATGTTCGGCGCGATCACGATGATCCCGCAGTTCATGCAGGTGGTTCAGGGCTACACGCCGACCGAGTCCGGTCTGCTGATGCTGCCCCTGATGGGCGGCCTGATGCTGAGCTCGATCGGCTCCGGCCGGATCATGTCGAAGACCGGGCGCTACAAGGTGTTCCCGATCGTCGGCACGCTGCTCATCGCCGGCGGCGCGTTCTTCTTCGCGCAGGTGCAGTACAACTCGCCGCTGTGGCACCCGCTCGTCGCCGCGGCCATCATCGGCCTCGGCCTCGGCCAGTGCATGCAGACGCTGGTCATCGCGGTGCAGAACGCCGGGCCGCGCAGCGACATGGGCGCCTCCACGGCGGCGGCCACGTTCTTCCGCCAGATCGGTGGTACGGCCGGTGTCGCGGTGTTCCTCACGATTCTGTTCAACGTGCTGCCGGGCAACATCACCAAGGCGTTCGGCGGCAACCCGCCGGCCGGTGCCGGTGCGCAGCTGGCCGACATCCAGACCAACACCAGCGTGATCCAGACCCTGCCCGACGCGTTGAAGACGCCGATCCTCGTCGGCTTCACCGACTCGATCACCACGGTCTTCTACGTCGCCGGCGCGGTCGCGCTGCTGGCCACGATCGTCCTGTGCTTCCTGAAGGAGATCCCGCTCGCGGGCATGAACCCGGCCGCCGCGGCGGTCGAGGGCGGCGAGGCGCTGCTCGAGGAGGACGAGACGCCGACCGACATCGTCGACCAGGCGGCCAAGCCGGGCTCGCTCTTCGAAGAACAGCCGCGGGAACCCGTTCTCGTCGGCGCAGGCGGAAGGCACTCGATGAACGGCAACGGTCACGGCGACCCGCAGGCGATTTCGGGCTCACTGCCCATGCCGATCACCAACTCGGCCGCGGGTGCGGGCATCGACGTGCCGCTGGGCGCGGGCGGTCCCCCGGTGACCGGGCACGTGCGCCGGCAGGACGGCAGCCACGTCGGTGCCGCCGCGCTGACGCTGATCGACCAGCAGGGCCGTCAGGTCGCGCGGGCGACCGGCAACGGCGACGGCAGCTACTCCGTGCCGACGCAGGGCCCGGGCACCTACGTGCTGATCGTGGCCGCGCCCGGCCACCAGCCGCAGGCCTCCAGCGTGGTGGTCGGCGGCGGGCCGGCGAAGCTCGACGTGACGCTCACCGGCTCGGGCGAGCTGACCGGTGTCGTGCGGTCCGTGGGGATCGGTTCCCCGCTGGCCAACGCCACTGTGACGCTCACCGACTCGCGCGGCGAGGTCAACGGCGCGTTCATCACGGCCGACGACGGCGTCTACACCTTCAGCGGGGTCGGTGCCGGGCAGTACACGCTCGTCGCGAGCGGCCCGCAGTACCGCCCGGTGGCGGTCACCCTGACCGTGCCCGACAGCGGCGTGCTGCGCCACGACGTCGAGCTGGCCGGTGCCGTGCTGATGCAGGGCGTCGCGCGCACCGAGGGCGACCGGATCGTGCCGGACGCGCGGATCACCGTGCTCGACGCGAACGGCAACGTCGCGGCGGTCGCGCGCACGGACGGCGAAGGCCGCTACGTGGTCAGCGACCTGCCGGTCGGCGCTTACACGGTGGTGGCGAGCGGTTACCCGCCGGCCACCAGCCAGGTGACGCTGACCGACGGCGAGGCCGAGCACGACGTGCGCCTGAGCTACGACCAGGCACTCGACGAGCTGGTCGACCGCTCATGACCGCGGGCCTGCGAGGACAGCTGCGGGCCAACGGCGGCTGGCCGGTCGAGAACGCCGTGCTCACGGTGACCGACCTCAACGGCCGTCAGGTCGCCCGTCAGGTCACGGACGCGAAGGGGGCAGTGGTCACCGACGCGCTGCCCCCGGGCGTGTACACCGCCGTCATCACGGCGCCGGGGTACACGCCCACCGCCCGCACGGTGCAGATCGGCTCCGACGGCGCCGGCCTGCTGGGCGACATCGCCCTGGCTCCGGTGGCCGAGGCCGTGGAGCTGCCGCCGGCCGGGCCGTGGACGATCGACCCGGTGCACTCCTCGGTGGTCGCGACCGCCCGGCACATGGGTATCGCGAGCATCAAGGTGCGGTTCCCCGACGTCGGCGGGCGCATCGACATCACGCGCCCGGTGGAACGCTCGACGGTGCGGGCCGAGATCAAGGCGGGCAGCATCGAGACCGGCATCAAGATGCGCGACGACCACCTGCGTTCGGCCGAGTTCCTCGACGTGGAGGCCTTCCCGCTGATCACGTTCGAGAGCACGGGTCTTTCGCAGCGCGGCACGGACACCTGGGTGCTCCTGGGCGAGCTGACCCTGCACGGCGAGCGCCGCCAGGTCGAGCTCGACCTGCGCTACCAGGGCCACGGCCCGGACCCGTGGGGCGGCGTGCGCGCCGCGTTCCACGCAGAGACCCAGCTGCACCGCAACGACTTCGCGATCAACTACAGCGCGATGGTCCGCGCGGGCGTCGCCGCGATCGGCACCACGGTCAAGGTGGAGCTGGACATCGAAGCGGTGCAAGGCGAGTCCCTGCCGCAGTTCTAGTGGTTTTGTGCGATTCGGGCCGTCCGGGAACTGTCCCGGGCGGCCCGTTCGTTTGGTCGATTGGTGAACGCGCAGTTCATTCCAGGAATACCGAAAGTGACCGGAAGGCTGGATTCGATGGTTCCTTCTTTCCGGCGATCGCGGCCACGTAGGCTCTTCGCGTGAACCCCGCAAGCATCGAGGCCGCCGGAGTCGGCGTGAGCTGGCTGGACACTGCCGGTCCGCTGCTCGTCTGGGTGATCGTGCTTTCCTTCGTGTTCGTGGAATGCGCGCTCATCGTCGGCCTTTTCCTGCCGGGCGACTCGCTCCTCTTCGGCGCCGGCGTGGTGCTCGCCCAGCACGGCTCCGACGCGAACGCGTGGCTCCTGTCGGGCGCCGCGCTCGTGGTGGCCGTCGGCGGCAACCAGGTGGGTTACTACATCGGCCGAAGTACGGGCACCCGCTTCATCGCCCGCCGCGGCGGCAAGGTGCTCAACCGCCACAACCTCGACCGAGCCCAACGGTTCCTGGACCGCAAGGGCTTCTTCGCGATCGTCGCGGCGCGGTGGATCCCGTGGATCCGCACCCTCGCGCCGCTCATCGCCGGTGCCGCCCGCATGGACCCTCGGCGCTTCCTGGTGGCCACCAGCCTGGGTGGCCTGCTGTGGGTCCCCACCTTGGTCCTGCTGGGCTACTACGGCGCCGGCCTGCTGGACGCCCTGCCGTGGCTGAAGACGGCGGCCCTGTGGGTGAGCGTGGCGTTCTTCGTTCTGGGAACGGGGTACGGGGTGCTCCGGTACCGCCAGGAAATGCGCCGGCCCGTGGACGAACCGGACGACGCCCACGCGTGACGCGGTCGCTCACCGCGCCACGCTGAAACCCGCTCTACAGCTCCGGATCCGACCAGATCTCCAGCTGGATCCCGTCCGGATCCCGGAACACGATCACCGACGACCCCTCGAACGTCCGCGACGTCGTCGGCGGCAGGTACGAGACCCCGTACTCCGAGAGCCGGTCCTCCCACTCGCAGAGTTCCGCCTTCGACGACACCGAGAACGCGACGTGATCCAGCCCGGTCCGGCGCTCGTCGAAGCACCGTCGGTCGGTGTCCGGGTGCTGGACCAGGACAACGGAAAACCCGTCACCCGCGGACTTCAGCACGACCTTGTGGATCCCGGTTTCGGGGTCTTCGCGGCGGTGGCTCTCCTCGAGGTCGAGCACCCGCGCGTACCACGGGACGCTGCGTTCCACATCGGTCACGGTGAGCGCCAGATGGTGCACAGACGTGAGCTTGGGCATGACTTTCGCGGCCGTCCTTTCCGACCCCCGGCTGCGCACTCCGTGCGTTTGCGACGCGGGGCGCTTGTCACCCACCCCGTGAACCGGCGCCGCCGCGACCCCGGTCGTCCAACTGCCCCGGAGGCTCCACCAGAGTGACACAGCCGCCTCGATCGGGCGGACGGATTCACCGACTTCCGCCACGAATCGTGATCTCCTCGTCGCCCGGCGTCCCACAAGCCGGGATGACGTGAACACGAGTAGCGCCCCAGCGGAACGCCGAAATGCGCAAAGACCACATGGTGGGACGCGCTTTCAGCGGCCGCCGCCGGCCTCCAGCACGGCGCCGACCGTGAACGACGACGCGGGTGACAGGAGCCACAGCACGGCTTCGGCGATCTCCGCCGGCTCGCCCGGCCGGCCGAGCGGAATCCCCGGTGACAGCCGCTCGAGGCGGTCGGGCAGGCCGGCCGCCTCGTGCAGGCCGGTGGCCACGAGCCCAGGCGCGACAGCGTTCACCCGGATACCCTCGCCCGCCACCTCCTGCGCGAGCCCGTACGTCAGCGTGTCCACCGCGGCCTTCGTCGCCGCGTAGTGCACCCACTCGCCCGCCGAGCCGGTGCGCGCGGCCGTGGACGAGACGTTGACGATGGCGCCACCAGGACCGCCGTACCGCGTCGAGAGCCGCCGCACGGCCTCGCGGCAGCACAGGAACACCCCGCCGACGTTGACCTCCAGCACGCGCCGCACGGTGGCCGCGCTCTGCTCGTCCAGGCGCCCCGGCGTGTTGCCGGTGATGGCCGCGTTGTTCACGACGCCGACCAGCGACCCCATCTCCCCGGCGGTGCCGAAGAGCTTGCGGACCTGCCGTTCGTCGGAGACGTCGGCGCGCACCGCCAGCGCCTTGCGCCCGTGCGCCCGGACCTGTGAAACGACCTCGGCCGCCGGCTCGGAGTCGCCGGAGTAGTTGACCACCACGTCGTAGCCACGCTCGGCCGCGAGCGTGCAGATCGCCGCGCCGATCCCGCGGCTGCCGCCGGTGACGACGAGAACCCCGCTCACAGGGCGAAGTTCACGAGCGGCAGGTTCTCCAGCACGAGGTCGGCACGGTCACGGGTGCTCGCGATGAGGTCGGCGTTGCGCTGGTCCGAGCCGAGCGCGCGCTGGCGTGCCTCGACCAGTGACCGGCCGTAACGACGGTGCCGTGAAACCAGCCGTTCGATCCGCTCGGGCTCGTCGGGCGCGAGGAACCACGCCTCGGTGAGGTACTGGCGCACGCCGCTCCACGGATCGTCGGGCAGCAGCAGGTAGTTGCCCTCCGTGATCAGCAGCTGCACCTCGGGCGCCACCGCGACCGCGCCCGCGATGGGCTCCTCGATCTCGCGGCGGAACTCCGGCGCGTACACCGTTTCCTTGCCCTTCGCGAGCCGGCGGATGAGGTGGACGTAGCCGGCGGCGTCGAACGTGTCGGGCGCGCCCTTGCGCTCGGCGCGGCCGAGCCGGCGCAGCTCCACCTGCGCGAGGTGGAAGCCGTCCATCCCGACGACGGCCGCGCGGGAGCCCAGCGCGTTGGCGATCGCCCAGGCCAGCGTGGTCTTGCCGGACGCGGGCGCGCCGATGATGCCGAGCACGCTGCGCTGCCGCGGCTTGGCGAGCCCCTCGGCCCGTGCCAGGAGGTCTTCGAACGCCGTCATCGCACTCCTTCTCCCAACTTCGAGATCGCCGCCGTCCAAGACCGCGGCCCCACGTGGCGGACACGCTCGCCGGCCACCGCGTTCGCGTGCCGGATCCACCCGTCCACTGAGCTTCCACCGGCCGCGACCGCGTGCGCGAGCGCGCCGTGCCACACGTCGCCGGCTCCCAGTGTGTCCCGCGCCCCGACATCGTTGACAGGCACCTGGCCTGAGTCTTCCGCAGTGCTCCAGCGAACGGGATCCGGCCCCGCGGTCCTGATCACGACGGGTACTCCGCGTTCATGCGGTCCCGGCCCGGGCGCGGCGAAGTGCGCGGAGCACGCGGCGACGTCCACCAGCGGCAACAGGTCCTCCAGCACGGGTTTCCAGCTGCCAGCGTCGAGCACGACGGGCACGCCGAGTGACCGCGCGGCCCGCGCGACGGCCAGCGCTAGCTCGGGGTGGTGGCCGTCGACGAGCACGGCGCCCGCGTCGCGGACGAGGCGGGAGAGATCCGGAACCGCCACCGGCGCACCGGAAGCGGCGTTGCGCGAGACGACCGTTCGCTCCCCGTCGGAGTCGCGCACGACGACGGCGCTCACCGGTGGCGAGTCGGCGCGTGCGGGGTCGAGGTCCACGACGTCGACCCCGCACGCGATGAGATCGGCGTGCGCGAGCGCTGCCAGCGGGTGGGCCCCGACGACCGTCACGAGCGTCGCGGCGGCTCCGAGCGCGGCCACGGTCACCGCGGCGTTGGTCGCCGGCCCACCGGCCGCGACGTCCACCCGCAGCGACTGCACCTTCTCGCCCGGCGCCGGGAACTGCGAGACCCGTTGCACGACGTCGACGGTGCACAGCCCCGCCAGCAGCACGCGCACGTCAGGTCAGCCCGGCGTGTGTGGTGGCCGCGACCTCCACGACCTCACCGCCTTCGTCGAGCTGCAGCGCACCCGTGAGCAGGCCGACGACCTGGTTCATCGTGTGCGTCTTCGGCGACACCACGGCCACGCGCTTGCCGAGCCGGTGCACGTGGATCCGGTCGGCGATGTCGAAGACGTGCGGCATGTTGTGGCTGATCAGCACCACCGGCAGCCCGCGGTCGCGGATGCGCCCGATCAGCTCCAGCACCTTCGCCGACTCCGCGACCCCGAGCGCGGCCGTCGGCTCGTCCATGATCACGGCCTTCGTGCCGAACGCCGCGGCGCGCGCCACCGCGACACCCTGGCGCTGGCCGCCCGAGAGCGTCTCCACGAGCTGGTTGATGGACTTGATGTTGATGCCCAGCTCGTCGAGGATCCGTTGCGCCTCCTTGCGCATCTCGCCCGTGTCGAGCTTGCGCGCCAGCCCGCCGAAGGGCCCGCGCAGGCGCTTTTCCCGGCCCAGGAACATGTTCGACGCGATGTCCAGCGCCGGCGCCACGGCCAGGTCCTGGTACACCGTCTCGATCCCGTGGTGGCGAGCGTCCAAAGGGGACTTGAAGTGCACGACCCGGCCGTCGACGCGGATCTCGCCCTCGTCGGGGATCAGCGCACCGGACAACGCCTTGATGAGGCTCGACTTCCCGGCGCCGTTGTCGCCGACGACGGCGAGCACCTCACCGGGGTAGAGGTCGAAGTCGGCGCCGTTGATGGCGGTCACGCGGCCGTAGCGCTTCACGAGGCCGCGAGCGGAAAGCGTGGTCTGCTGCCCGTTGTCGGAAGTCATGACTGCTGCTGCCTCCGTGCGATCCGGTCGACGACCACGGCGGCGATGAGCAGCGCGCCGGTCGCGAGGTCCTGGTAGTTGCCGTCCACGCCCATCTGCGTGAGGCCCGAGCGCAGCACCGCCACGACGAGCGCGCCGAACAACGTGCCCAGCACCGAACCGCGGCCGCCGAAGAGGCTGGTGCCGCCCAGGACCACGGCGGTGATCGAGTCGAGGTTGCCGAGCTGGAACTGGTTCGGGTCGGCGTTCGGCGTGCGGCCGAGCGCCTGCCACGCGGCGATGCCGAAGCAGAAACCCGCGACCAGGTACACGGAGATCACCGTGCGGTTGACCTTGATACCGGACAGGCGCGCGGACTCCGGCGCGTTGCCCACCGCGTAGACGTGCTTGCCCCACGCGGTTTTCGTGAGCGAGTACCAGACGATGAGGAACATGATCAGCGCGAGCGTCATGCCGTAGGTGATGGGGATGCCGCCGAAGAGGTAGCGCTTGGTGCCGAGCCACTGCAGGAGCCCGTCGGTGACCGGCACGGCCTGGCCGCCCGCGATCAGCTTTGCCACGGCGGTCAGGCCGGTGAACGTGCCGAGCGTGATGATGAAGGCGGGCAACTTGATCCGCGTGGCGAGCGTGCCGATGAACAGGCCGACGAGGACCGTCAGCGCGATCCCGGCGAGCAGCGCCACGAAGCCGCCTGCGCCCGCCGCGGCGAGCTTCGCCATGATCAGCGTGGCCACGACCATCGACGACGCGTTGGACAGGTCGATGCCGGCGATGAGGATGATCAGCGTCTGGCCGAGCGCGAGCGTGCCGACGACCAGTGACTGCTGGACCACGGTGGACAGGTTGTCGAGGTCGAAGAACGTGTCCGTGGCCAGGGAGAAGACCACGATGGCCACGATCAGCGCGAGCGCGGGGCCGACCGCGGGCGCGCGCAGGAAGAACTCGCCGAGCGACTCGCGCTCACGGGTCCCGTTCACCGTCGCGGTGGTCATTTCGCGCCTCCCCAGCAGTTCTGCAGACCCCACGTGGTGTTCTGGCTGGGGACGCCCGGCATCGGCTTGTCGGTGATCACGGTGGAGCCGGTGTTCACGAAGCCCGTGGGCTTCTTGCCGGTCTTGGCGTATTCGACGGCGGCGAGCACACCCTGTTCGGCCATCTTCTTCGGGAACTGCATGACGGTGGCCGAGTAGAGGCCGTCCTTGACGTTCTGCACGCCTTCGCAGCCGCCGTCGATCGAGCCCATCACGATGCGGTCGGTGAGGCCGCGGGCCTTCAGCGCGGCGTAGGCGCCGCGGCCCATGGGTTCGTTCATGGAGTAGACGGCGTTGATGTCCGTGCTGCGCTGCAACAGGTTCTCCATGCCCTGCTGCGCGAGGCTCTGGTCGCCGTTGGCGGGGGTGTGGCCCTTGATCTCGGGTGAGGAGTCCGTGAGGCCGATGCCCTTGAGGAAACCGCCGTGCCGCTCGGTGTCGACCGAGGAGCCGGCGGTCCCGTCGACCATCAGCAGCTTCGGGTCGACGCCGTTGAGGGCGGCTTTCACGTACACGCCCTGCTGCTGGCCGGCCGCGAAGTTGTCGGTGGCGAAGGTGGCGTCGACGGCGTCGGCCGGCTCGGTGGCGGTGTCGAGCGCGATCACGAGCACCCCGGCGTCGCGCGCGTCCTTGATCGCCTTGAGCACGCCGGTGGACGAGCTCGGGGTGATCAGGATCGTGTTCACGCCCTGCTGCATGAGGTTCTCGATGGCCCGGACCTGGCCGTCGTTGTCGCCGTCGAACTGGCCGGCGAGCGCGCTGAAGTCGGCGCCGTTGGCCTTCGCGGCCGCGCTGGCCGCGTTGCGCAGCTCGACGAAGTACGGGTTGGTGTCGGTCTTGGTGACCAGGCCGACCTTGGCCTTGCCACTGCCGGCCGGCGTCGTGTTGCCGCCCCAGTGGCGCTCGACCGTGCAGCCGGTGGTGACCATCGCCCCGACTGCGACGGTCAGCACCAATGCGGAGAGACTGCGCTGTCTCATGGATGCCCTCCTGCGAGGTTGCCGATGGACGGCAAGGTAGACAGACTCAGCACACGTCGCAAGCGTTTGCGCAAACGCTTGCGAGCGAACCTCGTGAAGGACTGACATGCCACAAACCCGCTCCTCCCGGCCCACCCAGCGCGACATCGCGGAGCTCGCCGGGGTGTCGATCACGACGGTTTCGCACGTCGTCAACGGCACGCGCGCCGTCGCGGAGGACACGAAGGCCGCCGTGCTGCGGGCCATCGAGACCACCGGCTACACCGGAGACGCGATCGCTCGTTCGCTGGTCACGGGCGGTACGCGCTCGATCGGGATGGCGGTCTCGCTGGTCGCCAACCCGTACTTCGCGGCACTGATGCAGGCGATCGAGCGGGAGGCTTCGGCCAACGGCTACACCGTGCTGCTCGCCGACACGCACGACGCCGCGTCGACCGAACGTGACGTGGTGCGGGCCTTGCGGTCCCGTCGCGTCGACGGACTGCTGGTGACTCCCTCCCCGGGCGACGGTCCGGTGATCGGTGAACTCGTGTCGCTGGACGTGCCGACGGTGCTCATCGACCGGCTCTCGACCCGCACCGACGTCGACCAGGTCGGGGCGGAGAACATCCAGGCCACCTCGGCGCTGACCGCGCATCTGGCGTCGCTCGGGCACCGGCGGATCGGCATGATCTCCGGCGCGCCGGGCCTCACGACCAGCGACGAGCGCGTGCTCGGCTACCGGCTGGGCTTGGGCCGTTCGGGGCTCGCGTGGTCGCCCGACCTCGTGGCCTGTGGGAACTCGAACCGCGACGGCGGCGCGCTGGCGCTGAGCACGTTGCTGGCCCTGCCGGAACCGCCGACGGCCCTGGTGGTGGCCAACGACAGCATGATGGTCGGCGTCCTGCACGAGGCCCGCCGGCGCGGCCTGCGCATCGGCCGTGACCTGCCGGTGGTCGTGTACGACGACGTGGAGTGGGCCGACCTCGTGGACCCCCCGCTCACCACCATGGCGCAGCCGATCGAGGAGATCGGCCGCCGCGCCGTGCGGCTGCTGCTGGCCCGCCTCGCCGACCCGACGCGCCCGGCCGAGACCGTGCGGCTGCCGCCCACGCTGCGCCACCGGCAGTCGTGCGGGTGCCCCGGAGCGGTTTGACCGTTCACTCACACTGGTGATTCTTGGAGTCGACCACCACTCGCACATCTCGGCGCCGGTTACCGTTGGGTAAGCACGACGACGAGGGCCACGGACATGACCGCTCTGGCGCCGGAGATCCCGGTTTGGGACACGCCGGTCACCCACCGGTTCGGTGTTGCCCTGGGCATGCACGCGAACCCGTACACGGGTGATCTGCTGCGCGCGATCCGCGGCGCGGCCGCGCGCGCCGGCTGCGACCTGATGCTCGCCGACACGCACGATTCCGTGGCCGAAGAGGCCGCCGTGGTGCGGGCGCTGCGGGCCGACCGGGTCGACGGGGTGCTCCTGGTCCCGGCCCCCGGCGACGACGCGGTCATCAACGGTCTCGTGCGCATGGGCATCCCCACGGTGCTGGTCGATCGCATCGCCGGCCGCAACGACGTCGACCAGGTGGGCTCGGAGAACATCCAGGCGGTGTCTTCGCTGGTGGAGCACCTGGCCTCGCGACGCCACCGCCGCATCGCGATGGTCACCGGCGCCGCCGACTCGGCCGTCAGCGAAGAACGCACGCTGGGCTACCGCCTCGGCCTCGACCGCGCCGGCTTGCGCTACAACCCCGAACTCGTCGCCTGCGGCATGTCCTCCCCGGGCGGCGCGGCCCGCGCCGCCGCCAAACTCCTGGACGGCTGGCCGTCCCCCAGCGCCGTCGTGGTCGGCGGCGAGTCCATGCTCATGGGCGTCCAATGGGAAGCCCACCGCCGCGGCATCCGCATCGGCGCCGAACTCGCCGTCGTCGGCTTCGGCGACATGGCCTGGGCGCGCACCGTTTCCCCGGCCATCACCACGATGGCCCAGCCGATCTCGGAGATCGGACGCCGGGCGGTGCAGCTGCTCATGGCACGCGTCCAGGAACCGGACCGCCGCCCCGAAGCGGTGCGGCTGGCGCCACGGTTCCTGCACCGCGCTTCTTGCGGCTGCTGAACTTCTCGGCCGCCGCGCCCGACTGCCTGCTTCCACCCGCGTACGCTCCCGAAAGCCGGCGCCCCTGCGGCAATCGGCCATGCGACCGCGGTGACGCAGCCCGAACGACCCCGCGGACGGCGAGCAAGGAGCGCGACCGATGGAAATCACGGGCGTGATGGCCACCGATGCCGGAATGTTCGGCTTGTGGTCCCCCGCGGCGTTCGCCTACATCGTCGACTACGACACGTGGGAGTCAGACCTTCTGAAAGACGACGACATCTCCCGGCACATCACTGCCGGCGCCTTCGTCCCCGTGAACATCGGCGACGACGGCGCGTTCCAGGTCCTCGCCCGAGTCGGATCGGCGTCGGCCAGTGCTGACTTCACGCAGCGGGAACGCCGATTTCTCCTCGTCTCGTCGGAGCCGTACCTGTTCATCACCGACGGCAACGCCAGGATCAGCGGCATCGAACACCTCGGGGCTCGATCGGACGCCGGCCTCCACGTCCCCCTGCCACCAGGCCGGTGGACCGTGACGATCGCCTTGCTCGAATGGGACGCCGAACCAGGGCAGATGGATGCCGATGGGCAGCCCGCTCGAACCGCCCTTCCCGACTTCACCCTGCTGATCAACCCAGCGCAGGCCGCTGGCCACTACCGAACCGAAATTCAGACATTCGACCGATGATCGCTCGGGGCGCAGTCGTCGCCGTTGGACCAGGGCTTCTCGGCCTACGCGAGCGTCGCGGCGGCTTCGAGGAGGAGCCAGGCTCCGGTTTGGACGGACAGGTCGCGTTCGGGGGCGCCGGGGGGTGGCGGGCTTGCCGGCGCGGGGTTGGCCCATTCGGCGCTGAACAACGGGCCGGTGGGGGTCTGGGTGGCGCCGGCCCAACAGGCGTCGGCGGTGGTGAGGACGAGGGTGCGGGCGGCGGCGGCTTCCGGGGTGGGCAGGCGCGGCACGGCGAGGGCGAGGTAGCGAGCGGCGATGGCGGCGAAGAGGCCTCCGTCGCCGCCGTTTTGGCCGCGGAGGACGCCGCCGGGGGAGAGGTGGGTGGCGATGGCGCGGACGGTGCGCGAGGCGGCGTCCACATCGGACTGTTCGAGGCACGCGCCCAGGTAGACGCCTTGGCAGTAGGTGAAGATGTGCTTCACGAGTTCGCCGGTGTCGACGCGGAGTCCGTCCCAGACCAGGCCCGTGGCGGGGTCGACGAGGGTGTCGGTGAGCCACTTCGTCATGTCGCGCGCACGCGTGGCGTCGCCCTCGCGGGCGTGGAAGATGGCGGCGGGACCGTTGGCGGGGGCGTTCTTGAACGTGTCGCCGCGGCGCCACCAGATGCCGCCGCCGGCGTCGTCGGTCCAGCCTTCGCGGAGCCGGGCGTCGATATCGGCGATTGATCGGTCCACATCGGATAGATCGAGCGCGCGGACACGTTGCAGGGCAAGGCCGAGCCAGGCGATGTCGTCGTAGTAGTCGTTGATCCACTTTCCGAAGTTACGGAAGTGTACGGACTTGACGAACCTCCCGATCACCTTCGCTCGCTCGGGCTGAGGGTCGCGCAGCTGAGCGTCGACCAGACTGTCCAGCAGATGCGCCTGCCACCAGTAGTTCCAGTGCCAGTGCAGCCGCTGCCCGACCGTCGGCGGCCAACCGCTGCGACCCAGCACCGTCCCGGGCACACCCCAGACGCGCCGCAGGTACCGCCCCCGCACGGCGCGCTCCGCCGCAGCCGCCCGCCCAGCCCGCTCGACGCTCATACCCGCGATTCTGCCCGTTCACGCAGGGCGCCGCCCCCTGATCCCGGCCTGACCCGATTGAAACCGGTTCCTGACAACCGGCCCCTACGTTCGGTGGAGTCCAAGATCCACTCCACAGTCGGGGAGAACACCATGAACGCCAAGAAACTCGCCGTCTCCGGCCTCGTCGGCCTCGCCGCCGCGTGCGGCGCACTGGTCCTGACCGGCCCGACCGCCAACGCCGCGACCACCAGCGCGCCAGCTCCGGTTGCCGCTCAGCGCACCGCCACCCCCGCGCCCACCCAGCGCACCACCACCGCCTCCGCCGCACGCGCCACGGCTGCTCCGTCCCAGCGCCAGTCGGCGTCGGCCCCGGCCGGCCGCACCGGCGCCTCCGCCCCGACCCAGCGCGGCACCACCGCTGCCCCCGCCCGACGGACCGGCGGTGCCGCCCCCGCGCAGCGCGGCACCGCCCCGCGTCCCGCGCGCCGCACCGGCGTCACCGCGCCGGCTCCCGCTCAGCGCTGAAGCTCTCCGCTGGGAACCAGGGCTGGCGCCACCCCGGTGGCTCCAGCCCAACCCCGCAGCGCCCGACCCGCTCGCCACTGCGGAGACCACACCAAGACACGGTTGACTGCAGCCGCAACCAACCCCCAGGCCAAGGGCGAAACTCAACCCCAACCCAGCCGGCAACCTTCACAAACCAGTAGGCATACCACCAACACCCGGCAACCCAACTACACAACCCGAGGCGCACCCAGACCCGGCCCTGCACCCCCCGAAACCCGGCAATGATCCGCGCCAGCGGGTCGAGCCGAACTGAGACGAACCGAGCCGGACCACCAATTCACCAAGACCGCGACAAATCAGCATGCTCCCGAACCCAAGCATGCATCACAATCCCCGCCGCCACCCCCGCATTGATCGACCGCGTACTCCCGAACTGCGCAATCGACACCACCATCGACGCCGCAGCCTGAGCCTCCTCCGACAACCCGGGCCCCTCCTGCCCGAACAGCAGCACGCACTCCCGCGGCAACGAAGCCACCTCCACCGGCACCGACCCAGGCGTGTTGTCCACAGCCACCACGGCCAACCCAGCAGAAGCAGCAAATGACACCAACCCGGCAACATCCTCATGATGCCGCAAATGCTGATACCGATCCGTCACCATCGCCCCACGACGGTTCCACCGCCGCCGCCCGACGATGTGCACTTCGGCGGCAGCAAACGCATTCGCCGTCCGAACAACGGTCCCGATGTTGTGGTCGTGCTGAAAGTTCTCGATGGCCACGTGGAACGGATGCCGCCGAGCATCCACATCGGACACGATGGCCGAGCGGCGCCAGTACCGGTACGCATCCACCACGTTCCGGCGATCCCCGTGCTCCAACAGCTCGGGGTCGTACCTCGGGTCCGTGGGCCATGGGCCCGCCCACGGCCCCACACCAATCGGCTCACGACCGACCCACTCGGTGGGCCCCGCCTCGGAATCGTCCGTCACGAGGGACGATTCTCGCTCAGCCCAGACGGACGCGGTGAGCCGGAGTGTCGTCGTGGCGGTGACGCCAGCGGTGGTAGGCGCCGACGTAGGAGAAGATGACCAGCGCCAGGGCGATCACCGCGACGGCCGGCAGCAGCGAACGCGGCACGACCGTGTCGTACAGGTAGTACGCGTTGAACCCGCCCGGCAGGTCGCCCAGTCCCTGCTGGTGCCGGAAGAAGTTCTCCGCCGCGGTCAGCGGGCAGGGCACCGGGGTGACGTTCACGAGCACGCCCCAGGCCGCGAAAAACACGTGCACGAACGCGACGCGTGGCCAGCGCCACGCGAGGAAACCGCCGAGCCCGATGAACAAGAGGGCGAGGATGTGCACCGCCACCGTCACGTCGGCGAGGAAATGCGCCACCGAAGCGTTCACCACCGCCCCCTTTCCCCACGGCTTCTACCAGCGACGTTACTCCGGTAACCGTGCCCCGGCGGGCGAAAATTCCTCACTCGCTGTGATGTTCGACCCACGGGAGCAACGCGTTCACCCGAGGGGTAACGGAGTGGTCACTCCGGGTACGAAGACCGCGCCGGAAAGATCCCTCAGCGCACCCGATCACTCGTGGTGGGCTCTTCGTCCGCACTCGGGATGTACACGTCGCCGACGTTGATGTTCACCTCGACGACCTCCAGGCCCGTCATGCGCTCGATCGCGCCGATCACGCTGCGTCGCACCTGGCGCGAGAGGTCCGCGATCGGCACGCCGTACTCGACCACGATCTCCAGGTCCACCGCCGCCTGCTTCTCCCCGACCTCCACGGCCACGCCCTGGCCCGCACTCGCCGACGCACCCGGAATGCGGTCGCGCAGCGCACCCAGCGCCCGCGCCGCGCCGCCGCCCAGCGCGTGGACGCCCGGCACCTCGCGCGTCGCGAGCCCGGCGATCTTCTGCACGACCACGTCGGCGATCGTCGTGGTGCCCTGGTCGGTCACGAGGCCAGGAGCCACCACGAGGTCAACGGTCTTCTCGGCGACAGTCATGAAACTTCTCCCTCGGTAGGTTGGGAAGCGGGGCGGGACAAGGCTTTCCTGCCCCGCCACCTCTTCGACACAACGGCCCGGTGATCGTCACGACCCGATCGTGTGACGCGGGGCTCAGGAAAACGCGCCGGCGTCGACGTCGGTGACGATCAGCCGCAGCGTCGCGCCTGCCCACTCCGTGTCCGCCAGCACGGGCCGCACCACGGCCGCCGCGCGCGCCAGCAACGGCGGCAGCGGCAGCCGCGTCGCGATCAGCCGCACCTGCACCGCTTCCGGCGTCAGATCCACGGCAGAACCCCAACTCCGCTCCACCGCCGGCCGCAGGCCCTCCACGTCGGCGAGCGCCGCGACGACGCGCTCGGCGACGCTCACCGGCGCTCCAGCTCGATATCCACAATGGACACCACCACGGCGTCGACGGCCAGCCCGGTCTGCTCGGCCACCCCGCGCGTCACCGACCGCTGCACCGCCCGCCCCACGGCCGCGGCCTGGTCGAACGCCGACGTCACCACGTCGACCTCCACCGTCAGCCCACCCTCGACGCTGCGCACGCGCACCCCGTCGATCGGCGCGGGATCCAGCCCCTGCCACCGCCCACGCGCCGCGCGCGTCCACGCCGTGACGAGGCCGCGCAGGCCCGGCTCCAGCCGCACCACGCCGGGGGTGTCGAGCGCGGCCCGGGCCGCGACGCTCGCGACCACCGGGTCCGCGATCACGTACTCGGCCTCGCCCGTCATTCCCCGTCCTCGTACACGTCTTCGACCAGCAGGTCCAGCTTCGCGAGCGTCAACCCGACGCGCGCCGCGGCCGCGGTCGTGACGCGTTCGCGCACCCGGGCCAGCGTCTCGGCACCGTCGACGTTGCCCAGCCGCACCGCGAGGGTGAGCTCGACCTCGACGATCCCGCCGCCGTCGGAGGCGACCCCGACCGTGCGCACACGGCAGCGGCGGGCCCGGACGTCACCCGCGGAGTCGGCGGCGTAGCGCAGCACCACGGCCACGGCCGCCTCGCTCACCTCCACCCGGCCCGGCTCCGGCGTCGGCAGGTCGAGCATCTGCCCGCGCCGCGCCTCGGCCCGCACGGCCGACATGATGCGTCCCACCAGGCCCGGCGGCACCGGATCGGGCTCGGCCACGAGCTCGGCCGTCGCCGAACGCAGGGCCAGCAGGCTCTCGCGCGCGGTGCCGCAGTGCGGGCAGGTCGCCTCGTGCTCGTCGACCGAGTCGAGCCGGTCCCAGAGCGCGTCCAGGTCCCGGCCGCACGGCAGTTCGTAGTCGGTGCCGGTCTCGTTCACCGCCACGGCTTCATCACCTCCGCCAGCTGTGCCCGAGCCCGGGCGATGCGGCCCCGGACAGCCGCGGGGTTCACCCCGACGACCTCGGCGATCTCGTCGTAGGAGCGGCCGTGGACCTCACGCAGGAGCCAGCACACGCGTTGCGGCGGCGTGAGCTGCTGCAACGCCGCGTTGAGCGCCTCGAGCTGCCCGTTGACCTGCGCCGCGTGCTCCGGCTGCCCGTCGGTGCGCGGCGACTCCGCCAGCTCGAGGTCGACGTCGACCTGCGGACGGCGCGCGCGGATCACGTTGAGGCAGCGGTTGGCCGTGCTGCGGTAGAGCCAGCCGACGAACGCGCTGTCGTCCTGCAGCTGCGTGAGCTTGCGCCAGGCGCCGAGGAACACCTCCTGCACCACGTCCTCGGCGTCGCCGCGGTGGTTGAGCATCTTCACCGCAAGCCGGAACATGGGCGCTTGGTAACGCAGCACGAGCTGTTCGTACGCCCGCACGTCGCCGTCGCGGGCGCGGCCGACCAGCGTCGCGTCGTCGAGCTCCGTCGTGGTCACGGCACCCCCTTCCACCAGGGGGACACCGGCGAGGGGGTGTTCGTCACGCACGCATTCTCGGTGATCTTCGAGAATCGCGCTCAGCTCAGGCCGAGGTCGTCCTTGTTCAGCAGGTAGCGGTACTCGAGGCCTTCCTTCTCGATGGCCTCGCGCGCGCCCGTGTCGCGGTCGACCACCGTGGCGACGCCGGCGACGACCGCTCCGGCCTCGCGCAGCGCCTCGACGGCCGTGAGCACACTGCCGCCCGTGGTCGAGGTGTCCTCGACGGCCAGCACGCGCTGCCCGCGCACCTCGACGCCCTCGATGCGGCGCTGCATGCCGTGCTCCTTCACCGCCTTGCGGACGACGAAGGCGTCGAGCACCATCCCGTCGCTCGCGGCGGAGTGCAGCATCGCGAGCGCGACCGGGTCGGCACCGAGGGTGAGGCCGCCGGCGGCGACGTAGTCCCAGTCGGCCGTGAGCTGCCGCAGCAGCTTCCCGATGAGCGGCGCCGCCGCGTGGTGCAGGGTCGCCCGGCGGAGATCGACGTAGTAGTCGGCTTCCTTGCCCGACGATAGGGTCACCTTGCCTTGCACCACGGCCAGTTCGGTGACCAGCCTGGCCAGTTCGAGCTTCGCACTTTGATCCAACCCGGGGTACGCCACGGCCGAGAGTCTTACACACGCCACCGACAAGCCCGCTCGTCACTCGCCGAGCGCGACGGCCGTCACGGGCCGCGCCCGCGTGGCCACCCAAGCGGGCACCAGCGACGCCACCAGCGCGAGCACGGTGGCGGTCGCCACCACGGTGAGGTAGATCCCGATCGGGCCGGTCGGCAGCGGCGAACCGGTGGCCACCAGGCAGAACGGCACGATCGCACCCGCGGAGACGACCGTGCCGAGCACCACGCCGATCGTCGCGATGAGGCCGCCTTCGACGCCCGCCATGCGCAGCACCTGCATACGCGTGAAGCCGCCGAGGCGCTGCAGGCCGAACTCGCGGCGACGGCGCGCGGTGGCCATCACGAGCGTGTTCACGACGGAGATCACGGTGTAGCCGATGATCATCCCGATCATCAGGTAGTTGACCCACGCGCCCACCGCGTCACCGGTCGCGTGCGCGGCGAGGAGCGACTCGCGGTCGCCGACGGACACGGGCTGGCCGGCGGTGGCCGTGGTGAGGCTCGCCGTGAGCCGCGCCTGGTCGACGCCGTGCGCGGCGCGCACCAGCACCTGCGGCGCGAGGCCCGCGGTGGTGTGGGCGGCGAGCAGGCCGGCGGGGAACAGCAGCGTCTCGAACCCGGCACGCTGGTCGACGAGCGCGACGACGCGAGTGGTCACCTCGTGCCCGTCTCCGAGCCGGAGCGTGACAACGTCGCCGACACCACGGTGCAGCTGCGTGGCCACGGTCGCGGGCAACGCGACGGCGTCGCCGGTGAGTGCGTCGAGGCTGCCAGCGGTGACTTTCGCCGACGTCGTCTGCGCGGCACTGCCGGCAGTGAGGCCGAGGGCCGCGTGGCCGTCGTCGTCCTGGCTGTCGTCGTAGGGCGCGGTGACGAAAACCGTGCTGGTCACGTACTCCGACGCCGCGGCGACCCCCGGTGCGGCCTGCACGCGCCTGAGCAACTCGGGGCTGACGCCGGCCGGGGCGGCGACCACGGCGTCGGCACGCAGGTCTTCGGTGAAGGCCTGCTGCGACACGGCTTGGGTGGTGGTCTGCAGGTAGATGTTGGCGGTCGCGATGCCGACGGCGAGCATGATCGGCGTGACCGCGCCCGACACCTTCGTCGCCGCGGCCCGGGTGTTGGCCAGCGCCAGCCAGCCGGTGACGCCGCCGAGCAGGCGGACCGGCGCGTGCAGCAGCATCGCCATGAATTTCGTGACGCCGGGGCTGATCGCCGCGACGCCGATCGCTCACAGCATCACCGCGGGTCCCGCCGTGCTCGCCGCGATGGGACCGGTCATCACCGCGAGCGTCACGATCCCGAGCGCCGTCCCGCCGCCGAAGCAGAGCACGGCGACGATCAGCCGCAACGGCGTGAGCCACCGGCGCTCGACCGCGGCCTCGGCCAGCGCCTCCGTCGGCCGGATCCGGCTCACGCGCTGGGCCGCGACCAGGGCCGCGAGCACCACGGCGAGCAACGTCGCGCCGGCGGCGACGACCATCGGCAGCCAGCCCTGGTGGAACTGCACGACGCCGGGCACGACGCCGGCGTCCGTCAGGCGGCCGAAGAGCCAGCGGCCGAGCAGTGGGCCGAGCGCGGCGGCCACGGCGATCGCGAGCGGGCCGATCGCGACCGCCTCGCCGAGCACCATCCGGCGCAGCTGCCGCGGAGTGGTGCCGATGGCGCGCAGCAGAGCCAGCTCGCGGCGGCGCTGTTGTGTCGCGAGGCCCAAGGTACTGGCAATCACGAACAACGCGACGAGCACGGAAAGCCCGCCCGAGACGGCGGAGAGCACCACGAGGTTGGTGCCGCTGGCGTCGGCCTGCGGGAACTCGGCGTGGCCGCGGTCGTCACCGGTGAGGGCGACGATCCCGTCGCCGAGGTTCAGGCGCGCGGCGACGGTGGCCGGGTCTTCGCTGGTGAACACGCCGAAGTCGTCGACCTGGTTCCCGGCCAGGCGTGCGGCTTCGGCGGCGGTGAAGAAGATCGTGGGCCGAGTCGTCGGCGCGGTGGCGACGCCGGCGACCCGGTAGGTGCCGGCGGTACCGCGGGCGGCCAGCCGGACGGTGTCGCCGGGTCTCGCGGTCACGTCGGCGACGACGACCTCACCGTCGCCGGGAGCGTGGCCGGAAGTGAGCGTGTACGGCGTGAGCACAGCCGAATCCCAGGCGTGGCCGTTGGCCGGTCCTTGCGGCAGCGCCACGGGAACGGTGACGTCACTGACCACAGTGGACACACCGGGTGTCGCGCGGATCTTGGCGGCCAGCGCCGGATCCAGGCGCACGGTTTCCGGCAGCGCGACAGCTTCGGTCTTGAGCTTGCCCTCGCCCGGATCGCGTTTCGGCAGCCGGATCTCCTGCTGCCCCGCCACGACGATCGGCGCGGCCGCCAGCCGCTGCGGGGGTGTGTCGGCGCGGATGCCCGTCTCCATCAGGCCACCGCACGCCGACACGATCACCGCGCCGAGGAACGCGGCCACGAACGTCGCGAGAAAGCCGCCTTTGCGCAGCCGGAGCGTGCGCAGCGCGAGCCGGAACATCAGGCACCACCGACCGCGACGGCGCCGGCCCACGCGCCGAGGTGCGTCATGCGCGCGGCGACGGCGTCGGGCGTCGGGTGGGTGAGCTCGCCGGCGACGCGGCCGTCGGCGAGAAAGACCACGCGGTCGGCGTGCGCGGCGGCGACCGGGTCGTGCGTCACCATCACGACGGTGAGCCCGCCGCGCACGGAATCCCGCAGCAGGGCAAGAACTTCGGCCGCGGTGCGGGTGTCGAGGGCGCCGGTGGGCTCGTCGGCGAAGAGCACGGCCGGGCGCGCCACGAGCGCCCGCGCGATGGCCACGCGCTGCTGCTGGCCGCCGGACAGCTCGCCCGGGTGGTGCCGGCGCCGATCGGCGAGGCCGACGTGCGTGAGCATCCGCGTCACCAGCTTGCGGTCGACACGGCGCCCCGCCAGGCGCAGCGGGAGCACGACGTTCTGCTCGACCGTCAGCGCGGGCAGGAGGTTGAAGGCCTGGAACACGAAGCCGATCC
This sequence comes from Amycolatopsis sp. NPDC049253, assembly GCF_040678995.1. Classification (NCBI taxonomy): domain Bacteria; kingdom Bacillati; phylum Actinomycetota; class Actinomycetes; order Pseudonocardiales; family Pseudonocardiaceae; genus Amycolatopsis; species Amycolatopsis sp. NPDC049253. The sequence continues at coordinate 252,565 of NZ_JBFAQX010000010.1, read as the reverse complement.
GGTCGCGGCGCAGCTTCGTCAGCTGCGTCTCCGACAGCTTCGCGAGGTCCTGGCCGTCGAGGTGCACCGAGCCCGCCGTCGGGCGGTCGAGACCCGCGGCGCAGTGCAGGAACGTGCTCTTGCCCGAGCCCGAAGGCCCCATCACGGCGGTGAACCCGCCGCGCGGGAACACCAGATCGACGCCCGCCAGCGCGGTGACCCGCCCGTAGTCCTTCCGCACGGCCTGCAGCCGCACTGCCTCATCCGTCATGGGGAAAACGCTAGGCAGCGAAGGCGGTTCGCACCCTGGTGCCAGCTCGCCGGGCAGGGGTGGGGGCAGCCCTACCTCACGTGCGGCTGCGGTTGCCGAACCCGGCCGACAGGCGGCGCAGCACCCCGCGCGGCAGCAGACCGGTGACGGCGACCAGTGCTTTGTACTGCAGGCTCGGCACGGAGATCACCTTGCCGCGGCGCAGGTCCGTGAGCGCTTCGTCCACGACTTGCTCCACGCCGAGCCAGAACGCCCGCGGGCCTTCCTTCTCCAGGCCCGCGCGCTCGTGGAACTCCGTGGCGGTGAAGCCGGGGCACAGGGCCATCATGCGCACGCCTGGAGGCAGCGACGTGGCGATGCCCTCCGTGAACGACGTGACCCAGTTCTTGCTGGCGGTGTACGTGGAGCCCCGGCCGGAGAAGAAGCCGGCGACGCTGGAGACGTTGATGATGTCGCCGTGGCCGCGCTCGACCATGCCGGGCAGCGCGGCGCGGGTGAGGCGCAGGACGGCGGTGACGTTCACGTCGAGCTGGCGCTGCAGCGCGTCGGGGGAGATCTTCCAGAAGTCGCCGGAGAGGCCGAACCCGGCGTTGTTGACCAGCAGGTCGATGGGACCGGCGGCGAGGCGTTCCTCGACCTTCGCTCGGCCGTCTACTTCGGACAGATCAGCGGGGAGGACCTCCAGGTTCACTTGATGGCGCTGTGCCAATTGCTGGGCGAACGCTTCGAGGCGCTCCTGGTCGCGGGCGACGAGCACGAGGTCGTTCTTCTCGGCGGCGAGCGTGCGCGCGAACTGCGCTCCGATGCCCGCGGTGGCTCCGGTGATCACGGCGGTGGCGGTCATGGGGCGAACCTACCTGCAGTCGCGTTTGTCCCAGTGGCGAAGTATCGTCCGCCCCATGGGCAAGCACACCCAGCGAAAGCCCGGCTACCTCCCGAAGGTGGCCGCCGGTGCGGCACCCCTCGCACTGCTGCTCGCCGGCCCCGCGTCCGCGCTGGCCGATCCCACACTTCCTCTCGACGGCCTGCCGCTGGACCTGCAGCAGCACGGCAGTCTGGACCACTCCGCGCACTCCTCGGCGGCGTCGGTGGGGGTCGTGCGCGACACCTCCGTGGCGACGCGGGGGTTGCCGGTGTCGGCGGCTTCTTCCGTGACGCAGGCGGTGTCCGACACCACCGGCTACGGCCTTTCGGATTCACTCACAGCGGTGAAAACGACAAACGGTTTTTCGCAGTCACAGCGCCACGAAGTCCAAGCGGGCCCGCCGGTGCGGCTGATGGCGGGGAACTCGTCGCGGGTCACGTCTTCTTCGCCGGGCTCCGGTGTTGGCGCTTCCACCGCGGAGGGCGTCTGGCTGCCCCACAGCGTCGACGTCCTCACGGATTCCTCCGGCGACGTCGGCGCCGGGCGCTTCGCCGGCGATCTCGGCGGTGGCGTGGGGGTGCACCGGACGTCCGGCCACGCCGTGGACTTCGGTGAGCTGGGTTCGGTGGTGGCCAACTCGGAGCAGCACGGGATGGGGCAGTTCGTCGGCTCGCTGGACGTGTCGGACGTCGGCCAGCGCCACATCGCCACGGCGGACGTCGGCCCGGTTTCGGGCTTCCTGCTGACCACGCAGTCGTTGTCGGGCAACGGTTTCCGCGGATAGCTGGCGGCCGCGGACGCCGCTTCGGCGCGGGTTTCGACGGCGGCTTCGGTTTCGCCGCGGGTGTCTCAGACGCAATCGGTGGGGGTGACGGCGTTCGGGACTCCGGTGGCGCTGTCGACGCCGCCTTTGGGTTGAGCGGGACATGAAAACGGCCGCCTTTCGGGGCGGCCGTTTTTGCGCGCGGGGCCAGGCTTCGTCGGGGCCGGGCGGGCCGGCAGAGCGGCCGCGACGGGGCCGTAGGTGCTCAGGCGGCCAGAGGGGTGGATGCGCTGCGCGCCGCCGTGGGGTTGCGTGTGGCGGAAGTGGCCTGAAGGTGCCGGACATGAAAACGGCCGCCTCGCGGGGCGGCCGTTTTCGCGTTCGGGGTCAGTCTTCGTCGACGTCCGGGTCCGGTTTCGCCGGCGGGGTCGCCGGGACTGACCCCAAGGTGCTCGGGCCGCTGGAGGGGGCGCGGGGCGCGGGCGGGGTCGGGGCGTCGGCCGGGCGGGTTTCGACGGGGGTCGTCGCGCGGGTGTCGACCGGGGTGGTCGCGCGGGTGTCCGCCGGGGACGGGGCGCGGGTGGCCGAGCGGGGTTCCGAGGCGGCAGCGGCCCCGGGCGCGGGCGTGCCGGCGGCGGGGGTCCAGGTGCGGCCGGTGTCGTAGTCCTCGTCGAAGGGGTCGACGATGTCGGCGATCTCGCCGAGGTCGCGCAGGAGGCGTTCGAGGCGGGACGGCCCGGCGTTGGGCACGACGCTCGCCAGCACCCATTCGTTCTCGAGCCACGCCACGCCGACGTCGCCGCCGAGCTGGTCGGCCGCGTCGACGAGCTCCTGGGTGATGACCGCACGGGCGCCTTCGGAGTCGTCGGCGAAGGCGTAGCGCTGACCGATCGGGCCGAGCATCTCCGGCATGTTCTCGCGCTGGAACGGCACGCTCGACAGCCACATCTCGACCGGCACGCGGTGCGTCTTGTTGCAGCGCACGGCCACCACCGTCGCCGGGATCTGGCCCTCGGACTCGATGTCGAAGATGAACACCGGACGGCGGCCGTCGGAGGTGAAGGTGGAGCCCGCGACGACGTTCACGGCCGCGTCGGCGCCGAAGTAGCCGATCGCACCGCCCGACCACTGCCGGGGCAGCCGCTCGTCCTCCTCCACGAACTGCCAGCCGCGCAACTGGGCCCAGCGCATGCGCTCGCGGTTGCGCGAGCCTTCCTTGGCCCGGTCGGCCGCGAGCAGGCCGAGCCCCGCCACCAGCGCGACGGCGGCGATGACGAACCAGATCCACGCCGAGATACCCACGACGGTGAGGGTATCGCTGCTCGGCCTCTACCCCTGAACGCCCGCGCCGTGTCGGCGCGCCCCTTTCGGGACAGCGCCCGGTGCCGGGTCGACAAATCGGTTAATCTCTGGGCCTTTTCACGGCTCGCAGGCGGTCGAGCGCCGCTTTGACAGTCGCGACGTCGTCCTTGCCCAGCGGCTCGAGCAGGTGCTCCCGCACGGCGGCGGCGTGCACGGGCCGAGCGCGTGCGGCTTCCGCCCGGCCGAACTCCGTGAGCAGGACCTCGACGCCGTCGTCCGCGGGCTGCCGCTCGACCAGTCCGCGCTGTTCCATGCGCGTCAGGTGGTGCGACAGCCGGCTGCGGTGCCAGCCCATCGACTCGGCGAGCTGGTTCTGCCGCAGCCGTCCCGCGTGGTCCGCCAGGCGCGTGAGCACGCCGAAGTCCGGATCGGACAGTCCCGTCGCCGCCGCGATGTCCTCCGCGATGCGGGCGCGCACCGACTCCGCCGCGTGCTTGAACGCGTGCCAGAACTCCAGCTCGTCGCCGGCCAGCCGATCCACAGCGGGTCACTGTACTGCCTCGTTGTCATGACAACACCCTCCGAGGTACGGTGTTGTCATGACAACACCTACCGCTCTCGTGACCGGCGCCGCCACCGGCATCGGCAAGGCGATCGCGGCCGGCCTGGCCGCCCGCGGTTTCGACGTGTGGCTCGGCGCCCGCAACCGGTCCCGCGGCGCCGCGGCCGCCACGGAAGCCGGCGGCCGCTTCGTGCGGCTCGACGTGACTTCGGACGAGGAGGTCGCCGCCGCCGTGCGGACGGTCGGCCGCCTCGACGTGCTGGTCAACAACGCCGGCACCAACACCGGCGGCTACGCCCTGCCGTCCCAGGAGGACGTTGCCGCGATGCGCGAGGTCTACGAGACCAACGTCTTCGGCGTCGTCCGCGTGACCAACGCGTTCCTGCCGCTGCTGCGGGACTCACCCGCCGGCCGCATCGTGATGGTCTCGAGCATGCGCGGCTCCTTCGCCGAGCCAGGCGCGTGGGCCGGACGGCCGTCGATGCCGTACTCGAGCTCGAAAACCGCACTCAATGCCCTTACGGCCCACTATGCCCACGAACTGGCCGGCACCGGAATCAAGGTCAACTCCGCCTGCCCCGGCCACGTGGCCACCGCCTTCAACGCCTTCCGCGGCTTACGCACACCCGAAGAGGGCGCCGCGGAAGCCATCCGCCTCGCCACGCTGGCCCCGGACGGCCCGACGGGCAAGTCCTTCCAAGACGGGCGCGAACTCGCCTGGTGACGGGATCGGACCGTTCACGCCGCCGAACCCGCGCGAAAGGACCGCTCGCGATCGAACCGCGGCACGATCGGTCCACTCGCGTCCACAGCCAAGCACGAACGATCCCCTCGCCGCGCGGCGCGAGCGGTCCCTGCGCGCACATCCTCAACTTTCTTCGAGCTGTCCGGTCGCGCGGTAGCTCCGGCACGAACGGACCGTTCACGCCATCGAACCCGCGCGAAAGGACCGCTCGCGATCGAGCCGCGGCACGAGCGGACCACTCGCGCCGGTCTGCGGACACAAACGTTCCACTCGCGCCGGTCCGCAGGCACGAACGATCCACTCGCGCACAGGGCACGAAAGCGCACCACAGCGGGCCCACCCAGCCCGTGAACGCAGAACGGCCCTCCCACCGAAGTGGAAGGGCCGTTCAGAACCACCCAGCCGTCAGACCCGCTCGACAGTCAGCGTGTCTCCGGCCTCCAGCTGCGGAATGTCCACCCGCACGGTGTCGCCGTCGCGGATGTCGCCCGACAGCAGCTTCTTCGCCAGCTGGTCGCCGATCGCCGACTGCACCAGGCGGCGCAGCGGCCGGGCGCCGTAGATCGGGTCGAAGCCGTTCAGTGCCAGCCATTCGCGGGCGCCGTCGGTGACCTCCAGGTGCAGCCGCCGCTGGGCCAGACGCGCGGCGAGCCGCGCGACCTGGATGTCCACAATGGACGTCAACTGCTCCGTACCGAGGGCGTGGAACACCACGATGTCGTCCAGCCGGTTCAGGAACTCCGGCTTGAACTGCCGCTGCACGGTCTCCAGCACCGCGTCGCGGCGCTGGTTCTCGTCCAGGGACGGGTCGGCGATGGCCTGGGAGCCGAGGTTCGACGTCAGGATGAGGATGGTGTTGCGGAAGTCCACCGTCCGGCCCTGGCCGTCGGTCAGCCGGCCGTCGTCGAGGACCTGCAGGAGCACGTCGAACACGTCGGGGTGCGCCTTTTCGACCTCGTCGAGCAGCACGACCGTGTAAGGGCGCCGCCGCACGGCCTCGGTCAGCTGTCCGCCCTGGTCGTAGCCGACGTAGCCCGGAGGGGCACCCACGAGCCGCGCCACCGAGTGCTTCTCGGAGTACTCGCTCATGTCGATGCGCTGCATCGCGCGCTCGTCGTCGAACAGGAACTCGGCCAGGGCCTTCGCCAGCTCCGTCTTGCCCACACCGGTCGGGCCGAGGAACAGGAACGAGCCCGTCGGACGGTCGGGGTCGGCGACGCCGGCCCGCGCCCGCCGCACGGCGTCGGACACGACCTGCACGGCCTGCTCCTGCCCGATCACGCGGCGGCCGAGCTCCTCCTCCATGCGGAGCAGCTTGCCCGTCTCGCCCTCGAGCAGCCGGCCGGCGGGGATGCCGGTCCACGAAGAGACGACGTCGGCAATGTCATCACTGCCGACCTCTTCCTTCAGCATCACGTTCTGCTGGCTGACCTCCGACGCGGCCGTGGCCGCCTCGAACTCCTTCTCCAGCGCCGGGATCCGGCCATAGCGCAGCTCGGCGGCCTTGCCAAGGTCACCGTCACGCTCGGCGCGCTCCGACTCGCCGCGCAGTTGCTCCAGCTGCTCCTTGAGCTCGCGGACGCGCTCGATCGAACCCTTCTCGTTCTGCCAGCGAGCGGTCAACGCGGTCAACGTCTCCCGCTTCTCGGCCAGCTCGGCCCGCAACGCGGACAACCTCTCCAAAGAAGCAGCATCGTCCTCCTTGGACAGTGCCATCTCCTCGATCTCCATGCGCCGCACCGCGCGCTCCACCTCGTCGATCTCGACGGGGCGGGAGTCGATCTCCATGCGCAGCTTGGAGGCGGCCTCGTCAACGAGGTCGATCGCCTTGTCCGGCAGGAACCGGGCGGTGATGTAGCGGTCGGACAGCGTCGCGGCGGCCACCAGCGCGGCGTCCGTGATCCGGACACCGTGGTGCACCTCGTAGCGCTCCTTGAGCCCCCGCAGGATCGCGATCGTGTCCTCCGGCGACGGCTCGCCCACCAGCACCTGCTGGAAGCGCCGCTCCAGAGCCGCGTCCTTCTCGATGTGCTGGCGGTACTCGTCGAGCGTGGTCGCGCCGACCATCCGCAGCTCACCGCGCGCGAGCATCGGCTTGATCATGTTGCCCGCGTCCATCGCGCCCTCGCCGGTGGCACCGGCGCCGACGATCGTGTGCAGCTCGTCGATGAAGGTGATGACCTCGCCGGCCGAGTCCGTGATCTCCTTGAGCACGGCCTTCAGCCGCTCCTCGAACTCACCGCGGTACTTCGCGCCGGCCACCATGGACCCAAGGTCCAGGGCCACCACGCGCTTGCCCCGCAGCGATTCGGGCACGTCACCGGCGACGATGCGCTGGGCCAGGCCCTCGACGATCGCCGTCTTGCCGACGCCCGGCTCACCGATCAGCACCGGGTTGTTCTTGGTCCGCCGCGAAAGCACCTGCACGACTCGGCGGATCTCCGTGTCACGCCCGATCACCGGGTCGAGCTCACCGGCGCGGGCGCGCTCGGTCAGATCGACGCCGTACTTCTCCAGCGCCTTGAACGTGCTCTCCGGATCGGCGCTCGTGATGCGCGCCGAACCCCGCACCTTCGCGAACGCCTCCTGCAACGCCTCGGGCGTCGCGCCGTGGCGCTTCAGCAGCTCCGCGACCTGGCCGCCCTCGGTGGCGAGGCCGACGAGCAGGTGCTCGGTCGACACGTACTCGTCACCGAGCTCGGTGGCGAGCTTCTGCGCGTGCGTCAGCGACTTCACGGCGTTCGTGTCGAACTGCGGGGTCGACACGGTGGCGCCCGTCGCGGACGGCAACGCGTGGATGATCGGGTCGAGCTCCTTGTGCACCACCTCCGGGTCGGCCCCGACCGCGGTCAGCAGTGGTGCGGTAAGTCCCTCACCCTGCGCCAGCAGGGCGCCCAGCAGGTGGGCGGCCGAAACGTGCGGGTTGCCGGCCATCGTGGCCGCCTGTGCCGCCGACGAGATCGCCTGCTGGGTCTTCGTGGTCGGGTTGAAAGCGTCCATCCCTCACCTCATGCGCTCTGTGAAAGTCCAGGTGACAGCCCTGACCAAGGACCATCGACTTGTACAACGTCAGAAAACTTGAGTCTGTTCCGCTCAACTCTGAACCGGCGTCACCGCGTCCGCCGGAAGCCTCGGTCCCAGCCTGCCCAGGCCCGCGACGGCGAGGCAAGCGCAGGTGCCGACCAGCACCCAGGGTAACCAGGCCGACACGGAGAACAGCGCCACCACCGCCGGCGCCAGCACCTGCGCGACGGTGAACGCGTACTGGAACGCTGCCAGGTACCGGCCCTTCGCTTCCGGCGGGGCGGCGGCCTCGGCCAGCGCACCCGAGCGCGGCCCGAAGACCAGGTCACCCGCGGCGTAGACGAGCGTCGCGGCCAGCAGGTATCCGACCTGCCAGCTGCGCGGCACGACCAGCACGCCCAGGCTGACCACGCACCACGCGGCGAAGAGCGCCGAGCCGCCACGCATCGCCGCGACGCGGTTGAGCCGGCGCGTGAGCCGCAACGCGACCGTGCCGCCGACGCTGGTGACCACCGTGAGCAGGAACAGGATCGCGCCCGGCAACCAGGACGGGCCGTGGAGCAGGTCGAGCACGAACACGGGCGTACCGATGAGGAAGAAGTCCAGCGACAGCCCGAACATTCCGCTGAACAGGATCAACGCCAGGTACGGCCGGTTGCGCAGCACACCGCTGCGTGCTTTCGGGTACGCCGTGCTCCGCCGTTGCGGCCGCACAACCCCCGCGATGAGCACGGCCGCTACCACGAAAGTCACGACGTCCACCGCCAGCGCCACGCCGTACCCGCCGTCGCCGATCCACATCAGGATCGCCGACGACGTCAGCCCGCCGAGCCCGAAGCCGCCCGCCCGCACCATGCCGACCTCGGCGAACGGCCGGTCCTTCGGCACGTCGCCGGCGACGTCGGCGATCAGCGCGTAGAGCGAGCTGTAGAAGAGCTGCTGTCCGGCTGCCATCAGGATCGCCGCCACCACGACCGCGGTGACGCCGTCGGCGATGAGGTACGCGGCCGCGCCCGCCGCCTGCAGCAGCTGCGCGCCGACGATCACCGCCCGTGGCCCCGTGCGGTCCACCAGCCGGCCCGCGAGCGGCGGCACGACCAGTCCCGCCACTGTCCCGAGCGTGACGGCCGTGCCCGCCAGCGCGAGCGGGACACCGACCACGCGCGTCACGTAGACCAGCGCCAACGGCAGGAACAGGCCGGAGCCGAAGTTGTCGATCCCCAGCGCGCACAACAACGCGACCCGGCTCCGCGTCACGTCCAGGACGCTACCGCCGGAGCGGGACCCGAGGTCAGGGCCGGAAGGAGACTTCGCGAGCCGCCGAATGCCACTGGCGGTAGAGCGCGCTTCCCCGGCCACGTCCGTCCGGTTGACCGGGAGGGGTTCCGGCGCGGTCGAACTAGCCTGCACCCGGGCGCCGGGAGATCAGCGGCGGGAAGACGCGCTCGAGCCCCGGCGTAGGGGGCCGGGGCTCGAGCGGTTCGGTCGGGAACGCGGTCAGCCGAGGTTGAGCGTGCCGCTGTGGCGCGCGAACTCCGGTTCGGCCTCCAGCACCACGTCGTGGTGGGCCGGGGTGCCGAGGTTCACCGCGAGCGGCTCGGCGTGCGGCGCGTGGCCGTACGCGGTGACCGTGAGCGTGTACGCGCCCGCCGGCACACCGTCGAGGTCGTACGCACCGGCGCTGCCGCTGAGCCCGGAGCCGACGACCTTGCCGGCGCTGTCGGTGAGCGTCAGGGCCGCGCCGGCGACCGCGGCGTGGCGACCGGCCGTGCGGACGCGGCCGGTCACGCCGCCCGTGCCGCCGAGGAGCAGGTCGTGCCACGCCGGCGTGCCGGTGAGGCGCACCGTGGACACGGCCGGCGGGAGCGAACCCGCGGTCGCGAGCAGCACGTGCTCACCGGTGGAGCCCGCCACCAGGGCGAACTCGCCGTTGCGGGCGCTGCGGCCGACGTCGACCTGGCGGCCCGAGGCGTCCGTGAGCGTGAGCACCACACCCGAGACGGGGCGGCCGTCGGTGTCGAGGACGCGGCCGCGCAAGGCAGTCGCGACCTCGGCCGTGGGCGCGGGTGCGACGACCGGAGTGGTGTCGGCGTCGAGAGTCCGGCGCAAGGGGACCTCCTTCATGAAAACCACCGCCAGCAGCGTCACCACGGCGATGAAGCCGGCGAACAGGAACACCGTGCCGGTCGCGTCGCCGAACGCCGCGCGGACGATCGGCTGCAGCGCGGCAGGCAGGCCGTCGATGTCGAACGTGCCACCCCCGCCGTGCACCGCGTCACCGGCCGGGAGGCCGAGGCGGGTCAGCGACGACGTGATGTTCGTGGCGACCTTGGCCGAGAGCACCGCGCCGAGCGCCGAAACACCGGCGGCGCCGCCGAGCGAGCGGAAGAACGTGACCACCGAGGACGACGAACCCATGTCCTTCATGGCCACGGTGTTCTGCACGACCAGCACCAGGTTCTGCATCAGGAACCCGAGCCCGATGCCCACCAGGCCGAGGTACCCGCCCATCAGCGTCAGGTTCGTCGCGTGGTCCACCGTGCTGAGCAGGAACAGCCCGGTCAGCAGGGAGATCCCGCCGGCGACCATGAACGGCTTCGTGCGGCCCGTGCGCGAGATGACCTGTCCGGCGCTCGTCGACGCGAGGGCCAGGCCCAGCACCAGCGGCAGCGTCATCAGGCCCGCGTGAGTCGGCGAGAAGCCGCGCGAGATCTGGTAGTACTGCCCGAGGAAGACCGAACCGCCGAACATCGCGGTCCCGACGGCCAGCGAACCGAGCACTGCCAGCGTGAAGGTGCGATTGCGGAACAGGCGCAGCGGCACCACCGGCTCGGCGACGCGCGACTCCACGAGCACCGCCAGCGCCAGCGCGATCACCGCGCCGCCGACGTACGCCACGCTCGTCCACGAGGCCCACGCGAAGGTGGCGCCGGCCAGCGAAACCCAGATCAGCAGCAGGGCGACGCCACCGACGAGCAGGGTCGCGCCCAGCCAGTCGATGCGGACCTTGCGCTTGAGCACCGGCAGGTGCAGTGTGCGGCCGAGCACCACGAACGCGATCACCGCGATGGGCACGCAGACCCAGAAGCACCAGCGCCAGCCGAGCGGCGAGTCCACGATCAGGCCGCCGATCAGCGGCCCGGAGACGGTGGCGACGGCGAACACCGCGCCCGTGTAGCCGGAGTAGCGGCCGCGGTCGCGCGGGGCGATCATCGCGGCGATCACGACCTGGATCAGCGCCTGCAGGCCACCGAGGCCCACACCCTGCAGCGCGCGGAACGCGATGAGCTCCGGCATCGACTGCGAGATGCCGCCCAGCGCCGAGCCGAGCGTGAAGATCACGATGGCCAGCTGGTACAGCAGCTTCTTGCTGAACAGGTCGGAGAGCTTGCCCCAGATCGGGGTGGTCGCGGTCGACGTCAGCAGCGTCGCGGTGACCACCCACGTGTACTGGCTCTGCGAACCGTGCAGGTCGGCGAGGATGGTCGGCAGCGCGTTGGACACGATCGTCGACGACAGCATCGCCACCAGCAGGGCGAGCAACAGGCCGGAGAAGGCCTTCATGATCTGCCGGTGGCTCATCTGCTCACCGGCGAGGTTGGTACTCAACTTGCTTCGTCACTTCCCGACTTCCGCTTGGTCCTCCGCGCACTCGGGGGGCCCGAGCACGGTGCGGAGACCGTTGTTCATGTCCGCGAGCCGGGTCGTCAGGTCGGCGATCCGCTCCTCGTCCCAACCACCGAGGGCCTTCTCGAAGAACGCGATGTAGCGCTCCCGCCACCTCTCGACCTCCGCGAGCCCCTTCTCGGAGATGCTGATCAGCGACGCGCGCCCGTCCTCCGGGGCGGGGCGGCGGTCGACCAGGCCGGCGGCCTGCAGCTGCGAGATCTGGCGGCTGATCACCGAGAGGTCCACGAGCTTGCGCTTGGCCAGCTCGGAGGGCCGGGCTTCACCGTGCTTCGCGAGGTCCGACAGCAGCATCCCGGCGGCCGGGTGAAGGCCGGGTTCGGCTTCCCAGGCCTGCATGATCCACAGGTGCTGCAGCTGCGAAGCGGTCCGGAGCTCCCGCATCAGTTCCACCCTGACGTCGTCGGCAGAGCTCATCGGTTTCCTCCCGGACCGGACACTGCTTCGAGCGTCCACTTGGTTGTGCCATACAAGTTTATAGCTTGATGGTTGCGTAGGGCAACTATCTATTCGGTGACCTGCCCCACGCCCGCCAACCTGCCGGTAACCCGACCGGAGCAACGTTGCTGGCAAAGGGCCGCAGGGCGGCTACTCTGCGGACGAGCCGCAGTCAGGGGACGCGACGACAGCGTCCTGAAGACTATTGAGGGGAACGAGGTGGGACAGTGGTGAATTCCCTCGGCGCCGACCGCAGAGGTCGACCTGAGCCGGAGTGCTGCCACGGGCCCGCCACTCGCCCGTGATAGCTCCGTCCGCGTCCCCGAACCGCCCCCGACCTGCGAACGACACTCGATGACAGCCGATTCGATCAGCCCGATCCCCCGCTCGGCGGCGCCCCGTGAGACGCCTGCCGCCGTGGCCGCGATGGTGCGGCTGATCCGTGACACCTGGGCGATGTCCGAGCCCTTCATCCCGGAGATCTCGCAGTTCTTCTACGGGATGCTGTTCACGCTCGCCCCGGTCACGCGCGACTTCTTCCCCATCAACATGGAAGTGCAACGCGGGCGGCTCGTGCGCGCGCTGGTGCACATCGTGCAGATGGTGGACCGGCCCGACGACCTCGTGCCGTTCCTGCGTCAGCTCGGGCGCGACCACCGCAAGTTCGGCGTGATCCCGCGCCACTACGAGGCCGTGGGCACGGCGCTGCTGGCCGCGTTGAAGAACCACCTGGGGCCGCAGTGGACCCCGGAGGTGGAACGGGCGTGGGCCGAGGCGTTCACGATCGTCGCGCGCGCCATGCAGGAGGCCGCGGCCTCGGACGGGAACCCGGCGTCGTGGCACGCGACGGTCGTGGAGCACCGGCGGCTGACCTGGGACCTGGCGCTGGTGCGACTGCTGCCGGAGCAGCCCGTGCCGTACCTGCCGGGGCAGTACATGAGCGTGGAGGTGCCGCAGCGGCCGCGGCTGTGGCGCTACCTCTCGCCGGCCAACGCGCCGCGCGAGGACGGCGGCATCGAGTTCCACGTGCGCGCAGTCGACGGCGGCTGGGTCTCGCGCGCGATCGTGAGCCACACGCAGCCCGGGGACGTCTGGCGGCTCGGCCCGCCGCTGGGGCGCATGGCCGTGGACCGCGAACGGTCCCGTGGCGTCGTGATGGTCGCGGGCGGAACCGGTGTCGCACCGCTGCGCTCGATCCTCGACCACCTGGCGATGTGGGGCGAGAACCCCAAGACGCGGCTGTTCTACGGCGGTCCGGCGCGAGAGGACCTCTACGACCTCGAAGAGCTGCGCGCGCTGTCGTCCACGAACCCGTGGCTGACCGTGACCCCGGTCGTCGAACGCGGCGACCACCTGCCCGGTTGCGAGCAGGGGACCTTGGCGGAAGCGGTTACGCGGTATGGAGCCTGGCCCGACCACGACATTCTCGTGTCGGGTTCTCCCTCGATGATCCGCGCGACGGTTTCCCGCATGCTGGTCGCCGGAAGCGTGCTGGGACAGATCCAGTACGACCCGTTCACCATCGATTGATGCACGCTGGGCGGTTATCGGCCCACGAAAAGTGTTCTCTGCCAAGGGAAACCGCGGAAGATCATTTTCACTGAGCGCCAGATCGAGTTTACCAGCCGTGTCGATAATTGCTCCGTTCGAGCGGGAACGGCGTTAACTACACCCGTTTTTCTCCAGTGGCGCCTACAGTCGGGATTCCTCGGGGGCGGCACGCGTACGCAAAGCCGCGTGAAGACTGAAACTGCTTGGCATGACTGGAGAAAACCGTTCCCGATGAGTGCTGAATCCGTGAAGATCGACCTTGCGCCCGCTTCGGTGCGCAGACCGCTGCCCGGTTCCGAGACCGCGCGGGTGATCCGCGAGAGTTTCGCCCTGGTCGAGCCGAAAGCCGAGGAGCTGGCGCAGTACTTCTACGGAGCGCTGTTCGTGATCGCGCCGGATGCCCGGGATCTGTTCCCGGTGACGATGGCCACACAGCGGAGCAGATTGTTGCGGGCGCTCGTGTACGTGGTGCAGATGGTGGACAGACCCGACGAACTCACCACGTTCCTCGGTCAACTGGGCCGCGACCACCGGAAGTTCGACGTGGTGACGCGGCACTACGACGCCGTCGGAACCGCGTTGATCAGCGCGATGAAACGATTTCTCGGCAAAGCGTGGACGCCCGAGGTGGAAACGGCGTGGACGTCGGCGTACCAGCTGATCTCCGAGACGATGCGCAAAGCCGCGGCGGAGGAGACGGGGCAGGCGTGGTGGAGCGGCACGGTGCTGGAGCACCGGAAACTCTCGGCCGACGTCGCGTTGGTGCGGGTGCGCACGGAGCAACTGCTGCCGTACCGCTCGGGCGGCTACGTGAGCGTCGAGACGCCGCAGCGGCCGCGGCTGTGGCGGTACCTGTCCATGGCGACGGCGCCCCGCGACGACGGCCTGCTCACCTTCCACGTACGCGCGGTCACCGGCGGGTGGGTCTCGCGGGCGATCGTGAACCACACGCACGCCGGCGACGTCTGGCGGCTGGGGCCGTCGATGGGCGCGCTGTCCGTGGTGCCGACCGCCGACCAGCGGCCGCTGCTGATGATCGCGGGCGGCACCGGCGTCGCGCCACTGATGGCGATCCTCGACGACTTGTCCCGCTGGAAGCGCAACCCGCCCGTCCACCTGTTCTTCGGCGGCCGCAAGCCGGGTGACCTGTACGCGCTCGACGAGCTGCGCCGCCTGGCCGTCACCTCGCCATGGCTCACGGTCACCCCGGTCACGGAGGAAGGCGCGATCCCCGGCGGCGACCGGGGCACCTTGGCCACCGCGGTGACGCAGCGTGGCACCTGGAAGGACCGCGAGGTCCTGGTGGCGGGCTCGCCGGACATGATCCGCGGGACGGTCGCGAAGCTGCTGGCCGCCGGCGTGGAGCTCGAACGGATCCGGTACGACCCCTTCACCCTGGACTAGTCTCTCGGGGCATGGAGATCACGATCCCCACCCCGGACGGCGACATCACCGGCTACCTCGCAGTACCCGCTGGTCCAGGCCCGTTCCCGGCCGTCGTGATCATCCACGACGCCATCGGCCTGTCGAAGGACGCCCGCGAGATCACCGACCGGTTCGCCTCCGAGGGGTACCTGGCGCTCAGCCCCAATCTGTACTCCCGCGGCGGCCTGTTCCGCTGCGTGCGGCAGGTGTTCAAGGACATGTTCGCGCGCAGCGGCCGCGCTTTCGACGACATCGAGGCTTCGCGCGTCTTGTTGTCCGCGCGTGCGGACTGCAGCGGCAAGATCGGCATCGCCGGCTACTGCATGGGCGGCGGCTTCGCCCTGGTGGCGGCTTCGCGGTCGTTCGACGTTTCGGCCCCGTACTACGGCCAGCTGCCCCGCGACCTCTCCGCCCTCGACGACGCCTGCCCCGTGGTCGCCAGCTTCGGCCGCCGCGACCCCTCCCTGCGCGGCGCCGCCGCGAAACTCTCGGCGGCCCTGTCGGAACGCTCGATTCCGCACGACGTGAAGGAATACCCGGACGCCGGCCACAGCTTCGCGAACAAAATGGGCCCGGCCCCCGTGGCGGCCTTCGCGAAGGTAGTGGGGTTCGGCTACCACGAACCTTCGGACCGCGACGCTTGGCAGCGCGTGATGACCTTCTTCGGGGAGTACCTGAAGGCACCTTCGGAAGCGTGACGGCGCCTGGCGGCTTCGCCGCTGCCTGAGCGGCCCGCTCGCGCCCCGGGCGAATGGTCCAGTCGCGCACAGGTACAACGGTCGCCAACGGACCGCTCGCTGGGCCGGAACGGCGCGAAGGGATCACTCGCACCACTGGCAGAACGCGAAGGCACCGGCTGCGCACCCGGCCGCGACCGGTCCACCGGCGCCGCAGCGCGCGGCACGAACGGTCCAGTCGCTCACGTCCCACGGCACGAACGGACACTTCGCAACCCACCCGGACGCGAAAGGACCACTCGCACCGCCAGCCGAGCGCGAACGGCCCCACGCTGACGGCGCGAATGGTCCACTCACGCCGAACCACGCGGCCCGAACCACCCAGTCGCTCACCTACCCGACGCGACAGGACAGTTCGCGACCCCACCCGGGCGCGAAAGGACCAGTCGCGCCACGCGGCAGAGTGCGAAGGGACCGCCCGCGCACCGGGCGCGAGGGGACAGCTCGCGCTCGACCGGCTGCTCCAACGGACCACTCGCAACGCCGACGCCGTCACGAAGGCGCCGCTCGCGCTGACATGCGCGGTGCGAAGGACCCGCTCGCGGCCGGAGCGCACGCGCGAAAGGTCCACCCGTACGCAGCCATCCGGCATGAATGGTCCAGTCGTGCCACCGGCCACGGCGCGAGGGGACCATTCGCGGCAGCCGCGCGGCGGCGAAGCGGCCACTTGCGCCACAAACGCGAAACAGCCCCTCCGCCACCATCCGGTGGCAAAGGGGCTGTCCCAGCAAAAAACCTCAGCGGCGCTTAGGCTTCCACACCACCAAAGACGTCTGCTGCCTCATCGGCACCAGGTCCTTCCGGTACGAAGCGTGCACCGCGGCGGCGGCTTGTTCGGCGGCGGCGTAGGCGGACGCCAGCTCCTCGGTCAGCTCGTGCACCCGCGCGCGCAGGGCGTCGACCTGGTTTTCCAGCTCGATGATGCGCTTGACGCCCGCGAGGTTGACGCCGTCCTCCTGCGAGAGGCGCTGGACCTCGCGCAGCAGGGCGATGTCGCGCATCGAATACCTCCGGCCGCCGCCGGAGGTGCGGCCCGGGGAGACCAGGCCCTGGCGGTCGTAGGAGCGCAGGGTTTGCGCGTGGAGGCCCGAGAGCTGGGCTGCCACGGAGATCACGAACACGGGGGTGTCCTCGTCCGCGCCGTGCGGGAGTCCCGGGATTCCGCCGAACATCACCCTCACCTGCCTTCGAGCATCTCGGTCACCTCAGGCCGCGGGTCGTGGCCCTTCATCGCCTCCGCGTAGGCCTCGAGGGCTTCGCGCGCCTTGTCGTCCAATTTGGCGGGGACCGACGCCTGCAGGGTCACCAGCAGATCACCCTGTGAGCCGTCCCGCTTCTGAATGCCCTTTCCGCGCACGCGCAACACTCGGCCACTCGCGGTACCCGCGGGCACCTTCAGCGACACCTTGCCCTCGAGGGTCGGCACCGTGATCGTGGTGCCCAGCGCGAGCTCGGTGAAGTCGACGGGCACGGTCAGGGTCAGGTCGAGGTCCTTGCGCCCGAACAGCTTGTGCGGTGCCACGTGCACGCGCACGTACAGGTCACCGGCCTGCGCGCCACCGCGGCCGGGTTCGCCCTGGCCCGCCAACCGGATCCGCTGGTCGTCGTCGACGCCCGGCGGGATGCGCACGGTCAGCGTGCGGGTGCGGGTGCTGATGCCCTCGCCGCCGCACTCGGGGCACGGGTCGTCGATGATCTGGCCGCGGCCGCGGCAGTCACGGCACGGCTCGGAGAACGCGAACGCACCCTGGCTGCGGCTGACGAGACCCGAACCGCCACACGTCGGGCACTGGCGCGGCGACGTGCCCGGCTTCGCGCCGTTGCCGCCACATGTCGCGCACGTCGCGGGGCTCGACAGCCGCAGCGGCAGGGTCGCGCCCTTGACCGCCTCGGTGAAGTCGATCCGCACGTCGGTCTCGACGTCGGCGCCACGCTGCGGCCGGTTGGCCGACGCGGCCCCGCCGGCCCGGCCCTGACGGCCGAAGATGCCGCCCAGGATGTCGCCGAGCCCGCCGAACCCGCCCTGCTGGGCAGCGCCGGCCTGGCCGAAGATGTCGCCCATGTCGAAGCCGCCCGCGCCACCGGCGCCGCCGGGGAACCCACCGAAGCCGCCGGAGCCGAAGAGGCGCTGGGCCTCGTCGTACTCCTTGCGCTTCGCCGGGTCGGACAGCACGCCGTAAGCCTCGGACACGGCCTTGAACTTGTTCTCGGCCGCGGTGTTGCCCGAGTTGGCGTCGGGGTGGTTCTCCTTGGCCAGCTTGCGGTAGGCCTTCTTGATCTCGTCCGCGGTGGCGTCGGAGGAGACACCCAGCTCTTTGTAGAAGTCCTTGCCCATCCACTCCCGAGCACTCATCGGGTGCCTCCTCCTTTCGCTACGAAACGGTTGTTACTGCTGGTTCGGCTCATCGATCGACCCGTCCAGCGGCAGCTCGCCGCCGACGGGCGGGTCGACCGGTGCCGCGGCCGGCTCGTGGTCGGTGACCCCGACCAGCGCCGCCCGCAGGACCCGGTCGCCGAAGCGGTAGCCGCGGCGCATGACCACGGTGACCGTCGGACCCGCCACGTCCGGCGAGGTGTTGTGCTGCACGGCCTCGTGCACGCTCGGGTCGAAGGGCTCGCCCTCCACGCCGAACGACTCGAGACCGGCTCGCTGCAAGCCGCTCACCAGCTTGTCGCCGACCGCCTTGAACGCACCGGTGAGGTCACCGTGCTGCTCCGCCCGCTCGAGGTCGTCGAGCAGGGGGAGCAGGTCGCCGACCACCGACGCCTTCGCGTTCAGCACCACGCCCTCGCGGTCGCGGTCCACGCGCTTGCGGTAGTTGGCGTACTCCGCCTGCAGGCGCTGCAGGTCGGCCGTGCGCTCGGCCAGCTGCTTCTCGACGTCGGACGCGACCGAGACCGCGTCGTCCACCGAGTCGCCGAGCGAGGGGCCCGCGTGCTGCGCGGGCGCCCCCTCGGTTGGGCTGTCGTATTCAGGCACAGCGGGTTCCGGGGCAGGGGGACGGACCTCACCGGTCTGCGGGTCGACCCGCCGCCGGTCACGCACGACCACCGGTTCCTCGGGGCCCCGGCCCTCGGCTTCGGAGTGTCGTGGGGTCACTTCTTCTCGTCCTCTTCCACGATCTCGGCGTCGACCACGTCATCGGCCTTGTCCTGCGCCCCACCGGCGGAACCGGCGTCGGCACCCGGAGCGCCACCGTCGGCGCCGGCGGCACCCTGGTTGGCGTAGAGCGCGGTGCCCAGCTCCTGCGAAGCCGTGTTCAGCTTCTCGATGGACTCGCGGATCTTGGCCGAGTCGGTGCCCTTCAGCGCCTCGTTGGCCTCGTCGATGGCGGTCTTGACCTTGCCCTTGAGGTCCTCGGGGAGCTTGTCCTCGTTGTCCTTGACGAACTTCTCGGTCTGGTAGACGAGAGTCTCCGCCTGGTTGCGGGTCTCCGCTTCCTCGCGGCGCTTCTTGTCTTCCTCGGCGTGGGCCTCGGCGTCCTTGACCATGCGGTCGATGTCGTCCTTCGGCAGCGCGGAGCCACCGGTGATCGTCATCGACTGCTCCTTGTTCGTGCCCAGGTCCTTCGCGGTCACGTGCACGATGCCGTTGGCGTCGATGTCGAAGGTGACCTCGATCTGCGGCACGCCACGCGGGGCCGGCGGGAGACCGGTCAGCTCGAACATGCCGAGCTTCTTGTTGTGCGCCGCGATCTCGCGCTCACCCTGGAACACCTGGATCTGCACCGACGGCTGGTTGTCGTCCGCCGTGGAGAAGATCTCCGAACGCTTGGTCGGGATCGTGGTGTTGCGCTCGATGAGCTTGGTGAACACGCCGCCCTTGGTCTCGATGCCCAGCGAAAGCGGGGTCACGTCCAGCAGCAGGACGTCCTTGACCTCGCCCTTGAGCACACCGGCCTGCAGCGCGGCACCCACGGCCACGACCTCGTCCGGGTTCACGCCCTTGTT
Source organism: Amycolatopsis sp. NPDC049253 (assembly GCF_040678995.1). NCBI lineage: Bacteria > Bacillati > Actinomycetota > Actinomycetes > Pseudonocardiales > Pseudonocardiaceae > Amycolatopsis > Amycolatopsis sp. NPDC049253. Next base: position 233,265 of record NZ_JBFAQX010000010.1, on the reverse strand, counting down.
CGGCTCACGCCCGCCGGTCAGCTCCTTGACCAGCTCGGCCACGGCCGGCATGCGGGTGGAACCACCCACGAGCACGACGTGGTCGATGTCGCCGACGGAGATGCCCGCGTCGCGGATCACGTTGTTGAACGGCGCCTTGGTGCGGTCGAGCAGGTCCGAGGTGATCTTCTGGAACTCGGCGCGCGACAGCGTCTCGTCGAGGAACAGCGGGTTCTTGTCGGCGTCGACCGTGATGTAGGGCAGGTTGATGCCGGCGGAGTTGGAGCTCGACAGCTCGATCTTCGCCTTCTCGGCCGCCTCGCGGATGCGCTGCAGGGCCATCTTGTCCTTGGTCAGGTCGATGCCGTTGGAGGCCTTGAACTTGTCGACCAGCCACTTGACGATGCGCTCGTCCCAGTCGTCACCACCGAGGTGGTTGTCACCGGAAGTCGCCCGCACCTCGACGACACCCTCGCCGATCTCCAGCAGCGACACGTCGAACGTACCGCCACCGAGGTCGAAGACCAGGATGGTCTGTTCCTTCTCGCCCTTGTCCAGGCCGTACGCCAGCGCGGCGGCGGTCGGCTCGTTGACGATGCGGAGCACGTTCAGGCCGGCGATCTGCCCGGCCTCCTTGGTGGCCTGCCGCTGGGCATCCTCGAAGTACGCCGGGACGGTGATCACCGCGTCGGTGATCTCCTCGCCCAGGTACGACTCGGCGTCGCGCTTCAGCTTCATCAGCACGCGCGCGCTGATCTCCTGCGGCGTGTACTTCTTGCCGTCGATCTCGGTGTTCCAGTCGGTACCGATGTGCCGCTTGACGGACCGGATGGTGCGGTCGACGTTCGTGACGGCCTGGTTCTTCGCCGACTGACCGGTGAGCACTTCACCGTTCTTGGCGAACGCGACGATGGACGGGGTGGTCCGGGAGCCTTCCGAGTTGGCGATGACCGTCGGCTCGCCGCCCTCAAGGACGGCTACGACCGAGTTGGTCGTGCCGAGGTCGATGCCGACCGCTCGCGCCATGGTGCTTCCTCCTGTGTTGGCAGCTCTACTGCTATGTTCGTGACCTGCACGTTTCGGGTCCGCCTTGAGCGGACCCCTGGCAAGTTCTATCGGTCCCTCGCGAGCTTCGTCAAGCCAGACTTGAGTCAGCTGCACTCAACCTTCGTATCAGGCTAACGAAGGGGTAGTGGCTCTTGTTCCCGGGCTCACCGGCAGATCGTGCCGCGAAGGGGTGTGAGGCCGCTCACCAGGTACTTCGCCTCCACTACTCGCGCACGCGGAGTTCAGCAGGCTGGTGGTGCTCGACAACGACCTCATGGCGAGAGCAGTCGCCGTCGCCGAGCCGCGCGAGCCGTTCGTGTTGTAGGGATGCGGTGCCTGCGCCACGGCCATGCCCCGACCGCGATCTGCGACGCGTGCCCCACCACCGTCGCCGATCCGCCGGGCCGCCCGGGTTGATCAGCAGCGAACCGATCCGGTGCGCCGGGTCGGTGGCCGGCAGCAGCACCACGGCGAGCCGCGCGGTTCCCGAGCCGGAGCCGATCGGCACGTCGACAAAACCGCATTCAGCGGTCGGTTCCTGCGAGGCCGAGCACGGCGTCCACGTGGTCGAAACCCGAGGCCGGCACCGCGAGCAGCGGCAGGAACGGCAGGACAGCGGCGGCGATCAGCTTCATGCCGGACGAGCCGGGACGGCCGGCCGCGCGGCGCGGTGGGACCCCTCGTCCCGCACGATCACCGTCTCCGCCAGCCGCACGTCCCCGGCCGGCGCCGTCACCTGGACCACGGCGACCGGGGTGGGCGCCGGCGTCGTTGCCTCAGGCTCGGCCGTCAGGCCCAGACTCGCCGTCACGACGAACGCCCCCACCGCCCCGGCCAGCACGGCCGCCAGCACCCGGTTCTCGATCTTGCGCATGTGACTGTTCCCCCGAAAGTGTCGTGGTTCAGGCGGCCTTGACGGTGACGCTGCCGCTGGAGGTGTTGAGGTCGAGCGTCTTGGTCTCGCCGGCGTTGTTCGACGTGGGGATGTCCACGGTCCGGTGCCCGCTGTCGGTGTCACCGATCACCCGGTACGACCCGTCCGGCACCCGCACGTCGACGCTGCCGGAGTCGGCGCGCACCTTCACGTCGTTGGGCGTGACCAGGGACAGCTCCACGCTGCCCGAGTCGGCGGAGACGTCGGCCGGGCCGCGCACCCCTTCGGCCTTCACGTGGCCGGAGTCGCTGTGCAGCTGCACCGGCCCGACGTTCTGCAGGTCGATCGAACCGCTGTCGAGCCGCAGGTTCACCAGGCCCGCGACGTTCGCCACGTGCGCGTGGCCGGAGTCGGCCGTGACGTCGACGCTCGCGACGCCCGTGAGATCCACCTCGCCCGAATCGGACTGGCCCGTCACGGGCAGCCCGGCCGGCACGACGACGTCGAAGTCGGCGGTGCAGTTGCGGCCGCAGTCGCCGAGCACGAGCTGGTCGCCCTCCACCCGGAAGGCGTCACCCGGCTCGCCGCGGAAGTTGTAGTGCAGTTTCTGGTGCACGGAGATCGCGCCGGAACCGGTGCGGATCCGGATGTCGCCGGAGTTCGCGTCGAGCTTCACCCCGCGGATCTGCTGCGAGACCGTCGCGCTGCGCTCCACCGTGCTGCCCAGCCCCCAGCCGAGCGCGATGGCCACTCCCACGCCGATCAGAACTACGCCACCCAGTGCCAGAAGCGGGCGTGCCATGGTGTCCGTCCCCTCAGTACCGCTCATCCGTCTTCCGCAAACGGTAGGAGGGGCGCGGGTGCCGCGACATCCGGTAAACCCCCCGAAACATCCCTGAGGTGCCGGGGCCCGGGTCAGGGTCATAGCCTGGTCCCGACTGGACTTCCAAGATCAACGCGTTCAGGAGGATTGATGCCTCAATCGCCCAATCCCTACGATTTCCTGCCATCCGTGCCGTCGTTCACGCTGCGCAGCACGGACATCGCCGAGGGCGAGACGCTCGCGACGCCGCACCTGTCCGGCATCTTCGGCGCCGGTGGCGAAGACCGGTCGCCGCAGCTGTCGTGGGAGGGCTTCCCCGAGGAGACCCGAAGCTTCGCGGTCACGGTGTACGACCCCGACGCCCCGACCGCGAGCGGTTTCTGGCACTGGGCCGTGTTCAACGTGCCCGCGTCGGTCACCGAGCTGGCCGCCAACGCCGGCGACGCGAACGGCTCCGGCCTGCCCGCGGGCGCTGTCACTCTTAAGGGTGACGGTGGCGTGAAGCAGTTCCTCGGCGCCGCCCCGCCGCCCGGGCACGGCCCGCACCGCTACTACTTCGTGGTGCACGCGCTCGACGTCGACTCCCTGGAGATCGACGGCGACGCCACGCCCGCGTTCCTCGGCTTCAACTTGTTCGGCCACACCCTGGCTCGCGCCACGATCATGGCGGTCTACGAGAACAAGGGCTGAGTTTCGCCGGTAGCAGGGCCACCGTGAGTTCGCTCGCGGTGGCCCTGTGGTGTTTTTCCGACAGGTGGAATCACTGCCGTTGACCTGCTCCCTCGCCGGGGAAGACGATCGGAAGCTGCACATCAGCACGTACCTCGTACCGCAAGGGAGCCGGCACCGATGTACGAAAAGGACGGCGAGCGCTACTTCATCGTCGACGGTCACGTGCACTTCTGGAAGCCCACGGAAGACGGGTTTCGCCGCCAGAGCGAGGAAACGATCGTCCACGACCTGTTCGAAACCGGGTACGTGGACCACGCGATCTTCCAGCCGGCGTCCACCACCGACCCCGCCGGCGCGGCGCCCGGGAGCGCGTTGACCGAGCGGTACCCCGGCCGGTTCACCGTCGCCGGCCTCGAGCCGGCGGCCGGCAACCGGAAGGGCGTCAAGCTCGTCACCACCGAACAGGCGGGCCGGCGGCTGTCGGACCCGTGCTCCTACCGCTTCCTGGAGAAGTGCCAGGAGTTCGGCATCCGCAACGTCCACCTCCACGCCGCTCCCTCGCTCCACCCCCTCGACCGCGACGGCGCCGACGCGTTCGCGGCCTTCGACGCCGCCGGCCTCGACGAGGTCGCCGCGGCGTTCCCGGACCTGCGCTTCATCGTCGAGCACCTGGGCTTGGCCCGGTTGCAGGACTTCTGCTGGATCGCCACGCAGGAGCCGAACGTGTACGCCGGCCTCGCGCTCGCGTTGCCCGCCATCCTCACCCGGCCGCGCCAGTTCGCCGAGATCATCGGCGAGCTGCTCTACTGGATGGACGAGAACCGGATCACCTTCGCCAGCGACTACGGGCTCCAGCACCCGAAGTGGCTGATCGAGTCCTTTGTGGACTTCGAGATGCCGGAAGACCTCCAGGCCGAGTACGGCGAGCTCACCACGGACGTGAAGAAGAAGATCCTCGGCCTCAACGCGGCGCGCCTGTACGGCCTCGAGGTGCCGGACGGCTGCGGGACCACCGAACCGGCGGCCGAACGCGACGAAATCGGGTCGAACTCGAAAGTACCGGTGTGACGCCGGGACTCACCCGTTCGGTCCAGTGGGCCGAGGTGCCGGTACGCCGGAGTCACCACGGCCCGTCGGCGTGCGACCTGCACTGATCTCACCGGGTGAAGCCGGGTGACGGTCGGCGTGAGCACCGCGAACGGCGGCGGAATCGTTGCCGACCGGGTACTCCGCTTGAGCCGTTCGGAGCACGTATGGTGGAGGGCGCATGTCATCGCCCGTTCATCGCCGAACGGTTCACGGAGGTGCCGCTGTGTCCGAACCCGCCCTGCCGCTTTCCGACGACGACACCACCGAGAAGGAACCCAGCGGGCTGATCGGATCGGCGCAGCGCGCGCTGCGCGTGCTCGAGATCGTGGCCGGCGCCGGTGACGGCATCGCGGCCAAGGCCGTGGCCCGGCGCGCCGGTTACAAGCTCTCGACCACCTACCACCTGCTCAACACGCTGGTCCACGAAGGCTATTTGATCCGCCTCGGCCACGGCCGCGGGTTCGGCCTCGGCTACAAGGTCGGCGGTCTCTACCACAGCCTGCTCGGCGAGCTCGACGTCGACCACCAGCTGCGCGACGGCCTGCACCAGCTGCACCTGCGCGTGAGCGCGCCCGCGTACTACACGGTCTTCCGCGACACCGACGTCGTCGTCGCGGCCGTCGCCGACTCGTCGGCGTTCCCGCGCGCGCAGCCGCTCGACTTCGGCTTCCACGAAGCCGCGCACGCCACGGCGTTCGGCAAGGTGATGCTGGCGTCGCTGCCCGCTCGCGAGCGCCGCGACTACCTCGCGGGCGCCGGCATGCCCCGCCTCACCGACCGCACCCGCGTGTCGTCGCGCGACCTCGAGACGGAGCTCGAAACCGTGGCGCGCTCGGGGATCGCGCTGGAGATCGAGGAATTCCAACCCCAGCTCGCGTGCGTGTCCGCGCCGGTGCTCGACACCGAGCAACGCGTGACGGGCGCGGTCGCGTTCTCCGTGCCGGTGCACCAGTTCGCCGACCGCCGCTCGGACCTCGAACGCGCCGCCCGCGCCGGGGCGGCGCACTTCTCGAAGTTGTTGTCCGCCAAGGACAACTGAAAATTAGACCGATCGGTCTACCGCAGCGACTCCCGGTTGGCCCCCTCGCGTTCGAGGAACCGGCCCTTGGTGTGCTCGCCGAACCCGAACTGCCGGTACAGCCCGTGCGCGTCGGCCGTGTGCAGCATCCAGCGCATGCCCGCGCCCGGGCCGTTGTCGATCACCTCGCGCACGATCTCCTTGCCCAGCCCCGAACCGCGCGCGTCCTCGACCACGAACACGTCGGCGAGGTAGGCCGACGTCACGCCGTCGGAGATCGCGCGCGCGAACCCGACCTGGCGGCCGGTGGCGCGCTCGTACGCGCCGACCACGCGCCAGGACCCGGCGACGGCCGCCTCGACCTGATCCCTGGTGCGCCAGCGGCCCCAGTAGGCCTCGGTGGAGAGGAATTTCCACAGCACGTCGAGGTCGAGCCGGCCGGGGTCGTCGTCGAGTTCGTAGTCGCCTGCGATCCGCATGCCCGCAAGTTACCAATCCGGCCGAAAGTAGGCGGGTACGCAGCCGGACCTGACCGCGGCTGGCGACTGTTCCCGCCGTGACTGTGGTCGGGTTGGTAACCAACAGCACAGTCAACGGGGCTTGAGCAGGTAGTCGACTACCGGCCGCAGCTCGTCGGCCGACGGCGGTTCGTCGTCGATCAGACCCTGGATCAGCAGACCGTCGATGCCGGCGAGGAACACGCGGAACGCGACCTCGTCGTCGTGGCGGACCATCGACGTGAGCACGTCGAGCCAGCGCCGCGCGGCCGGGCGCAGCTCGGGTTTGCGCGCGGCCAGCAGGTACAGCTCGTACTCGGCCATCGTGCGCCCGCGGCGCGGCCCGAGCGCCTCCGCGAGCAGGCCGGCCACCTCCTCGGCGCCGCGGCTGCCGCGTGAGCGGGCGCGGTCGATCATCCAGTAGACCTCGGTGGCCATGTCACGCGCGCAGGAGATGAGCGTGGCCACGAGCAGGTCGTCGAGCGAGGCGAAGTGGTACGTCGTCGACGCGGTGGGCACGTCGGCCTCCACGGCCACGGTGCGGTGCGTGACGCCGGCGACGCCGTCGCGCTCGATCACCCTCAGGGTGGCCGCGATGATCTCCGCGCGCCGCTTCTCGCCGCGCGCCTTGCGGCCGTCGACCTGGATCTTCACTGGTTGCTCCCGACCTCGATCAGCACCACCCCGCCGATCACGAGCACGAGCCCGCCGGCCATCACCAGGTTGATCGGTTCCTTGAGGAACAGGACCCCGATGATCGCCACGAGCGCCACGCCGACGGCGGCCCACACCGCGTACGCGATGCCGAGAGGCAACCCCGACTTCAGCACGCGGGAAAGTGCGAAGAACGCTACGCCGTACCCCACGGCGACCAGCACGGACGGCAAGACCTTCGTGAAGCCGTCGGAGAGCTTCAGGGAAACAGTGGCCGTCACTTCTGCGGCGATCGCCAAAGCGAGGTACAAGTAAGCACCCATGAGTACGAAACTACCTGAACGATCGTCTCACTAGCCAGCGAGGCGTGCACCACATCGGTGGGACTTGGGCGCTGCCAACCAGTTACCCATCAGTAAGAAGCGTTACCCTGCTCGGCACCGGGGCTGTGACCCGCGCACACGCACCGGCACCACCACACCGGACGAAAGGCACCCGACGATGGGCGCTGTAGAGCTGACGCTCGGGGGGATCTCGGTCCTCCTGGGCATCGTCGCCTGGGGACTGTTCATCGCCACCATCGCCCGCTTCGTGCGGGTGATCCGGCTGGGCCAGCCCGACCCGACGCGCAACGGACCGTTCATGCCGCGGCTCGGCACGTTGATCAAGGAGTTCGCCGCGCACACGCGCATGGCGAAGTTCCGTCAGGTCGCGCCGTGGCACTGGATGGTGATGTGGGGCTTCCTCATCGGGTCGCTCGCGCTGTTCGAGGCCTACGGCGAGGTGTTCGTGCCGACGTGGGGCTGGCCGGTCCTCGAGGACTGGTCGCTGTGGAGCCTGCTCATGGAGCTGCTCGGCGTGGCCACGATCGTCGGCGGCATCGGGCTGGTGCTCATCCGCCAGGCCAACCACCCCCGCCGCGCCGACCGGCAGTCGCGCTTCGCGGGCTCGAACTTCAAGTGGGCCTACTTCGTCGAGGCCGTGGTGATCATCGAGGGCATCGGCATCATCGGCGTGCGCGCGGCGAAGGCCGCGATGGGCGTGCACGAGACGCCGACGTGGGCCGCCTTCGTGTCCAACCCGCTGTCGCACGCGCTGCCTGCCAGCGCCGCTCTCGTGTCCGTGTTCGCGTTCATCAAGCTGATGAGCGCCACGGTGTGGCTGATCGTGGTGGCCCGCACGATGACCATGGGCATCGCGTGGCACCGGTTCAGCGCGTTCTTCAACATCTACTTCAAGCGCGAGGACGACGGCGGCGTCGCCCTCGGCGCGGTGAAGCCGATGATGAGCAAGGGCAAGGTGCTCGACCTCGAGGAAGCCGATCCGGACGAGGACACGTTCGGCGTCGGCAAGGTCGAGGACTTCAGCTGGAAGGGCTGGCTCGACTTCTCCACCTGCACCGAGTGCGGCCGCTGCCAGTCGCAGTGCCCCGCGTGGAACACGGGCAAGCCGCTGTCGCCGAAGCTGCTGATCACGCAGCTGCGCGACCACGCGTACGCGAAGGCGCCCTACCTGCTGGCCGGCGGCAAGCGCGACATGGCCGGAGACGAGATCGGCCTGACCGGCGACAACCCGCACGCCGGCATCGACGTGCTGGCGCTGGCCGAGTCGGAGCGCCCGCTCATCGGCGGCGCGGACGGTGCCGGTACTGGTGGCGTGATCGACCCCGACATGCTCTGGTCCTGCACTTCCTGTGGCGCGTGCGTCGAGCAGTGCCCGGTGGACATCGAGCACGTCGACCACATCGTGGACATGCGCCGCTACCAGGTGATGATCGAGTCGTCGTTCCCCACGGAGCTCAACGGCATGTTCAAGAACCTGGAGAACAAGGGCAACCCTTGGGGCCAGAACGCCAAGGACCGTCTCCAGTGGACGGAGGACCTCGACTTCGAGGTGCCGGTGTTCGACGGCGACCTGGGCGACGCGGAGTACCTGTTCTGGGTCGGCTGCGCCGGCGCGTTCGAAGACCGCGCGAAGAAGACCACGCGGGCCGTGGCCGAGCTGCTGCACATCGCGGGCGTGAAGTACACCGTGCTCGGCTCGGAGGAGTCGTGCACCGGCGACCCGGCGCGTCGCGCGGGCAACGAGTTCCTGTTCCAGATGCTGGCGCAGCAGAACGTCGAGGTGCTCAACTCGGTGTTCGAGGGTCGCGAGCACAAGGCGCGCAAGGTCGTGGTGACCTGCGCCCACTGCTTCAACACGCTCGCCAACGAGTACCCGGAGCTGGGCGGCCAGTTCGACGTCGTGCACCACACGCAGCTGCTCAACCGCCTGGTGCGCGAGAAGTACCTGACGCCGGTCGCGCCCGTCGCGGAGGACGTCACCTACCACGACCCGTGCTACCTGGGCCGCCACAACAAGGTCTACGACGCTCCGCGTGAGCTCGTCGGGGCTTCGGGCGCGAAGCTGCGCGAGATGCCCCGCCACGGCGACCGGTCCATGTGCTGCGGCGCCGGCGGCGCGCGGATGTGGATGGAGGAGAAGATCGGCAAGCGGATCAACGTCGAGCGCGTGGACGAGGCGCTCGGCACCGCGCCGTCGAAGATCGCGACCGGCTGCCCGTTCTGCCGCGTGATGCTCACCGACGGCGTCACCGCGCGCCAGAGCGACGGCATCGCGAGCGAGCGCGTGGAGGTCGTGGACGTGGCCCAGCTGCTGCTCACGGCCGTGAAGCGCAAGCCGGAACCGGCGCTGGTGGCGGCGGGCGCGCCGTCGCTCGAGGGCGAGTCGGACGCCGACCTCACGAGCGAGCCCGACGTGCCGACCGACGAGAAGGCGACCGGCACTCCGCTGCCGGACGAGGACAAATAGCCCGAATCAAACTGGAATGAACGCCCCTTTCACGATCAACAACGGTCGTGAAAGGGGCGTTCGGCCGTTCAGGACCCCGACATTTGTCATGGGAACAGTCGTGATTTACGGCCCGTGTGCGAATGCTCGCACAGCGAAACGATCACTTCATGCCATTTCGCAAGTCCGCGGTCGCCGCACTCGCCTTGTTCTCCCCGTTCGTCGCCGAGTTCCTCCTCGGTGACCAGTACCTCGCCGGGCCGCCCGAGCTCGGGCAGCAGCTCGGCATGTTCGCGATGTTCGTGGCGCTCTACGGCTCGGCCGCGGTGCTGATCCGCGAGATCGCGCGCCGCCGCGGCCGGGGCCGGCCGACGATCCTCACGCTCGCACTGGCCTTCGGTGTCGTCGAAGAAGGCCTGCTCACGCAGACGTTGTTCAACCCCCACTACCTGGGCCTCGACCTGCTGAGCCCCGCGCACATGCCGGTGCTCGGCATCGGTGGCCAGTGGACGGTGTTCGTGCTGACGCTGCACGTGGTCTGGAGCATCGCCTCGCCGATCGCGATCGCGGAGGCGTTCTTCGGGCGCGAGCCGTGGCTGCGCCGGCCGGGCACCGTGGCGTGGACCTGCGCGCTGCTCGTCGGCGCGGCGGGGACGTTCCTGGTGTCTCGCCTGTTGGGAACGACGCCGTTCCTGGCGGCACCGGGACAGCTGGTCGGCGCGGCCGTGGTGGCCGTCGCGCTCGTGCTGTTTGCCTTGCGCCTGCCGGTCCGAACCCTTGACACGCGGGGCTCGGCGTGGACCGGGTTCGCCGTCGGGCTCGCTGCGAGCACGGCGTTCCACCTGGTGGACAAGACCGCACTGCTCCATTCGTGGGGCACGGTCGCGCTCATGCTGACGCTCGAAGCAGCCGTATTCGCGTACGCTCTGCGCTCCCGCCCACCCGCGTTTTCCCTGGCAGCAGGCGCGCTCGTCACGTACTGCTGGGTCGGCCTGCTCACTGCCACCGCGAATCCCATCGCGCTGATCGAACAAATGGTCCTTGTGGTCACCACCCTGGTCATTTTGATCTTCGCCGCCCGAAGGGAAATTCCGGTAACCGTTTGACAGGAACGGCACCCGCGTACCGGAAATCGAACGAAAACGTTTACCGTGCACATTTTCTGCACCACTGGACCGGCTTCGTCACATTGCCGATGACGGACAGGACAACGGGCGTATTCTTCGGTTCCTCGCGACCGACGCCGCTTGCGGGAAACGAATTCGGCGACCGACCTGAGGGGGCGCGACGTGGTGAACGGGTACAGCGGACCTGGCTACACCGGCCACCCGGGCACACCCTTTCCGCCTTCCGGGCGAGTGAGCGTTGCGCCGGGCCGGACCCCCGAACCCGTTTGGCCGAGCGAAGCACCCGAGGAGTTCGCCGGCGAGCCCGTGGTGGGCGACGGCTGGGTCTCCGACCCGTCACCCGTCCCCGGCCCGCGCACCCTCGTCCGGCCGTACGTCCTCACCCGCGGCCGCACGCACTCCCGCCGCAACCTCGCCGTCGAAGCGCTCGTGAAGGCCAACGCCCAGGACCCGCGCTGGAACACGCCGCAGGTGAAGGGCGAGTTCCGGATCGTGCGGTCGCTGTGCCTGTACCCGCGGTCGGTGGCCGAGGTGGCCGCGACGCTGAGCGTTCCCCTCGGCGTCGCGCGGGTCCTGCTCGACGACCTGGCCGAGCTCGGCCTCGTGACGATCCACGCCCCGCAGCGCAAAGAGGACGGCCGGCCGGCGATCGCCTTGATGGAGCGCGTGCTTTCGGGTCTCAACCGACTCTGACCCACCCGCGCGGCTAGTCTTCTGCGCGTGAGCGAGCAAGAGGAATCGGGCGGCGAGAGCACCCTCACGGTGCTGCTGGCCGGCGGCGTGAACCTGGCCATCGCCATCCTGAAGCTGATCGCCGGGATCATCACCGGCTCGGGCGCGATGCTGTCGGAGGCCGCGCACTCCGTGGCCGACACGATCACCGAGGTCCTGCTGCTCACGGCGCTGAAGCGGTCGGAGCGCCCGGCCGACCGGGTCCACCCGTTCGGCTACGGCAAGGAGCGCTACTTCTGGTCGCTGCTCGCGGCCGTCTCGATCTTCGCCTCGGGCGCGATGTTCGCGTTGTACGAGGGCTTCACCACGGTGTTCGGCGAGAGCGAAGACCAGACGAGCCCGATCGTCGGCTACGCGGTGCTGGGCATCGCGTTCGTCCTCGAGGGCGTGTCGTGGCTGCAGGCGATCCGGCAGGTGCGCAAGGAGTCCCGGCAGGAGCGGCGTTCGTTCTTCACCTACCTGCGCATGATCGACGACCCCGCGCCGAAGACCGTGCTGTTCGAGGACTCGGCCGCGTTGATCGGCCTGCTGCTCGCGTTCGCCGGCATCGGGTTGCACCAGCTCACGGGTTCGTCGGTGTGGGACGGCATCGCGTCGATCCTCATCGGCCTGCTGCTGGCGTGCGTCGCGTATCTGCTGGGGCGCACCAACCGGGGCCTGCTCGTCGGCCGTCAGGCGGACCCGCGGATCGTGCGCGGAGTGCGTGACCACCTCGTGTCGGCACCGGAGATCGAGGCGCTGGTGGACCTGCAGACGATGCTGATGGGTACGGACCAGGTGCTGGTGTGCGCCCGCGTGGACTTCGACGACTCACTGGGGGCGGCCGACGTCGAGTTCGCGTGCGTGCGGATCGCCGGTGAGCTGACCGAGGGGTTCCACGACGTCACCGAGGTGTTCATCGAGCCGGTGCCGCGGTCGGATCCGAACCTGCGGGCGGCGGTGCTGGCGCGTTACGGTGACTTGACCGCGCAGCCGATCGAGGATTCCTAACGGGTTTCAGTACCCGAAGTCCTGCGTCCAGTACCAGCCGTTGGTGGTCACGCCGACGCCGAGCTTGGTCAGCGAGCAGTTGAGGATGTTCGCGCGGTGGCCGCTGGAGTTCATCCACAGCTGCATCACCTGCTTCGCGCTGGTCGCGCCCTTCGCGATGTTCTCGGCGCCCGGCTTGCTGTAGCCGGCGTCGCGGATGCGCTCGTCGAAGTGCTTGCCCTCGGGCGTGTCGTGGGAGAAGTAGTTGCGGGCCGACATGTCGTCGCTGTGGTCCTGCGCGGCCTGGTCGAGGTGGGGCTCCTCGGCGACGGGGTCGCAGCCGGCCTTGGCGCGCTCGTCGTTCACGAGGTCCACGACCTGGCCGGCCATCGACGGGTTCGTGGTGCGGGGCTGGGTGGTCGACGTCGGCGCGGTCGGCGGCTTCGGGGGCGCGGGGGCGTCGGAGCTCGAGGTGCCGGACGCGGTCGGCGGCGTCGGGCCGGGGCCGGCCGAAGCCGACGTCGTGGGGGCGGCCGAGCCGGACGCCGGGGTGCCACTCGTGCCGCCCGCGCCCGGGGCGGGGGTGCCGCCGCCCGGGGTGGACGACGAGGGCTGCTTCGCGTACGGATCGACCGGCGGCACGCCGGACAGCGGGTCGGACTGACCTACCACGACACTACCGAGTGTCGCCACGCTGGGTCTGTCGTGGAGCCACAGAGTCCCTCCAGCGGCGGAGAAACCGCCGAGAAGAACACTCAGTGACACCAAAACCACTCGACCGCGCGCACCAATGGGGGACACGGGCGAGGAAACTATCACGAACCGATTACGACCGTTACCCCCGAAAGGCGCAGTGCATTATTTGATCAAGCACCGGAAATGATCACGCGACGGCGGGGGTTTCCTGGTGCAGGGGGATGGTGATCTCCCGGTCCCGGACGCGGTCGTCGGCCGGCGGGAGACTCAACTCACGCTCGTGGCCTGCGGGTGACGCGCAGGAGGAGTGCGCCCGCGGCGAGGAGGGCGAGGCTGACCAACCCGTAGCTCGTCCGGTCGGGATCGGGGCCGGGGATCGGCGGTACTTGCGCGGTCGTTCGTGCGTGGGGGTCGATGATCCGGACGGTGGCGGCGGCGCGGACGGTGAGCGGGTTCGCGGCTTCGGGGTGAGCCGTGACTTCGACGGTGTCGGTGAGCGTGCCACCGCTGGGTGCGGTGGCGGTCCGGGTCCATTCGCGCCGGCTGCCGGGGTCGAGGTGGTGGCCGTCGAGCGTGAGCGGAGTGGTGCCGGTGTTGGCGGCGCTCACCAGGAAGGTGACGGTGTCGCCGGGGTTGGCCGTGGGGTCGGCGCGTTCGGTGAGGTTCAGAGCCGGGCGTGGGGTGGGTTGGGCTCGCTCGGGGGCAGTCGAGTTCTCGACGTCGGTGGTCGTGGTGGTGGTCGCCGTGAGCTGGTGGCCGCCGGGGTCTTGGGCGGTGGCGGTGGTTTCGGTGACGGCCGTCGTTTCGGCCGTGAGGGTGCAGGCGCGGAGGGTTTCGGTGCCGGGCTCGAGGCTCGGCAGCGTGAACGCGCAGGCCGGGTCGGCGGCGCGGACGGTCACGTCGTGCAGCTCGGCCTCTCCGGTGTTGCGGACGGTCGTCAGGTACGTCACGGGGTCACCGGGACGGATGGGCTGGTTGAGGTGATCGGTCGTGACGGCGAGCCCGGGGTGGATCACGGCGACGGGGTTGCTCGCCGTGGTGGTGATGGGGGCGCCGCGGGACGGGGTGGCGGTGACCTGCGTGGTGTCGGTGGTCGTACCGGTCGCGGTGGTGGTGCACGGGTAGCGCTGGATGCCGTTGACGGGAAGCGTCGCGAAAGTCCGCGTGCACTCCGGGGCCTGGGGGTCGGTGACGTGGACGTCGTGCAGTTCGGTGTCGCCGGTGTTGGTGAGGACGAGGTCGAAGCGCACGGAGTCGTCGGGGATGAAGGGACCTTCGGTGCGGGTTTTCGTGACGGTGAGTTTCGGCTGCAGCACCTCGAACGACGCTTGCGCTGATGTCGTCACCGTGCGCTGGGTCGGATCGGTGCCGGTGGCCTTGGTGGTACTGGTGAATCCGGCTTTGCCCGCGACGGTGGTGCAGGTGGAGGTCTCCTCGGCGTCGGGCGCGAGGGTGGCGACGTCGTGGGCACAGGCGGTGATGTGATCGTCCACAACGGACACTTTGGTGAGCGGGACATCGCCGACGTTCTTCACCAGCACGGAGAACGTGACGGTGTCGCCCTCGCGGACCTGGTACGGCTCGGCGTCGGTCATGATCGCGAGCTCGGGATGGATCACGTCGACGTTCGTGGTGCCGGAGGCGGTCACGGGGCGGGTCGTCGGGTCGTTGGCGGTGGCGTTGACAGTGGTGGTGAAGTCGTCGGGCGCGGCTTTGACCGTGCAGGTGTAGGTCGCGGCGGCGCCGGTCGCGAGTTGGTTCTCGGTGTGGGGGCAGCCCGTGAGGGTGATGTTCGTCAGCGGGGTGTCGCCGGTGTTGGCGACGGTCACGGTGATCGTGACGTCGTCGCCGGGTCGCGCTTGTGCTTGGGCGGCAACGGGTTTCACGGAGAGCGCCGGGTGGATCACGTCGATCTTCGCGTCGGCGGTCGCGGTGAGCGCCGGACCGGTCGTGGGGGCGCCGGTGACGCGGGCGGTGAGCACGGTGTCGTCGGCGGGGGCGGGTGAGGTGCAGTCGTAGGACTGGTTCGCCCCGGGGGCGAGGGTGGCGAAGGTCTTGGCGCACGCCGGCGTCCGGTCGTCGGTGACTCGCACGGCGGTGACGGGTGAGTCGCCGGTATTGGTGACGGTGAGTGTCGTGGTCACGGCGTCGCCGGCGCGGAAGGGACCGCCGTGCACGGTGCGGGTGAGCGAAAGGCCGGGGTGGACGACGATGAACGCGGCGTCGGCCGTCGCGGTGACGGTGCCGCCGAGCGGGTCGGTGGCGGTGACTTTCGCGGTGTTGGTGTAGCCATCGGGGCCGGCTGGCGCCGTGCAGGTGTAGTGGTCGGTGGCGCCGGGGGCGAGGGTGGTGCCGCCGGGGCGGGCGCAGGCCGGGGTCCTGTCGTCCGCAATGGACACCTTGGTGAGCGGGACGTCGCCGGTGTTGCTCACGGTGATCGTGAAGGTGACTTGGTCCCCCTCGCGCACTTGCTGCGGTTTGGCCGACTGGGTGATCGTGACGGCGGGGTGGATCACGTCGAGGTGCGCGTCGGCGGTCGCGGTGACCGGGCGGTTCGACGGGTCGGTGCCGGTGGCCTTCGCGGTGCTGGCGAGGTCGTCGCCGGCTGAGTGGGTACAGGTGTAGGTCTGTTTCGCTTGCGGGGCCAAGGTTCCGAGGCGTCGGGTGCATTCGGCTGCTGCCGGGTCTTCGATGGTGACGTCGTGCAGTTCGGTGTCGCCGGTGTTAATGGCGGTGATCGTGAACGTCGCCGGCTCGCCGGGCCTCGTGACCGTCGGCGCCACCATCTGCGTGACGGCGATGGCGGGGTGGATCACGTCGATGGCGGTTTCCGCGCTCGCCGTCACGAGCGGTCCCACCGGCGGGGTGGCGGTGACGGTGAGCGACTCGGTGACGTCGTCGGCCGGCGCCGTGGTGGTGCAGGTGAAGGTCCAGGTGGCGCCGGGTGCCAGGGTGTCGTGGTCCTGCGCGCAGGCGTCGGCGCGGGCTGCGGTGGTGACGTGCAGCTTCGTGAGCTGGGTGTCGCCGGTGTTCTTGACGGTGACCTGGAGCGGCATGCTGTCGTGCTCGCGGAAGGGTCCACCTTGGACGGTGCTGCCGAGGGTGACGGCCGGGTGCTGCACGGTGAACTTCGCGTCGGCCGAGGCCGTGACCGTGCGGGCGGTCGGGTCGGTTCCGGTGGCAGTCATGGAGTTGGTGAAGCCGTCGTTTCCGGCCACCGTGGTGCAGGTGAAGGTCTGTTTTCCTTGTGGTGCCAGGATTCCGAGCTGCTTCACGCAGTCGGGGACCTGGCTGCCGGTCACGGCGACCTCGTCCAGCTCGACGTCACCGGTGTTGCTCACCGTGACGCTGAAGGTCACGCGGTCCCCCTCGCGCACCTGCGCGGGCGCGGCGGATTCCGTGACCGCGACGGCGGGGTGGATGACGTCGACCGGCGCATCGGCCGTCACGCTGAGCGGTTTGCCCAGCTCATCCTTGCCGGTCGCGACGGCGGGGTCCGTGAAGTCGTCGCCCGGGGCCAGCAGGTCGCACTGGTAGGTCTGCGTGGCCTGCGGGGCGAGCGTGCCGAACTTCCGCACGCAGCCGGCTGTGCGATCGTCGGCCACGGCGACGTCGTCGAGCGGCGCGTCGCCGGTGTTCTTGAGCGTGACGGTGAAGGTCACGCGGTCCCCCTCGCGCACCTGCGCGGGCACGGCCGTCTTCGTCAGCGACAACGCCGGGTGGATCACCTTCACCGTGGCCGAGGCGGTGTCGGTGACGGGCTGGCCGGACCGGTCGGTGCCGGTCGCCGTCACCGTGTTCGTCGTGGTCAACGCCGGGTTCGCCACGCACGGGAAGCTCTGCTGCGCGCCGGCGGCGAGCACGCCGAACGTCCGCGAGCACTCCGGCGTGGTCGCATCGGTGACGACCACGGGGTTCAGCGGACTGTCGCCGGTGTTGCGCACCGTGATCGTCCAGGTCACCGGCTCACCGGCGTGGACCACGGCGGGGTCCACCGTCTTGGTGACGTCGAGCGCGGGCGCGATGAGGGGGACCTTGACGCCGGCGTTGGCCGTCACCGTCTTGCCCAGCGGATCGGTGCCGGCAACGGAAGCACTGGTGTCGGGCACCGGCGCCTTCGCCGTGCAGGTACCGGTGGTGTGCTGGCCCGGCGCCAGCGTCCCGATCGTGCGCGCGCACGGGCCGACCTTCGCATCCGTCACGGCCACGTCGTGGAGCGGGACGTCACCGGTGTTGGTGGCGGTGACCGTGAACGTCACCGGGTCGCCGGCGCGATAAGCCGGCTTGTCGACCTGCTGCGCGAGCGTGATCGCCGGGTGCACGACGTCGACGCGAGTGGTGGCGCTGCCGTCGAGTGCGTCACCGAGCGTGCTGGTGCCGGTGACCTTCGCGGCGCTCGTGACGTCGTCGTCCGGGGCGGTCACCGTGCACTGGTAACCCGTGGTCGCGCCCGCGGCGAGCTCGCCGATCTTCTTGGCACAGGCGGGAAAACGCTCGTCGGTCACCTCGACGCCGGTGGCGGCGGTGTCGTTCGGGTTGGTGACGCCGACCGTCACGGTGACCTGGTCGCCGGCGTGCGCGCGCGGCGGATCGGCGTGGGTCACGAGCTGCAGATCCGGCACGGGGACGGAGAACACGAGGTTCTGCGCGACGAAATCGTCGCCGGCGGTGCTGAACGCGAGCTTCGCGCTGGTCGCACCACTGGGCACGGCGTCGCTGCTGAACGCCTTCGCGTCGATGCCGAAGGTGTTCTTGACGTCGGGTTTCGCGGCGTTGTCGGTGCTGGCGACGAAGAAGTTGTCCGACGCGCCGGTGCCGGGTTCGGCGACGGGTTTGTCGTTGATCAGAAAGCGGTCACCGGCCGTGCCCCAGTCGCCGCCTTCGGCGGTAACCCCGACGTGGGCGTCGGCCGAGGCCGCGCGGAAACCGGTGACGGTGGTGGTCGTGGCGGGACCGTTCGCGCCCTGCGGCACGTGGCCGTCGTACACGTAAATCGCGCGCTTGGCCGGCGCGTACTGCGGATCGCGCGCGGGGTAGGAGAAGACGATCGCGACCGACCAGCCCCCGCCGCACCCGCGGCCGGCGGTGGTCCAGACGTTGGCCGCGGTGAGGGTGAGCGGCGCGCCGGTCGGGGCCGTCGCGAACTGACCGGTCACGTCGGCGTAGGCGGAGTAGAACTTGGCGTCCTCGGCGTAGGACCCGGGCGTGACATCGGCTTTGGCTGCGCCGACCGAGAACCGAACGGCCTGGGTGTTCGGCGCGCCGGCGGGGCTCGTGCACCCCGTCCTCGTGCCACCCCAGCTCAGCCGCGCGAACGCAACCTTCGCGCCCGGCGGAATCGTGACCGACGCGGTGGAAGAGTCGAACGTGCTCGCGTCGGAGTCCACATCGGACCATCGCAGTGCGAAATCGGCGGCGGGCTTTTTCGTCTCGCGATTGGCGGCTTTCGCGCAGTCGGCGTCACTCGGCGTGCACTCGACCACACTGTTGCCGGCGTAGAGGAAATCGCCGTACACCACTTGGTGGTAATTCTGCTGCAATCCCTTGACGGTGTCCGCGTGCGCCGGCACGACAAAAGTGGCCAGGAGGCCGAGTACCGCGAGCAGACGTTTCCCGGCCGAGCCCATGTCCGCGAGCTTTCCACGAACCGGTGAACGAATCGCGTTTTCCAACCCGGCCGTGGCCGCAACTCACTCCAGCGAGCGACTGGTGAGGCGCAAGGTCGACTCGTGGGTGACGGCCGCGGCTCTTTCGAGGAACCCGATCACCGTTCGGAGTTCACTTTCGGAGTAGTCGTTCGCCAGCTCGCGCGTCGCGGCCACGATGTGGTCCCACAGCGACACGGCGCGCTCGATCGTCTCCTCCTCGACACCCACGAGCACCTTCCGCCGATCGTCCGGGTGGGGGGAGCGGGTGACCATCTGCTTGCGCTCGAGCCGGTCGATCAGCGCGGTGATCGACGCCGGCGCCAGGCCCGCGTACTCCGCGAGCTCCTTCGGCGTGAGCGGACCGAGGCGCGCGACGTAGTCGAGCACCTTGCTCTCCACCGCGGAGAGGTCGCGCAGGATCCCGATCGCGGTGTGGAACATGACCGTCTCCGTGGACAGCTCCCGCGACTTGAGCAGCAGCTCGTCGACCAGCTTCTCGTGCTCGGTTGACACGACGGTCAGCCTAGCGCATCATTCGATCACCGGAATTATTCGATACATCGAAATATTCGAGACGGTGAACTATACGAGGGGGCGAAGGATGTCGCGGGTGTTGATCGCGGGCGGGGGTATCGCGGGCACGATCACGGCGATCGCGCTGCACGAGGTGGGCCACGAGCCGGTGCTGTTCGAGGCGTACGACCGCACGGCCGAGGGAGTCGGCGCGTTCCTCACGCTGGCCGTCAACGGGCTCGACGCGCTGGCGCCGCTGGGGCTGAAAGACCTGGTCAAAGGCTTGGGCTTCGACACACCGAGAATGAGCATCGGGCTCCGCGACGGAAACCGGCTGGCCGAGTTCCCGCTGGGCGGCCCGTTGCCCGACGGCACGGTGAGCCAGACCGTGCGCCGCTCGGACCTCTACGTCGCGCTGCGCGAGGAGGCCACCCGACGCGGGGTGCGCACTGAGTTCGGCCGGCGGCTCGCGGACGCTTCACAGACGTCGTCCGAGGTCACCGCCGTGTTCGCGGACGGCTCGACGGAGGCCGGCGACCTGCTGATCGGTGCCGACGGCCTGCGCTCGAGGGTGCGCCGGATCCTCGACCCGGCCGCGCCGGTGCCGCGCTACGTCCCGCTGCTCAACACGGGCGGTTTCACCACGGGCGTGCGTCTCGACGACGAGCCGGGCGTGATGCACATGGTGTTCGGCCGCAAGGTGTTCTTCGCCCACGTCGTGCACCCGGACGGGTCGGTGTGGTGGTTCGCCAACGTCCCGCGCGCGACCGAGCCGACCCCGTCGTCACCGGTCCCGAACGGCGCCCCGTGGCGCGCCGACCTGCTCGCCCTGGTGCGCGGCGACCGCACCCGCGCCGCCGAGATCATCGGCGCCACCGAGCACCTCTACACCCCGTGGCCGACCTACGACTTCCCCTCCGTGCCGATCTGGCACCGCGGCCGCATCGGCATCATCGGCGACGCCGCCCACGCGACCTCCCCGGCAGCCGGCCAGGGCGCGTCGATGGCCATCGAGGACGCCGTCACGCTCGCACGGTGCCTCCGCGACGTCACAGATCCGGCCGCTGCGCTGTCCACGTTCGAAAGACTCCGCCGCTCCCGGGTGGAAGCCGTGGTGGCCCGGGGAAAACGCAACGGCGACGACAAATCACCAGGCTTCCTCGGCCGC
The DNA here is from genome assembly GCF_040678995.1 of Amycolatopsis sp. NPDC049253. Classification (NCBI taxonomy): domain Bacteria; kingdom Bacillati; phylum Actinomycetota; class Actinomycetes; order Pseudonocardiales; family Pseudonocardiaceae; genus Amycolatopsis; species Amycolatopsis sp. NPDC049253. The sequence continues at coordinate 212,969 of NZ_JBFAQX010000010.1, read as the reverse complement.
GTCGCCCGCGACTTCTTCATCCGGCGCGCCCTGAAGCACCCCGGCGGCGCCGACCCCAACGCGTTCATGTGGAACCACCGCATCGACTGGGCGGCTCCGGTGTCGGCCTAACGCCAGGTATCCGCGCGGTCGACACCCCTGCACTCCCAACCCGGCCGCGTCCCGCGCCACGCACTCCGGACGCGGCATCCGGGCGTTTCAGGTGCCGCCCGCCCGGGTCGCCACATCGAGTGGGCGCCGCGTGGGGCGGTCTAGCGCCAGGTGTCCACGCGGTGGAAGTTCTTGTACGCCCGGCTCGGCGTCGGGCCGCGCTGGCCCTGGTAGCGGGAGCCCGCTTCCTTCGAGCCGTACGGGAACTCCGCCGAACTGGACAGGCGGAAGATGCACAGCTGGCCGATCTTCATGCCAGGCCATAGCGTGATCGGCAGGTTCGCGACGTTCGACAGCTCCAGCGTGATGTGCCCCGAGAAGCCGGGGTCGATGAACCCCGCGGTCGAGTGCGTTAGCAACCCCAGCCGCCCCAGCGACGACTTGCCTTCGAGCCGGCCCGCGAGGTCGTCGGCCAACGTGACCATCTCGTAGGTCGACCCGAGCACGAACTCGCCCGGGTGCAGCACGAAGGGCTCCTCGCCCTCCTTCTCCACCAGCGAGGTCAGCTCGTCCTGCTGCAGCTGCGGGTCGATGTGGGTGTACTTGCTGTTGTCGAACACCCGGAAGAACCGATCCAGCCGCACATCAATGCTCGACGGCTGCACCATCGCGGCATCAAACGGATCAATCCCGAGCCGGCCGGCATCGAGCTCTTTGCGGAGGTCACGGTCACTGAGCAGCACGGACGCAGCCTAACGTCACCACGGCGCCGACCCACCATCCGCCCATTCCCGACGATCTCCGCGCCCACCGAACCCGCCGCTCCCAGCCGGGTCCACCCCGCTCTTGCCCCACGCCCCGCGAGGCTCCCGCGCCTTCAGCCCCGAAACGGTCAGCTCAGGCAGCGCGCTCGTCACTCCCATACGACGTATCCACCTTGAACACCTCATGCACCCGCTTCAAATACCGTCGCCGCCCCAGCCCACCAAGCAGCTCCTGCAGCGCCGTCGCCCCTGGAATGAACCGCCGGGCCGTCTCCGCCGCGAAGTTCACCCCTGCCACCGCCACGACCGCGGCCTGCGCAACCGGGTCGTCCGGCAGCTCCAGAAAATCGGCGTTCTCCTTGCCCAGCACCAGCCGGCTGATCGCCGAATGCACCGAGACGTTCACATGCGCCAGCACCTTGCCCGCCGCCCCACGCCCCTCACCGATCGCGGCGTGGCTCTCGACGAGGGCCTTGGCCAGGCGTTTCGAGTCGTCGTCGGGGATGAACTCGGTCGCGGCGAGGAGCCAGAGCAGCCGCCAGGCGTCGTCCTCGTCGGCGGGCAGGAGTTCCTCGTCGACGCCCATCAGCCAGCCGATGTAGCGCCACAGGTGCAGGATGTCCGCGCGCTCGCGCTCGGTGTAGCGGACGCCGAGCAGCTGCGTGCCGAAGACGTAGACCAGCGAGAACAGCAGCAGCGTGCCCGCGGTCTGGACCTGGTTGACGGGCCGGTCCCACTGCTCGTAGTCCCAGTCGTCGCGCTGGTTCATCGCCCGCCGCACGTGCGCGTGCACCAGGCGGACCCGCACCGCCGCCCTGAACCCGGCCGCGTTCCGCGCCATCGCTCCGGGCGTGGTGACGTCGATCCACCACGCGGCCGTCTCCACCAGCCGCTTGGGCGCCCGGTACTCGATCTCCCCGGTCCCCACCAACGCCTTCGTCGCCCGGGACGCCAGATACCCGCCCATCAAGGACATGTCGCCCAGCGGAAACAACCCCAGCAACCCCGCGCGCGTGATCGCCCGCGCCCCCCGCTCCAGCCTCGCGCGATCCACCCAATACGGCGTCGCCTCGACACCCGCCATGAACTCCCGCAGCTCAACGCCGGTTTCTTCCCCGACCCCACGCACCAACGCCCGCTCGAACCGCGCCCGGTTCCCGGCATCCCGCCCGAACCACTCCACCAACGCATCCGCCGGCGCGTCCTGCCGCTGCGCGAACTCCCGCAGCCGCTGCACCTGCTCATCCCCAGCGCGCAACCCCTCGACCCCGCGCAACCGCGCGACCAGCCGAATCCCGCCCTGCCGGAACAACACCGGGTCGTCCACCACATCCACCTCCGGCGCCGCCACCCGTCCGACAACAAGTGTTGTCACTTGCCCCCGGCGCCGTCAACCCACGCCCCACTGGACACACCGGCCACGCCCCCGTGTAAGCTGGCCAGGCACTGCGGATGTAGTTCAATGGTAGAACATCAGCTTCCCAAGCTGAATACGCGGGTTCGATTCCCGTCATCCGCTCTCATGCGAAAGCCCCAGGTCACACGGTGTCTACTGTGGACCTGGGGCTTTCGTTTTGTCTCACTTGCATTTCTCGCGTGCCATTAATGTGCCATTAGCCGACCGGAACCGGTAGGCCGTCCCCACCTTCGTCGTCTTCCGGCTCGATGCCCTTGCGGTGCCGGTCGACGAGCCGGGACAGCCGGTCTGCGATCTGCTGGTCGGCGTCGCTGGTCGCCCGCTGGTAGATCAGGGCCGCCCGCATGTCGTCGTGCCCCATGCGCGCCATCAGGTCCTTGGTCGAGGTGCCGGCCTTGGACGCCCAGATGTTCCCCGCGTGCCGCAGGTCGTGGAAGTGCAGCCCCTTCAGGCCCATCTTCTCCACCACCTCCGTCCACCGGGTCCGCTGGCTGAAGTTCGGCCGGCGGACCGCATGACCAGCTCGTTCCCCGGTGAAAAGCAGCGCGTCCTGCGGCCGCTTGACCCAGGTCTTGAGGTGCTGAACCAGGTCAGGCCGGACGGCCGCTGGAATGATCACCGTGCGCACACCCGCCCGCGACTTGGGCGGCCCGACGACGAGCCCACGGCCGGGAACTTCGACCATCGCCCGCGACACTCGGACCCAAGCCGCATCCTCGGCGACGTCGCACCGGCGCAGGGCGGTCACCTCACCCCAACGCAGCGAACCGAACGCAGCGAGTAGCACCAGCGCACGGAACCGCTCCGGCATGCGACTGGCCAAGTCGAACACCTGCGGCACCGTGAGCACCGGCCGTTCGTCTGGGTTCTCCCGGTCAGCGCCCCGAACGCGGCATGGGTTTCGCATGAGGATCTTGTCTTCGTCCACCGCCGTGTTCAGGATCGCGCGCAGCAAGCGGTACGACTTGGCCGTCACCGACTCCGAAACGCCCGCCGCCAACCGATCCGACCGCCACTGCCTCACCAAGGCCGGGGAGAGCTTGCCCAACTCCACCCCACCGAGACCGGGATCGATGTGCTTGCGCAGCAGCCACTTGTACAGCTCGACCGTGCGCGGGCGCAGTCCCGGCCGTTCAGTGATCCACTGGCCCGCGTAGTCGCGGAGCTTGCGCTTCGCCCGTTCCGGGTCGATCCAGTCGCCGTGCGCGATCTGCGTTTCGACCTCGGACAGCCAACGTTCCGCCGTCCGCTTCGTCTCGAAGGTGTTGGGCGCCGTCCTCGTGATGCCATCCGGCCCGGGATATCGGGCCTGCCAGCGACCCGAGGGCAGTTGCCGAACACTTCCGAACCCTCGGTGCCCATGCTTGTTTGCCATTTCAGGCCGCCCTTCCGAGATCTCGGCGAACCGAAGCGCGGGTGATCGGCTCGACGCGTCCCAATTGCATGAATTCCTCCAGATCGGCCACCGCCAGCCGTACGTGCGCGCCGGCCTTGTGGAAGGCGATCCGTCGTTCCGCGATGAGCCGCCGCACGAAGCGGACGCCGGTGTTCAGGTACTCGGCCGCCTCGTCGACCGTCAGGTACTTCGTCTCCATCCGTTCCCCCTTCCGGATCAGGCCGCTTGCCGAGTTGCCGGAGTTTCCGGCGGTCCCGCCGCGAGTAGCGCCCGGTCGTACTCGGCTTTCCACGTGATCCGTTCGGCGATGGCGCGCATGACGAGGTGGTCCCGAGGCGGGACGTGGGCGTCGGTGGACTCGACCTTGCGCCAAACCAGCCGTGCCGGGTCGGGTTCAGGCTTCTCGATCCCGACGACCGCGAGAGCTTGCCTCACGAACGCCTTGCGGTCGGCCTTGTGGTCCACGAGCGTCTTGCCCGACCACTTCCGCGACACCAGCACCCGGCGCCCAGGAAGTCCGAGCGTGGTCCGCCGATGTGCGCGCCCTTTGCAGTGCCCGGGCGTCATCTTGCCGTTGGCGCCCTTGGGTTGGATGCCGTAGAGCAGCCAGACCGCGCAGCGCGGCGAGCACGGGGTGATGGCCAGTTCAGCGTGAAGCCGGTCGTGGTGCGCAACCTGTGCCGCGCCGTTTGCCTCGACGACCTCGCCCGTGGACTTGGTGAGGTACTTCGTCAGGTAGCCGATGTGGCGGCCGGCCTCTTCGGTGCCGCCCAGGATGCCCTTGGAATGCACCTGCCGCCCGAACGTCACCACGTGCGCCGGTTCCTCGACCTCGTCCACGGCGTCGTCCCAGGTTGTCAGCGGTCGACGTGTCTCCGGGTCGACAAAGCCACGTTCCGGCCCATCCCAGGTGGGCAGGCGGTCGGTGTAGACGAGCTGGTCGTGGTTGGGCCACCAGACCTGGTGATACGTCGCCTCCGTGACCATGCGGATGGTCTCGTGAGCGATCGAACCGCGGATCGCGGTGTGCAGATGCGGTGCTGTCCGCTTCTGCGGCTCTACCGTGGCGAAGTACTGCACGTCCCAGCCCACGACCCGGCGGAGGTTCTGCCACCACCGATCCACGAGCGCGGAGAAGTGCACCGCGTCGCGAGCTGCCCGGCGGTAGTCGTATGTCGACGGGTCGACCGGTGTGCCGTCCGAGCGCACCCGGCCGTAGGTGTCGCAGGTGAGCGTGACGAACATCGACGGCCGGAACTTGCCCGCGAACTCCCTGCCCACGGTCGTCTTGGCGACCTTCTTCCGGGGTAGGTTGGGCGCGTCCTGGCGACGCTTGGTCGAGCGCTTCACCGGTTTCTTCCCTGGCAGGTCGAGGGCGGGCAGTCGGCCCCGGACCCCGAGTTGCCGGAGTTCTTCATCCACTCCGGCGACCTCGGCCCTCACCTCCTCCGCCTCGGCCGGATCGTGGTCGATCACCTCCCGGTACGCCGCGACGAGATCAGCGCGGTACGTCAGTAGCTCCGTCTGGTCCTCGGTGGGGTCCTCTGCTGTGAGGTCGGGTTCCTCGGTCATGTGCCAGCCCTCGCGGCACTGGACTTGCCGAAGTGCCTTGGCTTTGCGAGCGCAGGGCAGGCACACCGATTCCACAGTGGATCCGCAGGGGACGGGAACGTATTGCAGCTCCCCGGTTTCCTTGTCGCCGACTTCCATCGTGAAGGGACGAACGCACACGCCGTGCTTCTCAGCCGTAGCCTTGATGACGTCGGCCGCGAGGGGTTGGCGCATCCGTTCAGCGCGAGTTTCGGCCATCAAGCAGCCACCTCCCCGGGCGTCGTCCAGCTCCGCAGCAGGTGGACCGGCATTGGTTGCGTATCTCCTACCGGGAGATCGGGGAAGGTGTTCGGGTCGAACGGGACGGCCCCGTAGACTTTCACCGGGACACCGCACGGAGTCCGGCCGTCGACAATCAAGTGGACTCGGGCGGACGATCGAGGCCGCCAGAGGGAGGCCGCGACGTCGTCGAGACTGGACACCCACCGCAGGAGGCCGGCCGCAACCGCCGACAGGTCGGTCACGTCGAGCTGAACCGCGATCGGCTCAGACCAGGTGCTGACGGTCACCAGCCCCGCTGGCGGCAAATCGTGCAGGTCCAAGTGGTCACGGATGGCGTCGAGGAAGACCATGAGCCTGTTCACGCCGCCACCCCCATCCCCCGGACGCTCAGATCGGCACGCCCGCCGTTGGTGACGTAGTCCTCCAGTGCCTTGACCGTCTCGTCGGAGACCCACCCGGCGCGGACACGGAGGGGTTCGCGGATGCCCTCGCCCCAGACGTAGCCGACGCCGGCTTCGGAGTCGCCGATGCGATTGGCCCACGCACCCCGCTCGTATGCGCCGTCCCCGAGGACCATGCCAACGTGAGTCTTCGAGGTGACTCGCAGACACACCCGCCGAGTGAACAGCTCCCGCACCGGAACCGTGTCCTTCGTCGGCTCCTGCACGTAGCCCCGCACGGAGATTCCAAGTGCACGGCCTTGGGTGGTGAGCAGGGCGACCCGTTCCACGATCGCATCGCGGGTCTTGCGATCGGTGTACTTCGTCAGCGCCCCGATCTCGTCGAATTCCAGCAGCTCCAACGGGTACTCCGTCGACACCGGGATCGTGCGCACTCGCCCGGCGAAGGCCCGCTTACGAGACTCCATCTCATCCACCAGGCCGTTCAGGACCTCCAGGGCTGCAGCGCCGGTGACCGCGTAGCGGGAGAAGATTCCGCGCCCGTAGGCCAGCTCCATCCCCTTCGGGTCGATACCCGACATGCGAACCACGCCGGACCGGATCGCCGAGGCAGCCGCGACCAGTGGGCACCACATCACCGAGTTCTTGCCCGCACCCGACGCACCAGCCGTCAGCGTGTGCGCGCCCGAGCCGAGCAGCGGAATCCGCCAGTCCTTCCCGTACTCCGTGCGCCCAGCCCAGACGTTGCGCAGATCAACCCTGCCGGCCTCGACACCCTCAGGCAGCGGCGGGCAGTGCACGAGCGACGAGAGCCGGTCGTGACGCTGGAAATCGATGGAGACGACGTTCGGGGCGACCTCCCGGACCTGGCACCGCGCGACCTTGCGCGCCACCGCCAACGCCCGGGCGGCCTCGTCGAAGTCCTCCGGCTTCTGGCCTGCCACGAGCTCCACCCGCACCTCATCCCACGAGGCACCCGACCGAACCTTGCGCACCTTCGGAATCCGTGTCGCTGCCGGAGACGTCGAGCGACTGGCCTTGCGGCCAAGCAGGTTCACGTCCACCACGACCGGCAACGACCCGTCGCGCACGGACAGGCCGCAGGCGTGCAGCCAGGCCGGAAGCTTGCGGTTGTACATCCACCACCGCGCCCACCATGAGCGCAAGAACCGCCAGCACCACTGGTCGAACGACACGGCATCGATCAGCCACCAGACGCCGAGCAAAAGCGCGACGCCGCCGAGCACCGCAGCGAGCGACACCCAGCCCAACACCGCACACCACGCGAACACCGCCACCACGGTGAGACTGGTCCGCCACCGCGTCACGAGCTGCGCGAGCGCCCAGACGATGGCCTTGCACACCCACCAGAGCGCAATGAAGACCACCGCAGCCGCCGCCAGGGCTTCTGCGACTGACGCCAGCGCACGGCCGACCTTGTGCAACACCCACACACCGACGCCGAGCGCCGCCATTGCCACGAGCACGAACCCGGCCGACATCAGCGACCACCCCGCGACGTGAGGTCCAAGGGGAGCATTCCCGAGCAGGTCGCGCACTTCGTCTCGCCGGGAAGCAGCTTCGCGAATCGCTTGCAGGAGCAGCAACGCGTCCGGGTGACCCCCGTTGACACGCGCCGTTTGTCATCGTTTAGCGTTGTCATTGTTCACTTCCGCTGGTTGTGGGCAGCGCAGGAGCGGCATGGTTGGTAGCCGGTTTCCGCTTCTGCGCCTTACGTTTCTCGTCCGCCGCATGAGGGCGTGATTGATCGCCGCACGTCATCGCGTGCGTTTTTCGCTGAAACTCTTGACTTATGGTTTGTCTACTTGGGACTACTCGGCCCGCGGCTTCTCCGCCTGGATCCGAGCCGACACCTCACCCGCCTTTCGTTCCTCGTACCCGACCCAGTACATGGCCTCGTGGTGATGCCACCGGTCGATGTCCGCGACAGCGCGGTACATCCGGGCGTTGCTCTGGTGGAACGCCACCCACGCGGTGAGATTGGCGTTGGAAGGCGGCCGTCGCTCGATTGCCGCGTTGTGCGCGGCCTGGAGCGTCATGGGTTCAGTCGTCGTCGCCATCACGCACCACCCCGGCTTGAGCCTCGACCACTACCGCCAGCTGCTCCGCCCCGTCGCGGAGCTGGCGAAGGAACTCGGCGAACCTCGGCCACAGCGCCGGATCCGCCGGCGGGGCGATCGCTAAACTGTCCGGGTCGAGGTACAGCACCAGTCCCGGGACCGACATCGAACCAAGCTGGTGCATCCCGGCGACCGCCTCCGCGCCCGGGGCCCAGGTCGCGTTGAACGCCACCCTCGTGTCCTTCCTCTTGCTGCCAATACCGTGCCTGGTCCTCGAACGCCTCGGCGGCGGACTCCACTGCTGCGAGGAGCCACCACTCCAAGTCGTCCCGGTTGTCTGCGAGCGCCCGCCAGGCCGAAGCGACCGACCACGACGCGTCCGCCATCGCGGAAGCCCCACCGTGGTCTCCTCGGCCCACTCGAGCCGCGAACTCCGACGCAGCGCCGTATCGGCGGTAGGCGTGTTCCCACGCCTGCACCAAGTCGACCCCGGCGGGGACCCGCTTCATCACGCCGCCTTCTGCGCCGACTCAGTCGAGGCGTTGCGTGCTGGCTTCACCGAGCTGGCAGAGGCCTTGAAGCCCGTCGCGCGGAAGGCGTAGGACTGGTACTTGAACTCGCCGTTCCCGGCCACGCGGGGTTCGGCGGTGAGCCCTTCCAGCTCGATCGGCCGCATGCCCGGCAGAGCCTCGGACGTCGTCGGCACCGGCTGAACGTCGGCCAGGAACGTCACATCGAACGACGCACGCTTGGAGTTGGTCTCGTTCGGGTCGGTGACCGTCGCCTTCCACTGCCGCTTGCCCGTGGTCTCGTCCACACGCTGGCGAGCCGGGCGACCCGCCGCCCGGTCCTCCCGCGACTGGTACTCGTTGTCCGGCGCGACCTCGCCGACCAGCACCAGGCCGAGCGGGAAAGCCTCGTCGAAGTCGATCGCGAACCGGTGTCCCTTGCTGATGGCCATCGTGGATGCCCCTTCTGTCGTCACATCTGGTCTCTGGGGTCCCTGTGGGACCGTCACCCCCCGTTAGAGGTAGTTCTATTAGAGGCTGCGACGATCAACTTGTCAATAGAACTATCTCTAACACGCTCAGTAGACCATGATGAGCCGATACCGCTAGCGTTATCGACCGACAGAGGAGGACCACGTGGGCACTGGGTACCGCGACCTGGCCGCGAGCCTGCGCGACGCGATCCAGCGGGGCGACTACGCCCCGGACTCGACGCTGCCGAAGCAAGAGGAGCTGGCCGAGGAGTACGGCGTCAACGTCAACACGGTCCGCAAAGCCGTCGGCGTCCTGGAGGCCGAAGGGCTGGTGACACCCATCCGTCGGCGCGGCACCGTCGTCCGCGCGCGCCCACCCATGAAGCGCCTCGGCACCGACCGCTACGCCAAGAGCAAGTGGAAGTACGGCGACACTGTGGCGTTCATCGCCGACCGCGAGGCGTCCGGCCGTGAGTGGAAGCCCACCGACCAGACCCAGACCGTCTCGAAGGTCGAAGCCGACAAGGAGATCGCCGAGGCCCTGGGCGTCGACGTCGGCTCACTCGTCTACGAGCGTGCGCGCCTGGTCAAGGACGCCGGCCACCCCACGCACACCCTCTCCAGCTACTACCGGCCGAACGACGTCGAGGGCACCCGCCTCGTCGACGACACTCCGGGGCCGGCCGGTCGAGGCGGTGGCTTCCTGGTCCTCACTCTCCAGGGCCTCGAACCCGACACGATCAGCGAGACCTTCTACTCCCGCATGCCCACGCCCGACGAGATCGAGACGCTGGAACTCCCGGCCGGCGAGCCCGTCATGGTGTTGCAGCGGCGCACGTTCACCGCAGACGGCCGGGTCGTCGAATTCGCGCGTGGCATCCATGCCGCGAGCCGCTTCTCCTGGTCCTATACGTTCAAGCTCCCCGACTGACTCCGGAGTCTCTGCATGACCGAGCGCTCGACCACCCTGCCGGACAACCTCCGCGCCGACGTCCAAACGCTCTGGGACTACCACGACATGCACCACGAACTCCGGCCCACGGACGTCGGGATCGGTCTGGGGAGCCACGACCTCGGCGTCGCCACGTACACGGCGGAGCTGTACCAGCAGGGGTACTTCCCGCGGATCGTCTTCACGGGCGCCAACGCGCCGACGACCGTCGAGCGGTTCCCGCGCGGTGAGGCTGTGCACTACCAGGAGCACGCGTTGGAACTGGGGGTTCCGGATGACGCGATCCTCGTTGAGCCGGAGGCGCGGAACACTGGGGACAACATCACGCTCAGCAGGCAGTTGCTGGAGACGCGGGGGCTCGAGGTCACGTCGGTCATGCTGATCTCACGGCCGTACCAGCAACGCAGGGCCTTTGCGACGTGCAAAAAGCGTTGGCCCGAGGTGGACGTCATTTGCGCCTCACGGCCGCTGCCGCTGGACGACTACATCAAGAGCATCGGCGACGCGGACCGCGTCGTCAACATGCTCGTTGGTGACACTCAGCGCATTACCGTTTACGCACAGCGAGAATATTCTATCGCCCAAAGAATTCCATCTCGCGTCCAGGTAGCTTACAAGCGCCTAGTGTCCGCGGGATTTGATTCCCGCCTACTTTAGTAAGGCCACATTCTTTCGTCTTCACCACCCGCCTTGCGCCAAAGGAGCGGACGCCTACTGTAACGGGAAGTCAATCCACGCGACGACAAGCACCGAACTGTCACGCGCCATTGGTTCAACTTGGCGATTATGCAACCGACGTAGTTGCCTACATGGACGAAACGATGGCGTTTTGCCGCGTGTTCAGCTTTCGGGTCGGCCACCCTTGATCTCGCGTTCATCACGCACGGGCATACCGAAGCGCGTGCGCCTGTCGTGCGAGCCGTAGGACACTAGCGCGTCCAACGTCCTCAGCCCTCGCGAAGCAGGTGCGTCGGTTCCGGACGCGGAGTGTCGACAGTACACCTCTAGGTCATCGGCAACCATCTCAGCCAGTCCCTGGGCCAAAGATTACCTGATCAGAGCAGTAAGAGGGCACGCTCAGAGCCCGGAATGACGCTGGACCATCTCAACCGCATAACCCTTGCACCAGTAGCTGTAACACGCAGAATCCCGATGCGATCTACCTATAAGTCATCACGCGGGTAGAAATTCAAACGACGAAGGATCGCGTGCAGTGGAACAAAAGTTCGAGAAGGCAGCAATAGCAGCCGCGCTCGAGGACGACTCAGTAGAGTATCTAGGCACTGGCACCTTCGGTGAATCCTGGCTCTCCCATGGCCGTGCAATCAAGATTATACACAATCCTAATCAACGTCTAGACAGGCTTCAGCGAGAGATTGACAGCCATCAAAGAATTGACCACAGCAACGTTGTCAAGCTTTTCTTGGCGAGAAGTATTGAAATATCAGGAAATCGTCATGCTGCGCTTGAGTTCGAATACATCGACGGAGACTCTGTAAGGAGCACGATTGCCGAGGGGCGACCGGACGCTGCTACCCTTCGTGAATTCGCCCGAGGTATAATTTCAGGACTAAACGCACTGCACGATGCCAAGTTGATTCACCGCGACGTCAAACCCGAGAATATTGCGCTGCGCGGGGGAAATTTAACGGATCCGGTTATTCTCGACCTTGGCACAGCCAAGCTGCTCGATATGGACTCGATAACCCAATACCCCACAATAATCGGCACGACGATGTATATGGCACCGGAGCAACTGCGCAGCGAACGTGCCCTGAAAGCTAGTGACCTTTGGTCCGCAGGCGTGGTCATATACGAATTGGCTACCGGACACCATCCCTTCTTTACCGACGGGGCAAAGATTACGCTAAATGAAGCTCTCGAACTGCTTTCACGAGATTTCTATATGCCAGAAAGCCTTCCCATCGATCTTGCAACATTGATCAGGAAGCTTCTTTCAGTACCCGCATACCAGCGTGGCACAGGAAACAAAGCACTTCGAATTATCGGGAAAGGCACAGTTAAGTGAACGAGCAAAACAATGAGATTCATTTCGTCGTCGACTCGGAAAGCGTCGATAACGTCGGAGATGCCGACGAACTTGACCACGAACTTCGATACGAATCCGTTGAACCGCTAGACATCGAGCCTTCGGGTAATTCCAGTCAGGAAGCATTTGAGGCGACGATTACCGCCAAGCCACTCATGCTCATACAGAGAAGCCATCAACACTCAAAGATCCTTCCGCAGGTCTATAACGAGATCGCCTCTAAGTACTCGGACTACATCGATTATGGCGCAGTAGTCCCTATGCCCAGAATGAGCCCCAAACAGATAAAGGCATACTTCAACTCCATCCCCGATGTATCGCTGAAGATCGCGGATCCGGAGTCGTTTGCTCGAATGGACTCATTTGGGAAGACACTCCGAGATCAGCGAGATGACCAACCATACGTCGGCCCATCAACCATATCGAATTGGGATTACCTGACAAAACCACTTCCGAATGGACCGACGAAGAGCTGGGTCAGCGAAGTTGTTTCAAACCAGTATGAATCAGGAGCAACGCTCATTCTCTCGCCTGGTTTGTGGCTTGATCCCGCAAATTCGACAGGTTCGCTCGATAGCGTGCGCGAGCAGGCTGAATGGTGCAGGGAGGCGGTCCAGGATTCGGATCTATTTGCCGTTAATCTGACTCTACCATCAGCTTGGCTTTCAAACCCTATCCTTCTAGAAAAACTGCTCAACGTACTTTTGGATCTTGATGAATCTACATTCTATATCCGTGTCCGATGGCCGTTGCTCGCAAATCCATACGGGCAGTTGCTCGATACTTCAATCTTGTCGGGCTACATCGAACTAGCATCGGTTCTCGATGAAAACGACAAGGTTCTCATTACGGCGAACACTGGCCTGACGGGATGGCTACTACTGGGGCGGGGTGCGCACGGCCTTTCAACCGGACTCGGAACCGGTGAGCGTTCATTTGCTGACACCAGAGTAATTAAGATCAAACAGAAGGGCCCCCGTCCTGCTCCAACTCCGCGCGTGTTTGAATCTCCACTCTTGCATGTCATCGACAAGAACACCTCTGATCGAATCCACGCTCTCGGGAATACGGGAACCTGCGGCTGTGTATTTTGTACGCATCAGTCGTCCTCGACGACCGCTCCGTTTAGCAAACCCAACGCCGGCGCCCATTACCTCCTGGAAACGGCACGACTAACCGCGGAAGTTGCCTCGGCAGATAATCGATTGGATGCGGTCAAGTCGTTGGTTGATGACGCAGTATCATTACGGCTCGCAGTTGCAAAAAATGTTCCACTTACGGGGACAAACGATCCGAAGCATCTTAGTGTTTGGAAAAACCTGCTCGTCTAGATCACTGAAAATCCGGTGTCAGGCGTGGATCGTCACCCCACGAAGATGTCAGCACCTCGCCGAACACTGGAGCGACGGGCCCCGATTTAGACCCATTTTGTACGAGGTCGACAATTCGCTCCGCGACAACCAGCCTAGAAGGTCCCTTAGGCCGGGATCTTCTAGGCTTCAATACTTTGCGCACCGACAGGGACCGTCGGTCATCGACGGCCTCCAAGGCGGAAACCGCCACGAGGCCAAGCCCCGCATGGATCAGCGGACCGCGCCAGTTTTCATTCTTTGGCAACCTGCTTGCATCCATTGCGACATAGGTAATATCCGCGAACTCCACATGCGATGCAGCCTGTGAAATTGCCCGACGCCAATCGGACCTTTTTGCTTCTACGGCGACAATTTTCTTGATTGGCGATCGGTATTCACGAGCCATTACCCACCGCCCGCAAACTTCAGCAACCCAGTGCCGAGCACTCTCCGACCGAAGTACAGCGCGGCGGATATGGTCGCGACTCAGCCCTACAGCTGCTGCCAATTCGCCGGTGGTGAGACCTTCTGGGTTGTTCTTCGATGTGCTCGAAAGAACGTGGACTACCTGAGCAAGACTGAAGTCAGTGATCGAATCGATCTCATAGAGAAGCCTTGAACTCGTGACATCAAAATCAAACTCGACGAAAACAAGGTCAACTACACCGCGTGTCGTTTGTACCTCGTACAGTGCCACGAGATCACCGGGGCCTGCGTAACGTTTGTAGCCCTCTACCAGCGGTAGAAGCATGTCGGCCTCTCTCGCAAACGGCGTAGGCGAGGCACATCTACGCGATGCACACGCAGCGCGGTCGGAAACCATGGTGTCGGGCACTGCTGCAGCCTACGTTCGCACCATAGGCAATACCAAGCACCGATGGTGTGCTTGCCGTGACATTCTTCGCTGCCGAACTTGGCTCTATGGGATCAAGGGCGGCGCGCGAGCGCGCCGCCGCCGTTGGGCCGCTCGGCCTGCCGCTCCGCTCCGGCCGGCGGCCCCGGCGAAGTGCCAGCCATCCGACCTGTCGATCCAAAGGGCCAAGTGGCACAGTCAGGACATGGCAGAACCGGCCAACATCGACGCGGTCATCCACCGGTTTCCGATCGGCGATCACGTCTCCGCGCCCATCAGGAACTACCTCAATCCCAAACAGCGCACCGGCCTGATGGCCGACCTCGGCGCGGGCGTACTGGGCTTCGTCGACAGCGAGCACCTGCGCCACAAGGACTGGCCACCCCTCGGAGAAGTCGTTCAGTTCGAAGTCCTCCGCCACGACCTGTACGAGAGCGTTTACGACAAGCCGCACAGGTGCCAGCCGCGACTCTGGCCGCTCGACCGACGCTGGCGCAACCCTCAGGCCGCTCACTGGGGCTTTGACAACGAACAGTGGGCAAGCATCAAAGCCCGGTACGCGGTCGGCGCAACGGTGACCGGCACCGTCAGCAACATCGCGAGAAGCAACCGGTGGTACACGGTCCGCTTCGACGACGTCTGGGCCAGAGTGACCTGGCTGGGCACACCGCCCGCCATCGGCACCACGAGCCACTACACGGTATCCCGGCTGCTCGACAGCACCCACCGGATCATCCTCACAGCCGAGGGCACCACACCCCCGTGATGGCCTCCGGCGGCCAGGGCTCTGCCCTGGACCCGGCACCGCTTCGGAGATCAGGGGAGCGGCAGTCCGGTGATCTCCTCACGGCGCGCCCGAGGGCAGCCAGACCGAGCGGCACCGATCAAGGGCGCTACGCGGCCTCCGGCAAACCCTTGACCGGCACCACCCGGCCAGGCAGGGGTGAACCCGCGCCGCGAGGAGATCACCTCAGCCCCGAACGATGGAGACTCGAACCGACCAACCGTGCCATTGCCGTGCCATTGAGGCCAGTCAACCACGGTCAACAGGGGCCAGCGCCAGGCAGGCGCAACCGCAGGTCAGGACCACTATCGGCCATGATCACCCTGGTTCCCAAGCTGAATACGCGGGTTCGATTCCCGTCATCCGCTCCAAGAACTGTTCTTGCAGCTCAGATGGGGTGCTTCCCGAGTTTGGGAAGCACCCCATCTGAGCTTTCTAGGCACCGTTCCAACAACATCACTCGGCGACTCCATTTCCCCCCGATTTCTTCTCCCGCCAAGCTGGGAACAACAGTCAGCCCTTCGCGCCACAGACAGCCGGGGGCTTGGTGCGCGACAGGCTGCCGCCTACTCGATCCCCAGCAGCCTTCGGAGACGCATCGCCATGTCCAGGCACGCCAATGACTCCGTCTCGACCTCGCGTGAGTGGTCCTTGCCACGCTCTCGGTATCAGACGGCCCACCTGCGACGTCGTCGACCAGCGTGCTGCCGGCGCGGGCTCGGAGCGGATCTGACTCGGGTGGGGGCCGGAGATGGTCATCCGCTCCATAACTGCAATGGTGTTTTCCGAATAAGGAAAACACCCTCACCGCTATTTCACCGCCACCCATCGTCAGGGATAATCCGACCCATGACGCGTAGTGAGCAGCTCTGCGAAGTCATCACCGACCTCCTGCACATCCTCCGCACCGGCGAGCACGACACGTCCTGGAGCAGCTACCGCTCGACGGACGACGCCGTAGCCGAGTTGGAGCAGCTGAAGGAGCGCATCCAGCGAGGCGACCGAACAGCGGAGCAACGGCTGAGGGAACTCTTCCTCCCCACCGGAGCCCTCGAAGAGATCGCCGTCTCCAGTGGGTGGAGTGGAGCCTGGGTCGAGCTCACCGAGAAGATCGATCCACAATAGACAGAGTCACACGTCGTCGCCGATGTCGAGTTTGCGGTAGAACGAGACTTCCGGCTGGGTGGTGACGCCGGCTGCCGCCATCAGGGCGCCGATGCGGTCGCTCTCGGAGGAGAAGAAGGCCTGGAACGAGGCCTCGTCCGGCCAGACGTCGACGACCAGGATGTCCTTGTCGTCGGCCCAGAAGTGGTGGGACTGGAGACCGTGGGCGCGGGCTGAGGCGATGATGGTCGACATACGCTCGGGGTCGGAGGCGGCGGCCACTGGGCGCCGTTGCCGGGGACGCGCAGGAGCATGAGCACGGACATCGCGATCACGTCCGGAAGGCGTCGCGCCGGCAGACCGCACGACCGCGGCGGATGGGTGTCGCGTTGGGGTGTTCGGCCATCGTGGAGCCCCCTCTGCAAGGGAAAAGTGGGCGCCCTGGGCGCGGGCGCGCTCACCGGCCGCAGGGCGTGTCACCATCGAACGCGCCGGGCGGCGAACGTGTCAAGGCTGCCCTATTCACCCAGTCGGCGGCGCAGCAAAGCAGCGTGGCCGCCGGTCAGGCCCGTCGACTCGGCGCGTGCGAGAGCGGCACGGGCCTCAGGGTGATTTCCCAAGCGGTGCAACAGTTCCGCGCGCGTCGCGTGCCACCAGGGGTAGTCCGCCAGGACGTCCAGCGCGTCCACGAGCGGCAAGGCCACCGCGGCGCCGTCACGTTCGGCGATCGCGGCGGCGCGGTTCAGTGACACCACCGGGCTCGGGCGGACGGTGAAAAGCACGTCGTACCAAGAGATCACGGCGTCCCAGTTGGTCGACGCGTACGTCGGCGCCAAGACGTGACAAGCCGCGATCGCCGCCTCCGCGACATAGGGATTGGGTGCGGACGGCGTCCGCCGCAACGCGCGCCCCACCAGCGAAACGCCCTCCTGGATCAGCACGGCGTCCCACAGCGAACGGTCCTGGTCGGCCAGCAGCACGGGCAACCCGTCGTCGGCCACGCGCGTGCACCGGCGCGCATCGTGCAGCAACAGCAACGCCAGCAGCCCCAGCACCGTCGGCTCGTCCGGCATCAGCGACGCGAGCAGCCGCGCCAGCCGCACGGCCTCGTCGACCAGCGGAGCGCGCACGCCCGCGTACCCCTCGTTGAAGATCAGGTACACGGTCGCCGCCACACCGGAAAGCCGCTCAGGCAGCTCCTCCGCCGCCGGCACGCGATACGGGATCCCCGCCGTCGCGATCTTCTGCTTCGCCCGCGTCAGCCGCTTCGCCGCCGTCGCCTCGGGCAGGCGCAGGCCGCGCGCGACTTCGGCGGTCGACAAACCGCCGAGCGTCCGCAGCGACAATGCGACCTGCGCGTCCACCGACAGACACGGGTGGCAGCAGGTGAACACGAGCCGCAGCAGGTCGTCGCGGATCACGGAAGGCGGCGGGTCGGCTTCGGCGAGCGGCATCGCGTCCGCCTCCTTCCCGACGCGCTTGGCCTCGCGGCGCAGCACGTCGACGGCGCGTCGCCGCGCCGTCACGAGCAGCCAGGCCCGCGGGTTGTCCGGAACGCCGTCGCGGGGCCACGTTTCGAGCGCCCGCACGACGGCGTCCTGCACCGCGTCCTCGGCCAGGTCCACGCTGCCGATGACCCGCACGAGCGTGGCGAGCACCCGGGTCCCCTCATCCCGGATGAGCCGCGCCAGCGTGTCACCGGCGACCGTCACGAGAACTCGACGATCGGGCGCACCTCGACGGCGCCGTCCCACGCGCCCGGGATCTGCGCGGCGACCTTCACGGCTTCGTCGAGATCGGCGCATTCGATGAGGTAGAAGCCGGTGAGGGCTTCCTTCGTCTCGGCGTACGGACCGTCGCTGGTCACGATGTCGCCGCCCTTGCCGCCGTTCACGCGGACGGTGGTCGCGGTCGCCGTCGGGTACAGCGCCTTGCCACCGCGGATGACGGCGGCGGCGGCCGCGCCGAACTCGTTGTAGTCCTTCATCATCGACGCGGCTTCGGGCTGCGTCGGGTCCACGTCGGCGGAGTAGATGAGCGCGGCATAGGTAGGCATGGCTGCTCCTGCAAGGGTGTCCGGACCGGCGCCGTTCGCCGGCTAACACTCTAAGGACGAACGGCCCCCACCGCGCCAGGACAATCGCCGCGGAAGAACTTTCAGCCCTCGACGAGCTCCCACTCGGCACCCGGCTCCGCGCGGTCGAAAACCTGACCGGGCGCGGCCTGCAGCACGTTCACGACGTCCGGGTACAGCCTCACCACGTGCTCCAGCTCCAGGCCCTCGACCTCGAAGTCCTCGGCTTCCGGCACCTCGAAGCCCACGAAGAGCCACGTGCCGTCACCCTCGCGCACCACCTGGCGAACGGCGCGGACGGGCGCGTCGCCACCGGTCACGATCTCGGTGAGCCCGGTCGACAATTGCACCTCGTCCACCGGCGAGCCCGGGTGCTGCCACGCGGCGATGCGCGCGTCGCGGATCTCGCGGTCCTCGGCCTCGTCATCGGAGTCGGCCACGGAGCTCAGCAACCACGCCGAACGCTCCGGGTCCCAGTCGGCCGCCATGCCGGTGGGCAGCGACGCCAGCGCCGTGAGCTGCGGAACCAGCTCCACGGCTTCGCGCAGCGAGACCGCGCCGAACTGCTCGCGGTTGACGTCCATGTCCTCGTCGAACTCGGCACCGTCGCTGATGAACCAGTCGTCGTCATCGTCGAGGACCACGAACGCGAGCTGCGAGGGGTCCTCCAGCAACGCCCGCGCGAAGATCACCGGCGACTCCGGGTCCTGTCGCAGCGGCCAGTCGTTCGACATGTTCTTCTCCCCGCGTCGTGCCGGCGTCCGCGAACATCCCACCAGACGTGCGAAACGGCGTCGCACCGGGCCGAAAACGCGCTAATTCCACGAACGTTGGATTACGCTGGACGGATGGTGCTGCCAGAACGCCTCGCCCACTTCAACCGCGTGGTGACCAACCGCGTCACGGGACCGTTCGCCGGGTGGCTGCCCGGCTTCGGCATGGTCGTGCACAAGGGCCGCCGGTCCGGCAAGGAGTTCCGCACTCCGCTGAACGTCTTCCGCACCGACGACGGATTCGTCGTCGCCCTCACCTACGGCCCGGACACCGACTGGGTCAAGAACGTGCTGGCCGCGGGCCACGCGGAGATCATCACGCGCGGTGAAAAATGGCGCGTCGGTGATCCACGGCTCGTGCATGATGGGTCCCGCCGTCCGATGCCGCCCGGAGTGCGCCAGTTCCTCGGGCTCGTCGGGGTCGAGGACTTCCTGCTGCTGCGGCGGGAGTGAGGAGGAGCGGTGCTGACGGGCAAGCTGGTGCGGCTGCGGGCGTTGGAGACGTCGGACGCGGAGTCGCTGTTCCGCTGGATCCACGACCCCGAGGTCGGGCAGTGGATGGACAGCTCGTACCCGCGTTCGCTGGACCAGGTGCGCAAACGTTGCGAAGAACGCCCGGTCAACACGTACGAGCACCTGGTGCTCGGCATCGAGTCGGTGGCGTCGGGCGCGTTGCTCGGCGTGACCGACCTGCGCGACGCCACGCCCGAGACCGGGCGCGCGGAGCTGGACATCTACATCGGCGAGAAGGACCACTGGAACGGCGGTTACGGCACCGAAGCGCTGCGGCTGGTGTGCCGCTACGGCTTCACCGTGATGCGCCTGCACCTCATCGCCCTGTGGGTCGTCGCCGAGAACGAACGCGCGCGCCACGTCTACCGCAAGGTCGGCTTCGCCGAGGACGGCCGGCACCGCGAATGCTTCCGCGGCAGCGACGGCAAGTACCACGACATGTACCTGATGAGCCTGCTGGAGCACGAGCTCGTAAACTGAGTCAGAGCAGCTTGCGCGGGGCCTTTCGCCGCCACGACTCGAGCAGCAGTTCCTTCAGCTGCACCGGATCCACCCGCGAAAGGTCCACCAGGATCGAGCCGTGACCGTCGTAGTGCGGCGTCGTGAAGTACGCCGGGTCGCCGGACGCGAGGAGGGCTTCCTTCTCGTCGAGGCCGCAGAACAGGACCACACCGCCCTCGGCTTCGCTTCGCAGGCGGGCGAAGCCCTTGCCCGCGACCTTCAAGGCGGGCGTGCGGTACCAGGTGGATTCCTCGGTCTCCGGCAGCTCCGCCGCGAGTGCCACCACGTCTTCCCAGGTCGTCATGGGTCCTATCGTGCGCTTCCGACCGCGTGAAGGCTTGGAAAAACGAGAGCCCCGCCCCTCGACGAGTGAGGGGCGGGGCCGCTCGAACCGAGCCGGCTACGGAACCATCGTGATCCGGTCCGCCGGCGGCGGGGTGACACCCGGGTGCGCACCGAGGTACGCGATCAGCGCGTCGAGGTCCACGGGACCGCCCGCGAGGTCGGTGCCCTTCGTGAACTCGGTGAACCCGTCGCCGCCCGCGGCGAGGAAGTTGTTCACCGACACGCGGAACGTCGCGGCCGGGTCCACCGGCGTGCCGTTCACCGTGATGTTCGAGACGCGCGAACCGATCGGCGCCGAGGCCGAGTAGGTGTAGTGCAGGCTGCTCGAGATCTGCAGGATCTTGGTGCCGCCCGGCTGGCCCCACTGCTGCTCCAGCACGTTCTTCAGGTTCGCGCCGGTGAGCGTGATCGTCTGCATGATGTTCGCGAACGGCTGCACGGTGAACGCCTCGCCGTAGGTGACCACGCCGTCGCCCTCGCCGTTGGGCGAAGACGCGTAGGTGAGGTCCGCGCGGATGCCGCCGGGGTTGGTGATGGCGACGACCGCGTTGTTGGACTTGGTGCCTTCGAGCTGCGCGTCGGCGATCACGTCGCCCATCGTCGACTCACCCGAGGGCGCGCCGGCCGCGGTCAGGTCCGCGGTGATGGTGCCCACCTGCTTGTTGGCGATCGGGCCCGCCTTGGTCTTGGCCTCGTCCACGAGCTTGGCCACGGCCGGGTCCGGCGTCACGTCGCGGGTCACGACCTCGTTGTGCGCCTTGGTCTGCGACCGGATGACGTCGCGCGTGCGCAGGTCGATCTTCAGGTCCACGACGGACAGCAGCCGGCCGAACGACGCGCCCTGGATCACCGGCCGCGGCTGGCCCGCGGGGTCGTTGATCACACAGTTGTACTGCTGGTGGCTGTGGCCGGTGAAGATCGCGTCGACCTTCGGGCTCACGTTCTTGGCGATGACGTCGGCCTCACCGTTCGGCGCCACCTTGCAGTCGTTCGGACCAGCGCCGGGCAGCGTCTCGTCGCCCTGGTGCAGCAGCACGACCTGGGCCTTGATCCCCAGCAGGTCGAGCAGGTTCGCGGTGCGGTTGATGGCCTGCGCCTCGTCGCCGAACTTCAGGCCCTTGATGGCGTCGGGCGTGACGACCGAGGGCAGGTCCTTCAGCGTGGCGCCGATGATGCCGATCGGCACACCGCCGGAGAACTGCACGGAGAACGGCAGCAGCGCGGGCAGGCCGTTCGTGAAGTACACATTGGACCCGAGGATCGGGAAGTCCGCGCCCTGGTACGTCGGGCGGAACTGGCAGCCGTCGGTCTTGTTGCAGCCGCCGAACTGCATGCGCAGCAGTTCCTGGTAACCCTCGTCGAGCTCGTGGTTGCCGACCACGGAGGCCTTCACGCCCAGCTCGTTGAGGAAGTCGATGGTCGGCTCGTCGTGGAACAGCGCCGAGATCACCGGCGACGCGCCCACGTTGTCGCCCGCCGAGAGCACCATCGAGTTGCGCACCTGCGCCTCGAGCTGCTTCACGTGCGTTGCCACGTACGCCGCGCCGCCCGCGTCCACACTGGTCCCGTCGGACATGAACACCTTGCCTGCCGACCCCGCCGGCGGCTCGAGGTTGCCGTGCAGGTCGTTCAGCGTGATGATCCGGACGTCCGTGGTCTGCGCGGCCGACGCCGGCACGCTGGTAACGGCCACCGTGGCCAGTGCGGCCGCGGCGGTGACCGCGAGCCGGGTGAAGAGCCTCATGTTTCCTCCGATTTCGCGCCCGTCGTCCCCTGGAACGGGCACACGGCGGTGCAGTCTGCCCAAACGGGAGGGACCTCACCAGAGGAAAAAGGAGGGTGATGGGGAAATGTCACCCGGCGTTTTCGCTGCCGTCCAGCAGCACCCGCGCGACGAGGCCCGGCGCGTCGCCCATGGGCACGTGACCGCAGCCGGGCAGCGCGAGCAGCCGTGCGTGCGGCGCGATCTCCCCGAGGGCGGACGCCTTCGGCCGCGCTCGGGGAGATCGCGGTCGTGCTCGGCCCACGCGATCGTCACGGGCACGTCGGCGCGTACCGGCCCGGCGGCCTTTGGCCTGGGCGAGCGTCGGGGTGAAGCCCTCGGCGCCGGCCAGTGCGCGGACGTCGTCGACGATCACCTGCGGGGTGAGCCGCTCCGGCTTGCCGTAGATCATCCCGGTGAGCGCCGTGCGTCCCGCGCCCGTGGTGGCCAGCCGGCGCATGCTCCGCTCGGGCGTGTGGCGGGCCAGCGTGCGCAGGGTCCGCAGCACCCTCGCCGCGCGCAGGAGCGTGGACTCCAGTGCGGACCCGGCGGTCGTTGAGCCTCTACCTCCACCGTTCGCCATGGCGAGCCAGGTTCGCCCGCCACGCCCCTTTCACCCGACCGAGACCGACCTGCCGACGACACGGCCGCGCCGACCTGCCACCAGTGGTTGTCTACAAGCCGGCGCAACTGTGGACAACCAAGCTGACCAGCGGCGACATCGCCAGAACTGTCGGTTGCGGCCGGTAGAATGGGTCTGGGGACGCCCCCCTCGGGAGGGCGGGGGTTTGTCTGCCCCGCCCCGCGTTCTTTCCCCTTCGCCCACGCCGATGATTCCCGAACACAGCCTGGCAAAGTCGCCGAGGCGCGGGCGGAGGCCACGATTGCCAGTCGGCGTAACGCACAGCCCTCAGGCAGCGATCAACCGGCCGACCCCCGGGGAGCCACAGTGGAACTGCAGATCGTGCTGACCGTGATTGCGGTCGTCGCGCTGCTCGTCGGCGGCACGGTCTTCGCGGCGTGGCGGTCGGAGCGCGCCGAGGACAAGCAGCGCGACGAGGAGCCTGACCGATCGGCTTAAGCGGCCCTCGGCCAGATGGCCGACCCGGCCGGATTCCGTCCGGCCCTTCGACCGAAGTGGCGTGACCCCCAAGATCCATAACGTTCTCGGCATGACGAACGCACAGGTCACGGCTCTGCACTACGGACTCATCGGATTCCTCGCGGTGTGGGGCACGCTGCTCGTCCCGCAGCTCGTGCTGCAGCTGGCGCGCTACGGCCGCCCGCGGCTGCGCGGCCTCGTGACCACGGCGGCGGTCGTCTTCTACGCGTGCATGGCGCTCGCGGTCGTCTTCCTGCCGCTGCCGAGCGCGAACGGCCGTCGCCTCGAGCAGACGGTGCAGCTGCGGCCGTTCCAGTGGATCGCCGACATCCACACGGAGCTGGTGAAGCACGGGCTGTCGGCGGCGCACTGGTTCAGCACGCAGACGTTCCAGCAGGTCGCGCTCAACGTGCTGCTCTTCGTTCCGCTCGGGATCTTCGCCCGCATCCTCTGGCGCCGCGGCCTCGTCGGCGCACTGGCCGTGGGCGCGGCGGTGTCACTGGCCATCGAGATCACGCAGCTCACCGCGAACTTCGGGACGGCGCCGTTCGTCTACCGCATCTTCGACGTCGACGACCTCATGACCAACACCTTCGGCGCCGGCCTGGGATGGCTCTTCGGCGCCCTGCTGCTCGCCCTGCGCGGAATCCCTTCAGCGATCCACGCTCAGCCGGCCGGGCGCGAGCGGATCGACTTCGCCCAGACGCGCTAGCCGCGCCTTGCGCTGCAGCGCCGCCCGCTTGGCGGCGCGCCGGTCTTCCAGAACCACGATCAGCGAGGCGGCTGCGAGGATGAGGGCCACCAGTGCGAGGACAACCCAAAGCTGCACGCGGGCTCCTCCCTACGACGTTGTGCGAGAGATCACACAGGCTACCTAGATCGGTGCCTGATCCGCTACCCCGCGTGCCGAGAACCAGTCCCGGTCAGCGGTCAGCCACTCGCCGAAGGTCAGATCGGCCGAGGTCAGCGCCTCGGACAGCTCCGGGAAACTCAGCCGCCGGCACGTGAATTCCTGGTGCCACCCCCGTTCGGCGGCTAGGTAGCGCACTGTCGCGGACAGCAGATCGCCCTCGCGGACCACGCCGTGCAGCGAAACGGCGACCTCCCCGAGGAGCCCGCCCGGCCCGTCGGCCACGTGGTCGAACCACTCCGGCGGGTGCCATTCGACGAGCAGAATTCCGCCGGGGGCGAGGTGCCGTCGGGCCGCGGCGAGCAGCGCGTGGCACTCCGCCGGATCGGCCGTGTTGACCAGGTGGCTGCCGAGCAGGACGACGTCGAACTCGCGGCCGAGCCGAAGGTCGCCGATCCGCGCACACACCGTTTCGGCGCCGCGGACATGGATGTGGACGTGGATCTCCGGCGACTCGTCGGTCTCTCCCGCGCCTGGGGTCTGTCCCGGTGGGCACCGCGCCGTGTCCGATCTCGGGTTCATCCGCCGCAGGCAGCCGCAGGTGGGGGTCGGCTGGGCAACCGTCGGGCGTCATGGAGGCTCATGTGCCCGAGACTGGGCTCATGCCCATCCGACCCACCAAAGACCAGCTCGCCGCCGCGCAGGACAAGGTGATTCCCGACGTCATCGCGCCCGGGTTGGACGTGTTGTTCTGCGGGATCAACCCCGGCCTGTACTCGGGTGCGCTGGGCCTGCACTTCGCACGGCCGGGCAACCGCTTCTGGCCCGCCCTCCACGCCGGGGGCTTCACGCCGCGGCTGTTGGACCCGAGTGAGCAACACGAACTCCTCGACCTCGGCCTCGGGATCACCAACGTCGTCGCCAGGACCACCGCCCGGGCGGACGAGCTCACCGGCGACGAGCTGCGCGAAGGCGGCAAGACGCTCGTCGAGAAGGTCCTGGAGAACGAACCCCGCTGGCTCGCCGTGCTGGGGATCACCGCGTACCGCACCGCGTTCGGCGAAAAGAAGGCCAAGGTCGGTCCTCAGGAACGCGTGATCGGCAAGACCGGGGTCTGGGTCCTGCCCAACCCGAGCGGCCTCAACGCCCACTGGACGCCCGCCGGCCTGGCGGGTGAGTTCGCCGCGCTGCGTGCACGGGTTGTCACGTAGCGACCATCTATCGGGCTACACCCTCAGTAGCAAACGGACGAGGCCCCGCGGTCGGACGAGGCCAAAAAGCCGCAGATCACAAACCTTTTTCTACGGAGAGTTTGCTGCAACCGGCCGATACGGCCATGAGGGGGAAACCGCGTCACAAGCGCCTTCCGGAGGAGTCGAATCAAGGACAAGGTGTCATTCCTGTCCGGTCCCAGCAGGGGGGATCGGGTGGTGCCAGGACGGCACGCCGGGGGGCGTGCGCGGGCGTCCGGCGACCCGGGAACGACCTGGAAGACGGAGGCCCGAGATGCGCGGCATCGAGCCCCACCGAACGCCGGCTGTGCCCGGACAACCGACCGCGAGCCGCAGCCTGGGGGTGGCCGTCGTCGATCCCATCCCGATCTTCCGCGAGGGCCTCGCGTCGATGGTCCACCGGACGCCGGGGCTGCACTGGGCGGGTCAGGCGGCCAGCCACCACGCCGCGATGCAGCTGTGCGAGCAGGTGCGTCCCGACGTCGTGATCCTCGACTCGGCGCTGGACCCCCACTGCCACCTCACGAAGCTGCTCAACTCCGGCGACCCCGCCGTGGTGCTGGTGACGCTGGTGCGCGACGTCAACCGCACGCAGCAGTACCTGGCCACGGCCATCGCGGCGGGCGCGCACGCGATCGTGCCGCGGGCGGTGGACCCGCGGCGGCTGGCGGAAGCAGTGCGACGCGCGCACACCGATCGGCGCTACATCGACCCGGCGCTCGCCGCGCTCACCGCGCGGCCCAAGCGGCAGCCGTCCCCCAGAGCGGCGCCGGCGGAGGAGCACCTGACTCAGCCGAAGGGCGCCATGCCGCTGTCGCGCCGTGAGTACCAGGTGCTGCAGCTCGTGGCCGAAGGCCTGGAGAACTCGGCGATCGCGAAGCTGCTGTTCCTCTCCGTCGAAACGGTCCGGACGCACGTGAAGAGCATCCTGCGCAAGCTTTCCGCGCGGGATCGGACACACGCAGTGACCATCGCGTTCCGCAGCGGCATCCTCGTGCCCCACTCCGACGACGCCCACGCGCCCCTGCCCGCCGACCGCGCCGTGGCGCGCGGCACGCCCTGAGGTCGGCTTCCTGGTCGATGTCGGTTTTTCGGCTGAATCCGCACCCCTGGAAGAGCGGAACCGCTTGCTCCAGTTACTCGTAGGTAATATCCTGAAGTTACCGGCGAGTAAGGGAACATGTGCCCGGCCGGAAAGCCGAACACGACACGGAGTGACGACATGGGCCACTACAAGAGCAACGTCCGAGACCTGGAGTTCAACCTCTTCGAGGTACTCGGCGTGCAGGACCGCCTTGGCAAGGGCGTGCTGGCCGAGTCGGACGAGGAGACCGCGCGCGGCGTGCTCTCGGAGCTGAACAAGCTCGCCACCGGCCCGCTCGCCGAGTCCTACGCCGACGCGGACCGCAACCCGCCGGTGTACGACCCCAAGACCTTCAGCGTGAAGATCCCCGAGTCGTTCAAGAAGAGCTACAAGCAGCTCCTGGACGGCGAGTGGTGGCGCCTCGGCCTCACCAACGACCTCGGCGGCTTCGGCCTGCCCCCCACGGTGCAGTGGGCCGCGTCCGAGCTGATCCTCGGCGCCAACGCCCCGCTGTTCATGTACATGGCGGGCCCGAACTTCGCCATGATCGTGAACAACAACGGCACCGAAGAGCAGAAGCGCTGGGCGCAGCTCATGATCGACCGCCAGTGGGGCGCCACGATGGTGCTGACCGAGCCCGACGCGGGCTCCGACGTCGGCGCCGGCCGCACCAAGGCCGTCAAGCAGGAGGACGGCTCCTGGCACATCGACGGCGTGAAGCGGTTCATCACCTCCGCCGAGCACGACATGAGCGAAAACATCATGCATCTCGTGCTGGCGCGCCCGGAGGGCCCCGGCATCGAGACCAAGCCGGGCACCAAGGGCCTGTCGCTGTTCCTCGTGCCGAAGTTCCACTTCGACTCCGAGACCGGTGAGCTGGGCGAGCGCAACGGCGCCTTCGTGACCAACGTCGAGCACAAGATGGGCATCAAGGCGTCCACCACGTGCGAGCTGACCTTCGGCCAGCACGGCACCCCGGCCAAGGGCTGGCTGCTCGGCGAGGTGCACAACGGCATCGCGCAGATGTTCCAGGTCATCGAGTACGCGCGGATGATGGTGGGCACCAAGGCCATCGCCACCCTGTCGACCGGCTACCTCAACGCGCGCGACTACGCCAAGGAGCGCGTGCAGGGCGCCGACCTGCCGAACATGCTCAACAAGACCGCCCCGCGCGTCACCATCACGCACCACCCGGACGTGCGCCGTTCGCTGATGCTGCAGAAGGCGTACGCGGAGGGCCTGCGCGCCGTCTACCTGTACACGGCGTCGTTCCAGGACCAGCTGTGGACGCAGGACGGCGATGAGGCGTCGCTGAAGCTGGCGCACGGCATCAACGACCTGCTGCTGCCGGTCGTCAAGGGTGTCGGCTCCGAGCGCGCCACCGAGCAGCTCGTGCAGTCGCTCCAGACGCTCGGCGGGTCCGGCTTCCTGCAGGACTACCCGATCGAGCAGTACATCCGCGACGCGAAGATCGACTCGCTGTACGAGGGCACCACGGCCATCCAGTCGCTCGACTTCTTCTTCCGGAAGATCGTGCGAGACAAGGGCCAGGCGCTCGCGTTCGTCGCCGGCGAGATCACGAAGTTCATCGAGTCCGAAGCCGGCAACGGCCGCCTCAAGAACGAGCGCGCGCTGCTCAAGCAGGCCCAGGAAGACGCGCAGGCCATGCTCGGCGCGATGATCGGCTACCTCACCGCTTCGCAGGAAGACCCGCAGAGCATCAACAAGGTCGGCCAGCACACCGTGCGGCTGCTGATGTCGATGGGCGACCTGCTGGTGGGCTGGCAGCTGCTCAAGCAGGCCGAGGTCGCCATCGCCAAGCTCGACGCGGGCGCGTCGGCCAAGGACGTGCCCTTCTACGAGGGCAAGGTGGCCGTGGCGTCGTTCTTCGCGAAGTCCGTGCTGCCGGAGCTGTCCGCGCGCCGCACCATCGTCGAAGGCGCCGACAACGCGCTGATGGAGCTGGACGAAGCGGCGTTCTGAGCCTCCTCGTTTCCCCTGCGGACGCCCCCGGCCGATCTCGGTCCGGGGGCGTCCGTGTTTCTTTCGGGTGACTTCACCTGCTGCGAATGGCCGTGACCGGGCAAGCGGGGGGTGTAATCAGGACTGCCGCAGGTTTCGGCCGCCCGCCGCAGGGGCACTCCGGGACCAAGTCCGCGGCAGGACCGCGGACCCCATCAGGCATGAGGAGTGACGATGACTATTGCAGGCATCATCAGTGCCGTCGTGATCGGTTTGATCCTCGGCCTGCTGGGCCGACTGGTCGTGCCCGGCAAGCAATCGATCCCGCTCTGGCTCACCATCATCGTGGGTATCATCGCGGCCTTCATCGGCACCGCGATCGCTCGCGGCATCGGTTACGCCAACACCGACGGCATCGACTGGCTCGAGATCATCACCCAGGTGGTGCTCGCCGCGATCGGCGTGACGCTGGCCGCGAACCTCTACGGCAGGCGCAGCGTCAACAGGTAGCCTTGATCCACTATGGACGGCCCGGCCCCGCTCAGGCGGCGCCGGGCCGTTCTTTGTGGACTGCCGACGCAGTTGGTCAGCAGATCACGATCGGCTGCGGCGAGTACGTGGTGTTGCGCGTCTCCTCGCGGACTTCGTTGCCCGTGGCCACGTCGTGGAACACGCGGGTGTCGGACACGGTGAAGCCCGGCGCGCCCATCGAGGAGTGACACGCGCCGTCGGGCCCGGGTCCGAACTGGACGGTCGGCGAGACCTCGTTCGACGTCCCGCCGGTGCGGCCCTCGACGAGGTAGTGCTTCGTGCCCCAGATCCGCACGGTGACGGAATCCCCGCTGACGCTGGCCTGGATCGCGAAGCCCGTGTCGTCGTTGTCGGTGATCTTCAGCTCCACCGGGTTTCCCGCGTCGTCGATGGCTTTCGCGTCGCGGCCCGCGGGGTAGCGGTCGAGGTAGTGGTCGTGGGCGAGGTGGCCGCCGTCGCCGAGGCCGGCCAGGTAAGCCGCGTTGTACAAAGTGGACGCGAGCTGCGAAACCCCGCCGCCCACCACGGAAGGACCGGTGCCGTCCTCGTTCACGGGCGCGCTGACGTAGCCGCCGGCCGCGGTCCGCGCTCCCGAGCGGGCGCCGAGGCTGAACGTGTCGCCGGGTTTCACGATGGCGCCGGAGACGCGGGCGGCGAGCGTGCTGATGTTCGTGGCCGCGGGGCCGGAGAAGCCGCTCGTGGTGAACTCGCCGATCACCTCCTTGATGCCCAGCGCGTTGGCGGCGTCGGTGGACAGGCTCGGCTTCGTGGCGTCGTAGGCCACCGGCAGGTCACGGCCGGCCGGCTTGGCGAGCACGGCGGTGAGCGGCTTGAAAGTGTTGGCCCAGTTGATCTTCCGCGCGTCTTCGGACGGGTTGACGGTCGGTGCGCCCGAGGTGAACACGATCTCCGCGTTGCGCCCGTCGGTTTCGGTCGACGCGAGGTCGGATGCCACGGCCTGCTGCAGCTTGCCCTGGTCGATGCGCAGCTCTAGCGAACCGCCGTCGCGCGGTGCGAACTGGAACGACGCCGCGATGGCCGCCGGCTTCAGCGCGACGTCCTTGCCCTGCCCGTGCAGCACCACCGGCGCGGCGACGGCGGGGGCCACGACCTGGTCGAGCAGCGCGTGGACGCCTTTCGACGTGGTTTTCGCCGGCGTCACGGCCATCTGGAGCGTGACACCGCCGGGCGCGAGCCAGTCGTTCGCCACGGTCTGCGCGGCCGCGCGCACGTCGGTGAGCTCCTGGCCCTGGCGTGGCTCCACGGGGTACGCCGTGACGGCGCCGTCGTCGCCCGGCTGGAAGCCGATGCTGCCCTCGACCAGCGGGTGGTTGAGCTTGTCCGTCGCGAGGGTGCCCAGCGCCTGCGCCACCTGCTCCTGGTCCGAACGCGTGACCACGCCGACGTCGCGCGTGGTGAAGAACGACAGGAGCCGCGTGATCGGACTCAGCGGCTGGTGCCCGGCCTGCGCGAGCGTGCCCGGCCAGTCGAGGCCGAGGCCGGACTCCGAGGGCACCATCGACGTCGTGACGTCGCCCGCGTGCAGGGTCACCGGCTGCGTGAGCCGCGGCTGCAGGTCCGTGCGCAGCTTCGCTTCGGCCTCGGCGTGGGAGAGGCCGCCGACGTCGACGCCCGCCACGAGCACCCCGCGCGGCACGTCGCCGGCGCTGGTGACGAGGTCGATCGCGTACAGCAGCACGAACAGACCCAGCGCGCAGCCGACGATCATGAACATGCGCGCGACGCTTTTGCGCAGGCGCCGCTGCGGCGTCTCCGGCAGGGGCGGCCCGTCGACGACGGCGAAGATCTCGGTGGCGAGGTCGTCGTCTTCGCGCTCCGGCAGCAGGTCGTCGATGAAGAGGTCCTGCGAGGTCTCGTCTTCGCGCACGCCTGCCCTCCCGTGGCCGGGAGCTACAGGTAGAGCCCCGTGCCGTGTTCGGTCCGCTCGGTGGCGACGGCGTGGATGTCCCGTTCGCGCAGCACGAAGTGGCCCTCACCCTGGATCTCGACCTCGAGCTGGTCCTCCGGGTTGAAGAGCACGCGATCGCCCTGCTTGACGTTGCGCACGCTGTTGCCGACGCCCAGTACATCACCCCAGGCGAGTCTGCGGGCCACCTGCGCGGTCGCGGGGATCACGATTCCGCCGCTGCTGCGGCGCTCGCCCTCCTCCGGCGACAGGCGCACGAGCACGCGGTCCTGCAGCATCTGGATCTGGAGCTTGGGCTTGTCGGGCACGTCCGCAATGCTACTGACCGGGTGACGCCGCCTTCGGTTCACCCGCCATGACCAGGCTGAGCGTGCGCTCACCACCGCTCTCGAAGCGCACCGGCACACCCCAGTCCTGCCGCGTGATGCGGCACGCGGGGTGCTCACCGCCCTCGTCACAGCTGGCCGCCTGGGCGACGACCTGCAGCACGCCTTCCGTTACGCCGTCGGCGAACCGGATGCGCCGGGTGAGGTCGGTGCCGATGCCGGCGCCGTCGGCGAGCAGCTCCGGCGGCGACGCGCTGACCTCCAGCCGCGTGGACGGCCCGTAGCGGTCGTCGAGCTTCTCACCCGGCGGCGGCGTGAAGACCACGGCGAACTCGACGTCGCCGGTCGCGAGCACGGTCGGCGGCCGCCGGACGGCGTTCTTCTCGCCGGCCACGGTCGTGACCTGGGCTCCGACCGGCGCGAGGCGGTTGCCGGCCGACTCGACGACGAACAGCTCACCGTCGTGCAGCAGCAGGCCCTGCGGCTCGGCGAGCCCGGTGGCGAGCGTGGTGACCTCGCGCGTGAACGGGTCGTAGCGGCGCACGGCACCGTTGTAGGTGTCGGCGATCGCGATGCGGTCGCCGGGCAGCACGGCCAGGCCCAGCGGGTGCTGCAGCAGCGCTTCGTCGGCCGGGCCGTCGGCGTGGCCGAAGGAGAACAGGTCGGTGCCGACGGCGGTGTGCACGGTGAACGTCTCACCCTCGGGCTCGATCCAGCGCAGCGCCGAGGTTTCCGCGTCGGCGAGCCACAGCTTGTCGCCGTCGGGCGCGAGGCCGGAGGTCTGCGCGAAGAACGCTTCGCTCACTTCGCCGTCTCGCAGGCCTTCGACCGTGGTGCCCGCGAAGCGGCGGATGACGCCGGAGATCGGGTCGAAGACGCTGAGCGTGTGGTTGCCGGCCATGGCGACCACGACGCCGCCGGCGGGCGCCCACCACGCGACGTCCCACGGGCTCGTGAGGTCGGTGTCGAGGGCCTTGCCGGTGTCCGTGCCGTTGCGCCACTGGTTGCCGGTGCCGGCGACGGTGGTGACCTCACCGGTGTTGAGGTCGAGGCCGCGCAGCCGGTGACCCGCGGTGTCGGCGACGACGGCGTGGTAGCCGGCGCGCTGGGCGACGTCGTTGGGCAGCAGCGCGATGCCCGAGGGCTCGGTGAAGCTGGCGAGGTCGAACGGCCCGTCCTGCGCGCCACGCTCGCCGCTGCCGAAGCGGCGGATCACGGTCTCGCCGTCGGACGCGAACTCGACCACGGAGTGGTGCCCGGTGTCGGCGACGAGGACGCGGCCCTCCGCCGTGGCGACGGCCTTGCTCGGGAAGCGCAGCTCCGTCTGCTGCTCTTCGACCGGCACGTACGGGTTGCCGCCGCGGCGCAGGGTGCCCTTCGCGGCGTGCTTGGTCACGAGGTCCGCGACAACGCGTCTCAGCGCTTCGCCGTGCCCCTCACCGGCGGCGACGTGCACGACGTAACCCTCGGGGTCGACGATCACGAGCGTCGGCCACGCGCGCACGGCGTACTGCGACCACAGCTCCATCTTCGGGTCGTTCACCACGGGGTGGTGCACCTCGTAGCGGCGCACGGCCGCCTCGATCGACGCGCGCTCGCCCTCGTGCAGGAACTTCGGCGAGTGCACCCCGACGGTGACCAGGACGTCGCCGAACTCTTCCTCGAGCGGGCGCAGCTCGTCGAGCACGTGCAGGCAGTTGACGCAGCCACTGGTCCAGAAGTCGAGCAGCACGATCCGCCCGCGCAACTCCGCGAGGGAGAGTCGCCTGCCGCCGGTGTTGAGCCAGACGTCGCCGGTCAGTTCGGGTGCGCGTACTCGCGCCTGTGCGGAACTCACGCGACGAGTGAACTACACGTGACAGCGGTGTGTTCCGTCAACCACGGTCTGAGAGAAGAACCTCACCCCGCCGAGGGAGGGTTGTTGTCCGGCCGTCAAGGCGACGGAAAAGGACGCGCGAGGCCGCATGGGCGGTACGTACGCTTCTTCGTATGTCACACGTCCAGCAAGTCCTCACCGTGGAGGAGGCCCGCTTGCTGCAGGAAAGCCTCGGGGAGCCCCTGCGCCCGGGCTTGTCGGAAGCCGAGCTCACCGACGTCGAAGCCCAGTTCGGCTTCCGGTTCTCCCTGGACCACCGCGTGTTCCTCACCGCGGGGGTGCCGGTGGGCGACAGGTGGCCCGATTGGCTGCACGGCAACCCCGACCACCTGCGCAAACGCCTCGACTGGCCCGTCGACGGGCTGCTCTACGCGGTCGAGCACACCGGTTTTTGGCAAGCTTCTTGGGGCGTGCGGCCTCGCGTTCTGTCGAACGCGCTGGCGTGCGCCCAGCGATGTCTCGCCGCCGTGCCACAGCTGGTGCCGGTGTGCGGGCACGCTTATCTGCCGGGTATCGCGGCCGCGTCGGGGTATCCGGTGCTGTCCGTTTACCACGCTGACGTGGCGGTTCGCGGCTGGGACCTGCGCGGCTACCTGCGGCACGAGTTCGGTGGCGAACCGTTGGCCGAGGAGCCGGCCGACGCGCGTGAGGTCGCGTTCTGGTCGGGGTTGTCCGAATGAGGTCTGTCTTCAGCTGTCGCGGCGCACCATGCGGCCGAAGCCGGCCGCGACGGTCGTCGCGAGGAGCCAGCCGGAGACGGTGAAGCCGGCGGCCACCCAGTTGTCCGCGCCGTGCATGTACCAGCGCGACTTGTTGCCGAAGTCGACGATCGGCACCAGCAGGTCGGCCGTGTAGATCACCGGGTTCCACTGCAGCCCGGTGTCCTGCTGGTTGACCAGGCAGCGCGGCCCGCTCACGGCGTAGCGGCCGGGGTTCTGGACGCAGTCGTCGCTGCCGAGGCCGAACCACAGGCTGCCGAGCACCAGCAGCGTCAGCAGCCAGCCGAGCGCGCGGACGGGCCGGTAGCCGTAGCCGACCATCGAGCGTTGCAGGAAGCTCCACAGCCGCACGCCGGGGCCGAAGATCTTGAACCCCTTCGCCAGCGCGTCGTAGCGGAACTGCTGTTTGCGCAGGCCGACCGTCGAGGCGTGTTCTTCGTTGCCGGCCGCGCGCAGGGTCGCGGCGAGCTGGTCGTAGGGGCCAGGCCTGTAGCCGCGCATCGCCTTGCTCAGCAGTGCGATGCGGTGATCGAGGGCGCGGTCGTCGTCGAGGGGGATGCCGCGTTTCAGGGCGTCGTACCGGAAGTCGTCGAGCTCGATGCCGTCCGCGGCGGCCCAGAACTCCTCCGTGTCACCGAGGGTCCCGCAGTGCGCGCGGCGCAGCACGACCCGTCCCGCGGGCGGCGAGCGGAAGCCGAAGAGGAACTCGTCGGCCGTCACGTCGCTCGCGTCGAGCGCGATCCCGTGCGACGGAAGGGATCCGAGCTGCGCGCCGCCGAGCTCGAGGCGGCGTGCGATCTGGGCGCCGTCGAGGTTGACGCCGCCCTCCGCGACGAACGCGCGGTCCTTGTTCTCCGTCAGCACGAGGTCACGGCCGATGCGCGCGGTCCGCACGTCCAGCGAAAAGCTCGACGACGTCCGCTGCCCTGGTTCGGTGAGCTTGCTGCCGTAGAGGTTCACGCTGCCGCCCACCTCGACGCCCTGCAGGCGCACCGTGCCCTGCAACGTCGCGTCGGTGAGCTGGAAGTTTCCCGCGATCTTGGCGCGGCGCGCGGAGAACACGTCGCGGCCGGGATGCAGGAACATCGAGTTCCACGCGAGGAAGTTGCCGCCGATCTGCACGTCGGCCATGCGCAGCTGGCCCACGGGCACACGCAGGCTGGTGGCCTCGACGTCCCCGCCGATCGACGACCCGTCGAGGTGCAGCGCGCGGTCGTAGTACGGCGTCGCGCGGCCGCGCGCCATCTTGATCTCCGCGCCGGCCAGCCTGAGCGAGCCGCCGATGCGCGCGTTGACCATGCGCAGCGTGCCGACCGCCTGCAGCCCGTCGGACAGCTCCAGGTTGCCGTCGACCTTCAGCCGGTCGGCGACGAGCGCGGGCCGCGGGTCGAGGTACGGGTCGTTCGACTTCCACGCGTCCACGGCCACCGGCCCGCTTTGGTCCACGGTGAGTTTCGCTTCCCGCAGCACGATGTCACTGTCCACAGTGGCGCTCGGGAAGTACATGATCCCCCTGGCGGAGAACCGTTTCCGCTCGGCCGCCGGACCGTAATTGTCCACTTCACACAGCAGGCTGCCGCCGATGTGGATGCCGTTGCCGTTGAACGCGAAGCCCTCGGGGTTGTCGAACGTGGCGCCGGAGAAGTTCACATTGCCGCCCGTGCGCATACCCGGCACGCGCACCTCGCCGCGCGCCACCATGCGGTACGCGAGCAGCGCGCCCGTGATCACGAGCCGGTCGGCCTGGATCGCCTTGCCGTGGGGGTGCTTGATGGTCGTGCGCGTGAGCACGACCGAACCCTCGATCACGGCGTCGGTGAGGTTCACGGCGGCGTTCGGCATGCCGCGCTCGCGATCGTCGCCGCGCATGATCGTCGTCTCGGGCACCTCGCTGTCCTCCGGCCCGACCTCCACGACACTCCGGATCAGCCGGACATCGTTGCGGCTCCTGAGGTTGCGCGCCTTCAACCCCGGCAACCAGCACTTCCGGAAGACCAGCCCGAGCACGTTCGCCTCGCGCACATCGGGCGGAAACTCGAACCGGCACCGCTCGAAGCGGAACAGGTACCCCGACTCGGCGGCCCGCAGGTCGAACGTCCCGGTGATGTACGCGTCCTCGACCTGCACGATCGGCGCGTTGGTCGCCTGCCTGCGCCACCTGAGAATCCCGCCCGTGCCGGGTTTCAGCAGGTCCGCGGCCTTCACCTCGTACCTCTTGTCGGGCACCCCGGCAAACGGATCCAGCGGCGGCAACGTCGTGTCGGTCGGCACGTGCCCCCTTCGTCGCCGCGGTGTCGGGTCCCAGCGAATCGGAACCCGCGCAGGGGCGCAAGCGGCCTAACGGAGTAGCCCGGACGGCTGTGGTCAGGGTGTTTACCGGTTGCTTACCGATGATCACCGACTGTATTGCTCGTGGCCTGCGCTCACACGCTTTTTCAACGCCGGACGAGCTTCGAAGCCTCGCCGGGTGATCTTGTGGGAACCGATTCTGCGGGTGCGTCGTCCCTGTTAAGGTCACTTGCTGGAGCTGAAGCTGAACAGAGGGTAGGCCGCACCATAACGCGGCCCGTGCGGGGAGGCACGACATGCCAGACGGACAACAGGGCGGGCTGCAGGGCGTTTACAACGAGAGCCTGACACCGGGACAGGCACCACCCGCCAACTCGGGGTTGCTGCCAGGCTCGAACGCGGCACCGCCACCTGCCCAGCCGCCGGACTACAAGGCGCTCGGCGCCGGACAGGCCAAGGCCGACTTCGCCGCCGCGTCCGGCAACGGCAGCTGGGAGTTCGATCCCGAGGCGATGGACAAGGTGATCACCCAGCTCGAAGACAGCCTTGATGGTGACTACGCCGAGGCACGTCGGCACGCGGCAAAGCTGATGCAGATCCCCTCACCCGGATCCGAAGTCGGAAGTCAGGGGTACGTCCAAACCGCCAGTGCTTCCGGCGCTGCCTATAACCAATTCCTGAAGGGCGCAACGGATTTCGTCAGCGCGTACGTCAAAACACTGAAGGATATTCGCACCGCCTATCAGAATAACGACGAGCAAACCAAAGAACAGCTACGTAATTTCGGAAAGGCCCTGTAGATGCGAGCCCGCAGTTCGGCAGTCGTGTTGATCGCCGCAGCACTGACCTCAGCGGCATGCAGCGGCGGATCAACCTCCGGTACGCCCTCTCCTTCACCGTCGGCCAACTCGACAGCACCGCAGAGCCTGGCGCCCAAAATCACTGAGCCGATCACTGACACGTCCTCTATTGAGGCGGACCCGTGCTCGGCAGTGCCGGTCGCCGTTGTCGAAAGCGCCGGTGGCAAGGTGAAGAAGACCGCCGTCGACGACTCGGACTTGGGCAAAGACTGCGCCTGGACCTTCGATGGCACCGGCAACGTCAGCGGCGGACTGGTCACTGCGAACAAGGACGGATTGAACGGTCTGTACATCCAGCACGCTCGTGGCGCGCTGACGACCTTCAAGCCGCAGCCGTCCATCCAGGGCTACCCGGCGGTGGTATATGACAACGGTGGCGAAGGCCTAGGCGCATGCAACCTCGCAGTCGGGATTCGCGACGACGTCACGTACACGGTGATCACCCAGCTTCGAGACGGCAATCCGGCCCTCCAAGACCCGTGCTCCATGGCTACAGCGCTGGCATCCGCCGCGATCACACACCTCAAAGGCTGATTGATCATGACCTACAGCGGCTGGGAGATTTACACCTACATCCACAATCCTGGGCAAACAGAGCCTCTGGACAACGCCCGAGACGCGTCCGGCTCGCTCAAGACAATCCACGAAAACATCGTGCGCACGTTGACTTCGGGGCAGAGTGCGCTCAACGAGTTCTGGCACGGCAAAGCGGCCGACACAGGCACTGCGGGCCTCACGCCCTTGATCCAAGGTTCTCAAATCGCCAGCGAAAACCTGGACCGGGCAAGCCGTTCCATGCAAGAACAATCTGACGCGTTTCGCCACGTCCGCGACAACGCGAAGAATGTGTCCAAGGACAGGGCCAACGACAACACGCCTGAAGACTGGTTCTCGATCGGAGCGAGTGACGACGAGAAGGCGGCCGCCCAGTTCGACGCCGATACCAAGTTCAACGTCGAGCTGTACGAACCGTACTACCAGAGCACTCAGCCACGCCGGACGACTCTCGCACCGGACTATCCGGCGGCGCACGACCCCAACGTCTCCGCCGGCGGAATCACCCCTGATCAGGTCACTCCCGTAACGTCCAGCGGCCCCCACAGCTCGGGTAGCGGTAGCCACTCGT
Organism: Amycolatopsis sp. NPDC049253; assembly: GCF_040678995.1. Lineage (NCBI taxonomy): Bacteria > Bacillati > Actinomycetota > Actinomycetes > Pseudonocardiales > Pseudonocardiaceae > Amycolatopsis > Amycolatopsis sp. NPDC049253. The sequence continues at coordinate 175,058 of NZ_JBFAQX010000010.1, read as the reverse complement.
CCGGACACTCCGGCGGCTACACCCCGGGCCCGTCTACCTACTCCGCGCCTCCTGGAGCGGCCGGCTACCACGCCCCGCCCCCGCCAGGGCACTCGACGGCCGGCGTGAGCACGCCGGCGGCGAATGACAGCACGAGTGCCGCGTTTGCGGGGCCGACGCAGACCCTGGGTGGACCTGGATCGCCGTCATGGCAGGGCCCCGGAGGAACAGGGATCAACGGACCCGGCGGTGCCAACAACAGCGGCTTCGGTCCCGGATTCGGGCCCATCGGTGGTTTCGGTGGCGAAGTCGGCGGCGGTGGCGGCTTCGGACCGGGCGGCAGCCGAGGCGGTTTCGGCCCCGGCGGCGGTGGCAGCGGCTTCGGGCCCGGCGGTGCGGCGGGCGGCGGCGCGGCCGGCATGGGCCGCGGCGTCGGCGCGGGGGCGGGTACCGGGGCCGGCGCGCTGGGCGAAGGTGCGGGCGCCGCGCGGACCGGGGGGATGGGGGCGGCGGGCGCCAAGGGTCAGCCCGGTATGGGTGGCATGGGTGCCGGCGGTGCGAAGGGCGGTAAGGGGCCCGAAGACGAGGAGCACCAGCGCAAGATCCTCCTGTCCGAAGAGGACCCGGATTCCATCTTCGGCGGGTACGACGGTGACAAGCCCACCCCGCCGGTGATCGGGGCGTAGGAAAGCGCCACGGGTCCCCTACCGGGGCGGGTGATCTTGGGGGAAGCGCCCTTCGGGGTGGTTGAACCCTGTTAAAGTCACCTAGCGAAGCGGGACCTGAACAGAGGGTAGGCCGCACCCCAGCTGGAGCGGCCCGTGCGGGGAGGCACGGCAGCGATGCCAGACGGACGAAATGGCGCCAATCGAACGGCTGCTTTCCGATGGCGAGCAACAATTCCGTCGATGCCGGCTGCCGAAGTCTGACAAAGGGGGAGTGGGAAAGTGCTGCGCAAGCCGGTGGAGTTGAGCCTGCAGACGTACGAAGTGCTGCTGGAGCGGCTCAACCTCGGCGACATCCACCCGACGCTCGTGCGTGGGGCGTTGTGGTACTCGCCGGACGAGCGGAAGCAGCTGGCGGCCGACACGGACGCCGAGCTGAACCAGCGGGGGCTGACCCGCGGCGGCCGGCTGGACGACGACTTCGTCGAGGTGCTGCAACTGCTGCAGCGCCCGGGGGTCGAGTACTACTCGTGGGTGAAGTCGGACAAGGGTGAGCGCACCGTGCGGGCCGCGGCGAGTGGGCGGGACGCGGTGACCGTGGTGACGGTCGACCAAGTGCTGTACATCGCGCCCTGTTCGGCGGAGGCGTTGGCGCGGGAGTTCGCGTTGCTGCTGCCCGAGGCGCCGCCGGCGCGGATCGCGTCGTTGAATTGCTCCGACGCGGATTTCAATGCGATCAAGAGCGGCGTGATCCCGAGCAAAACGAGCCCGAGTATTCGGGATGCCAAGCAGGTGGTGCAGTGGCTGCGCGCGCCGAAGACGTATTTCGGGCGGCTGTACGTCGCGATCAGGGACAGCCCGGGAAAGCGCTTGCGGAATGAGAACCCGCCGGGGTGGATCGACACGGAGCAGGGGCGGATCCTGTTCGGGGTGGACAAGTCCGGGTGGATCAGCCTGGCCGGCGCGGGGCCGCAGGACCTCGTGAAAAAGGTGCAGCAGCTGGAGAACGAGCTGCGCAGCGGACGCTGAGGTCCCCGCGCACTGCCCCTGAACAGCAGTGTGGCCGCCTCCCCGCGGGGAAGCGGCCACACCGGCGAATCAGGCGTTCGGGCTCAGGACCCGGGCCAGGAATTCCTTCGTGCGCTGGTGTCGCGGGTCGCCGATTACCTGGGCCGGCGGGCCCTGCTCGACGACCACGCCGCCGTCCATGAAGAGGACCTTGTCGGCCACTTCGCGGGCGAACTGCATTTCGTGGGTCACCACGACCATGGTCATGCCGTCTTTGGCGAGTTGGCGCATGACGCCCAGGACGTCGCCGACGAGTTCCGGGTCCAGGGCGGACGTGGGCTCGTCGAAAAGCATCAGTTTGGGCTGCATGGCCAACGCGCGGGCGATGGCGACACGTTGTTGCTGGCCGCCGGACAGCTGGGCCGGGTAAGAGTCCGCTTTGTCCGCCAGGCCGACGCGATCGAGGAGTTCCAGGGCGCGCCGGCGAACCTCGGAGCGGGGTTCGCGGCGGACCTGGACCGGGGCCTCCATGACGTTCTCGAGCGCGGTCATGTGAGGGAAGAGGTTGAAGCGCTGGAACACCATGCCGATGTCCTTGCGCTGGAACGCGACCTCTTTTTCCCGCAGTTCGTGGAGCTTGTCTCCTCGCTGCCGGTAGCCCACCAGTACGCCGTCGACGTACAGCCGGCCGGCGTCGATTTTCTCCAGGTGGTTGATGCACCGGAGGAGGGTGGATTTGCCGGAACCGGACGGGCCGATCAGGCAGAGAACCTCGCGTTCGTGAACTTCGAGATCGATGCCTTTCAGCACATCCAGTGAACCGAAGCTCTTGCAGATCTTCTGCGCGGAAACAACGGGGGTCATCCGACACCACCTGCGCCCTGGCCGCCGCCGCCCTGGCCGAACCGGAATCCGAGCATTCGGGAACCCCACTTGTTCTTTTCGGCGATCGAACGCGAAGAGCCTCGCGCGAAGTGGCGTTCGATGAAGTACTGGGCGACAGTGAGAATCGACGTCATGATCAGGTACCAGATCACCGCCACCAACAGCAGCGGAATGGTCTTGAAGTTCTGCGCGTAGATGGTCTGCACCGCGACCATCAGCTCGAAGTACCCGATCACGACCACCAGCGACGTGGTCTTGAGCATCGAGATCGTCTCGTTGCCCGTCGGCGGGATGATCACACGCATCGCCTGGGGAAGGATGATGCGCCGCAACGTGGTCGTGCGCTTCATCCCCAGGGCCGACGATGCTTCGAGCTGGCCGGAGTCGATCGACTGGATGCCACCGCGCACGATCTCCGCCATGTACGCGGCTTCGTTCAGCCCGAGGCCGAGCAGCGAAGCCGTGAACTGGTTGATGAGCGTGTTGGTGTCCCACGAAACGAACTCCGGACCGAACGGAATGCCGAGGCCCAGCCGCGGGTACGCGAACGCCAGGAAGTTCCAGAACACCAGCTGCGTGATCAGCGGGGTACCGCGGAACAACCAGACGTAGATCCCCGCGGCACCCTTCATGAGCGGGTTCGGCGACAGGCGCATCACGGCGAGCAGTACACCGCCGACGATGCCGATGAGCATCGAGATCACCGTCAGGATCAACGTGTTCTGCAGACCGCGCAGCACGCGGTCGTTGAACATGTAGTCCCAGACGGTCGGCCAGTCCAAGTTGACGTTGGTGACGACGCTGCGGATGACGATGAACGCCAGGAAAAGGATGATCACCCCGGCCACCCAGCGCCCGTAGTGGCGCACTGGGACGGCCTTGATGGGTGTGGTGTCGGCCGGCGCCTCCACGGTCGGAGGGGCGTCGAAGTTACTGGGCACGAGAACTGCGTCCTATCTACGGCTTCAGGAAGCCGGGTTGATCTCCGACGTGGTCACGGCGCCCGCGCCGGACAGGCCCCACTTGTCGAGGATCTTCTTGTACGTGCCGTCGTCGATCAGCGCCTGCACGGCCTGCTGCACTGCCTTCGTGTAGTCGCCGCTGTCCTTCTTGAGCACGATGCCGTAGGGCGCGGTGTCGTACGGCGCGCCGAGGACCTCGAGCTGCCCACCGGTCTGCTTCACGGCGTAGTCGATCACCGGGGAGTCGGCGAGCTCGCCCTGCACGCGCTTGGCCGTCAGCGCCAGGTTGACGTCCGTCTGGGCCTGCAGCTGCGTGACGTCGATGGCCGGCTTGCCCGCCTTGGTGCAGGCGTCGGAGCGCGTCTGCAGGTCGTCGACCTGCGTGGTGCCCTTCTGCACGCCCATCTTCTTGCCGCACAGGTCGTCGAGGTTCAGGCCGTCCGGGTTGCCCTTCAGGACGGCAAGCGACGTGCCGGCCTTGTAGTAGCTGACCATGTCGACCGTCTGGAGCCGCTCGGGGTTGATGCTGAACGACGACATCGCGAGCTCGTACTTGCCGGCCTGGATGCCGGGGATGATGCCGTCGAAGGCGGCGTTCTGGAACTCCATCTTGAGCCCCAGCTTCTGCCCGATCGCGGTGCCGAGGTCGACGTCGAAACCGGTGACCTTGCCGCTCTCGTCCTGGAACTCGTTGGGCGGGTAGCTCTGGTCCTGACCGACCAGGATCTTGCCGTCGCTGGTGACCGAAGCCGGCACCATCGCGGCGAGTTTGTCGTCCTTGGCCACGGCCGGGATGTCCGACGAGCCCCCAGGAGCCGCAGCCAACGGGCTGCCGCTCCCCGCATCGCCCGCGCCACTGCCGCCCGCGCCGCAGGCCATGGTCAGGCCGACCAGCGCGAAAGCCGGGAGAAGGGCGAGCGCCTTCATCTGGTGTCCTCGGGCCACTTCGTCACTCCTCGTAGTTCTCAACTGTCGAGAGCACGCATATTGCCACTCGTTAGCGGGTTAGCACAGCACCTGTACGTTACGGCGCAGTTTCACCCTATGCAGTCGTGACTCCCGGTGTCAGCTGAGACGCGAACAGTGTGTGGTCCAAACCACAGCACGTCTACAGTGGAGCACCCGCGGTTGGCAAAGTCCCGGCACCAGCCAACCGGCGCCGGGACTTTTCACCGCGACCTCAGCTGCGCGCGTGCGCGTCCAGGATGTGCGCGACGGCCTCCGTGACCTGCTGCGCGTAGTCCAGGTTCAGCCACTCGTCCGGCACGTGGATGTTGGAATCCGCGCCGCACGCGCCCGTGACCAGGAACTGCGCCTGCGGGTACTTCTCGCCGAGCAGGCCCATGAACGGGATCGACCCGCCCATGCCGGCGGCGCGGTGGGGACGGCCGAACACCTCGTCGCTGACGCGGCGCAGCGCCGCCGAGAGCCACGGGGCTTCCTCGGGCGCGTTCCAGCCGTTCTCGGCCTGCGCGTCGTCGTGGATGGTCACCGAAGCGCCGTACGGCACGTCCGTGGTCAGCGCGCGCTTCACGGCTTCGAGAGCAGGCGCCGCCTCGGCCGTGGGCGGCAGGCGAAAGCTCAGCGTGAGCGTGGTGCTCTCGCGCAGCACGTTGCCGGCGTTCGCGGGCAGCGGGAAGCCGTCGGCGCCGATGATCGACAACGTGGGCCGCCAGTAGTTGTTCAGCAGCAGCTCCAGCGCGTCTTCCGACATCGTCCGACCGCCGCTGACCAGCGGGAACGCGGTCCGCAGCTTCTCGGGCGCCACCTCGGCCACGGCCTCGATCTCGGCCAGGCGGCTCGCCGGCACCTCGACGTTCAGCTCCGCGAGCTTGATCTCGCCCGTCTCGCCGCTCTCGATGCGCTCCAGCAGCTGCCGCAGCACGCGGAACGACGAAGCGACCACGCCGCTGGCCAGGCCGGAGTGCTGCGCCGTCGCCAGCAGCTGCACGGTGACGGTGAGGTGCAGCATGCCGCGCAGGCTCGTCGTCAGCCACAGCCGCTCGTAGTCCATGCCGCCGGCGTCGAGGCAGACGACGAGGCCGACCTCGCCGAGCCGCTCCGAAAGGTGCTCGACGTATGCGGGCAGGTCGGGGCTGCCCGACTCCTCACCCGTCTCCAGGAGCAGCACGGTGTGTGCGTGCTCGCCGCCGGCCGCGCGCACGGCCTCCAGCGCGGACACGGCCGCGTACCCGGAGTAGCCGTCGTCGACGGAGCCACGGCCGTAGAGGCGGCCGTCGCGGATCACCGGCGTCCACGGGCCCAGGCCCTCGGACCAGCCGCCGACCGGGGGCTGCTTGTCGAGGTGGCCGTACATCAGCACGGTCGGCTTGTCCGTGGCGCCCGCGGTGGCGGGCACGTCCACGAACAGCAGCGGGGAACGCCCCTCGAGCTGCACGACCTCGATCGACACGCCCGGCAGGTCACGCCCGGCGATGAACGTCTTCACGTGTTCGACGGCCGCGGCGAGGTGACCGCTCGCGGCCCAGTCCGCGTCGAACGCCGGGGACAATGCCGGGATCGCGACGAGACCGGACAGGCTCGGCACGACCTCGTTGATCCACGTCGAGACGACGGTTTCACGTACGGATTTCTGTTCCACGCCGGCCATCCTGCCATGGTGACCGACCTCACGACCGCGGTCGAGGTCGTGAGGTCGACACCCGGACGCGACCGGTGCCCGCCCGGTGACGCCTGGTGGGCAGCGGTGCGGATTCCCGATCATCGTCCGTCCCATACTCGGATCTCCCAACGTTTTGCCTGTTCAGGCGCCCGGATCTCAGCAACAAATCAGCATCCGCGGCTCACCATCGCGGCGGGCTTCGTGCCAGGATGGCGGCGAGAACCGTCAACGCCGACGGTGGCCAGGCGCCCCGAATCCGGGGCGCAGGTCCCCGCCGGTGCAGTCGCTGTGGCCGCCACAAGCGGCCACCGCGGCACCGACACCGAGGAGATACAGCGCATGCCGTCCGAACAGTGGACGCACCCGGAACCTGGAGACGGGCCCGCCGCCGTAGCGGCCAAGCCCTCGCCCGAACAGGTGATCGCGGGTCTGCGAGCAACGAGCGAAGGTGGCGCTGAGCTGACTCAGCTGCTCACCCCCGAAGGTCAGCGAATCCCGTCGCCGCAGTTCGACAAGTACGTCACCGACGTCGACGACGAGGTGCTGCGGAACCTGTACCGCGACATGGTGCTGGTGCGCCGCGCCGACCGCGAGGCCAACGCGATGCAGCGCCAGGGGCAGCTGGGGATCTGGGTCCCGCTGCTGGGCCAGGAGGCCGCGCAGATCGGCTCCGGCCGCGCGCTGAAGCCCACCGACATGGCGTTCCCGAGCTACCGCGAGCACGGCGTCGCGTACACGCGCGGCGTGGACCTGCGTGAGCTGCTCGGCATCTTCCGGTGCACGGACCAGGGCGGCTGGGACTTCGCCGCCCACCGCTTCCACCCCTACACGATCGTCATCGGCAACCAGGTCCTCAACGCGGCTGGTTACGCGATGGGGCAGAAGTTCGAAGGCAGGGTTGGAAACACAGACGGGGACGGCAATCCTTCTGACACCGACGAAGCCACCATCTGCTACTTCGGCGACGGCGCCACTTCGCAGGGCGACGTGCACGAAGGCTTCGTGTGGGCCGCCGTCTACGACGCGCCGCTCGTCTTCTTCTGCCAGAACAACCAGTGGGCCATCTCCGAGCCGACCGAGCGCCAGTCGCGCCTGCCGCTGTACCAGCGCGCCCGCGGCTACGGCTTCCCCGGCATCCGCGTGGACGGCAACGACGTGCTCGCCTGCCTCGCCGTCACCCGGTGGGCGCTGGAGGAGTGCCGGCATGGCAACGGCCCGGTGCTGATCGAGGCCTTCACCTACCGGATGGACGCCCACACCACCACCGACGACCCCACCCGCTACCGGCTCTCCGACGAGCTGGAGGAGTGGAAGCTCAAGGACCCGATCGAGCGCGTGCGGGCCTACCTCGCGCGTGGCGGCGGCGCGGACCACGGCTTCTTCGACCAGGTGCAGGCCGAAGCCGACGAGTTCGCGACGCAGCTTCGCGACTACACGTTCAACATGCCGGAGCCGCCGCCCGAGCGGATCTTCGCCAACGTCTACGCCGAGCCGTCGCCGGTTCTCGACGCGGAGCGGGAAGAGTTCCTGTCCTACTTGGACGGTTTCGCCACGGCGGGTGAGCACTGATGGCCGACCTGCAGAAGCTCACGATCGGCAAGGCCATCAACCTCGGCCTGCGCCGCGCGATGGAAGAGGACCCGAAGGTCCTGATCATGGGCGAGGACGTCGGCAAGCTCGGCGGCGTCTTCCGCATCACCGACGGCCTGCAGAAGGACTTCGGCGAGCAGCGCGTGCTCGACACGCCGCTGGCCGAGTCGGGCATCATCGGCACCGCCGTGGGCCTGGCCGTGCGCGGGTTCCGGCCCGTGTGCGAGATCCAGTTCGAGGGGTTCATCTTCCCCGGGTTCGACCAGATCTCGTCGCAGCTGGCAAAGCTGCACTACCGCACGCAGGGCAAGATCAAGATGCCCGTGGTGATCCGCGTGCCGTTCGGCGGCGGGATCGGCGCGGTGGAGCACCACTCGGAGTCGCCCGAGTCGCTGTTCTCGCACATCGCCGGCCTCAAGGTCGTCTCGATCTCCAACGCGGTCGACGCCTACTGGGGCATCCAGGAGGCCATCCGCTCCGACGACCCGATCCTCTTCTTCGAGCCCAAGAAGCTCTACCACTCGGGCGCGCTGAAGATGGAGGTCGACACCGACACCTCGCCGGGCCGCGTGTTCGGCTCGCGCGTGGTGCGCGAGGGGACCACCGCGACCGTCGTCGCCTATGGTCCGTCGGTGAAGGTGGCGCTCGACGCCGCAGCGGCCGCCGAGGACGAGGGCAAGTCGCTCGAGGTCATCGACCTGCGCACGCTCTCGCCGCTCGACCTGGGTCCGGTGTTCGAGTCGGTGCGCAAGACCGGCCGGCTGATCGCCGTGAGCGAGGCCCCGTCCGAGTCGTCGCTGACCTCCGAGATCGCGGCCCGCGTGCAGCAGGAGTGCTTCTACTCCCTGGAGTCGCCCGTCCTGCGCGTCGCCGGTTTCGACACGCCGTACCCGCCGGCCAAGCTCGAGGAGCACTACCTCCCCGACCTGGACCGGGTGCTGCACGCCGTCGACCGCTCGCTGAACTGGTAAGGGGGAACGCACTGAAATGCCTGAGTACAAACAGTTCCCCCTGTCGGACACGGCAGAGGGGCTGACCGAGGCCGACATCCTCGCCTGGCACGTGAAGCCGGGCGACGCGGTCACGGTCAACCAGATCGTGATCGAGGTCGAGACCGCCAAGGCCGCTGTCGAGCTGCCGATCCCGTGGGCCGGGGTGATCACCGAGCTGCTCGTCGAGGTGGGCCAGACGGTCGAGGTCGGGGCTCCGTTGCTGACGCTGGACGTCGATCCCGACGGGAAGGCGGCGCCTGCTGCTGCGCCTGCCGAGGCCGCGGCTCCGGCCGAGGAGGAGATGAAGCCGCTGGTCGGCTACGGCTCCAAGGCGGTGGAGACGAAGCGGCGGGCGCGTAAGGCTGCTCCGGCAGCCGCGGTGGCCGTTGCCGCTTCGCCGGCTCCTGCGCCTGTTGCCGCTGCGCCGGCTCCTGCTCCCGCGGCTCCCGCCGGTGGTTACGTGCCGCTGGCCAAGCCGCCGGTGCGCAAGCTCGCCAAGGACCTCGGCATCGACCTCCACGCGCTCACCGGCACCGCCGACGGCGGCGTCATCACGCGTGAAGACGTCGAGCGCGCGGCCAACGGCTCGGCTCCGGCAGCTGCCGTGGCGTCCACTGTGGACACCACTTACGACGCCGCCACCCGCGAGCGTCGCGTGCCGATCAAGGGCGTCCGCAAGGCCACCGCGGCCGCGATGGTCCAGAGCGCCTACACGGCACCGCACGTCACGGAGTTCCTGACCGTCGACGTCACGCCGATGATGGAGCTGCGCGAGAAGCTCAAGTCCTCGCGTGAGTTCAGCGGCGTGAAGCTGACGCCGCTCGCGTTCGCCGCCAAGGCCGTGTGCCTCGCGGCGAAGCGCACACCCGACGTCAACGCGGTGTGGGACGAGGCGGCGCAGGAGATCGTCTACAAGGACTACGTGCACCTGGGCATCGCCGCGGCGACCCCGCGCGGGCTCGTGGTGCCGAAGATCTTCGACGCCGACGCGATGTCGCTCAAGCAGCTGGCCGTCGCGCTGACCGAGCTCACCGACGTCGCGCGTGAGGGCAAGACCACGCCCGCGGCGATGGCGAACGGCACGTTCACGATCACCAACGTCGGCGTCTTCGGCGTCGACACCGGCACGCCCATCATCAACCCGGGCGAGTCGGCGATCCTCGCGGTCGGCGCGATCCGCGACACGCCGTGGGTCGTGGACGGCGAGATCAAGGTCCGCAAGGTGATGCAGCTGTCGCTGAGCTTCGACCACCGCGTGGTCGACGGCCAGCAGGGCTCGGAGTTCCTCGCCGACGTCGGCGCGCTGCTCGCCGACCCGGCGGTGGCGATCACGTACTGATCCGTTCCGGCACGGTTGCGGCCCGGTGGTTTCCGGGCCGCAACCCGTTCACCGGTTCCTGCGCCACAGCCCGCGCAGGAACCCACCCCTCGCTTCGATCGCCACCGGCGGACAGGACCTCACGCGCCTGGCGCAGGCGTTCCGCGGTCGGCTCGTCGAACGGCTTGCCGCGATCCGGCGTCCCTACACCGACGGCACGTCGGATCGCGTTACCGAGTTGACGGAGTGAGCACTCACTCCGTAGCTTGGTCCGCATGGAGACGAGGAAACGTGCGCCGGGGATGGCACCCGACGACCGCCGCCGGATGATCGTGCGCGCGGTGCTCCCGCTGGTCGTGGAACACGGCCGGGGGGTCACCACCGCGCAGATCGCCCGGGCGGCCGGCATCGGCGAGGGCACCATCTTCCGCGTGTTCACCGACAAGGACGAGCTGTTCGACGCGTGCGTGGAAGCCGCGCTCGACCCGGGGGAGGCGTTGGAGATGATCGGAGAGATCCCGAGTGATCTGCCGTTGGAGCGGCGGCTCCTGGAAGCCGTCGACGCACTGACCGCGCACCTGCAGCGGATCGGTGCCGTGATGGGCGCGGTCCGGGCCGGCCGGACGCGCCCGGAGGAGGCGCGCAACCGCAAGTCGGTGACCGGCGACAGCCGGCGCGAGTCGTTCGAGGCGATGCACCGCGCCGTCCGCGAGCTGTTCGTCCCGGACGCCGACCGCTTGCGGCTGCCGGTGAACAAGGCCGCGGCCATGTTCCTCTCGATGCTGTTCACGCAGAGCCGGGCGATGCCCGGTTCGCCGGAGACCACCGAGCTGATCGACGTCTTCCTGCACGGCGCGGTGTCCGCGTGATCCCAGGCGGATTCCTCCCGGGCGGACGGCCCGGAGGCCGGGGACGCAGACCGGCACAGACGGTGCCCGACAGCGGCCTGACCGGTCCCGTCGACATTCCGGAATCCCCGCAGCCGGACCAGCCCAAAGACCTGAAGTCGCGGTTCAACCGGATGAAGACGTCGGTCTCCGGCACTGTCCGCGGCCTGCCGAAGGTCACGCGGCTGACGTGGCAGGCCAGCCCGACGCTCACCATCCTGCTGGCACTGGTCACGCTGCTGTCCGGCCTGCTGCCAACGGCCACGGCGTACATCGCGAAGCTGCTGCTGGACGCCGTGGTCGCGGCCATCCAGCACCAGGGCTCGATCGGCGACATCGTGCGGATCACAATGTTCCAGTTCGGCGTGCTGGCCGCGACGGCGATCAGCAGCGCGATCACGTCGATCGCGCAGACCCTGCTGCAGGAACGCATGACGCTGACCATTCGCCACCAGGTCATGGACCACGCGAGCAAGCTGCAGCTGGCGTACTTCGAGGGTTCGACGTCCTACGACATGCTGCGCCAGGCCGCGCAGGAGGCGCCCACGCGGCCGTTGTCGATGATGAACTCGGCACTGGGGCTGGTGCGCACGGCGATCACGTTCTCGAGCATGATCGCGCTGCTGGTGTCGATCAGTCCGTTGCTGGCGCTGGTGGCGCTGCTCGCGCCGATCCCGGCGTTCATCTCGCAGTCGAAATACGGGTCGCGCGCGTTCTGGCTGACGTTCCTGATGTCGCCGATCAAGCGGCGGATGGACTACCTGTCTTCGCTGGTCACCACGGACACGTATGCCAAGGAGACGAAGCTGTTCGGCCTCGGGCCGTACTTCGTGGAGCGGTTCCGGCGGCTCGGCGTGGTGTCGTACGAGCGGCAACGGCGGCTGACGGTTCGCCGCAACGTGAGCTCGACGTCGTGGGGGCTGCTGTCGACGCTGGCCGGCTCGGCGATCGCGTTGTACATCGCGCTGGAGGCCGTCGGCGGGCGCCTGACGCTGGGCGACCTGGCGCTGTACACGGCCGCGGCGACGTCGGTGCAGGCTTCGGTGTCGGGACTGTTCACGGCGTTTTCGGGAATGTACGAGAACAATCTGTACCTGGACACGTTGTACCGGTTCTTGGACACCTCGCCGGAGATCGTGGCGCCTGCGTCGCCACTGCCGCTACCGTCCACTGTGGAGGGACATATCCGCTTCGAGTCGGTGAGCTTCACCTACCCGGGCGCCGAGGAACCGGCACTGGACGGGGTTTCGTTCGAGATTCGGCCGGGCGAGACGGTGGCCGTGGTCGGCCGCAACGGCGCGGGCAAGTCGACGTTGTTCAAGCTGTTGTGCCGGCTCTACGACCCGACCGACGGCCGCATCCTGCTCGACGGCGTGGACATCCGCTCGTACGACCCGGACGAGCTGCGCACCCAGATCAGCGCGATGTTCCAGGACTACGTGACGTACCAAGGCACCGCGGCGGAGAACATCGGCCTGGGCGACCTCCACCGGCTGGAAGACCGCCCCCACATCGAGGACTCCGCCCGCCGCGCCGGCGCCGACGAACGCATCGAACGCCTGCCGTCCGGCTACGACTCGCCGTTGGGCCGCTGGTTCGACCAGGGCGTCTCGCTGTCCGGCGGGGAGTGGCAGAAGATCGCCCTCGCCCGCGCGTTCCAGCGCGAGGCCCCGATCCTGATCCTCGACGAACCCACGTCCGCACTCGACGCCCAAGCCGAACACGACCTGTTCACCCGGCTGCGGTCGTTGGCCGCCGGCCGCACGACGCTGTACATCTCGCACCGGTTCTCCACGGTCCGCCAGGCCGAACGGATTTTGCTGCTGGACCACGGCAAGGTCGCCGAGTACGGCACGCACGAGGAGCTGATGGCGGCTCAGGCGGGATACGCCGAACTGTTCACCTTGCAGGCGCAGGCCTATCTAGTGTGACGGGCATGCTGGTTCAGACGAGGGGGCTCGGCGTCACGGCCGGTCCGACGATGCTCTTCGAGGAGCTGGACCTGGCCGTCGACGCCGGCGAGTGCCTGGTCATCACGGGCGCGAACGGTGCCGGCAAGTCCACGCTGCTGCGCTGCGTGTACGGGACGCAGGCGCCGACGTCCGGCACCGTTTCCGTCTGCGGGCGCGCGCCGGACGAACGATCGGCTCCGTTCCGGCGGCGCGTCTCGGCGGTGCTGGACGACTCGGCGCTGTTCGACGAGCTGACCCCGCGACAGCACCTGGACCTGCTGGGCCGTTCGTTCGGCGGGTCCTGCGCGGTGCCGGCCTCGCTGGCCTCGCGCGCGGACGTTCCCGCGGGCGACCTTTCCGCCGGCCAGCGTCGGCGGTTGCTGTTGCACGCGGCCGTCGCGCGGCCGCATTCGGTGCTGCTGCTGGACGAACCGGAGCGTGCGCTGGACTCGGCCGGCCGCGCCGGACTGGCGGACCTGGTGTCGACGAGCCTGTCGTCCGGCGCGGCTGTGGTGGTGGCGACCCACGACGCGGTGTTGGCCGAGGCCGTGGCTGATTACGTAGTTGAGCTGTGAAGCGGTTCGTTGTGCTCATCGCGTGGTGCCGCGCAACGCAGCTCGGCGGCGAGACCCGGTGAACCGGTTGAGCCGCTTCGGCACGCCGCGCCCGGTCGGCTCCCGGCCTCTGCTCGTCGGTGCCGGCCGCAGCCACGTGGTGGCCTCGTTGAAGCGCCCCGACGTGCTGCTCGGCCTGTTCATCGCGGTCGCCTGCTCGGCTCGCCGCTCTACAACACCGCGCTCGTGCGGTCGCAGCTCATCGGCGCCGCGGCGGTCGGGCCGCACGGTTGCGTCGCCGTCCTGTGCGCCGGGCTGGCCCTCGCGTGGCGCGCGACGCTGCGGCGCGGCCACGTGTGGGCCGACCCAGCCGCGCTGACCTGGTCGGACTTCGACGGCGACCGCCCGCGTGTGCTGCGGCAACGGCTGCTGGCCGGCTGGGCCGCGCGGTTCGCGACGGTCGCGTACTTCTTCGTCGTCGCCGGGGTGCTCATCGGTTTTCCGCCGGACGTGGTGGGACCGCTCGCGCTTTCCGTCGCCGTGGCGGCGCTGGCGCTGGTGATGGCCCGCCGCCGGCCCCTGCTCGGCGAGGCCGCGCTGCCGTTCGTGCCGGCCGTCCTGGGCGTTTTCCCGAACACTCCACTGTGGATATTCACGGCGGCGGCCGCGGCCGCCGCGTTGCTGCTGGCCTGGTCACCGCCCCTTTTCCCGACGCGCGAGACCCTCGTGCACCACTTCCGCGAACGCCTGGTGCGCCGCACGTCGGCGGCGTTCCTCGACGTGTGGGCCCTGCTGCCCGCCGGCCGCCCCGTCCGCTGGCGCCGCGGGTTGGACGGTCGCTTCATCGTCACCCGGTTCGTCGTGACGGGGACTCTCGCACGCCGCCACGCGCTGGGCCTGCCGGTGTTCCTGGCACTCGCCGTGACGGCGACCCACACGACGTTCCCCGGCGTGCCGTCCGTCTGGCTGCTCGGGCTCGGCTCGTACCTGGGGTTGCTGCCGTTCGCGGCGCCGATCGCGCAGCTGCACCGCGTGGCGGGCCTGCGCCGCTGGCTCGACGCATCGGAACTGCGCCTGCGGCTGGTGATGGCTTCGGCGCTGGTCGTGCTGGCGGCCTGCTGGACGGCGGCGGTCGCGCTGCTCGGCGTTCCGGTGCCACTCGGCTCGCTCGTCGCCGTGGTGGTGGCCGCGTACTCCGTGGTGCGGACCGTCACGCGCGGCCCGCTCGAGTTCTCGTCGATGGGGCTGGTGTTGTACGAGGGCGTCCTCATCCCGACCGGTTTGCTGCGGCAGCTCACCCGTGGCCCTGACCTGCTGATAATTGGGCTGCTGCTCTGCGGGCTGCTGCCTTAGGGTTCACGCGGTGAAGCGGCGTGTCCTCGTCCTCGGCCCCTCCGGCAGCGGCAAATCCACCCTCGCCCGGCGCCTCGGCGCGATGCTGAACGTACCCGTCACCCACCTCGACCAGCTGTACTGGCGCCCTGGCTGGGTGCCGGCGCCGCCCGAGGAGTTCCGCGCCGCGCAGGCCGCCGCCGTCACCACGGACGGCTGGGTGATCGAGGGCAACTACAGCTCCAGTTTCGACCTACGCCTGCCGCTGGCCGACACCGTCGTATTCCTCGACGTCTCCCGCACGACGAGCCTGCGCCGCGTTCTGCTGCGCCACCTGCGCGAACGCGGCCGCGACACCCAAGCGCCCGGCTGCGTCTCGAAGCTGGACCTCGATTTCGTGAAGTGGATCTGGGACTGGCCGCGTACCCACCGCAGCCGCCTCCTGGCATCGCTCGCCGCGGACGCCCCGCAGGCCCGCCACCTCCTGCTGCGCACCCGCGCGGACGTCGCGGCTTTCCTGCTCTCGGTCTAGCCGGCTCACGGGCCGGGAGAAAACCGGACACCTCGTTCGTTGAGGAGATATGGCTGTCGCGTTCCTGCTCTACGTCATCGCCGAGGTCGCCGCGATCTGGGCCGTGGGCTCCCTGGTGGGCGTCCTCGGCACGATCGCGCTGCTCATCGCGGGCGCCTTCGTGGGCTCCTGGCTCGCCCGCCGCGAGGGCGGCAAGGCGATGCGCGCCTTCGTCACCAAGGCCCAATCGGGCCGCCCCGCCGACAAAGAACTGACCGACGGCATGCTCATCGCCGTGGGCGGCCTCCTGATCATGGTGCCGGGCTTCGTCAGCGACCTGCTGGGGCTGTTCGTGCTGCTCCCGCCCTCCCGCGCGCTGGTGCGCCGCTGGTGGCTGCGCCGAGCTGAGAAGCGCGCGATCCGGTACGCCAACACCCGCCGCGGCCCGGTGATGGTGGTGGACAGCGAGGTCGTGGCGGAAGACCCCCGGCCGACGACGCATCCGGTGATTGAGGGGCGGATCGTCGAGGGCTAGGACTCCTTGCGCGACTCACGGCGATGATTGAGGTACTCCTCGCCGACGAGGTGCTTGTCGTCCACGTGGAGCTTCCCCGCAGGGCTACCGTTCAGCACAGCTGGCTCCCCGTTGAGCAGCAATGATCGATCCTCCTCCACCGTGAGCGCGCCGCCGTCGAAGAGCACGTGGCAGTTTGGGCAGAGGCACAGCAGGTTTTCGACAACATCTTCGCCCTGGTGTAGGCCGCCCAATGGCCGGATATGTGCGCCTTCGGAGTAGCCACGGTTGCCCATGGTGAGTCGAGTGCCGCACATCTGGCACGTGTGGTCGTAGAGTTCCTTCACCCAGTCAGCGACGTTCGTTGCGCGAATGATGCGCTGAACGTTGGTGGAGCGTCGCCCCGGAGCAGGATTGCCGATCGGCTGACCGGCGTGGTGTTCCTCGGCCGAGAGCTTTCCCTCGATCGGCGCGTACGTGGCGTCGACAGCCTTATCGATCTTGGCCATCTCGAAGCGGCAGACTTTGAACTCCCCGCCGTCGGGATAGACCAGCATCGACTCCTCAACGCGGTAGAGCCCGTCGTATCGATAGCTGGTGCCCACCTTGCGGATGACCCGGACCGCCATCCCTTGGATCCGGCTAGTCTCCAGCGCCGCGTTGCCCGGTGAAGCGAAGCTCTGGTGTTTGGTCTGCTGACCTGTTGAAGCGTCCCGGCCGCCGTGCCCGGTGTAGAGAAGTCTCGCGCCGTCGTCGACATCGGGATAACCACCCGACACCACAACGGACTGCGCCCCCGTGGCAGCAGTTCCGACGATGCCGGCCTGCAACGCCCGATGCACGTGAGCGTCATAGGCTTCCCTGCGGCTGGCGAACAGCGTCCCCTCGGGTACCCCAGCGATCTCACCGAACATGCTGATCACTGTAGGACGCCCCACCGACAAAATCTGCAACTTGCCAATCGTCGTGGCTAGTTGCCAGTGCTGGGCTTCGGGATGTCGAAATAACTCGAGAACCGCACCGCCGGCGCGTACTCGCCCTTCACCTTCACCCGCCCGGTCACGAACATCGCCGCGGGGGCGGAGGTGCCAGTGGCCATGCGGATGAAGTCGTCGACCGAGAGGGTGAGGGTGGTGTCCGGGGTGCGGGACAGGTCGGTGCTCGAGACGCACGCGCCGGATTCGATGACGGTTTGGAAGCGGTCGTAGCCGTCGTCGCCGGTGCCGCCGGAAAAGCGCCAGGAAACGACGAAGTCGACGTGGCGGGCGCGGTCGGCGCGGAAATGCTCGGACATTCTGCGGAAAATCTCGTCGAGGAACACCGCGCGTAACTCGGGGTGGTCGGCGAGTGCCTTGAGTTGGTCGCGGGAGGCGCGGTGGACAACATCGACCAGGGCTTGGGTGGTCAGGCTGCTCAGTTCGATGCCGGCGCCCGCGTTTCCGAGCATGTGGAGGGTTTCCAGGACCTGCACGAACTGCGCGGGCGTGAGCTTGCCGACGTCCAGCTTGCGGGCGAAGCCGTTGACCGCGTGCCCCTCGGTGGCGGAGGAACGGGAACGCGAGAATCGGGACACGGAAACGAAGTCTAACGGCTCAGGCGGGCTTCGGGAGGTCGAAATAGCCGATCAAGCCGGCCGCGAATGCGAGGTCGCCTTTCACCTTGATTTTGCCTGTCACGAACAGCACGGCGGGAGTTGCCTGGTGCGTGATGAGGCGGAAGAAGTCAACCGGCGACAACGTGATGGTGACACGGGGGCGGGCGCCCTCGACGGTCCGCGAGACCGTGCACGCGCCGCCGGAGATGGCGGTGGCGTAGCGGTCGTAGCCGCCGGCGCCGGTGCCGCCGGAGAGGCGCCAGTGGATGACGGCGTCGAGCGAGCGGGCGCGGTCCACGCGGATGTGTGCGCCCATGCGGGCGAAGATCTCGTCGAGCACGCGTTCGCGGAGGGCGCGGGAGGCGACGACGGCCTCCAGCTGCGCTCGGGAGGCCCGCGAGACGAGCGTGGCGAAACGTGTCGGGTCGATCTTGGCCAGGGAGAAGGCCGGGGAGTCTTCCGACAGGCGCACGAGGGACGAGA
Source organism: Amycolatopsis sp. NPDC049253 (assembly GCF_040678995.1). Taxonomy (NCBI): domain Bacteria; kingdom Bacillati; phylum Actinomycetota; class Actinomycetes; order Pseudonocardiales; family Pseudonocardiaceae; genus Amycolatopsis; species Amycolatopsis sp. NPDC049253. The sequence goes on along the minus strand of NZ_JBFAQX010000010.1, from coordinate 157,209 downwards.
GCAGGCGGCGGAAGTCGTCGCGGCCGAGTTCGCGGGGGTCGATGGCGTCGGCGACGGTGTTGACGTCGAGGCCGTCGAGCGCGACGCGGTCGAGGGCGTCGAGCAGGGCGGCGCCGCGCAGGCCGGCCAGGTCCATCGACAAGCCCCTTCCGTGATCTTCCAGCAAAGGCTACCCATGAGTAGGTAAGCGGGCAAGCACGCGCCGACCACGGCGGCAGGTACCGTCTCCTGCTGGCGAGAGGGAGGTCGGAGAGTGCCCGACGAAGATCAGCGCCCGCCCGAGCGGGCGCGGCGGCTGCCGCGCGCGGTGCGTGAGCGGCAGATCCTGGACGCCGCCGTGCGTGTGTTCTCCCGCCACGGCTACCACGCGGCCTCGATGGACGAGATCTCCGACGTCGCCGGCGTTTCCAAGCCGATGATCTACACCTACCTCGGCTCGAAGGAAGACCTCTTCGGCAAGAGCATCCAGCGCGAGGCGACGCGCCTGCTCGAGGCCATCCAGGCGGGCGTCCAGCCGGATCTTCCCCCTGACATGCAGCTTTGGCACGGGCTGCGGTCGTTCTACCGCTTCGTCGCGGAGTACCGCGAGTCGTGGACGGTGCTGCACCGCCAGGCGCTGACGGTCGGGGGCACCTTCGCTGCGGAGATCACGGCGATGCGCGGGCGGGCGATCGAGCTCGTCGCCGCGCTGGTGGTGTCCGCGGGGACGCGGAAGGGGCTCGGTGAGCAGGCCGAGTTCTCAGGCGCCGGGTTGGCCGCCGCCCTGGTCGGTGCGGCCGAATCGCTGGCCGACTGGGCGCTGGACCACCCCGAGATCTCCGACGGCGTGCTCGCGTCGTGGCTGATGAACCTCGTGTGGCTGGGCTTCAACGACCTCGTCGAAGGCGAGGTCTGGAAGCCGCTGCCCGAGATGAACTCAGAGAGCTGAGATCACACCGTCCAGATGAGGCTTGGGCTTCCGGGCATTCCACAGCTCGAAAGCCCACCCCTCGTCCGTCGGCCAGGCGGTGAAGGCCGCGCGGGCCGGCAGCAGCACGGGCTGCTTGAAGCGGACGTCCACCGTGTACGCGTCGGGCAGGCGGCCCTCGAACGACGCCAGGGCACGGGCCTTCGTCCACATGCCGTGGGCGATGGCGCGGGGGAAGCCGAACAGGCGCGCGGTCAGCGGGTGCAGGTGGATGGGGTTGCGGTCGCCCGAGACGTCGGCGTAGCGGCGGCCGATGTCGGCCGGGACGGTCCACAGGGCGGTCGGCGTCGGGGCGACCAGCGAAGCGCGCGGCCGCGAGGAACCCGGGGAACTCGAGCGGCGCAGGTAAGTCGACACCTCCGACCACACCAGCTCCGTGCCGGCCCACAGCTCGCTCACCATGTCGAACTGCCGGCCCTTCTCGTGCGGCCGCAGGTTCTCCGCCCGTACGCGCGCGGAAAACGTCTCGGTCAAGGACAACGGGCGCCGAACCGTGATCGAGTTCGCCACGTGCACCAGGCCGAGCAACGGGAACGGGAACCCGGGCTCCGTCATCAGCGCCATCTGCAGCCCGAACACCAGCATGTGCGGGTACGTCGCGGGCAGCACATCCGAATACCGGAACCCGCACACCTCCGCGTACGCAGCGACATGCTCAGCCGAGGCCGTGACCGACGGCCGCACCAGCTCCGTGTCCGGCAGCGTCGAGCCGCCGCCGCGGCGCAGCAGGGCCTTCGGGTACAGCGTCGCCAGGCTGGGTGCGCTGGTCAGCTCGCGAACGGACATCGTCACGCTCCCAGCAGGGCCTGGCCGCACACGCGGACCACGTTGCCGTTGACCGCGGCCGACGCCGGGTTGGCGTACCAGGCGATCGTCTCGGCGACGTCGACCGGCAGCCCACCCTGGCCGAGGCTCGACAGGCGCCGCCCGGCTTCGCGGATGAACAGCGGGACGGCGGCGGTCATCTTGGTCTCGATGAAGCCCGGCGCGACGGCGTTGATCGTGCCGCCGTACTCCGCGAGCTGCGGGGCGCCGACGTTGACCATGCCGATCACGCCGGCCTTCGACGTCGCGTAGTTCGTCTGGCCGACGTTGCCGGCGATGCCCGCGATCGACGAAACGCCGATGATGCGGCCGTTTTCACGCAGGACCTTGTCGGCGAGCAGCTTGTCGTTCACCGCGAGCTGCGCGGCGAGGTTCACGGTGAGCACGGCGTCCCAGCCACCCTCGGTCATGTTGCCGAGGGTCTTGTCGCGCGTGATGCCGGCGTTGTGCACGACGACGTCGACGCCGCCGTGGCGCGTGGTGAGGTACTCGGCGAGCTTGGCCGGCGCGTCGGCCGCCGTGATGTCGAGCTGCAGCGCGGATCCGCCGACGCGATTGGCCACTGTGGACAGATCCGCGCCCTGCGCCGGGATGTCCAGGGCGACGACGTGGGCGCCGTCGCGGGCGAGCGTCTCCGCGATGGCCTCGCCGATGCCGCGCGACGCGCCGGTGACCAGCGCGACCTTGCCGGCCAACGGCTTTTCCCAGTTCGACGGGGCCGCGGCGGAAGTTCCGTGCGTGCCGACGCGGATCACCTGCGCGTCGACGAACGCCGACTTCGCCGACAGCAGGAACCGCACCGTCGACTCGGTCGCCGCTTCGGCGCCCTCGGCCACGTACACGAGCTGGGCCGTCGCGCCGCGCTTCAGCTCCTTGCCGACGGAGCGCACGAAGCCCTCCAGCGCCCGTTGCGCGATCCGCTCGCGGCCGTCGACCAGCTCCGGCGGCGTGCCGAACACGACGACGCGGCCCGACGGCCCGACCTTGCGGATCACCGGGTGGAAGAAGCGGTAGACCTCACGCAGGTCGGCGGGGTCCTTGAGGCCGCTGGCGTCGAAGACGAGGGCCGCGTGGCGTTCGGCGGGGCTGCTCAGGACCTCGATGCCCGCGTCGTCGAGCTGACTCTTCAGGGTCTTTTCGAGCCGTCCGCCCGGCGCGGCGCCGAGGAGTGCGGGACCCTCGAGTGCGGGCTGGCCGGCGCGGTACCGGCGCAGCGTGGCGGGGTTGGGCAGGCCGAGCTTCGGCACCACGAACTTCCCCACCGGGGTCTTCGTGAACTGCTGGTACCTGTCAGCCATCGAGCGCCTCCCGTGCCGTCTGCGTCACGTCGCAGTCTAACCTACTCGCTAGTAGGTTACAGTGTGAAAGGGACGACTCAGAGAGGTGGACGTCATGGCGACCAGGAAAACCGCCGCGGTCCGCAAGGTCGCGATCATCGGCGGCAACCGCATCCCCTTCGCGCGGTCGAACGGCCCGTACGCGAAGGCGTCGAACCAGGACATGTTCACCGCCGCGCTCGACGGCCTGGTCAGCCGCTTCGCACTGCAGGACGAGGTGATCGGCGAAGTCGCGGCAGGCGCGGTGCTCAAGCACTCCAAGGACTTCAACCTCGCGCGCGAGAGCGTGCTCGGCAGCCGGCTCTCGGCCGCGACGCCCGCGTCCGACGTCCAGATGGCGTGCGGCACGGGATTGCAGGCCGTGATCAACGTGGCGCACAAGATCTCGTTGGGGGAGATCGACTCCGCCATCGCGGGCGGCGTGGACACGACGAGTGACGCTCCGCTGGCCGTGAACGCCGACCTGCGCAAGATCCTCGTGCAGCTCAACTCCGCGAAGACGCTGGGCGACCGCCTCAAGCTGCTCACGAAGCTGCGGCCGGGCCAGATCGTGCCCGAGATCCCGCGCAACGCCGAGCCGCGCACCGGCCTGTCGATGGGTGAGCACGCGGCACTGACGGCGAAGGTCTGGGACGTCACGCGCGAGGCGCAGGACGAGCTCGCCGCGGCCAGCCACCGGCACCTCGCCGCCGCGTATGACCGCGGATTCTTCGACGACCTCGTGACGCCGTTCCTCAAGCTGGCCAAGGACCAGAACCTGCGGCCGGATTCGACCGTCGAGAAGCTGGCCAAGCTCAAGCCCGTGTACGGCGGCGCGGACGGCACCATGACGGCCGGCAACTCGACGCCGCTCACCGACGGCGCGTCGACCGTGCTGCTCGCGACGGACGAGTGGGCCAAGGCGCACAACCTACCCGTGCAGGCCTACCTGACGTTCTCGCAGACGGCGGCCGTCGACTACGTCCACGGCGCCGAAGGGCTGCTGATGGCACCCGCGTACGCGGTGCCGCGGATGCTCGAACGCGCAGGGCTTTCCTTGCCGGACTTCGACTTCTACGAGATCCACGAGGCGTTCGCGTCGCAGGTGCTGGCGACGTTGAAGGCGTGGGAGGACCCGGTGTTCGCCAAGGAGAAGCTGGGTCTCGACGCACCGCTCGGCTCGATCGACCGCGCGAAGCTGAACGTCAACGGCTCCTCGCTCGCCGCGGGGCACCCGTTCGCCGCGACGGGTGGGCGGATCGTGGCGACGCTGGCGAAGCTGTTGCACGAGAAGGGATCCGGGCGTGGCCTGATCTCGATCTGCGCAGCCGGGGGCCAGGGCGTGACGGCGATTCTGGAGAAGTGACACGGCCGGGCCCCTCGCGTCGAGGGGCCCGGGTTTGTGTGTCAGCTGAGCTGCTTTTCGGCCTTCTTGCCGAGCTTTTCGGCCTGCTTGCCGGCCTTCTTCGCGGCGCGGCGGGCGCGCCAGCCGAGCGACGGCTTGCCCGCCGTGTCGCCCGCGGCCAGCAGCAGACCGCCGGCGATGCCCGCGTTCTTGAGGAACTGGACCTGCTGCGCCTGCCGCTCCGCGGGGTCCTTGATCTCCCAGAAGCGGTGCGCGGCGGCCGTCGTCGGCACGAGCGTGCCCAGCAGCGCGAGCGACGCCAGCCGCGGCGCCTTGCCCGCCGCGAGCGCGAGGCCGGCGCCGATCTTCACGGCGGCGTCGATGCGCACGAGCGTCGCGGGGTCGCGCGGCACCTGCTCGGGGACGAGGCCCTCGACCTTGTCGAACGTCTCGGTGAGGAACGGCTCGATCGCCTTCGCGTGCCCTTGGGTGTCGCGGAGCATGCCGATACCGCCGTAGATGAACATCGACGCGAGCAGTGGACGGGCCACCCGGCGCAGTATCACGGTCGTCGCCTTTCCTGCGAGGTCTTCGGTGCTGGTCAAACCTACAACCGGGATTCCCCGCCGGACGGCCGCCGAACCGCGCTAGCTTTTCCTAAGTGTTTATCGCTTTTTTTCTAGACTTGCTTAGACGGGTTTAGCGGCCCTGCTGCTTCCGATGCTTGACCTTGACGCTGCGTCAACTTCTACCGTTGACGGCATGGAGTGGTCGATCCAGGACATCGCCCGAGCGGCGGGCACGACCAGCCGGACGCTGCGGCATTACGACGCCGTCGGGCTGCTCGCGCCCAGCCGCATCGGCGGCAACGGTTACCGCTACTACGACTCGGCCGCCCTGGTGCGGCTCCAGCGGATCCTGTTGCTGCGCGAGCTCGGCCTGGGGCTGCCCGCGATCGCCTCCGTGCTCGACGGCGAACGCGACAGCGTTGTCGCTTTGTCGATGCACCTCGCACTGCTGGAACAGGAGCGGGCGCGCATCGGGCGGCAGATCGACTCCGTGCGGACCACGTTGCGGAAATTGGAGGGAGGTGAACCACTCATGGCGGAGGAGGTTTTCGACGGCTTCGACCACACCTTGTACGAGGCCGAGGTGACGTCCCGTTGGGGTGAATCGGCCTATCGCACTGGTGACCAGTGGTGGCGGTCGTTGTCGGCTTCGGAGCGTGCGGCGCATCAGCGGGAGCAGCGGGACATCGCGGCTGCTTTCGGTGCGGCGCGGGCTTCGGGGCTGTCAGTTGCGTCTGCCGAGGTGCAGGCCGTCGCGGGCCGGCTCCACGCCTGGCTGCGCCCGGCGGTGAAGACGGTGTCGCGCGGGTATTTCGCGGGTTTGGGGCAGTTGTATGTCGACGATCCTCGGTATGGGTCTTACGACGCCGACTTCGGCCCCGGCACGGCGGAGTTCATCCGGGACGCGATGCGGATCTACGCGGAACGGAACCTGCCGGAGTAGTGCGGCGTCGGAGTGAGCGCTGGGGGTGGGGATGGTCGGGGCTGCAGACCCGCCCATCCCTGTGGGTTGGGCTGGGTTGGACTGGGGGTTGGGTGCTGTCGTGCCCGCTTGACCGGCACGAACGGTCCACTCGCGCGGCGCCGTGCCTGCGAAGGGACCACTCGCGCGCTTCACGCCAGCGCGAGCGGTCCCTTCGTGCGGAGCGCTGCCACTGAAAAGTCCACTCGCGCACAGGACTCGGCACGAAAGGTCCACTCGCACGCCGGGGGAGCGGCGACCGGTCCACTCGCCCCGGTCAAGCAGGCACGAAAGATCCGTTCGCGCGCGCAGCTTGGCACGAAAGGTCCGTTCGCGCGGCGGCACCAGTGCGAGCTGTCCGATCGCGCCTTTCACGCCAGCGCGAGCGGTCCCATCGTGCGGCTCGAAGGCAACAAGCGGTCCACTCGCACACGCGACGCGGCGCGAAAGGTCCACTCGCACGCCGGGGGGAGCGGCGAACGGTCCAGCCGCCCCGGTCGACCGGGCACGAAAGATCCGTCGCGGGTTGGCGCGAAAGGTCCCCTCGCCTGGCCGCGGCGGCGCGAACGTCCCCTCGAGCGCGGCTTGGCGCGAAAGGTCCCCTCGTGGGGCGGCAGCGGTGCAAAAGGCCCGTCCGCGCACGGGGACCGGTGCGAAGGGCCCACTCGCGCGCGCAGCTTGGCGCGAACGGACCCCTCCTGGGGCGGCAGCGGTGCAAAAGGCCCGTCCGCGCACGGGGACCGGTGCGAAGGGCCCACTCGCGTGCGCGGGTTGACGCGAAAGGTCCGTTCGCGTGGCCGCGCCGGTGCGAAAGGTCCGTGCGCACCACGCGAGTTGGCTAGAGAGGTCCGTTCGCGTGGTGGCGCCGGGGCGAAGGGGCCGGTCGTGCGGGGTTGCGCGGCGGCGAGGGGGGACCCGTCATCCCGCGCGCACAGTCAACGCGCAGTGATCGGCGACACGCGCTAGCGGGATATGGCGCAATATCGGACCTGCGCTAGATACCCCGATACGGTGGCAGGGTGGACCCCATCCGCAATCCGTTCGCGCCCGGGGCTGGGCAGCGGCCGCCCGAGTTGGCGGGGCGGGAGCGTGAGCTGGGGGCGTTCGAGGTGGTACTGGAGCGCGTCGCGAGGGGGCGGCCGGAGCGGAGTCTGGTGTTGACCGGGCTGCGGGGGGTCGGCAAGACCGTATTGCTGGGGGAGCTGCGGTCGATGGCCATTCGGCACGGGTGGGGCGCCGGGAAGATCGAGGCGCGGCCGGATGCGGAGCTCAGGAGGCCCTTGTCGGCTGCCCTGCACAGGGCGATTCGGGATCTCGCGGTTCGGCACCGGGCGCCGGATCGGGTTGAAGAGGTGCTCGGCGTGCTGAAGGCGTTCGCGTTGAAGGCGAACAAGGCCGACGCGAAGCTGAGGGACCGGTGGCAGCCGGGAATCGAGGCGCCGGCCGCGCAGGGGCGGGCCGATTCCGGGGACATCGAGATCGATCTGGTGGAGCTGTTCACCGACGTCGCCGAGTTGGCCGCCGATGTCGGCACCGGGGTGGCGTTGCTCATCGACGAAATCCAGGACCTGCGGCCCGACGATGTCTCGGCTCTGTGCGCCGCGTGCCATGAGCTGTCGCAGTCCGGGGCGCCGCTCGTGGTCGTCGGGGCGGGGTTGCCGCACGTGCCGGCCGTGTTGAGTGCGTCCAAGTCTTACTCGGAACGGCTGTTCCGCTACGCGCGCATCGATCGCCTCAGCCGGGAGGACGCCGACTTCGCCGTGATGGCCCCGATCGAACGCGAGGAAGCCGGCATCGAGCCCGAGGCGCTCGACGCGCTGTTCGACGCGTCCGGCGGGTACCCCTACTTCATCCAGGCCTACGGCAAAGCGGCGTGGGACGCCGCGCCCGCGGATCCGATCACGGTGAAGGACGTGCAGGTCGCGGCGCCCGAGGCGGAGTCCGAGCTGGCCGTGGGGTTCTTCGGCTCGCGCTACGAGCGCGCGACGCCCGCCGAACGCGAGTACCTGCTCGCGATGGCCGAGCTGACGCAAGGCCGCGACGAAGCCGCCGGAACGGCCGACGTGGCCGTCTACCTGGGGCGCAAGCCCTCCTCGCTCTCGCCGGCGCGCGACAGCCTCATGAAGAAGGGCCTGGTCTACTCCGCCGAACGCGGGCAGATCGCCTTCACGGTGCCCCACTTCGGGCACTACCTGCTCGGCCGCGACTGAGCGCCGTCTTCCCTCCCCTACCGCTCTATGACGCTGCCTAGCGGCATCTAGCGATAACACTAGACGAGCCGATACGCGGCTAGGCCGTTACCTCGAAGTGACCCGAGACACTGAATCTGTCCGGCACTAACCGGAAGACAGCCGATGATTCATCGGCTAGTAAGCCACATCACCGATGATTCGTTGGCATCCTTGTGAAAAAAGGCGCATACTAGAGACACAGTCACCGAGAACCTCCAAAGGGGATGCAGAAACAATGAGCAACATCGCCGCCAAGCTCCGTGCTCGTCGCGCCGAGGCTCGTACTCGCCGGGCACTGAACCGGGCGATCGACACCGCGGCCACCTCGACGGTGCGCCAGGAGCTCATCGCCCTCGCCCAGGCGCGTCAGCCGTTCATGCGCTGACCCAGCCGTAACTGGTTAGTGTGTCACTCACATGAGTGACCTAGACCACAAAGTGCTGTGGGTGTAACGCCGCGCCTCGCGGCATCGATACCCACTACGACCCCGTGATGCTGGCGGACCCCCGACCTGGCAGCATCACGGGGTTTCCACATGTCTGGACCCTTTGTCCGATTCCGCAAAACCCTTGCGCGAACCAGCTTGCGGCGCGATGCTTGACTCCGTCAACGATTTGGTTGAGGTGGTCAATGAACGACGTGAGCCTGGCGGAGCGCGTCGCCACCGTGCGCGCGTTCAACCGCCTCTACACCGGGGTGATCGGCGTCCTCGACGAAGGACCGGCCGACGCCGAGTACTCGCTGAGTGAAGCGCGGGTGCTGTTCGAGGTCGCCCAACAAACCGAGCTCCACGTGAGTGACCTGCGAAAACGCCTCGACCTCGACGCGGGCTACGCGAGCAGGCTGCTCAGCCGCCTCGAAGGCCGCGGCCTGGTCCTGCGCGAACGCAGCGGCGAAGACGCCCGCCGCCAGATCGTCCGCCTGACCGACGCCGGCCGCGAAGCGTTCACCGACCTCGACAGCCGCTCGGTGCGCCAGATCGGCGGCCTCCTCGAACGCTTCCCCGACGAAGACCAGCGCCGGCTGCTCGGCGCGATGGGGACCATCACGCGGCTCGTCGGCGACCGCGCCCCAGACCCCACGCTCGTGTTACGCACCCCGCGACCGGGTGACCTCGGCTGGGTGGTCCACCGCCACGGCACCCTCTACGCGCGGGAGTACGGCCTCGACGAACGCTTCGAAGCCCTCGTCGCCCGCGTGGTCGCCGATTTCGCCGATCACCGCGACGATCCGCGCCAGGCCGCGTGGATCGCGGAGCTCGCCGGCGAACGCGTCGGCAGCATCTTCTGCATGCCCGGCCAGGACGAGCGCACCGCCAAGCTGCGCCTCCTGCTGCTCGAACCCGCCGCCCGCGGCCACGGCGTCGGCAAACGGCTCGTGCACGAGTGCGTCGAGTTCGCCCGCGGCCGCGGCTACGCGGCCATGGAGCTGTGGACGCTCTCGGCCCTCGACGCCGCCCGCGGCATCTACCGCAGCGCCGGCTTCCGGCTGGAACACGAGGAGCCCACCCGCGAGTTCGGCCCGCCGGTCACCGGTGAGACCTGGCGGATGGAGCTCTAGATGTTCGTCGTCTACTGCGCCGTCTGCGACCGCCGCACGCTGCTCGGCGTCGACGAAGTCGAGTGGGTCGAGAACCTCACGCGCGGCGTGATCTCCGTGTCCGGCCGCTGCCCGCGCGGCCACGACGTGGTGGTCCTGACCGGCGACGCGTTCACCCCGCACGAAGACCCTCGCTACTTCGGGCCGGCGCCGCGCATCTGGACCAAACCGATGAACAAGCTGCGCGCCTGGCTGCGCAGCCACTTCGAGGTGAGCCGCGACCTGCCCGGCCCGTTCTACCGCTTCTGACGCCCCATCAGGAAGAACTCCGGGTTCGGTTTCAGCGCGGTGAGGTGCGCCAGCCGGTTCGACATCGCGAACAGCGCCGTGATCGCGCCGACGTCCCAGATCTCGTCCTCGGTCAGCCCCGCGTCGCGCGCCGCCTCGAGGTCGGCTTCACCGAACAGCGCCGAGTCCTGCGCGAGCGCCAGCGCGAGGTCGACGATCGCCCGGCCGCGCTCGTCCAGCTCCACCTGCCACGGGTTCGCGGCGACGCGGTCGGACAGCTCCGGGTCCTTCGCGCGGATCCGCAGGATCGCCCCGTGCGCGACGATGCAGTAGGTGCAGTGGTTCGCCCCCGACGTCGCGACGACGACCAGCTCGCGCTCCGCCTTCGTCAGCCCGTCTTCACGCTCCATCAACGCGTCGTGGTAGTCCATGAACGCCCTCAGCTCCGCCGGCCGGTGGCCCAGCGCGCGGAAGATGTTCGGCGTGAAGCCGGATTTCTCCGCGATCGCGCCCACACGCGCGCGCAGGTCTTCGGGCAGGTCTTCGAGTTCGGTCACGGGGAACCGGCTGTCGCTCATAGCCCCACGCTAACGCCAAACACGCCACCCTTGGCACCACGCGTTCACCCGGGTGGAGTTTGCTTACCCCGTGAACTGGACCGCGTACGTGGACGGTTACTGCGAACGCCTCGCGCCCGGGCTGTGGGGTGAGCCGCTGAACGACGTCACCAACCTGGCGTTCCTCGTGTCCGCCATCGCGGTGTGGTGGCGCGCCGACGGGCGGCGGACCGGGCGGACGCTCGCGGTGCTCGTCGGGCTCGTGTTCCTGGCCAGCACGGTGTTCCACCTGCTCGCGACGCGCTGGGGCGGGGCCGCCGACTCCGGCTTCATCCTCGTGTTCGTGCTCTACTACGCCGCGAAGTTCCCCCACGTTTTCCTGGGCGTGCGGCCGAACTGGTCCTGGCTGGCGGCGCCCGCGTTCGTGGTGCTCACGGCCGCGCTGGCGGCGCTCGGCGGTGGGCTGTACCTGCCGGCGCTGATCGGGCTGGCGGTGTTCACGGGCGTGCTCGCGTACGCGCGCGACCCGTACTGGACGCACTTCGCCGTGGCGGGCGCGGTGTTCGCGTTGTCGCTGGCGTTCCGCACCATCGACGGTGTCGTGTGCGGCGATTTCCCCGCCGGCACGCACTTCCTGTGGCACCTGCTCAACGCCGTGGTGCTCTACGTGGTGTCGAACGCGATGATCGGCAAAGAGAAAGCCCCCTCACCGGAACCGAATCCGGCGAGGGGGCCATCCACAGTGGACTAGAACTCAGTGCACGCCGATCGGCCGCAGGTCCTTGTCGTGCTCGTCCGCGTGGTAGTCCTCCGGCTGGGTCTCGTCGACGCCGGGGTTCCACTTCGCCGCGTGCGCGATCGCCGAGACGATCACGGCGACGAGGATGTTCGCGATCAGCGCCACGAAGCCCGGGTAGATCTGCACGGTCGCCAGGCCGGTGCCCGAGAACGGGTGCCAGCCGAAGATCGACAGGTTGCCCATCGCGAGCGCCGAACCGCCGAAGTGCAGCTTTCCGTTGGCGGGGTTGGGGATTCCGTACAGCATGATCAGGCCCCAGCCCATACCCACGACCCAGCCGGCGATGAGGCCGGCCTTGTGCAGCCACCGCGTGTACAGCGCCAGCGCCACGGCCGGCAGCGTTTGCAGGATCAGCACACCGCCGATGAGCTGCAGGTCGATCGAGAACTGCGGGTCGATCAGGATGATCACCAGTACCGCGCCGAGCTTCACGATCAGCGACGCGAGCTTGGCCTGCTTGGCTTCCTGCTTCGGCGTCGCGTTCTTGCGGATGTACTCCTTGTAGATGTTGCGCGTCCACAGGTTCGCCGCGGCGATCGACATGATCGCGGCCGGCACCAGCGCGCCGATGCCGATCGCGGCGAACGCGATGCCGGCGAACCAGTGCGCGAACTGCGAGTCGAACAGCAGCGGGACGATGGTGTTGCCGTCGGGCTTGCCGGTGGCGTTGTTCGTCAGCGGCTTCACGCCGGCGCTGATGGCGACGTACCCGAGCAGCGCGAGCAGGCCGAGCACCAGCGAATACGCCGGCAGGGCGACCATGTTGCGCTTGATCACGTTGCGCCCGCGCGAGGCGAGCACGCTCGTGAGCGAGTGCGGGTAGAGGAACAGCGCGAGCGCCGAACCCAGGGCCAGCGTGGCGTACTGCAGCTGGTTGGCCGAGGTCAGCAGGATCGAGCCCGCCGGCTTGCCCGTGGCCGGGCTCGGCTTCGCGAGCGTGGTGGCCGCCTGGTTGAAGATGTGGTCCCAGCCACCGAGCTTGGAGGGCAGGTACACGATCGCCACGATGATCACGATGTAGATCAGGATGTCCTTGACGAACGCGATCAGCGCGGGCGCGCGCAGGCCCGACTGGTACGTGTACAGCGCCAGGATCAGGAACGCGACCAGCAGCGGCAGGTGCCCGACGATGCCGGAGCCGTTGATGCCCATCGTGCGCAGCACGGCCTCGAGACCCACCAGCTGCAGCGCGATGTACGGCATGGTCGCGACGATGCCGGTGATGGCGATGAGGAACGCGAGCGTCGGCGAGCCGAAGCGGCCGCGCACGAAGTCGGCCGGGGTCACGTAGCCGCGCGAGCGGCTGACGGACCACATGCGCAGCGCCGGCAGCAGCACGATCGGGTAGACGACGATCGTGTAGGGCAGCGCGTACATGCCGAGCGCGCCGGCGCTGAACACCAGCGCGGGCACGGCGACGAACGTGTACGCCGTGTAGAGGTCACCGCCCAGCAGGAACCACGTGATCCACGCGCCGAACTTGCGGCCGCCCAGGCCCCACTCGTCGAGGTGGTCGAGGTTCGCGCCGGCCTTCCAGCGCGACGCGACGAACCCGAGCACGGTGACCAGGGCGAAGAGGATGATGAAGATGGTCAGCTGGACCCACTGGATGGTCATCGGCTCTCACCCTCGTCGAGGTCGTCCACGCTCAGCTTGTCCGGCTCGTCACTGGTCGGCTCCTTGCGGGTCGCCCAGTAGACGATGCCGGTGCACAGCACGCCGGCGGCGACGAACACGAGCTGGAACCAGTAGAAGAACGGCATGCCGAAGAGCCGGGGGCCGTCGAAGTTGAACAACGGCGTGACCAGGATCAACAGCGGGACGATCAGCAACAGGTTCCACGGGCTGAACTGGAACCCGCGCACCCGCCCGTCCGGTTTTGTTGTGGACATCGGGACCTCACCTAACACTCACGCAACACGCGACGGGCCTGACCCTAGAACTTCGGCTACACGGGCGTCACGTGAACGGGACAACGATTTGATCAGCCCTGGTCAACGGCTTGGGAACGGTCTTCGGGGATGTTTGCAGGGCACTTGCACCGCCGCGGTCAATCCGGCCTTCAGGGGAGGAAGTGTCCGGATCCGAGCTGTGGACAAACTCGTGGACAGCTCCCTGGGGACGATTTCGGTGTTGATCTAGGGGCTGTGGGCGGCCGGCGCGGTGTCGCCCAGGTGTTGTGGTTGCGCGGCCCGCGGCGGTTTCCACACCTTGTGCACAGAGTTGTCCACAGGCGGTGGACAACTTTCGACTAGACTGCGGGGCATGGTTCGGGTGCCGTTGACGGACGAAGAGCGCTCCCGCGGTGAGCGCCTCGGGGTGGCGCTGCGCGCTGCCCGCGCGGGCCGCAGCATGGTCGACGTCGCGGCCGAGGCCGGGATCTCGGTGGAAACGTTGCGGAAGATCGAAACCGGGCGCATCCCGACGCCGGCCTTCTTCACGGTCGCGGCGATCGCCGACGCGGTGGGAGTGCCGCTGGACGTGCTGCGGACGGCGTGCGAGGACACCGAAACGGACCCTGCGTTCAAGGCCGCACTGTCCCAGGCCAGCTAGGCGCGCAGCTTCGCCAGGATGTGGTCCCGGTCGTTGATGAACGCGCACGCGCGCACCGGGAGGTCGAAGGTGTTCAGGAGCTTTTCGAAGTCCGAGAGCTCGTCCGGGTTGAGCGGCACGTCGGCGATGGTGATGTGCGCGGCGAGGGTGTCGGTGAGCTCTTCCCATTCGCCGGACCACTGCAGCGTGCGGTAGTGGGCCAGGTCCTCGGCCGGGAGGCGGTCGGCCAGCAGGTCGAGCAGGCTGTCGGTGAAGTAGCTGATGCGGTTCTCCGCGCGGTCGGCCACCGTCGGGTTCGCGGGGTCGCGCGCGGTGTCCGGGTTGCGGATCACGCCCGCGCCGGCGACGGGGTATCCCGTGTGGACGAAGCCCTCCGGGTCGACCAGCACCACGACCTGCACGCCGTAGCGTTCGCCGACGCAGCGCCAGCGGCCGTTGTACTGCCGGGTGCGGGGTTCGCTCGGATCGTTGGCGACGTCCTTGATCACCGCGATGATCTGCTCGTCGGTCCAGCCGGGTGGGAACTCGCTGGTTGCCCGGCGGCCGGTGCCCGGAGCGTGTCCACCACCCACGTCAGCTCCTCTCGTCCGGTGGGAGCCTAACCCGCCGGGCGCGGGTCAGCCGAGCAGCGAGAGGGCCGCGATTCCGAGCACCAGGAGGTCGGGTCCGCGGAAGAGCTGGCGGGCGAGGTTCGCGGGCAGCGGACCCGCTGGGGTGTCGACGAATCCGGCGCTGCTGTAGTCGACGGGTTTGCGGGTGACCGTGCGCAACACCGACAGCACAGCGAGTGCCACGGTCACCCACGACAACGCGGAGACCGACGTGCCGAGCGCCGCGAGCGCGGCCGCGAGCAGCGCCGACCACACGACGGCGACGCCGGTCAGCACCGCGCCGTGGGCGATGACGAGCTCGGAATCCGTGGAACCCAGCCAACGTCGGCGGCCCGGGTTGCGCCACAACACGCCGAGGCCGGCGCCGAACGGGGTCAGCGCGACGTACCCCCCGAGGCCCACGAGCACCGAGCCCGGCAACGTCGGCACGGCCACGTGTCCCACCGCGACGGCGAGCGCGACGAGCAACAGCATCCCCGCGTAACGCGAGCGCCCCGCGATGCCCGCGACGGCCAGCCTCAGTGGCGTCGGCCGCCCCAGCGACCACCGGCCCGACGCCGTGGCTTCGGGCAGCATCATCATCGGGTCGAGGAACGTGACGGCGACCGAGCGCAGCACGCGCGCGTTCCAGCCGTCCAGCAGGATCGCGCGGCCCGCGCGCGTGACCGGTTCGCCGCCGAACGACAGCGCGACGGCGCACAGCAGGATGCCGGCGCCCGCGTACTGCACCGCGATGGGCCCGAGGTGGGCGGCCGCGATCACGACACCCACCACGGCCAGCAGCACCGGCCCGGCGGTGTCGACGCGCAACGCCGTGCGCCGCGCGGTGGCGAACACGAGGACCGCGCTGCTCACGACGAGGGCGAGCGCCGCGCGCCACAGGTCCAACGAGCTGCCGCCCACGGCCAGCATCAGCCCGGCGAGGTAGGCGACGACGATCACGAAGCCGGTCAGGCCGCCCGCCAGCCGCGCCGCCACCACCCGGCGGCGGTCCACGCGGGCGAAGTCCATCCAGGTGAGTTCCGCGGGTTCGGTCCAGACGAAGCCTCGCCGAAGCAGGCTTCGCCAGCCCACCGCGCAGCAGAGCGTGACAAGCCCAAGCACGGCGGGGTAGTCCACAGGGGACGGTCCGAAAAGGACTCGGTGCCACGCGTCGGTGCGGAAGAACGCGGTGAAGAGGAAGCCGACGCCGAAGATCAGGACGAAGGTGGCGCTGTCGCCGCTGAAGATCCCGCCGAAGCGCTTCCGGCCGGGGACCCGGAGGCGGGTGCCGAGGGCTACCACGGGAGGGCCCCGCTTTCGGCCGCAGGAAACCGCGCGCCGACGGGGTGGCGGTTCGAGTGCACGACGCCGCCGCGATCACCCCGCGCCACTGGCGCATCCAGGCGCAGCGGCAGGCTCGCGGCTTCGCGCGCACCGCTGGCAGTCGGCTGCCGCAGCGCGAAGAAGCTGAAGGAGCTGGACCGGTTCGCATTCACAGCACCTGGCTGCGGCGCCGAGCCGGCGAGGTGCCGCGCGCGGGCGGTCGCAGGCATGCCCGCCACCGCGAATGGCGTGGGGGAGCCGGCACCCCACAAGCGCGAACCGCCGAACGCGCGCGACGCGGGGCCGGTGTCGGGCGCGGCACGGAGCAGCGGGCCGAGCGTCGCCGCGCTGCTGGGGGAGGTCGGGGTCACCACAGTTCGAGGACGCTGTCGGCCGCGTCGAGGAGGGGCTGGTGGTGGGTGGCGACCACGACGGCCGCGCCGGAGGAGGTGGAGCGTTTGATGAGGTCCACGAGCCAGTCCTTGCCCGCGGTGTCGAGGGCGCGTTCGGGTTCGTCGAGGAGCAGGACCTTGTGCGGGCGGGCCGTGACGCCGAGGAGCAGCAGGCGCCGGCGCTGGCCGGCGGAGAAGTGGCCGGCGGTGACGCGCGCGCGGTCGGCGAGGCCGGCGTCCGCCAGCAACGAGTCGAAGTCGCCCAGCTCGACGTCGAAGGAGCCGGCCAGGAGTTCCAGGTGCTGCATCGGCGTCAGCTCCGCGAAGAAGTCGGAGTCGTCGAACAGCACGGAGACCTTGCGGCGGAAGGCGACGCTGCGTTCGTCGGGCTTCTCGCCGTCGATGCGGACGCGGCCGCGCTGCGGTTCCTGCATGCCGTACAGACACCGGAGCAGCGTGGACTTGCCGACGCCGTTGGGGCCGACGAGCACGGCGCACTCGCCGGGGTCGACGGAGAAGTCCAGGTCGTCGAGCAGCCACAGGTCGCCGGCCTTCACGCCGAGGCCGCGGGCGTCGATGATCATCGGCGGGACCACCGTTGCGCGAAGGCTTCCATGCGGCTCACGCTACCGGGCGCTGCCGACGATCTTGGGGCCACCGCAGCACGAAGGGGACGTTCGCACCACAACGGCGCGAACGTCCCCTTCGGACAGAACGTCAGCTCAGGCGCTGGGCCAGCGCGTCGAGCTCGTCACGCAGCGAGGTGGGCACCTCGCCGATCTTCTCGAACCACTCCTCGATCAGCGGCAGCTCCGCGCGCCACTCGTCGGCGTTGACCTGCAGCGCGGCCTCGATGTCGGAAACCGGCTCGGTGAGGCCCTCGGTGTCGAGGTCCTCGGCGCGCGGCACGAAGCCGATCGGCGTCTCCACGGCGTTCCCGCGACCCTCGACGCGCTCGAGCACCCACTTGAGCACGCGCGAGTTCTCGCCGAAGCCCGGCCACAGGAAGCGGCCGTCGTCGCCGCGGCGGAACCAGTTGACGTAGAAGATCTTCGGCAGCTTGTTCGCATCGGCGTTCTTGCCCAGCGTCAGCCAGTGCTTGAAGTAGTCACCGGCGTGGTAGCCGAGGAACGGCAGCATCGCCATCGGGTCGCGGCGCACGTTGCCCACCGCGCCGGCCGCGGCCGCCGTGGTCTCCGACGACATCGTGGCGCCCATGAACACGCCGTGCTGCCAGTCGCGGGCCTCGTTCACCAGCGGCACCGTGGTCTTGCGGCGGCCGCCGAACAGGATGGCCGAGATCGGCACGCCCTGCGGGTCGTCCCACTCCGGCGCGAGGATCGGGCACTGCGACATCGGCGTGCAGTAGCGCGAGTTCGGGTGCGCGGCCTTCTCCTCGGACGCCGGCGTCCAGTCCTGGTGCTTCCACGACGTGGCGTGCTCGGGGGTGTTCTCCATGCCCTCCCACCAGATGTCACCGTCGTCGGTGAGGGCGACGTTCGTGAAGACCGTGTTGCCCTTCTCGATGGTGCGCATGGCGTTCGGGTTGGTGTGCCAGTCGGTGCCCGGCGCGACGCCGAAGAAGCCGAACTCCGGGTTCACGGCGTAGAGACGGCCGTCTTCACCGAAGCGCATCCACGCGATGTCGTCGCCGAGGGTCTCGGCGCGCCAGCCCGGGATGGTCGGCTGCAGCATCGCGAGGTTGGTCTTGCCGCAGGCGCTCGGGAACGCCGCCGCGACGTAGTGGACCTTGTCCTCGGGCGAGATCAGCTTGAGGATCAGCATGTGCTCGGCGAGCCAGCCCTCGTCGCGCGCCATGACCGAGGCGATGCGCAGCGAGTAGCACTTCTTGCCCAGCAAGGAGTTGCCGCCGTAACCCGAGCCGTAGCTCCAGATCGCCCGCTCCTCGGGGAAGTGCGAGATGTACTTGGTGTCGTTGCAGGGCCAGGCGACGTCCTGCTGGCCCGGCTCGAGCGGCGCGCCCACGGAGTGCAGCGCCGGTACGAATTCGCGCTCGGTGCCGTCGGGGTTGATGAACTTGTCCAGCGCCGCCTTGCCCGCGCGGGTCATCACGCGCATCGATGCCACGACGTAGGCGAAGTCGGTGATTTCCAGACCCAGCTTGGGGTTCTCGTCGGAGAGCGGTCCCATGCAGAACGGGATCACGTACATCGTGCGGCCGCGCATGCACCCGCGGTACAGCTCGGTCATCGTGGCCTTCATCTCCGCAGGCGCGACCCAGTGGTTCGTGGGGCCGGCGTCCTCCTCACGCTGCGAGCAGATGAAGGTCCGGTCCTCGACGCGAGCGACGTCGCCCGGGTCGGAAGTTGCCCAGTAGGAGTTCGGCTTGGCCTTCAGCTTCACGAAGGTCCCGGCCTCGACCAGCTCTTCGTTGATCTTCGCGGCCTCTTCGTCGGACCCGTCGACCCACACCACGCGGTCCGGGGTGGTCAGCTCGGCGACCTCCCGGACCCAGGACAGCACGCCACTGTGCGTCGTCGGCGCATTGTCCAGTCCGGGGATGGCGACTGCGGTCATCTCTACTCCTGACTTCCGAACTTCCGACGACAAATAAGCCCACACGCCGGACCGCGGTGTCCGGGTGCGGGCCTCGTTGCCGGCGACCGAATGGCTTCGCACACCGGGGGTGAGCCGGTGTGCGGGTTTTTGGGATTCCTCGACTGTAGCCGGATGACCGGCAGGTAACCGAGAGCTGACCTGTCGGTTCTCTCACAGGAACGATAAGGGAATCGATTCAGTTGTCACCGGATTGGGCCAGCGCCGGAAATCCTTTCGATGCGGGGTGCTCAATTCGGACGCCAGATCAACGGGTCCGGAAACGACAACGGACCCGGCGAGTGCCGGGCCCGTTGTGACGTGAGTTACAAATGGGTCAGTTGGGGCTGATCCATTGTCCGGTTCCCGAATCGATCTTCGCGACGCCCGAGAGCAACTGCGTGCCATCGCCGCCCCAGATCGAGTCGCTTGCCGGATCGGCCGCGCGGACGCCGGCGCTTTCGGCCTCGGTCCACTGGCCGGCCCCGGTGTGCTCGTAGGTGGTGGTGCTGCCGTCGGCGCCGATCTCCACCGCGACGTCGGCCTCGCCGTCGCCGTCGGTGTCGGTGAACGCCATCGTGCCGCCGTCCTTGGTCTCGACGATCGCGGTGTCGTTGTGCCCGTCGTGGTCGGTGTCGATCGTGGCGACGCCGGCGTCGACCTCGCCGTCGGGTAGGTCGGCGTGGATGTGGCCGGTCGTGGAGTCGTCCTGCGAGTGGGTGTCGGTGCCGCCCGGGTGCTCAGCACCGCCGGACTCGACCCACGCGCCACTCGATTCGTCGTAAACCGCCTGGTCCACGACGTGGCCGGAGCTGTCCAGCACGGCGTACTGGTCGGCGACGCCGTCGCCGTCCGAGTCGATGAACGCCTGCGCTGTGCCGTCGTCGTGCTCCACGATGGCGGTGTCGTTCACGCCGTCGGAGTCGACGTCGTAGTTGACCTCCGCCTGGTAGTCCTGGCCTTCGACGTGGACCGTCATCTCCTCGGGTCCGCTGGCGTCGGTGTCGGTGCCGCCACTCTCGTCGACCCACATGGGAAAAGCCCCCTTTTAGGACCGGGTCTCGCCGGCTGCGTTCTGCTGTCGATCGGTAGGACTCACGTTAGGCCGGTTCGGTTCCCGTCCACAAGCTGATCAACCCCGGTCACGCAGCGTTCGGATGCGCCCGAGCAGCGATTCCGCCCTCGCGTGGCCGTCGGTGGCCTCCTTCAGGCGCTTGGCGGTGATCGCGATGTTCTTGGCCCGTTCCTGCGCGCCCATCTTGATCGTGCGGTCCACGTCCTTGAGCTCGGCCTCGATCGCCTCGATGCGGCGGCTCAGCGCCTCGTCGAGCGCCATCGACAGCTGCTGCTCGGCTTCGATGAGCTGCTCGGCCACGAGCTGGTCGAGTGTGGAGCGCGCGTCGGCGATGGCCTCCACCAGCCATTGCTTCATGTGCTGCTTGTCGGCGGCGTGCTTGCGCGTGCGCGCCATCCACCAGCCGGCGCCGAGGCCGATGATGATCGTGGCCGGCAGCACCACCGGGTTCAGGATCGCGACGCCGGCCAGCGGCAACGCGGCGATCTTGCCCGCGCCGACCCCACCCGAGATGCCCATGAACACCAGCAGCTTGTCCTCGGCCGTCGGCGGCTTCTTGTCCGGCGGCCGCAGCACCACGGGCGGCCCGCCGGCCCGCGCGAACTGCGCGCGGATCACGTCGAGCTCCTCGGCGGAGAACAGCTCGGACAACGCCACGTTGGTCACGTGGTTCAGCCGTTGCGAAAGCAGCATCGAGACCCGCTGCGACGTCGTCTGCAACGCGAGGTCCACCTGCTGCGGCAGCGCGGCGAGCTCGTCGCGCTTCGCCGCGTCGATGAGCCGGCGGAAGTGGGTCTGGGCGTCGCGCATCTCGCGGCTGCTCTCGTGGCCGACCTCCACGCGGGTCCGCTGGATCTCACCGCGCAGCTTCAGCTGCCAGCCGCGGGTGGACGAACGGCGTTCGGCCTGCAGGTGGTCCCGGCGTTCGCGCAGCTGCTCCGCCTCGGCCTCACCCGCCGAGAGCGCCCGGCTCTCGGCCTGCAGCTTCGCCTTGATGCCGGCCAGCGCGCTGGAGAGCGCGCGCAGGGTGTTGGCCTCGGCCAGCATCATCGAGCGGCCGACGAGCATCTCCTGCAGCGCGACCTGCACGGCGGCGATGCCCGACTTCTCCCGCAGCATGGCCGCGACCTGCTCGTTCGGGGCTTTCGCCGCCGTCTCGAACACGCGCGCCGAGACGGGATGGAACACGGCGTCGGCGAAGCGGGGCGCGTGCTCGGCGAGCAGCCGGCGGTCGGCGTCGAGGATCTCGCGCCAGCCTCGGAAGGCGTCGGTCTTGGCCAGCACGAAGAGCACGGTCTCGACGCGGTCGGCCACGTCGCGCAGGAACTGCAGCTCGGTTGAGGTGAACGGCGCCGACGCGTCGAGCACGAACACCAGCGCCGTCGCGCTCGCCGCCGCCTCGCGGGCCAGCTCGCCGTGCAGCGAGTCGAGGCCGCCGACGCCGGGGGTGTCGACGAGCGTCACGCGCTCCAGCAGCGGGACCGGCCCGGAGACCTCGACGTAGCGTGGCGGGATCTGGCCCGGCGGCAGCTCGTGGGCGGCCGAGACCCAGTTGACCAGCTCGGTCAGCTGGATCGGCACGGGCGCGAGCTGGCCGGGGTAACACGCCTGCGCGCCCCACTGCTGGGCGTGCTCGAACACGAGGTACGTGGCCGTGGCGACGTCGGCGTCCACAGGGGACAGTCCCGGAGTCGCGAGCAGCGCGTTGACCAGCGTGCTCTTGCCGCGGTTGGTCTCGCCGACGACCACGACCGACGGTTTCGCCGCGCGCGCCCGGCGCACCCCCTCCACCCATTGGGCGGCCTGCGGGTCGGCGTCGCGGACCACGGTGAGCAGCTGCTCGCGCGCGGCCTGGACCTGGGCGGGAAGGCTGGGAGAGGTCACTGGGCTCGCTTCGCGTAGATGGTGACGATGGGGGCGCGCAGCAGCCGCTCGCCCTCGGCGAACCCGATCACCTCGGTCTCGGCGACCACGCCGTCGAGTGCCGGGTCGTCGGTGGGGATCGCGCCGCCGGCCTCGTGGCAGGAGGGGTCGAAGCGCTCGCCGTCGGGGCGTAGCGCCGTGACGCCGATGTCGGCGAGGCCGTGTTCGAGCCGCTGGACCACGCCACCGCTGCGGGCGCGGTCGAGCGCGTAGAGGCAGAGCTGGATGAGCGCCTGACGATCGGCCAGCGCGCGTTCGAGATCACCGGGGGCAGCTACGACGTCCACATCCGTGTTCGACGCGGACGTGTCGGTGGTGGTTCCGAGGTCCCCGTCGGCGGGTTCCGTGCCGCGGTTGCGGAACCAGGCCACACCCCTCACCCCCGCCTCGTCCCGCGGACCGTCCGTTCGGCCCGCCGGGATTCCACCAGTCTGGAGCAGATCTTCGCCGGTCGGGCGCGAATCCGAGAGCGCAAACGCTTGCGCCCGCCGTCAGGCCAGGTCGCGGATCACCGAACGCATCGCCTGCTCCAGCGAAGGCACGTCTTCGGCGAAGCGCGAAGACACGAGGATCTGGTCCTCGGCCGTGCGGAGCCACACGCGCCCCGCCACGGAGATCTCGATGACCGAAAGCCGAAAGGGCCGCGCTCGCCGGCCCAGGTCGACCTCGGTCTCGCGGACGAGCTGCCCCAGCCGGTCGCCCGCCACGATCTGCCGCCGGTAGAAGCCCGCGGCCCCCAACGCGGCGTGCAGCGCCGGCCGCCGGGCCTCCGTGAAGTGGCGCGCGGCGGCGGGCGTGAAGTGCTGGATGGCCAGGTCGATGGCCGAGCCGTCGCCGGGAGCGGGCCGGCCGAAGCGGCTGCGGGGCGTCCGCGAACCCGTTTCGCCGCGCAGGCGGATGAACTCCAGGAGATCGGTCCACCAGTCCGCCCACTGGGCCTGCACGGCGGCGCGGTCGATGGCCGGCGGCACGCGCACCGGCACCGCGGGCTCCACCGGTGGCAGGAGCTGGCCCTCGGCGACGGACAACGCAAGCACGTCCCGGAGGTACAGAGCGATGTCGATCTCCTGCTCGCTCCCCCAGGACGCCCGCCACGAGGTGGTGTTCTCCAGCCGCACGAAATCCACCCTACGCGTGAACGGCGACAAACCTAGGGCATGCGGATCTGTTGCCAGATCAGGAAATAGGCGCGGTGGACGACGTGCGCCACGCGGCTCTGCGCGGGCGTTGCGCCGAATGAGGCAAAGGAGCGCCACCAGCCCGCGCGTTCGAGGGCGTGGGCGGCCAGTTCCGGCCGGGCGGCGCCGGGGAGGCCGAGCTGCGCGCCGAGGTCGGCGTTGCTGCCGACGCGCAGCACCTCTTCGGCGAGGTCCTCCGGCATGTCGACGGCTCCGGAGGCCACCAGCGTCAACGCCTCCAGCAGCCGCAGCTGGTGCGCCTCCGGCTTCGCGAGCAGCACCTCGATCGCGTCGTGCACCCGCTGGCGTTCGCCGGGATCGCCCGACGCGTGGGCCAGCGCGGTCACGGACGCGAGCGCCGCGGCGGCCTTGATCCCGTCGGCGCGCGCGGCGAAGACGATGGCCAGGCGCCGGCGCACCGCGTCGAGCCCCGACGCGTCGAGCAGCACCCGACGCAGAGCCCCCGCGGTGATCGCGGGCTCGGCGCGGATGGCGTCGACGGCCCGGCGGACCCCGTACAGGTCGAGCTTCTCCAGCAGCCGCAGCCGGACGCCGGCGGGCACGTCGCACTCCCAGCTGGTGAAGATGTCGGCCGAGATGAGCATGGTCTCGAGGACGTCGTCGTCGAGACCGGCGAGCTGGTGCAGCGCGTCGGCGTCGGCCGAGGTGAAGCCACCCGACTCGGCCGACTCGGCGATCAGGCCGATCACCGGCAGCACGTCGGCCACGCGCGGCTTGAGCGTGCTCGCCTGCTTCTCCGCCAGCAGCTTCGCCGCCAGCCAGATGTCGCCGCCGGAACCCTCGACGGTCTCGGCGACGATCGTGTCCGCCTTGTTCAGCACCGCGATCGCGTTCACCGGGCCCGCCTCACGGCTCGCGGTGGCGGCGGTGAACGCGGCAAGCGCCTGCTGGTCGTCGGCGCGCACGCCCTGCGTCACCACGTAGAGCACGGCTTCCGCGCCGGCGACGGCGTTGCGAGAGGTGTCGTCGAGGTTGTCCGAACCGGTGTCCTCCTGCGCGGCGCCCAGCAGCTGTTCCGTGCGCGAGACGGACGCGGCGTCGAGCGAGCCCAGGCCCGGGGTGTCGATCACGGTCATGCCCTGCAGCACCGCGTTGGTCAGGTAGGCCTCGAGGTGCGAGACCTTGGTGATGTCCACGCCCAGCTCGGCCGGGATCGACCCGTCGGCGGCGAAGGGCAGCACCTGCTTGGTGCCGTCGGCGAACACGACCTCGACGCGATCGACCGTGCCGTACTGGAAGCGCGTGACCAGCCGCGTGCACTCACCGACGTCGGTGGGCGCGACCCGGCGGCCGATCAACGCGTTGACCAGCGTGGACTTGCCCGACTTGATCCGCCCGGCCACGGCGACCTGCAGCGGCGCGGCCAGCCGGCGCTGCACCTCGGCGAACCCGGCGGCGGTGCGCGGCGAGACCTGCGAGGTGAGCCGATGGCACAGGTTGGCGACCGACATCGACAGCGGGCCCGCGAGGCGCCCCTGCTCCGTCACGGCCCCGCCCCTCTCGTCCACTGGTCCCGCCGGGAAATCGTGCCATGCCCGGCCACCGCGAGTACGACCGACAGTGCTACCGGAGGATGACGCGGCGTGCCCGAGTGCGGACCTAATCTTGTCGGGTGCGACGGCTGAGCCTCTGGATGCGTGCCCACCCCATGGCGGGGGACACGTTGCTCGCCGTGGTCCTGCTGTTCATCGACTTCGTGCTGTTCGTCGGCGGCAGTGTCGGGACCGAGCACCACCCGCCGCCGTGGTTCATCGCGCTGCCGATCGACGTCGCCATGGTGGCGCCGCTGGTGTTCCGCCGGAAGAAGCCGCTGATCTCGGCCTACATCGTGTACTTCGTCGCCATCGCGCACGGGGCGCTGTCGCTCGGCTTCTCCTCCGTCGCGGCGCTCGCGATGAGCCTCTACTCGATCCTCGTCTACATCGGCCGCAAGCAGGGGCTGATCTACGTCGGTGCGCTCGTGCTGATGACCGGCGTCGAGGTGTTCACCGACAAGTCGACACCATGGCTGGGCAATGCCCTGTTCAGCGCCTTCGGCATCGCGCTGTGCTGGACGCTCGGCGAGTTCGTCGGGGCGCGGCGCGCGTACCAGCTGGAGGTGGAAGCCCGCCTGCACCTGCTGGAGACCGAACGCGACCAGGCCACGCGCATCGCCGTGGCCGAGGAGCGCGGCCGCATCGCGCGCGAGCTGCACGACGTGGTCGCCCACTCCGTGAGCGTGATGGTGGTGCAGGCCGACGGCGCGGCGCTCGCGTTGCCGACGAACCCGGAGCTGGCCGGTCGCGCGCTGCAGACGATCTCCGAAACCGGCCGCGGCGCCCTCGGCGAGCTGCGCCGGCTCCTCGAAGTGCTGCGCGGCGACCACGGCGACGGCGAGCCCCGCGTGCCGCAACCCGACGCCAACGCGCTCGGCGAGCTGGCCGAACGCATGCGCGGCGCCGGCGTCCCGGTGGATCTCGAGGTGGGCGACGGCCTCACCGACCTGCCCGCCGGCGTGTCGCTCGGCATCTACCGCATCGTGCAGGAGTCGCTCACGAACACGCTCAAGCACGCCGGCACCGGCGCTCGCGCCGAGGTCCACGTGCACCGCAAGGGCGACAGCAAGACCGGCGACGTGGTCGAGGTGTTCGTCCGCGACGACGGCGCCGGCCGCGCGCGTCAGCTCGAACAGGTGACGGTGGGCGCCGGAGCACCGTCGAAGAAGGCCCCGCGACTGCAGGTCGCGGGCGGGAACGGACTGATCGGGATGCGCGAGCGCGCCAACGTGTACGGCGGAACGCTGGAGGTGGGCCCGGCGCCCGCCGGTGGGTGGCAGGTGCGGGCCGTGCTGCCCGTTAGGTTGGCGCCGTGATCAAAGTGGTGGTCGTGGACGACCAGGAACTGATGCGCGTCGGCTTCCGCATGGTGCTCGGCGCGCAGGCCGACATCGACGTGGTGGGCGAGGCCGGCGACGGCGCCCAGGCGATCCGCCTGGCCGACGAGCTGCGGCCCGACGTCGTGCTCATGGACGTGCGCATGCCGGTGCTCGACGGGGTGGAGGCCACGAAGCAGATCGTGGCCGCCGGGACCGCGCGTGTGCTGGTGATGACCACCTTCGACCTCGACGAGTACGTCTACGCGGCCTTGCAGGGCGGCGCGTCGGGCTTCCTGCTCAAGGACACCCCGCCCGACCACCTCGTGTCGGCGCTGCGGTCCGTCGCGTCGGGCGACGCGGTGGTGTCACCGTCGGTGACCAAGCGGCTGCTCGACCGCTTCGTGGGCGCCGGCGGCTCCCCGGTGCGCGACGCGAGCGAGCTCGACGTGCTGACCGACCGCGAACGCGAGGTCCTCGTGCTCATCGCGAAGGGCATGTCCAACCTCGAAATCGCCGAAACGCTCTTTCTCTCCGAAGCCACAGTGAAGACGCACGTGGGCCGTATCCTGGCGAAGCTCGACCTGCGCGACCGCGTGCAGGCCGTGGTGCTGGCCTACGAGACCGGCCTCGCGCGCCCCGGCCTCGGCTGAGGTCTTGATCCACTTGATCCATTTCGGACGCTGAAGTTCAGGGTCGTCTCAGGGGTTTCACCGATCGCACATCCACCGCCGGAGCGGTTGGGTACTACTCAGGTCGGGTGACGAGTTCGACCCACAGGATGACGCGAAGACCGGTCTCGCTCGGTCACGATGTTGCGGGTACAGCGGCACAGCCGTCAACGAGGGAGCAGGGGAATGATCGAGGCATCAGGTCTCACCAAGCGCTACGGGAACACGCTGGCGGTGAACAACCTGTCGTTCAGCGTGGCCACGGGGAAGGTCACCGGCTTCCTGGGCCCGAACGGCGCCGGCAAGTCCACCACCATGCGCATGATCCTGGGGCTCGACAACCCCACCGCCGGCGAGGTCCGCATCGGGGGCAAGCGGTACCACGACCTGAAGGACCCGCTGCGCACCGTCGGCGCGCTGCTCGACGCGAAGTGGGTGCACCCCAACCGCTCGGCCCGCGCGCACCTGATGTGGATGGCGAAGTCCAACCGCATCCCGGCGTCGCGTGTGGACGAAGTCCTCGACGTCGTGGGTCTCACCACCGTGGCCGGCAAGCGCGCCGGCGGGTTCTCGCTCGGCATGTCGCAGCGCCTGGGGATCGCGGGCGCGCTGCTCGGCGACCCGGAGGTGCTCCTGTTCGACGAGCCGGTGAACGGCCTCGACCCCGAGGGCATCCTCTGGATCCGCAAGTTCATGCACCGCCTGGCCGACGACGGCCGCACGGTGTTCGTGTCGAGCCACCTGCTCTCGGAGATGGCGCTGACCGCGAGCGAGCTCGTGGTGATCGGCAAGGGTCAGCTGATCGCGCAGTCGTCCACCGAGGAGTTCGTGGCGCGGGCCGCGGAGAACACCGTGAAGGTGCGCTCGCCGCAGCTGCCCGTCCTGCGTGAGGCACTGGTGCGCGCCAGCGCCCAGGTGACCGACGCGGGCGAAGCGCTCATCGTGTCCGGGATGGACAGTGCCAAGATCGGCGAGCTCGCGGCTTCCGCGAACGTCGTGCTCCACGAGCTGAGCCCGCAGACCGGTTCGCTCGAACAGGCCTTCATGCAGATCACCGGCGACTCCGTCGAGTACCACACCGGGCTCGAGGCCGAGGCGCAGCAAGCCCTCCAGCCCACCGCCCGCTGACGACTACTCGTACAAACAAGGATTCCGGGGAAAAGAACCATGACTCTGCTCGCGGTCGAACGCATCAAGCTGTTCACCACCCGCTCACCGTGGTGGTGTGCCCTCATCGCCATCGTCCTCACGGCCGGCTTCTCCGCCCTCGTGGCGGGCGCGGCGCCGAGCACGGCGACCATCGACGTCGCGACGACGCAGTTCGGCTACCAGTTCGGCGTCGCCGTGATCATGGTGCTGGCGGCGCTCTCGGTGACCACCGAGTACCGCTTCGGCACCATCCGCACCACGTTCCAGGCCGTGCCGGGCCGCACCTCGGTGCTCATCGCCAAGGCCACCGTCGTCGCACTGCTTTCGCTCGTGATCGGCGAGATCGGCGCGTTCGGCGCCTGGGCGCTGGGCTACGCCATCCGCCCGTCGGACGCGCTGGCGCTCGACACCTCGGCCGAGTGGATCAACGTCGCCGGCGTCGGCGTGCTCTTCGCGCTCGCCGCGGTGATCGCGGTCGCCGTCGGCATCCTGATCCGCCACAGCGCCGGCGCGATCGCGCTGCTGCTGATCTACGTGCTGGCCGTGGAAAGCCTGGTGCAGCTGATCCCGACCGTCGGCCCGAAGATCCACGAGTGGCTGCCGTTCAACGTCGCGGAGAAGTTCCTCCGCGGTGCGGGCGGGGCGGTGCAGGGGCCGCCGCCGTCCGACGCGGTGCTCTCGCAGGGCTGGTCGCTCGCCTACTTCGCGGGTATCGCGATCGTGCTCCTGGCCGTCGCGATCGGCGTCGCGAAGAAGCGCGACGCCTGACAGGACCCACCACAGGGACGTTCGGGCGGAGGCGGCGGGGGCCGAAACCGGCTGAACGGGGGAAAAAGGGGAGAAGAAGAAAGATCCGGGTCGCCAATTCGGGGGGCGACCCGGATCTTTTCGTTCCGGGACACGCTCGGCTCGGTAGGGTGCCCGCGTGCTGGAGACCCACGGGCTGACCAAGTCCTACGGCGAAACCCTGGCCGTCGACGCCCTCACCTTCACCGCCGAAGCCGGTCGCGTCACCGGATTCCTGGGCCCGAACGGCGCCGGCAAGTCCACGACGATGCGGCTGCTCCTGGGCCTGGACACCCCCACGGCCGGCACCGCCCACATCGACGGCAAGCCCTACCGGCAGCTCGCCGATCCACTCCGGACGGTCGGCGCGCTGCTCGACGCGACCTGGCGGCACCCCGGCCGCAGCGCCCGCCAGCACCTGCGCTGGCTCGCCGCGACCAACGGCCTGCCCGACCGGCGCGTGGGCGAGGTCCTCGAGCTCGTGGGCCTCGGATCCGTCGCGAAGAAGCGCGCCGGCGAGTTCTCCCTCGGCATGCTGCAGCGCCTCGGCATCGCGACCGCGCTGCTGGGCGACCCGAAGGTGCTGCTGTTCGACGAGCCCGTGAACGGCCTCGACCCCGAAGGCGTGCTGTGGGTCCGGCAGCTGATGCACTCGCTCGCCGCCGACGGCCGCACGGTGTTCGTTTCGAGCCACCTGCTGCCGGAGATGGAGCAGACGGCACAGGACCTCGTGGTGATCGGCCGCGGCCGGCTCACCTACCAGGGCACCATGGCCGACTTCGTCCACCGCGCGGGCTCGCGCGGCGTCCGCGTGCACACACCCCAGGCCGACACCCTGCGCGCCGCGCTGGCCGAGCACGGGATCGCGTGCACCGGCGAGGGCGACGCACTTGTGGTGTCCGAAGTGGACAGCGATACCGTGGGTGACATCGCGTTCACGGTCGGTGCCACTCTCCACGAGCTGAGCCCGCTGGCCGGGTCGCTGGAGCAGGCGTACCTGGAGCTGACGGGGCAGACGGCCGAGTTCACGAGCGGAGGTGCCCGGTGAACGTGGTGCGGGCCGAACGGATCAAGCTCTTCTCCACCCGCGCGCCGTGGTGGTGTGGCGCGCTCTCGGTGCTCGCGCCGCTGGCGTTCACGACGTTGTTCTTCGCGCTCGCCGGCTCGGAGGTCACCGCGAGCGTCGGCAACACCCAGCTCGCCACCGGCATCGGCCGCACGGTCGCGCTGGTGCTGGCCGTGCTCGCCGCGACCTCCGACGCGAGCTGGGGCACGCTGCGGCTGACGTTCCAGGCCGTGCCGACCCGCGTGCCCGCACTGCTCGCGAAGGGCGCCGTGGTCGTGCTCGTCTGCGCGGTGCTCGGGCTGCTCGCGGGCGTGGGCTCGTGGGGCATCGCGTCGCTGGTCCGCCCGGACGCCGACCTCGCCCTGCACTCGGCGGCCGACTGGCGGCTGGTGCTCGGGCAGACGGTGACCTTCGCGTTCACCGGCCTCCTCGGCGTCGGTGTCGGGCTGCTGCTGCGGAGCACCGCGCTCGCGTTGACGCTCGTGCTCGTCTGGACCCAGCTCGTGGAAGGGCTGGTGCTGCTGATCCCGCGCGTCGGCCCCGACGTCTACCCGTGGCTGCCGTTCTTCGCGGCCGGGCAGTTCGCTGGTGGGGATTTCACGCAAGCGGCGCTGAACGTGACGCCTGCTTTCGGCCCGTGGGGCTACCTCGCGTATTTCGGCGGCATTTGTGTCGCGTTCTTCGTCGCCGGGGTCGTCACCGCGAACCGCCGCGACGCGTGACGAGAGCACATTCCCGTTAATCTGCACGTGCAGAACAGGTGTCCACGAGGCAAACGGATTAAGACCTCGTTAAGTCGTTGTGGCTTCTCTCACAGGGAGCGGACATACTGGCAAAGTCCCCAGGATATTCGAGATCAAGAGCGTGCTCGTCCGTCTCAGCTCCCCGGAGGTGAACCTTGACGGTGGACGCTGGTCAGGGGCTCATGAGTCCCATTCCCACGGCCCGCACAGAAGCGGCCTCCCTCAGCCACAGCGAAGCGGCGCCCCAACCCCGGCTCGAGCCGATGCTGGACCTCGAATGGTCTCAGGCGATCGAGCTACCGCGGTTCGCGCAGCCCGCGATGAAACCCGGCGACCTGCGCCAGGCGTGGGTGCACCGCGCGGCCGAAGACCTCGTGCTCGCCCTCTACCGCAGGGCCAGCGGCATGCAGGGGCCGCTGCCCGCGCCGTGGTGGCTGCGCGCCGTCGCGAGCGGGCGGCTCGAGTCCCGTGAGCTCGGGTTCCGCATCGAAGACCGCATCCAGCAACTGCTTTCCCGCCGCTCCGGCTGGGAGTTCGTGCCCTGGGCCGCCGACGGCGAATCGGGCTACTGGGAGTTCATGCCGTCCGAGCGCGGGAAGTCCGGGCACTCCGTCCCGACGACCGTGCTGAACACCGATCGCCACCCCGGCTGGATCGACGTGCTGCCCGCCCACACGGGCACGACGCCGCACCCGATCGCCGTGTCCGGGCTCGCCGGACTGCGGTCCCGGCTCGGGGAGTTCGAAGCCGTCCGCTAAACGACTCAGGCTGTGCCGACGGATACCGATCCGACCACAGTCACGGCCGAATGGCTTCGTGCAACGGTTACGTGCCGCGTGGGGGTCGGCCTACTTTTGGCCGGATCAGTATCGTGTCCGGGTGGAGAACGAGGACCAGCCCCGGCTGCGCAGCGTGGTCAGCTTTGTCAACCGCGGCGGCCGGATGACCGTCGGCCAGCAGCGCGCCTGGAACGACCACTGGCCGCGGCTGGGTCGCACGGTCGCCGACCTGCCGGCCGGACCGGTCGACTTCGCCGAGTGGTTCGGCCGCGAGGCGCCGGTGATGCTGGAGATCGGCTCCGGCATGGGCGAGACGACGTCGCAGCTCGCGGCGGCCGCGCCCGAGCTCAACTACGTGGCCGCCGAGGTCTACGACCCGGGCCTGGGCCAGCTGATGCTGCGCGCGGAGAAGCTCGGCGTCGAGAACCTGCGGCTGATGCACGGCGACGCGGTGGTGCTGCTGACCGAGCACGTCGAGCCCGGCGCGCTCGCCGGTGTGCGGCTGTACTTCCCGGACCCGTGGCCGAAGAAGCGCCACCACAAGCGCCGGATCGTGCAGCCGGACTTCGTGGCTCTCGTCGCGTCGCGGCTCGCCCAGGGCGGCACGTTCCACCTCGCCACCGACTGGGAGCACTACGCCGAGCAGATGCTGGAAGTGTGTTCGGCCGAGCCCGCATTGCGCAACCGCTACGCGGACGAACCGGGCGGCTGGGCACCGAGGCCCGAATGGCGGCCGCGGACGAAGTTCGAACAGCGCGCCGACGTCGAAGGCCGAGTGTCACACGACCTCATTTTCGAGAAAATCTGACAGCGTTGTTGCTTACCGATCCGACCACAGTCACGGCGGGAACGGTTGCGCGGCGAGGTGACCTCCGGTTGCGTACCCGCCCTGCTTTTGGTCGGATCGGTAAGTGTCAAAAAAGGGCCGCTGCCGGGTTCCCATCCCCGGCAGCGGCCCTTTTTCTCCCCTTTTTCACCCCCGGCGTCCGCCCCACCCCGTGAAGGGCGGACCGCCCGCTACTCGTCGGCCAGCGGTTCCGCCTGCACGCGCCGCAGGGCGGGCGTGCAGATCGAGGCTCCGAGCAGCGCCACCCCGACGCCGAGCACGACCGGGGCGAAGATCCACGGGCTGAACACGACACCGTCTTCGCCCGCCGTGCTGAAGAGCCCGATCCCGACGAGGATGCCGACCACGCCGGCGCCGATCGTCGCGACCAGCGCGGGCAGCGCCGTCTCCATCCGCAGCGCCCTCGCCAGCACCTTCACCGGGGTGCCGGCCGCCATCAGTGCCCCGAACGTCCGGCGCCGGTCCATGATCGAGCCGGCCGTGGCGACGGCCGCGCTGCAGCCGGCGAGGATGCCCGCGGCCACGAGCCCGATCACGGTCACCCGGCGCAGGTCCGACAGCTGCGTCTGCTGGTCGTAGAGGTGCTGGTCGCGGCTGCCGACCTCAGCGCCCGGCGCGGCCGAGACCAGGGCGGTGCGGACGATCTCGCGGTCGGCGTCCGTCGTCGGGGCGATCACCGTGGCCGCGCCGAGCTTCACGCCGGCCGGCACCGCCGCCGGGTCGAGGAGGTAGGAGCTGCTCACGTCGTCGCTCATCTTGAACGTCCCGACGGGCACCGAACCCAGCGGCTGACCCGGGTCGGTGGGCTCCGGATCGCCGACCACGTGGTACTCGGCGGCGTTCAGCTCGGACGGCGCGTACAGCCCGACGCCGGGCTTGCAGTCGGCCGCGGTGATCCCCAGCCGCGTCAGCCGGGCCGCGTCGGCACACGACATCACGAGTGCCCGCTGGTACGACCGCTCGTCGCCCGTGCCCTGCACGAGGTACACCTGGCCGACGGCGACCGCGCGTTCCTGCTGGCCGTAGCGGGCCAGCGCGGAGTTGGCGTGGTCCACGACGGCCGCGGCCTTGTCCGGGCTGCTGTCGGCGTAGAGCACCGAATCGGCGTACGTCCGCCCGCCACCGGCGAGCGACTCGAACGACGGCAGCAGCGTGAGCGCCATCGAGCCGGTGAACACCGCGAGCACGATGCCCGCCGTGGCGCGGTAGGCGCCCTTCGGGTCGTCGCGCAGCCGGCGCCCGGCCAGCAGCGCCGACGGCCCGCGCCAGCCCCGCACGAACGTGCCGCCGACCGCCGAGGTCACCCACGGCCCGACCACGATCGCCGACGCGACCAGCAGGAACAACCCAACCAGGATCAGGGTGGCTCCGCCGCCGTCACCGGCTCTGGTCACGGCGAACAGGAAGAACAGGCCCGCCACCGGCAGGACGAGCAGCCGCCACCAGCGCAGCGGCTTCACGCTGTGGCCGCCGGTCGCGAAGAGCGGGTTGCGCAGCACGCGCCGCAGGCCGAGTACGCCGGCCAGCACCACGAGCGCCGGGATGGCGATCACGATGAAGACCGCGAGCGGGATCGGCAGCGTGAAGTCCGTGGCCAGCCACGTGCCGCCGTCCCACGGGACGAACGTCGCCAGGCCGTGCAACGCGGGACTGATCGCCAAGCCGAGCAGGGCCCCGACACCCGCCGACAGGATCGTTTCCCCCGCGACCATCGACGTCACCTGTCCCGGCGTCGCGCCGGCCAGGCGGATCGCGGCGAGCCGGCGTTCGCGCCGGGCCGCGGTGAGCCGCGCCGACGACGCGACGAGCACCAGGCTCGGCACCAGCAGCACGATGATGCCGACCCACGCCAGCAGTGTCAGCAGCGGATCCACGTCCGCCCGCTGGTCCGGGAACGCGCTCACCGGCTGTGCGACGGCTTCCGTCGCGCGCTCGGCCTCCGTCGCGCTGAGCTCCTGCTCGCTGTGGCCGACGAGCGCCACGAGCTGTTCCGGGTACTTCAGCGCCTGGTCGCCGAGCGCGGCGACGGGCTTGCCGAAGCGGTCGCCGAGCTGGTTGGCCGGTGTGTTGTTCAGCAGGCGGCCCAGCGCGGGCGACACGAGCGTCTCGCCCGGCCCGGGCAGCTTCGGGATGCCCGCCGGCAGCTTCAGCCCGGCAGTGTTGCCGGTGGCCGCGACGTCGACCCGGGTGATCTCCTGCCCGTTGAAGTAGTCCTTGGACCCGGTGACGAGCATGACGGGCGTGCCGCTGGTGTCGAAGTTGTAGGACTCCTGCCAGATTCCGCGCTGTTCGCGCACCTGCGTCGCGAAGGGCAGGGAGGCGAGCAGCAGCACGAGCCCGGTCGCGACCGCGACGCCGACCGCGGTGAGGATCGCCGAGGTGCGGGTCCGCCGGTCGACGCGGAGCACGCGCAGGGCGAGCTGGAGCGAGTTCATGCCGCCAACCTCGTCGCGATCAAGCCGTCGCGGATGGCCACGGTCTTGGGCATCGACTCGGCGAGCTCGCGGTCGTGGGTCACCACGATCACGGCGGCGCCGGACTCCTGCGCGGCACCGAGCAGCGCCTGCATGGTCTCGCGGCCGGTGCGCGTGTCGAGGGCGCCGGTGGGCTCGTCGGCGAAGATCACTTTCGGCCGGTGCGTCAGCGCCCGGGCGATGGCCACGCGCTGGGCCTCACCGCCGGAGAGCTCACCCGGGCGGCGGGTCTCCTTGCCGGCGAGGCCGAGGCGCGCCAGCCACTCGCGACCCGCGGCGATCGACTCGCGCCGGCCCTTGCCCGCGAGCAGCGACGGCAGTGCCACGTTCTCCTCGGCCGTCAGCTCGGACACGAGCATCCCGGACTGGAAGACGAACCCGAACTCGGTGCGCCGCAGCTCGCTGCGCTTCTTTTCGTTCAGGTTGTCGATGCGCCGGCCCATGAGGTGGATCTCGCCGCCGTCGGCGCGCAGGATGCCGGCCAGCACGTGCAGCAGCGACGTCTTGCCCGACCCGGACGGGCCCACGATGGCCACCGCGTCCCCGGGCTGGATGTCGATGTCGATACCGGCCAGCGCGTACTGCCCGCCGTACCGCTTCACCAGCCCCCGCCCCGACAGCACCGGGCCGGAAGTCCACTGTGGATTGCTCATCCGGGGGTCTCTCCCTCATTGGTCTGCGACTTCGTTGGGAACCACCTTCACGGATCGGGGCAGGTGTCCACTTCGGGCAGACGGCCAGTCCGGCGATCACCGGCATCGGCCGATCGGCCGATGCGGCTCGAACCACCTGGCCAAGGTGCGCGTGGCCCGAGATCCTCTACCGTTCGGTTGTGTCCCAAGCTCCGCCGTCTTCCTCGTTCTCCACGCGCGTGACCGAGCTCGTGCGCCGCCTCGGCATGCCCGTGGTGGTGCTGCTCGCGGCGCTGCTGTTCGACCTCGTGTTCGTGACCGACGCGGCGCTGGACGACCACGGCCCCAAGTTCGTCGACTTCGCCTTGTTCCCCGGCATCTTCGCGATGGCGGGGTGCGCGATCTGGGCCCGCCGGCGCGCGGCGGTGGCGGCGATGGTCGCGGCCTTCGCGCTCGCGTTCTTCACGATCTTCCAGCGCTACCTGCACACGCCGGCGTATTCGAGCGTGCTCGCGAACCTCTCGATCACCGATGTGGTGGCGGGCACGGAGATGGTCTACTACCTCGCCCGGCGGGCCCGCCCCGGCGTCGCGTTCGCGGCGATCTCATCGCTCGTGATCGGCGCGCTGATCGCGGTGTTCGGGCGCTACACCTACGGCGACGTCTCGTCGTCGGCGATCGTGTCCGCGATGCTGTTCGGCGCCACCCTGCTCGCCGCGGCCGTCGTGATCGGGGCCGCGGGCCGCACGCAGTCGGACGGGCGGCGCGAGGTGCGCGAGGAGCGGCTGCGCAAACTGCGCCGCGCCAACGCGCTGGCGATGGGGCAGTGGCCGCTGATCGGCGCGCTCGCGATCACGCTGCTGTTCGAGTTCGGCTTCGCCTACGACGGCGGGCCATCGGGCTTCCCGGTGCTGTTCTGCTCGATCGGCGCCGCGGTGGTGGCGGTGCTTTCGCCCCGGCGGCCGGGCGACGCGATGCTCGGTGTGGCCGGGCTGATGCTGCTGTCCGCGCTGGTGATGCCGTTCCTGAAGCTGGGCTACGACTACCAGCTGGCGGGCGGGATCCCGCCGGCGCAGATGGCGGCCGGGATCGGCGTGGTGGTGAACCTCGTCCGCGCCGTGCCGCTGGTGAAGGCGTGGCCGCGGATCGCGGTGCTGTCGGCGGTGGTGGCCGTCGGAACCATCCTCAACACGCGCCGGTCGAGCTTCTCCCCGCTCACCGATCCGCAGGAGATCGGCTCGTTCGCGCTGGGCGCGGGCCTGGTGCTCGGCATCTCCATCGCGGTCGGCATGTTCCTGCGTTCGCGCGATTCCGAGCGCACGCAGGTGATGAGGGCCGCGGTGACCGACGCCCAGACCACCGAGCGGATGGCGCTCGCGCGCGAGCTGCACGACGTGGTGGCCCACCACGTCACCGGCATCGTGGTGCAGGCACAGGCCGCGCGGATGATGGGCGAGAAGAACCCGCAGCTCGCGCTCGAGGCCATGGGCCGGATCGAGGACGCCGGGACCGAAGCGCTCGCGGCGATGCGCCGGCTCGTGCGCAGCATGCGTGGCGACGCGCCCGCCGGCGCGAGCGACCTGAGCGAGCAGGCCACCACGGATCTGGCCGCCGACCTGCGCAAGCTCGTCGACGGCGCCAACCACGGCATCAAGACCACGCTGGTACTGGACCTGCCGCCGAACCTGCCGCACGAGGTCGGGCGCTCGGCGCTGCGGCTGGTGCAGGAGTCGCTCACCAACGTCGGCAAGCACGCCGCCGACGCGACGGAAGCGCTGGTCCACGCCGAGGTCGCCGGCCGTGAGCTGCACCTGTCGGTGCGCGACGACGGCCGGGAGAAGGCTCAC
This sequence comes from Amycolatopsis sp. NPDC049253, assembly GCF_040678995.1. Lineage (NCBI taxonomy): Bacteria > Bacillati > Actinomycetota > Actinomycetes > Pseudonocardiales > Pseudonocardiaceae > Amycolatopsis > Amycolatopsis sp. NPDC049253. The sequence goes on along the minus strand of NZ_JBFAQX010000010.1, from coordinate 120,353 downwards.
CGACCGGCCGGTGGGTCGGGCGGCTACGGTCTGGTCGGCATGCGCGAGCGCGTCGCCCTGCTGCACGGCCGGATCACGGCCGGACGCGGGCCTGACGGCGGCTGGCGCGTGGAAGCTTGGCTGCCACTCGAGGCGAACGGGGATGACGGGTGATCCGGGTACTGATCGCGGACGACCAGGAGATGGTGCGGATGGGGTTCCGCATGATCCTGGACGCGCAGGACGACATCGAGGTGGTGGCCGACGTCGCCGACGGCGTCTCCGCCGTCACCAAGGCGCGCGAGCTGCGTCCGGACGTCTGCCTGCTCGACATCCGCATGCCGGGCCTCGACGGCCTCGAGGTCACCCGGCAGCTGGCCGGCCCCGACGTCACCGACCCGCTGAAGGTCGTGGTCGTGACCACGTTCGACCTCGACGAGTACGTGCACACCGCGCTGCGCAACGGCGCGAGCGGCTTCCTGCTCAAGGACGCCGGCCCGGCGCTGCTGATCGAGGCCATTCGCGCGGCCGAACGCGGTGACGCGCTCGTGTCGCCGCAGATCACCGTGCGGCTGCTCAAGCACTTCGACGGTGCGAACGGGCACAAGCGCGACGTGCCCCCGCCGTCCGAACCGCTCACCGCGCGTGAGCTCGACGTGGTGAAGGCCGCCGCTCGCGGCCTGACGAACACGGAGATCGGCGCGGAGCTGTACCTCTCGCTCTCGACGGTGAAGACGCACCTGGCTTCGGTGCAGGGCAAGGTCGGGGCGCGCAACCGCGTGGAGATCGCCGCGTGGGCCTGGCGCAGCGGGGTGGTGGACTGAGGTTTCCCACCACGGAAAACGGGGGCCGGCTGGTGAGCGGGCCCCCGTTTTCCGTTGCCGGATCAGAAAAGCTGGCCACGCGCGGCGCCACCCGGGAAGGCGGCGTCGTGCAGGTTCGCGTAGTACGACAGCGGGTGCCGCGCGATGTCCTTCACCAGCGCCGGGTCGAGGCCGGTCGCGGTGCCGGACACGGCGAACACGCCCGCGGGCACGGTCGTGCCGATCAGCGGCACCACCACGGCGCCGTTCTTGCCGAAGTTCCCCTTGTGGATGTGGGCGAGCGTCGGCTGCAAACCGAACCACGCGAAGGAGAACTGCACCTGCGTGCCGGTCGGGCGGACGAAGCCGACGGCGTTGGCCTTCGGGTCACCGGCCTTCGGCTCGCCCGGGGCGGCCTTGACCTCCTGGCTGCCGGACATGAACGCGTGCAGGCCACCGCCCTGCAGCAGCTTCAGCATGTCGACCGAGGAGCGCAGCGGCGTGAGCTGCCCGCGGACGGCGCCGCCGGGGAACTCCTTGGTGTGCAGGTTGAGGTAGAAGCCCGACGGGTTCTTGCGCAGGCCGTCGGCCGTCGCCTGGTCGGTGATCGTGGCGGTGCCGGCGGCCGCGGTGACGGTGTCGGGCATCGCGGTGCCGAACAGCGGCACCTTCACGTCGCCGTTCACACCGGCTTTGCCCTCGTGGATGTGGCCGAGGGTGGGGGCGCTGATGCCCTTCCACGAGAACGCGTAGGTCACCTTGTCGCCCTGCACCTCGACGATGCCGGTGGCGCTGCCCTTCGGGTCGCCGACGGCGGGCTTGCCGGCCACCGGGACCTCATTGGCGCCGGTGAGCTTGGCCTGCAGGAAGATCGGCTTCTGCTGGGAGCGCTGGATGGCCGTCGACAGGCTGGCCGGCGCCTTGGCCGGGGTCGAGGCGCCCTGCCCGGACACGTCCATCCCGGGCATGTCCATGTTCATGCCGCTCATCCCCGGCATGTCGGGGGTGGTCGGGGTGCCGGGCATCGGGCTGGCGGTGGCGGTGACGGCGCCGAGCAGGCCGAGGCCGGCGGTCAGCGCGGCCAGTGCCGCGATTCGTGCTCGCATGGGTTCGTCCTTTCACATCGGATTCCGCAGCCGACACGGAAACCGGCGTTCGGTGGTTCACGGGAAAACTCGGTTGAACCGGTTCGCCGCGCCCGCCGTGTCTCGTCGCGAATTCGACGTGAATCGGTGGAGGAGTTCTCATGCGTGTCTCGATCGTCCTGGCCGGTGCCGCCCTGCTCGGCACCCTCGCTGCCTGTGGAACCACCGCGACCAGCGGATCTGCTTCCGCGCCCGAAGGTTCGGCGCCGGCGTCCCCGGCTTCGTCGGGTGACGTGAAAATCGGCCAGTCCGGCCTCGGTCCCATTCTCACGGACTCCTCGGGGAGGACCCTTTATGCCTTCGCCGATGACATTTCGGGCACCAGCACGTGTGGCGACGGCTGCCTCGCCACGTGGCCCGCGCTGACCGGCGACAAGGATTTCCACGCGGGTGCGGGCGCGGATCAGAAATTGCTGACGGCCACGGAACGGACCCCGGGTGTCGAGCAGGCGAAGTACGGGAAGTGGCCGCTGTACTACTACGTCGGTGACCAGGGTCCGGGCGACGTCGACGGCCAGGGGGTGGACAACCTGTGGTTCGCCGTGGGCGCCGACGGCAAGCTGATCAAGAAGACACCCTGACCACAGCCGTCTGGGACGCCCGTACTATCTCCGCATGTCGCACCGTTTCCACGCCCCCGTTGTCCTGCCCGCCGACCCCGCCTGCTCGCTGCTGCGCGACGCCGTCGTGGACGTCGACGACAGCGGCCGGATCACGTTCGTGGGCCCGGTCGCCGAGGCACCCGAGTTCACCGGCGAGGTGACGCGGCTCGGCGGGATCCTGCTGCCCGGCCTGGTGAACGCCCACGCGCACAGCCCGATGACGCTGCTGCGCGGCATGGGTGGCGACCTGCCGCTGCTGCGGTGGCTGCGCGAAATCATCTGGCCGACCGAGGCGAAGCTGCGGCCCGAGGACGTGCGGACCGGCATGCTGCTGGGTTCGGTCGAGATGCTGCGCCACGGCGTCACGACCAGCGCCGAGATGTACTTCGAGGGCGAGCAGCTCGTGGACGCGGTGCTCACCACCGGCGGGCGCGTGCTCGTGGCGCCGCCGGTAATGGAGCTGCCCGGCATGGACTGGCGCACGTCGCTGGCGGCCATCGACCGCTGGATCGACGCCGACGGCCTGCGCTTCGGCCCCGGCGACCGCATCGAGCTGGGTTACGGCCCGCACTCCGCGTACATGCTGAACCCCGACGGCCTGCGCGCCACCGCGGAATCGGCGGCCGCACGCGGCGCGTTGGTGCAGATCCACGTGGCGGAGGCCGCGAACGAGGACCTCGCCCAGCGCGAGGAGTACGGCTCGGTGCCGAAGCTGCTCGACTCGCTCGGTGTGCTCGCCGGCCGCACCCTCGCCGCGCACTCCATCCACCTGTCCGACGAGGACATCGCGCTCTTCGCCGCCCGCGGCGTCGGCATGGCCCACTGCCCGGGCTCGAACGCGAAGCTCGCGTCCGGCATCGCGCGCATCAAGGACCTGCGTGCGGCCGGTGTCGCCGTCGGCCTCGGCACCGACGGCCCTGCATCCAACGACGACATCGACCTGTGGGAAGAGCTCCAGCTCACGGCCATGCTCGCCCGGCTCGCCAACGACGACTCCACGGTCCTGACCGCCGCCGACGTGTTCGTCATGGCGACCCGTGGCGGCGCCGACGCGCTGGGCCGCGACGACATCGGCGCCCTCGAGCCGGGCCGCTGGGCCGACCTCGTCCACGTCGACCTCGACGACCCGGCCTTCGCCGCCGGCTTGGACGTGCCCGACGAGCAGCTGCTGTCCAACCTCGTGTGGGCCGCCGGTTCCCGCCGCGTGCGCGACGTGTGGGTCGCGGGCGAGCAGGTCGTCGCCGACGCCGAGCCGACGCGCGTGGATCGCGCGAAGGTCCAGGCGTCGGTCGCCGACACCGCTGCGCGACTGCGCGCCTGATCGGTCAGCGGGGGCGGAGGATCACTTCCGTCAGGTGCGCTTCCGGGCTCGCGCTGACCGCGGTGAGCACGGCCGTCGCCACGGAGTCCGGGCGGAGGAAGCGCGCCGGGTCGTACTCGCCGCCCTCGTGGGCGATCACGGCGCGCTGCATGTCGGTGTCGGTGCGACCGGGGTACACGGTCGTGACGCGCAGGTCCGGTTCTTCCTCGCGCAGCGCGTCGGCGAAGGCCCGGGCGGCGAACTTGCTCGCGGCGTACGGGCCCCAGCCCGCGCGGGAGGTGCGGCCCGAGCCGGAGTTGATCACGACGACCTGGCCGCGCGCGGCGCGCAGGGCAGGCAGCAGCAGGCGCGTGAGCTCGGCGACGGCGACGACGTTGACCTCGTAGTTCACGCGCCAGTCTTCGACGGTCGCGTCGGCGACGGTGTTCAGCCGGGCTGCGCCGGCGGAGTGCACGACGACGTCGAGGCGCTCGATCCGCGAAGCGGCAGTCGCCAGCGAAGCCCCGTCGGTGAGGTCGACGCGCCACGGCTCGGCGCCCGGCAGCTCGGCGGCCACCTTCTCGAGCGCGGCCTCGTCGCGGCCGCCGAGGAGCAGGCGGTGCGTCGGGGCGAGCTGGTGGGCGACGGCGGCGCCGATGCCACGCGAGGCACCGGTGACCAGGGCGAGCGGAAGATCGGTCATGCGATCCACCGTAAGCGTCAGCAGGACGCCGCCGCGCGGGGGTCGCGGTCGAAGCGGATGCCCGTACGGCTGAAAGATCCCGCGAGATTGTCGACAAACCGACCGAAGGTCAACGGGGTGCGCGTCGAGGTGAGCACGTCCTGCTCGCCCTGGCAGCGCAGCGCCTGCCGGGCGGCTTCGATCTCGGCCGGGGTGAAGACGTGCATCTGTCCGTCGGTCGCGACGTCGCCGCGGCCGGCGTCGGCGATCTCCCACGCGGCCGTGAGCCACTTCGAGTGCCCGGGCCGTCCGCCGGGGATCGACGTGGAGTGCGAGCCGAGGTCGCTGGCGAGGCCGTAGCCGTCGTGGACGCGCACGTCGAGCGACACCAGGTTGCTGATCGCGCCCATGCTGTCGGCCGCGAGCGTGACGTACGGCCGGTCCGTCGGGAACGTGTACCAGCGCTTTTCCCCATAGCTGTACACGAGCACGGCCGGCGAGCGCGTCGCGTCGGTGACGTCGACGGCCGCACGCATCACCGGCTCGCCCAGGAAGTCCGACGCGAGCACCGGGTGCTCGTGCCCGGTGACCCACGACCAGTACGCGCGCTCGTCGGTCACGCCGACGGCCGCGTGGTCGTTCGCGTACGGCACGCGCAGCCACCCCGCCGCGGCCACCGACCAGACGGCGACGCCCGCCAGGAGCGCGAACGTCTTGCGCGTCAACGGCAGCGCCATCACCGGCAGCAGCAGCGCGAACAACGCGGGCAGCAACATCCGGCCGTGCATGAAGTCGCCGCCGACGCGCACCACGTACACGGCCAGCAGCACCGCGCCCGCCACCGGCGCGAGGGTGAGGATCCGCGACTTCCGGCTCAGGAACGCGGCGACCGCGAGCACGGGGATCGGCAGCCAGAGGTAGTACGGGTCGACGAGGTCGAGCAGGTAGTCGAACCCGCGTGACCAGTTGCTCGTGCCCGCTTCCTTGGCCAGGGCGGTGTTCGGCACGAGCAGGCCGTAGTAGCCCATGCGGAAGACCTGGTACGCCACCGGCAACGCGAGTCCGATGCCCAGCCAGCCGAACCCGGTCCGCAGGCGCGGGCGTCGCAGCAGGACCAACGCCGCGAACGCGACGATGCTGAACAACGCCAGGTCAGGCCGCACCAGCACCCCGAGCCCGATGACGAACGCCGCGGCCTTCGACGCCTTGCCCCGCACCAGCAGCCACCAGGTCAGGCCGATCCACAGCATCGCCAGCCCGGTTTCGAGGCCGGACGTCGCGAAGTCCCGGAACGGCGGCAGCGTGCACACGATCAGCGCGCCCGCCGGGACGACCGGGCTGTCGTAGAGGCGGCGGGCGCCGTCCATGGCGAAGAACAGCCCACCGACGGCGCAGACCAGGCCGGTGCCGACCGACACCCACTCCAGCGCCGGGCCCGGGATCGTGCCGAGGGCGGCCAGCAGCCAGGTCCACAACGGGCTGGTGCTGGCCTCGACGCGCTCGCCGACGTTGAACACAGGCCCGTGACCGGCGAGGATCTGCCGGACCGTGCGCAGGACGAGCAGCCCGTCGTCCGACATCCAGCGGCGGCGCCACGAGAGGTATGCGTAGAGCGCCAGCGTCGCGAAGGTCAGCCAGGTGGTGGGGGACTTGAGCCACGGCGTGGGTGCCGCCACGGATTTCGTCGTGGCGGTGGTGGCTGTGGTCATGGCCCCTCTCCCCGGTGGTCTTTTCCCAGTCTCGCATCCGGGGGTACGGGTGGCTCGCCGCGCTGGTCGCAGCGGTGCCGTGACTGATTCAGTGCGTGGGTGCCGGGCTCGCCGAAGGGGTCGGGGTTTCCGTAGGTGCCGGGGTTGCCGAAGGTGGTGGCGGGGTCGTGCTCGAGGTCGGGGCCGGTGCTGGAGGCGGCGGGGGCGGCGGCGCCAGCCCCAGGTCCGCGTTCAGGTTCTCGTGCGTCGTCCCGCCGAGGGTGAACGCCGCCGTGCAGCCCGTGGCCGGGTCGACGTCGGAGTCTCGCGCCGCGTCGCCGGCCGCCTGCCGCGTCACGGTGAGCCCGTCCGGCAGGTGCGAGACGTCGAAGCAGACCTGGTAGGTCCCGTCCTTGCGCTTGTCGAACAGGTAGGAGCCGTCCGCCGCGGTTTTCGTGGTGGCGAGGGTGCTCCCGGCGCCGTCCTTGAGCGTCACGGGGAGGTCGGCGACACCGGGCTCACCGTCGTCCTGCAGGCCGTTGCGGTCGGTGTCGCGCCACACGCGGTCGCCGATCTTGTCGATCAGCGGCAGCGGAGTCACGGTGATCGACGCCGTGGCCGACTGGTCGGCCAGCGTGCCGCTCGGCGAGGTGACGCCGGTGATCCGCACCTTGTTCACGTGGCCGGTGTCGTTCTCGGCCAGGTTCGGGTGGTCGCAGGGCACGGCGTTCGACGCGCCGGGCGCCAGGTCGAACGCACCGGGCAGCGACGAGCACCACGAGTCCTTCAGCAGCACGCCGGTCAGCGGCTGCGAGCCCGAGTTCGTGACGGTCGTGCGGTAGTGCGCGGTCTCGCCAGCCGGGATCGTGGCCGACGGGCCCCACTCGCCGGTGGCGGGGTTCTGCACCTCCAGCTTCACGGTGTACGCCGCGAGCTGCAGGTTCACGCAGTCCCACATCACCCAGTTGCGGTTGGTGGTCGCGAAGAACACCACCGACGTCGTCTTGTCCGGCGCGGTCTGCGCGGGGAAGTCCTGGCGCGCGAGCTTGCCGTCGGACTGCACGTCGTGCGTGACGTTCTGCGATTTCTCCAGCAGCGTGCGCCCGGCGGAGTCGGTGAACCGCAGGCCGGTCGACTGGGCGTTGGCGCGGTCGGCCAGCGCGGAGCCGACGGAACCGGTCGCTGCCGAGAGCGTGTAGATGCCGCCCGGCGCCACGGGCAGGGTCTGGGTGGCGGAGCTGACGCGACCGTCGGGCGTCTGGATCTGCGCGTTGAGCTTGCCGTCGGACGCGTGCGCGGTGTCGGTGACGAGCTTCGGCACCTTGTCCGGTGGCGTGCTGCGCGGCACGGGCGCGGCGGGCGTGAAGACGTAGCCCGCCGGTGCTCCGCCGGGCGTGTTCGTCTGCTCCACGCTCGGGTTGGGGGCCACTCCGCCGCACGCCGGGGTGTCGGCTGCCGGAGCGGAACCCGGGAGAACGACGACGAGCGCACCGGCCAGCACCAGGGTGCAGGCCGACGCGCCCGCCGAACGTCCGATCGCGACTTTTCCTGCCCGCCTCACCCACCGAAGCTATTACTCCGCGCGGGTTCGGCGCAGCGGAAGCCACTCCAAAGAGTTACCGCACGCCGATGCGACCGGCGAGACCGAAGCGGCCCTTCCGCCACACCGAAACGATGGCCGGCCGCGGCTGCGAGGTGCCGCCGTCGGGCCAGTGCGACGACGGGTTCGCCGAGCTCGCCGCGTTCTCACCCGGGTGCTGCACGGCCACGAGCACCAGGTGGTCGGTGACGACCGGCCCGCACGTCTCCGCACCCACCGGCACGGACAGGAACTGCTTCACGTGCCCGCGTTCCGGACCCGACACGGGCACGGAGAACAGGCCGTCGTTGGCGCCGAGCGTGTTGCCGTCGGTAAAGATCCACAGGTTGCCGTGCGGGTCGAACGCGACGTTGTCCGGGCACGAGATCGGGCTGACCTGGCTCTTCGGGAAGCCGCCGAAGTAGGTGTCGGCCGTGGCCGGGTCGCCGCAGACCAGCAGCAGGCGCCAGGCGAACCGCGTCGCCGCCGAGTCGCCGCGCGCTTCTTCCCACTCGAGCACGTGGCCGTTTTTGTTACCGTTGCGCGGGTTCGCCTCGTCGACGCCGGCCTTGCCGGCCGCGCCGCGGTCGGTGTTGTTGGTCAGGGCGGCGTAGATCCGGCCGTTGACGGGGTTGGGCTCGATGTCCTCCGGACGGTCCATCTTCGTGGCGCCCGCCTTGTCGGCCGCCTGGCGCGTGAAGACGTACACCTCCTCGGCGGTGAATCCGTCCACAAAGGACTTTTCGCCGCTCGCCAGCGGGATCCACTCGCCGGCGCCGTCGAACTCGCCGTCCGCCGGGAGCTTGCCGGTGCCGTCGATCTCCGCGGCCGGGCTGTCGCCGGTGAACTTCGCGACGTAGAGCGTGCCGTCGTCCAGCAACGCCGAATTGTGGCGGCGGGCCAGCGCGGACGTGCCTTTCTTGTACTTGCCCTTCGACACGAACTTGTAGATGTACTCGAAGCGTTCGTCGTCACCCGAGTACACGGCGACGCGGCCATCGGCGGTGATCTTCACGTTCGCGGCCTCGTGTTTGAAGCGCCCGAGCGCGGTGTGCTTGACCGGCGCGGCGTGCGGGTCGTTCGGGTCGATCTCCACGACCCAGCCGAAGCGGTTGGGCTCGTTGGGCTCGCGCGCCACGTCCCAGCGCTTGTCGAAGCGCTCCCACTTGCGGGTGCTCTCGCCGGTGCCGATCACGTACCGCTTGAGCCGCGCGGCCTGCGCCGGATCGGTCACCTTGTCGGCGTTGGCGAAGTACTGGTGGAAGTTCTCCTCGCCGGAAAGCACGGTGCCCCACGGCGTGACGCCGCCGGAACAGTTGTTCTGGGTGCCGCGCACGCGTTTGCCCGACGGGTCGGCCGACGTCTTGAGGTACTTCGACCCGGCCGCCGGACCACGGACCTCGAAGACCGTGTCGAGCGTGATCCGCCGGTTGAGCGGGCTCGGCACGGTGCGCAGCCCGCCGCCGATCGGGTCGCGCAGCGTCTGGACCACGGACAGACCGTGGGCCGCCCACGCGATCTTCACCTGCTCCTCGGTCGGGTTGGCCGGGTCGTACTGGTCGGCCGGGAACAGGTGCACCTCGGTGGTGTACTCGTGGTTGACCACGAGCAAGTTGCGCACCCTCAGGGAATCCTGCGGGATCAGGCCGACGAAGTCATTGTTGTAGCCGAACTGCTTGGCCTGCGCGGCAGCGGTCTGCCGGTGGAAATCGAACTTCGGCGCGCCCGGCACCACGGCGTCGCCCCAGCGGATGACCACGTGCTGGTCATAGCCCTCGGGGATGCTCACGCGGTCGAGTTTGTCGGGCGCCACGGCGTCGAAGTCGGTACCCGGCACCGGACGCGGGTGGCTGCCGTCGGGCCCGCTGTGGCCGCCGGGGCGGGCCGGCGAGGCCGCGGCCGTGCCGGACAGGGCGGCGAACCCACCGGCCGCGGCGGCCATCACTGCGCCGGCCTTGAACGCGCCACGCCGCGAGACGCCCTTCGCGACGTCGCCGAAGTACTCGTTGTCCGTGGGGTTCGGCGCTTCGTGCGAACAAGCGTTGCCGCAGCGGTACTCGCAGGTCAGGGGAGAACGGCCGCCGGGGTGAGCGGCGAACAGGGGCAGCAGCCGCCCGCGTTCCGTGGACACAGGGCCTCCAGGTCACTTCAGTAGGGAACAAAGCGACCATATGCGGCCAAATCGGACCTTAAGGTGAACAACAGATGTATTCGACCTGGGTTCAGAGTTCCTCTTCGCCCACCAGAGCGGCTTCCTTCGACAGATCGTGCGAGTCGGCCTTCTTCTCCCGCAGCGACAGCAGCACCGCGGCGACGAGGCACAGCACGGCCGCGATCACGAACGGGCCCTGCTCCCAGCCGAGCCAGTCGGCGACGTGCCCGACGAGCGTGGCCGCGACGGCACCGCCGAACCACCGGCAGAAGTTGTAGCCCGCGCTGGCGACCGGGCGCGGTGCGGCGCTGATCGACATCGCGGTGCCCGTGAACAACGTGTTCAGCAGCCCCGAAACCAGGCCGGAGAGCACGATGCCGACGACCACCACGGCCTTGTTCGGCACCGCCAGCACCAGCATCAGCACCGTGTAGCCGGCCACGGCGAGCGCGGCCGCGTGCCGCTCGCCCAACCGCGCGGCGAGCTTCGGCGCCAACGCGACGCCGGCGACCGCGACACACAGGCCCCAGCCGCAGAAGATCAGGCCGACGGCGATCGCGCTCCAGCCCAGCACGAACGGCGACCACGCCAGCACCGCGAAGAACGCCGCCGTGTACAGCGCCGACGCGACCGAAGTGCGCAGCAGACCGGGGTGCTTCAGCGCGCGGATCGGGTCGAGCAGCTTGATCGGCTCACGCTTCTCGTGCGAGTCGCTCTTCAGGAACACCGAGCACAGCACGAGCGCGCCGGCCATCAGCACGGCCGTGCCCAGGAACGGGCCGCGCCACGAGATCGTGCCGAGCAGCGCACCCAGCAGCGGGCCGACGGACAGGCCGACACCCAGCGCCGCCTCGTACAGCAGGATCGCGCCGGACTGCCCACCGGCGGCGGCGCCGACGATCACCGACAGCGCGGTGGCGATGAAGAACGCGTTGCCGAGGCCCCACACCGCGCGCAGGCCCACGAGCTGCTCGATCGAACCGGCCGCGGCGCACAGCGCGGTCGCGGCGACGATCAGCGTCAGCCCGACCAGCACGGTGCGCTTCGCGCCGAAGCGCGCGGACATCGAGCCGGTGAACAGCATCGCGATCACCTGCACGCCGAGGTACGACGTGAACAGCAGCGTGACCTGCGACGGCGACGCGTTCAGGCCCTTGGCGATCGACAGCAGGATCGGGTCGACCAGGCCGATGCCCATGAACGCGATGACCGCGGCGAACGCCGTGATCCACACCTGCTTGGGCTGACCCTTGACCGCGTCCAGCAGGCTCGAGTGGTGCTCAGCGCTCATCGCTGATCAGTTCCTCCTCACTTTTCTTCCCTGGTACGACGTGGAAATCGCGGATCAGCTTGCCGAGCGCGGGCAGGGCGGCGTCGATCGCGGCGCGCTCGGAGTCCGTCAGCTCCAGCAGCCGTTCGCGCATCTGCGCTTCGCGAGCGGCGACGAGCTCGGCGTAGAAGCCTTCGCCCGCTTCCGTCGCTTCCACCAGCACGGCTCGGCCGTCGTCGGGGTCGGGGCGCCGGACCACGAGCCCGAGCCGCTCCAGCCGCCCGACGACGTCGGTCATCGACGGCATGCGCACGCCTTCGAGCTGAGCCAGCCGGCTCATGCGGCTGGGCCCGACGCGCACCAGCTCGGACAGCACCGAGCCCTGAGTGGGCGTCAACGCCTGCGAAGTCTCGCGGCGCACCAGGTAGTAGAGCCGGAACACGACCGGCCACAGGCGGTGCGCGAGATCCACGATTCCGGAAGTCACTTAGCCAGGCTAACAAATTTAGTTAGGGTAGCGAAGTAATTCGCCTCACAGACTAGGCTGGCCCCATGGACGCGGTGATCTTCGACCTCGACGGCGTGCTCGTGGACTCGGAAAAGACGTGGGACGAGGTGCGCCGCGCCGTGGTCGCGGAGCACGGCGGTACCTGGTTACCCGAATCGACCAGGGAACAGCAAGGGATGAGCACGCCCGAGTGGGCTTCGTACCTGGTCGGCACGCTCGGCGCGCGGCTGACGCCCGACGAGATCGCGCGGACGGTGATCGAGCGGATGGCACAGCGCTACGCGGCGGGCCCGCCCGTGATCGACGGCGCGCCCGACGTGGTCCGCGCCGTCGCCCGCCGCTACCCGGTGGCCATCGCGAGCTCGTCGCCGCCGGTGCTGATCCAGGCGTTCCTACAGGCCTGCGACCTCACGTCACTGGTGCCCGTGGCGGTGTCGAGCGAGGAGGTCGGTGCCGGCAAACCCGCGCCCGACGTCTACCTGCGCGCGGCGAAGCTGCTGAACGTGCCGGCCGCGTCGTGCGCCGCCGTGGAGGACTCGACCAACGGGCTGAAGGCGGCGCTGGCGGCGGAAATGGCCGTGTACGCGGTGCCGAACCCGCACTTCCTGCCGGACCCGGCCGTGCTGCAGCAGGCCACCACCGTGGTGCGCGACATCAACGAGCTCCCGGCGGCGTTGGGGCTGTGACTACCGAGAAGGGCTCCCCGGCGAACCGAGGAGCCCTTCTACCGGCGAGGAAACGCGTCAGCGCTCCAGCTCGCCGCGGATGAACTTGTCGACCGCGTCGCGCGCGGTGGAGTCGTCGTACTGCTCCGGCGGCGACTTCATGAAGTAAGACGACGCGGACAGGATCGGGCCACCGATGCCGCGGTCCTTCGCGATCTTCGCGGCACGCACGGCGTCGATGATGATGCCGGCCGAGTTGGGGGAGTCCCACACCTCGAGCTTGTACTCCAGGTTCAGCGGCACGTCGCCGAACGCGCGGCCCTCGAGGCGCACGTAGGCCCACTTGCGGTCGTCGAGCCACTGCACGTAGTCCGACGGTCCGATGTGGACGTTGCCCTTGCCGAGCTCGCGGTCGACCTGCGAGGTCACCGACTGGGTCTTCGAGATCTTCTTCGACTCGAGGCGCTCGAGCTCCTTCATGTTCAGGAAGTCCATGTTCCCGCCCACGTTGAGCTGCATCGTGCGGTCGAGCTGCACACCGCGGTCTTCGAAGAGCTTCGCCAGCACGCGGTGCGTGATCGTGGCGCCGACCTGCGACTTGATGTCGTCACCGACGATCGGCACACCGGCGTCTTCGAACTTCTTGGCCCACACCGGGTCCGACGCGATGAACACGGGCAGCGCGTTCACGAACGCCACGCCGGCGTCGATCGCGGCCTGCGCGTAGAACTTGTCCGCCTCTTCGGAGCCGACGGGGAGGTAGGAAACGAGCACGTCGACCTTCGCGTCGCGCAGCGCGCCGACGATGTCGACGGGCGCCTCGTCGGACTCCGAGATGGTCTCGCGGTAGAACCGCCCGAGGCCGTCGTAGGTGTGCCCGCGCTGCACCGGCACGCCTAGCGGCGGCACATCGGCGATCTTGATCGTGTTGTTCTCGCTCGAGAAGATCGCCTCGGACAGGTCGTGGCCGACCTTCTTGGCGTCGACGTCGAACGCGGCGACGAAGTCGATGTCGCTGACGTGGTACTCGCCGAACTGGACGTGCATCAAACCGGGCACGCGCGTGCCGGGATCCGCGTCGCGGTAGTACTGCACACCCTGGACCAGCGAGGAGGCGCAGTTGCCGACGCCCACGATGGCCACCCGAACGCGGCGGTTCTCGCCCATGCCGGTTTCTCCTTCAATCCGTTACTTCATCTGCAGGTCTGGCCGCGACGTTGCGGCCCGAGCGGCGCGCCCTCACTCCTGCGGGCCACGCTGCTCGGCTTGTTCGTGCGCGATCAGCTCGTTGAGCCAGCGCACCTCCCGCTCGCTCGACTCGAGTCCCAGCCGGTGCAGCTCGCGGGTGTAGCGGTCGATCCTCTCCTCGGCCCTGGCCAGCGCCTCGCGCAAACCTTCGCGACGCTCTTCCACGCGACGCCGCCGGCCCTCCAGGATCCGCATCCTGACGTCGGCCGGTGTCCGCGAGAAGAACGCCAAGTGGACGCCGAACCCCTCGTCGTCCCAGGTCTGCGGACCCGCGTCACCGAGCAGCTCGGCGAACCGCTCCTTGCCCTCGGCGGTGAGCTTGTAGACGCGGCGGCCGCGCCGGGACCAGGCCCGGTCGTCCGCCTCGTCGAGCTCCTCGACGAGGAATCCCGCTCGCAGCAACCGACGCAGGGTCGGGTACAGCGAGCCGTACGAGAACGCCCGGAACATCCCGAGCGTCTCGTGCAAACGCTTGCGCAGCACGTACCCGTGCATGGGGGCCTCATGCAGCAACCCGAGGATCGCGAGTTCGAGCACACCGCACCCCCTCACGGGAACAAACCGCAGCGACCGCCGTTGGCCCAGTTGCTGGTGGGACCTAGCGGGGCGACCGCCTCCGTCAACCTACTCGGCAACTATATCGCGCCGATACATCGAAGTGGCGGAAGTAACCCCCGGAAGTGGGCGGACCAGGGCGAACGTCACCAGAGAGTTATCGAATTTCCGGCGTGTCCGAACGGTCGCCCTGGGTGGCCCCCCGCAGGGGGCACTGCGCACACAGGAAGAGCCCGTACTCTGTTCCTCGTGCTTACCCAGCGGCAGGTCGTGGACTACGCCTTGCAGCGCCGTGCGCTGCTGGCCGGCGTCCGCTCCGGACGCGTCGGCGACCATGAGGTGTGCGACGCGAGCCCGTACCTGCTCCGTGCGGCGAAGTTCCACGGCAGGCCGGACGACCGCGCCTGTCCGATGTGCCGCCGGACGCCGCTGACCCTCGTCTCGTGGGTCTACGGCGACGAGCTGAAGCACGTCTCGGGATCGGCGCGGACACCCGACGAACTGGCCCGCATGGCGGGGCTGTTCGGCGAGTTCACCGTCTACGACGTAGAGGTGTGCCGGACGTGCCATTGGAACCACCTGGTCCTGTCCTACGTCCTCGGCACGGGCGAGCCCCAGCCCACCCGGCCGCGGAGGACAGCGGGCCAGTGACGAGTACCAACACCGCTGCAGAGCACAGGGCGGCGCGCACCGGCTCTTCCCGAACGCCGGTGCCGGCACAGCCGCCCTCGGAGGCCCATTCGTGAACGACGACCGCAACCGCTCCTGGCCCGGCCAGGAGCCCGATGCACCTCGCCGTGCCCAATGGCCGGAGGAAGAACCGGGTCCCGCGTGGCCGGGCGAAGACGCCCCCCGCCGCCCGCAGCGGCAGGGCCCGCAGCGACGCAGTCCCAACGGGGGCGCGCAGCGGCAGCCGCGTGGTGCCGCGCCCGAGTGGCCCAGCGGTGACGAGCCGCGTGGTGCGGACCGCCGCCGTGGTCCAGACCCACGGGGTGCGAATCCACGTGGTTCAGACGCACGCGGTTCAGATCCACGCGGTTCAGCAGATCCTCAGTGGCCCGCCGACGAGCCCCCTCGCCGTCCCCAGCGGCCGCCGCAGCGTCCCCAGCAGTCCCAGCGCGTGCCGAACGCCAACGGCCAGGGCGGCATGCCGGCCCGCCGTCAAGCCCCGCCGCCTCCGCCGCCCCCCGGTGGCCGGCCGCCGGGGCCGAACGGTCCCGCCGCCAGCCCGCCGCAGGGTTTCCGCCAGCCGGGCCCGCCCGGCCCCGGTGGTCCAGGCCGCAACCCGTCCGGTCCCGTCCGCCGTCCTCCGCAGGGCCGGCCGGCGCCGCCGCCGCCCCCCGCGTACCCGGACCGTGAACCGGACCTGATCACCCACGCCGCGCACAACGGCACGGAGTTCGGCTACGACCCGTACGACGACCGATACGACGATCGGTACGACAGCGCCGAACACCCCCAGTACTCGGACGAGGACGACTTCGAGGACGAGGGCCCCGAGCTCGACGAGAACGGCAAGCCGATCAAGCCGCCGCTCACGCCGAAGCAGCGCAAGAAGCGCCGCTGGAAGATCATCCGGCGGATCGCGTACGCGTGCGTGGGTCTGTTCATCGTCGTGCCGGCCGTCGCTTTCGTGATCACGTACTTCCTGGTGAAGGTTCCTTCCCCGCAGGACGTGAAAGCGTTGCAGAGCCAGCCCATCACGTTCTTCTACGCCAACAACCAGGTGATGGGCCGCAGCGTGCCGCCGGGCGGCGACCGTGAGCTGCTGCAGCCGAATCAGATCCCCGACGTCGTGAAGCACGCCGTGTACGCGGCCGAGGACAAGACGTTCGAGACCAACTCGGGCTTCGACATCAAGGGCATCCTGGGCGCGGTGTACAACCAGGTCACCGGCGGTACCGGTGGTGGTTCGACCATCTCGCAGCAGTACATCAAGAAGGCCACGGAGAACGAAGCGCCGACGCTGACGCGCAAGTGGACCGAGCTCGCGAAGTCGTTCAAGCTCAACAACGAAGAGTCCAAATCGGACATCATCACGGGCTACCTGAACATCGTGTACTTCGGCCGGGGCGCCAACGGCGTCGCGGCGGCCGCGAAGGCGTACTACGGCAAGGACGTGGCCCAGCTGTCCCCGTCCGAGGCGGCGCTGCTCGCCGGTCTGATCCAGGGCCCGAGCCGCTCGGAAGACCCGGCGTACACGCAGCGGCGCTGGAGCTACGTGATGGACCAGATGGTGGCCAACGGCTGGCTCTCGCAGGCCGACCGCGCCGCCGCGACGTTCCCGAAGCTCGTGCCCAAGGGCTCCCAGGCGAAGCAGGACGCGGGCACGCTGGACTACTTCATCCAGCAGCGCATCCTCGACGAGCTCGAGGCCAAGGGCTACGACCAGGACAAGCTCTACAGCAGCGGCGCGAAGATCTACACCACGATCGACCCGGCCGCGCAGCAGGCGGCGGTGCAAGCCGTGCAGGACAACATGAAGGGGCAAACCGACCCCGACATCCTGGGAGCTCTGGTCGCCGTCGACCCGAGAACGGGTGGGGTCGTCGCCTACTACGGCGGCCCGAACACGGTGAAGGACGACAACGGCAAGGACACGCTGGCCAACGACTGGGCCAACACGGCGCAGAACCCGGGCTCGTCGATGAAGCCGTACGACCTCACCGCGTTCCTCAAGATGGGCAAGGGCCTCGGCGAGACCTTCGACGGCACCAACAACCGTGAGCTCGGCGGCCGCATCGTCCGCAACGCGGGTGAGAGTGCCAGCTGTGGCCCGCAGTGCACGGTCAAGAAGGCCATGGAGGTCTCGGCCAACACCGTGTTCTACGACATGGTGCTGAACGTGACGAAGCCGGCGCCGGTCGCCGAAGCCGCGAAGGAAGCCGGTGTGCAGCCGGCGCCGAAGGGCAAGGCCAAGCTCGGCGTCAACGACGCCAACATCGCGCTCGGCGGTGGTGAAACATCGCTGACCCCGGAAGACCAGGCCGCGGGTTACGCGACCTTCGCTTCGGGCGGCATCTACCGCCAGCAGCACTTCGTCTCGAAGCTCACCAACTCCCAGGACGAGGTGGAGTTCGACGACACGACGCTGCCGGGCAAGTCGGCGTTCGACCCCGACGAGCAGAAGAGCCAGCAGATCGCGGGCAACGTCACCGACGCGCTCCAGCCGGTCATCAAGGAATCCCACCTGAAGTGTCCGACCGGCCACGAGTGCGCCGGCAAGACCGGTACGCAGCAGTACGACCCGAAGAAGACCGACCCGAAGTCGTACGACAACCGGAACGCTCAGACGTGGATGGTGGGCTACACCCCGTCGATCTCCGCCGCGGTGTGGATCGGCGGTGACGGCAACAAGCCGTTGCACGACAAGAACAACCAGCCGATCTTCGGTGCCACCATCGCCGGTCCGACGTGGCAGGACTTCATGGACACCTACCTCAAGGGCAAGCCCACCGAGAAGTTCCCGAAGGTCGACCCGATCGGCAAGGACGCGGACACCGTCACCCCGACGACCCGCCCCAGCACCTCGGTGACCACCACGCCCAGTACCACCACGACGCCGACGACCCCGAGCACGACGTCGAGCACCACATCGAGCGAGACGTCCACGTCGGAGACCACCACCTCGAGCCGCCCCGGCGGCATCTTCGGCGGTGGCACCGGCAACGGCGGTGGTCCCGGTCGCAACGGCGGTGGCGGCGACGGCGGAGGAGGGGTCGAGGTGACCCCACCACCGAGACAGCCAGGCGGATAACACATGCCGAAGGGCTCCTCTCCGGTCGGAGGGGAGCCCTTCGTCGTGTCCCAGGTCCGCAACCCCGGCTCGGAGTGACCCAGGCGACATCGCCCAGCCGCCGCCCTGGGCGTAGTTTTGTCCGGTTCACGCCGCGCCGGGGCCGTTATCCAGAGATACGTCCCGCCGGTCGAGTGAACCGACCCCACCCACGGTGCGTCCCCTTGTGGAGAGGGGATCTGCGCCCGCAGCACGCCCGCGTCCGAGAAGAGGATCCGCACGTGAACGACGACCGCAACCGCTCCTGGCCCGACCGGGATCCCGATCCGCGGCGTCAACCACCCCCCGCCGGACGGCAGGGACCGCCCCCGTGGGCGCGCAACCAGCCGCCACCGGGCGGTGCTCCCCGGACGCCGCCGCCCGGCAACCCCGCGCAGCCCGGGCAACCGCCGCGTGCGCCGCGGAACCGCCCCGGCACTCCGCCGCCCGGCTTCCGGCAGCCGCCGCCCCCGGGCGCGCGCCGTCCGACGCCGCCGCCGCGTCGCGAGCCGGAGCTGATGACGCACCACGTGCACAACGGCACCGCCGACGACGGCTACGACGCTCGGTACGACTCCGGGGGACCGCTCGACGCCGACGACGTCTACCCGGAGGAGCCGGAGCTCGACAAGAAGGGCCGACCGGTCCTCACGGCCGCGCAGAAGAAGAAGCGGCGCTGGAAGATCATCCGGCGCAGCATCTACGCGTTCGTCGGCGTCTTCATCGTGATCCCCGCGATCGCGTTCGTCATCACGTACTTCAGCGTCGACGTCCCTTCGCCGCAGAGCGTGGCGCAGGGGCAGAGCCAGGCCGTCACGTACCTCTACGCCGACGGCACCCCGATGGGCAAGGACGTGCCCCCGGGCGGCAACCGGCAGATCCTCACGCCGGACCAGATCCCCGACGTGGTCAAGCACGCCGTGACCGCGACCGAGGACGCGACGTTCGAGACCAACTCGGGCTTCGACGTCACGGGCATCCTGCGCGCCGTCTACAACCAGGTCACCGGCGGCACCGGCGGTGGCTCCACGATTTCCCAGCAGTACATCAAAAAGGCCACCGACAACGACGCGCCGACGCTCACCCGCAAGTGGACCGAGCTCGCGAAGTCGTTCAAGATGAACCAGACGTACTCGAAGCAGGACATCATCACCGCGTACCTGAACATCATCTACTTCGGGCGCGGGGCGTACGGCATCGGCGCGGCGTCACAGGCCTTCTTCCACAAGGACGTGAAGGACCTCAACTTCTCCGAAGCCGCGCTGCTCGCCGGGCTCATCCAGCAGCCGGGCCGGTCGGAGAACTCGCAGGTGGCCCACGACCGCTGGAACACCGCGCTCGACCGCATGGTGGAGAACCACTACATCACCGCGGCCGACCGCAAGGCGGCGCAGTTCCCCACGCCGATCCCCCTGGCGGAGAGCAAGGACGACTCGGGCGCGCCGTACCGCTTCATCTCCGACCAGGTGAAGGCCGAGCTCGCCGCGCACGGCATCCCGGAGGACAAGTACTACTCCGGCGGCTACACGATCCAGACGACGATCGACAAGAAGGCGCAGGACCTCGCCGAGCAAGCCGGTGCCGACGCGCTGGCGAACCAGTCGGACAAACGGCTGCTCGACGCGCTCGTGGCCGTGGACCCCAAGACCGGCGGCGTACTCGCGTACTACGGCGGGCCGACGATCGTCGACGTGAACGGCCAGAAGCAGGCCGCGCGCGACTGGGCCGACACGCCGCAGAACCCCGGTTCGTCGATGAAGCCGTACGACCTCACGGCGTTCCTCAAGATGGGCAAGGGGATCAACTCGACCTTCGACGGCCGCAACAACCGGGAGTTCGACGGGCGCATCGTCCGCAACGCCGGTGACAGCGACAGCTGCTCGGAGCAGTGCACCGTCGCCGAGGCCATGAAGATCTCGGCGAACACGGTGTTCTACGACATGGTCCTCAACGTCACGAAGCAGGGCCCGGTCGAGCAGGCCGCCGAGGAAGCCGGGGTGAAGACCAAGGACAACGGCGGCGGCAACTCGCAGATCGACATCTCGAACAACAACATCTCCCTCGGCGGTGGCGACACCAAGATCACGCCGGCCGACCAGGCGTCGGCCTACGCCACCTTCGCCGGCGACGGCCAGCAGCGCGACCGCCACTTCGTCCTGAAGGTGACGAACTCGCAGAACGAGGTGGCCTACGAAGCCCAGGCGCAGCCGGCCAAGTCGGCGTTCGCCGACGGCGACCCCGACCTGAGCAAGCAGATCGCAGGCAACGTGACCGAGGCGCTGAAGCCCGTGATCGGCTTCTCGAAGCTGAAGTGCCCCACGGGCCACGAATGCGCCGGCAAGACGGGGACGCAGCAGCACACGAAGCGCGCGGGTGAGCCGGCTTCGGCAGCCAACGCCAACGCACAGACGTGGATGGTCGGCTACACGCCGTCTGTTTCCGTGGCGGTCTGGGTCGGCGGCGACGGCGACCTGGACCTGCACGGCAAGGGCAACTCGCCGATCTTCGGGTCCACGATCGCCGGCCCGCTGTGGCAGAAGTTCATGACGAACTACCTCGCGGGCAAGCCGGCCGAGCACTTCTCCCAGGTGTCGCTGATCGGCGACGCCGCGCCGCCGTCCGGTCCGCCGAGCGACACGAACATCCCGCCGTCGGACATCACGCCGACCGACAACCCCAACGACCCGGGTAACGGCAACGGCGGCAACCCGGTGAACCCCGGCGACCCGAACGGTCCCGGCGGCCCGGGCGGCAACTTCCCGTCGTTCCCCTCGCATACGCCGAAGCCGCCGAAGCACCCGCCGTCAGGTGACCCCACCGACACCGGGGATCCCGGCGACACGGGCGTTCCCAGCGAATAGCCAGGGAGTCGCAAAGAGAAAGGCTCCCCCCATCCGGGTTCCGGACGGGGGGAGCCTTTTTTCGCGCCCGCAAAGGAAAAGCGGGGAGGCCGCGAGCTCGGCACTGGGGGTTGCCGAGGTCGCGGCGAGCTAGCCGAGCGTGATGACGCGGCCCTCGGCGCCGGAGCGGTGGGCGGCTTCGATCACGCGCAGCGCGGCCACCGAGCCGGCCGGGTCCACGGGGAACGCCGCTTCGCCGCGCAACGCGTCGCGCACCTGGGCGTAGAAGTCCTCGTAGCGGCCGACCTCGGTGGGTACGGTTTCGGTGTGGTCCGTGCCGTCGTCGACGCCGAGGGTGCCGGCGTCGGCCTCGGGCTCGACGCCCCAGCCCTCGTCGCCGGGGCGCAGGCCGTCCTTGATCTGCGGCTCCTGCACGTCGAGGCCGTACTTGGTGAAGGCGGCGCGGTCGCCGAGGACGCGGAAGCGCGGGTTGCGCGTGGCGGCCAGGGCGGAGGCCCACAGGTGCGAGCGGACGCCGTTGGCGTGGTGGAGGGCGACGAACACGTCGTCGTCCACCTGCACGCCGGCGCGGCGGCGGTCGACCTCCGCGTAGACCTGCGTGACCGGGCCGAACAGCTGCAGGGCCTGGTCGACGATGTGCGCGCCGAGGTCGTAGAGCAGGCCGCCGGCCTCGGCGGGATCGCCGAATTCGCGCCAGTTGTCCTTGATCTTCGGCACCCAGCGGTCGTAGCGGGACTCGAAGCGGAACACGTCGCCGAGCCGGCCGGACTCGATCACCTTGCGCACGGTCAGGAAGTCGGAGTCCCAGCGGCGGTTCTGGAACACGGTGAGGCCGACGCCCTTGGCTTTCGCCGCCGCCACGACCTGCTCGGCCTCGGCCGCGGTCGGCGCGAACGGCTTGTCCACGACCACGGGCAGGCCGAGCTCGATGGCGCGCAGCGCGAGCGGCACGTGGGTACGGTTCGGGGTGCTCACCACGACCAGGTCCAGGTCACCCGCCTGGGCGAACAACGCGTCGGCGTCGGGCACGATCTCGGTGCCGGGGTACTCCGCGCGGGCCTGACCGGCGCGTTCCGGGTTCGCCGTCACGATCGCCGCGGGCACCAGGCCCGGCGTCGAAGCCACCAACGGCGCGTGGAAGACGCGGCCGCCGATGCCGTAACCGAGGATGCCGACTCGCAAGTCATCAGCCATGCCGCCCATTAAACAACACTGTTGCGTAACTAGCCAGTTCTTCGGGAGGATCTCCGGATGGCCGAAACCGGAGTCAACCTGCGCGGGCTGCGCCGCTTCAACAGGGCGCTGCTGCTCGGTCACATCCTGCGCGCGGGCGGGCTCAGCCGCGTGGAGCTGGCAGAGCGCACGGGGCTGACGCAGCAGGCCGTGTCGAAGATCGTCGCCGAGCTGCTCGAGACGCAGCTGCTCGACGTCGAGCGCCAGGCCGCGGCCGGCGTCGGCAAGCCGCGCACGCAGCTGCGGATCCGGCCGTCGGCGAAGTGCGCACTCGGCGCGCAGCTGGACCGCGACGGGTTTCTCGTGCTGCGCACGGGCCTGTCCGGCGAGGTCGAGGACACCGTGGAAGGACCGTTGCCCGTCGGCTTCACACCCGAGCAGGCCGTGACCGCCGTGGTGGACGCGACGCGCAAGCTGCTCGCCGACGTCGACCCGGCGCGGGTACTGGGCCTCGGCGTCGGCGCGGTGGGACCACTCGACCACCGCGAAGGCCGCGTCCGCGACGCCACGAACATGCCGGGCTGGCACGACGTGCCCCTTCGCGACCTCCTCGCCGAGCGCACGGGACTGCCGGTGACGCTCGACAAGAACACCAACGCCGCCGCGGTCGCCCACACGTGGCCCGACACGCCGGAGACCGCGACGGCCGTGGTGCTCGTGGGCACCGGCATCGGCGTCGGACTGCTGGTCGACGGCAACGTCTACCGCGGGCCGCGCACCAACGCCGGTGAGTTCGGCCACACCACGATCGCCTACGACGGCCCGCGCTGCGCCTGCGGACGGCGCGGCTGCGTCGAGATCATGCACCGCTCGGCAGCCACCCCCGCCGAGGCCGCGCGGCTGCTGGGAATCGGGCTCGCCGACCTCGTGCAGGTCCTGGACCTGGAGCGGATCGTGTTGTTCGGCCGCACGATCCGCGCGGCACCCGAGGTCTACCGCGACACGGTGGCGGGGCAGCTGCGCGAGCTGCTGCCGGTGCCGCACTGGCAGCGCATCGACGTGGAGCTGAGCGTCCTCGGCGAGGAAGCCGTGGCCCTCGGTGGGGCTTTCGAGGTGCTTGCCGGATTCTACTCCGACCCGAAATGACAGGCGCCTGACCTGCGGGCAGATAGCATCCGCGACGTGCCCGACCAAGCCACCGCCGAAGAGCCGGACGCGGCTCCCCGCACGCTGACGCCAGCGGAGCGGATCGTGCCGAGCTGGAACGACCCGCTGGCCGCCGCGGCGACGAGACCGATCGGCGGGCCGCTCGGCGAACACGCGGCCGTGGGCAGGCACTGGTTCTGGTCACCGCAGCGCGTGGGGCTGGGTCTGGCGATCCTCGCGCTGGTGCTGTGCTGGTTCGGCAAGGCCTCCTGCATCCAGCAGTACCAGGACTCCACCGGCGCCAGCCAGCTCGACTGGCGCGCGGGCCGACCGTTCGTCGCGATGTGCTACTCGGACATCGTGCCGCTCTACAGCTCCGAGCGGCTCAACGACCCGAAGACCTTCCCGTACGTCTCGTCCTGGCAGGAAGACACGCAGACCGCGGAGAACCAGACCCGCTACATGGAGTACCCCGTGCTCACGGGCCTGTTCCAGTGGGTCAACGCGAAGCTCGCGGCGGGCTGGCTCTCGGTCGCGAACTCGGGCTGGCTGCCCGGCGCGCTGCCGGTGGCGATCTACTTCAACATCTCCGCGTTCTGGCTCTCGCTCGCGTGGCTGATCACGGTGTGGGCGACCGGGCGCACGATGAAACGCCGGCCGTGGGACGCGGTGCTGGTGGCGATCTCGCCGCTGGTGCTGGTGCAGGCGTTCACGAACTTCGACGCCATCGCCACGGCGTGCACCGCCGCCGGGATCCTCGCGTGGTCGCGAAAACGGCCGGAGATCGCCGGCGTGCTGCTCGGGCTCGGCGCCGCGGCGAAGCTGTACCCGCTGCTGCTGCTCGGGGTGCTGTTCGTGCTCTGCCTGCGCGCCGGGAAGCTGCGCACCTGGGGCAGAACAGCGGGATTGACCGCGCTGACCTGGCTGGTCGTGAACGTGCCGTTCATCCTCGTCGCCACGCGCGGGTGGTGGGAGTTCTTCCGGCTCAACACGTTGCGGCCGATGGACCCGGATTCGCTCTACAACGTCATCTCCTACACCACGGGGTGGACGGGCTTCGACGGCGTGCTCCAAAAAGGACAGACGCCGGCGATCCTCAACACCGTGATCGCGGTGCTGTTCCTGCTCTGCTGCGCGGGCATCGCGTACGTCGCGCTCACCGCGCCGCGGCGGCCGCGCTTCGGCCAGCTCGCGTTCCTCGTGGTGGCGGCGTTCCTGCTGACCAACAAGGTGTGGAGCCCGCAGTACTCGCTGTGGCTCGTGCCACTGGCGGTGCTCGCGATCCCGCGCTGGCGGCTGCTGCTGAGCTGGATGGTGATCGACGCGCTGGTGTGGGCGCCGCGGATGTTCTACTACCTCGGCGTCGACCACAAGGGACTGCCGGAGGGCTGGTTCCTCGGCACGGTCGTGGTGCGCGACCTTGCCGTGGTGGGCATCTGCGTGCTGGTGATCCGCGAGATCTACCGGCCGCGCACGGACCTCGTCCGGCTCGCCGGCGACGACGACCCGGCGGGCGGGGTGCTCGAACGGGCGCGTGACCGCGTGACGTTCCCGGGCTTCGGGAAGCACCGCCGGGCCGTGCCGACGGTGCCACCCGCACCCGGAGTGGCCGAGTCCTAGGCGTATTGACCACGAGTGTTGTCAACCGTGGGCGGTGGCGCCGTGGTCAAGGTCGGCGGCGCGTTATGGACAGGGGGAAGGCCGACCTGAGCCGTGCGGCCGCCCTTGGTCCTTCTCGATGGACGCCGCTTCATCGAACGATCTCTCCTCGGGAGGTCTGACCGGCACGAGGGGTCCTGACGCGCGATCAGGCATGCGGAGCGCCACCGTCCGCTGCCAGGCGGGTGAGCCACTCGCGCAGCAGGTGCTGCTCGGCGTCGCTCAAGACATCGGCCTCGTCGGGGAGAGCGGCGCGCAGCGCGCGGGCTGCCGCGGCGGGGCCGGTCTCCGCGGCGGGGACCGTCGGTTCGGCGCGGGTGATGGCGGCGATCATGGCCTCACGGAGGATGGACAGCAGCGCCGGATTGCGGCGTTCCGCCGGGGTGGAGTGCCAGGTGGTGACCGCGCCTCGGCCGGTGGCCTGGATGATCTGGGCGGCCAGCTCCTCGTCGACCCGCAGCCACCCGCCGGCCGCCAGGCGGCGCACCCGGCCGTGGAGGATCTCCAAGCCCGCGCGGTGCGCTATGTCCACCCCCCGGCCGGTGGCCCTGCTCATTACCGCGAACAGCTCGGGGCGGGAGATCCCGAACTCCACCACCAGGTCCCAGCCGCGGCGCAGGTCCTCCACCGCGTCCTGCGGGTCAGGGTCGAGCTGCGCACGCTTGCTCTCCAGGAACTGCGCGTAGCCGTGCTCGGCGACAGCCTCGAGGAGCCCCTCCTTGTCGCCGAAGAGGCGGTAGATCGCCGGCGGCTGCATTCCGGCCGCGGCGGCGACCGCGCGGGTGCTCACCGCGTCTGGACCGCCGCTCTCCAGTAGCTCGACGGTTGCCTCGACAATGCGGTGACGAGGGTCGGCGGTGGTGTCGCGCGTGGCCATGAACCAATGATATCGAAGATTTGGTTCCGCTGATATTCCAGTGTTACCATCAAAATGATTCCACTGGAAACAGCGTCGGGAGAACCTCATGATCATCGTGACCGGAGCCACGGGAAACCTCGGCCGCCGGGTCGTCGAACGCCTCCTGGAGCGCGTCCCCGCCGACCGCGTCGGCGTCAGCGTCCGCGATCCCCGCAAGGCTCAAGACCTCGCCGACCGCGGCGTTCGTGTCCGGCAGGGCAGCTTCGACGACTCCGACTCGCTCGTGCATGCCTTCGAGGGGGCTGAGCAGCTGCTCCTCGTCTCCCTCGACCGCACGGGCGAGGAGTGCGTCACTGGCCATCGCACCGCTGTCGACGCCGCCGTGCAGGTCGGCGTCGGCCGCATCCTCTACACCAGCCAGATGGGTGCCGCGCACGACTCCCGTTTCCAGGCATGCCGCGACCACGCCCAAACCGAGGACCTGTTGCGCGCCACCGGCCTGCCCTGGACCGCGCTGCGCAACGGCTTCTACGCGGCCAGCGCCTTGCAGTTGGTGGAGCCCGCCCGCCACACCGGCGACATCGCCCTGCCCGCCGACGGCCCCGTCGCCTGGACCGGCCACGACGACCTCGCCGAGGCCACCGCGGCGATCCTCACCGAGGAGGGCCGCTTCGAGGGGCCCACCCCGCCACTCACCGGCTCGGCGGCGCTCGACTTCAGCACCATCGCCGAGATCGCGTCCCAGGCCATCGGACGGCCCTTCACCCGCACCGTCGTCTTCGACGACGCGTTCCGCGAGCAGGCATTGGCGCACGGCGCCCCGGCACCGATCGCCGACCTGATGCTGAGCATCTTCGCGGCGGCGCGGAATGGCGAGTTCACCGCCGTCGACTCGACGCTGGCCAAGCTCATCGGGCGAGAGCCCGCCACCTTCGCCACCCTGCTGGAGCGTGCCTGGGCCGAATAGACCCTGCGGGGCGCGCAGAAGGCGTGGGCCCGCAGGGACGCACCCGGCCACGCGCCGTGATCACCCTGTGGAACACGCGCCCCTGACGCCCCAGACCAACGCGGGCGTCAGGGGCTCGCCTCCCGCGAAGTCATGACCGACGAGCGCGTCCTCACGGACAACTGCGCTGCCTCAGATCCAGGCTGTTCGGCCAGACTCTCAGCACCGCGAGCAGCATCCACCAGCGCACCCGCCCGTTTCGTCCGCAGACGAACGGCAAGGTGGAGCGACGGAATCGCACCCTGCTCGGAGAGTGGGCGTACGTACGTCCATGCTCCAGCAACGCCGAGCGCACCGGCGCCGTATCGCACTCGACGGAAAGCCACCCATCAATCGAGTCCGCAACCCTGCGGGTCGCTACACCTAGGCGGTCTGCTTGCGCAGGTAGGCGATGTCGGCCGCCTGGCCCTCGCTCGGCGTCTCCACGACGACGGGCGCGCCGGCCTTGCGGACGACGTCGGCCAGCAGCTCGGGGTCGATGGTCCCCTCGCCGCCGACGACGTTGGCGTGGCGGTCGCGGTTGGAGCCGAACTCGTCGCGCGAGTTGTTGAGGTGCACCAGGTCGATGCGGCCGGTGATGGCCTTGACCTTCTCCACGGCGTCGGCCAGCTCCCAGCCCGCGGCGTAGGCGTGGCAGGTGTCGAGACAGAACCCGGCGCCGAACTCGCCGACCTCGTCCCACAGACGCGCGATCACGTCGAGCTCGCGGGTCATCGCGTTCTCGCCGCCCGCGGTGTTTTCGATGAGGATCGGCACGGCGAAGCCGCCCTTGTCCGCTTCGCGCTCGAAGAGCTTGCGCCAGTTGGCCAGCCCCTCGGCCACATCATCGCCGGCGCCCACGTGGCCGCCGTGCACGATGAGTCCCTTCGCGCCGATCGCGGCGGCGCCCGTGGCGTGCTGCGCCACGTTCTTGCGCGACGGGATGCGGATGCGGTTGTTCAGCGACGCGACGTTGATCAGGTACGGCGCGTGGATGAACACCTCGACCGGCGACTCCTTGATCGCGTCCCCGAACGGGTGCGGTTTCGGAGCCTTCCACCCCTGCGGGTCGGACAGGAAGAACTGGACGACGTCGGCTTCTCGCTCGGCGACGGCGGCCAGTGGATCGTCGTCGCGGACATGGGCGCCAATCTGCATGACAGCACGCTACCCCCGGGTGAATCCGCACCTGACGCCCCAGTTGGTGACGCTCGTGGAGTACCGTGAGCGCGTTCCGTGATCCAGTTCGGGCCGACGGAGGGGTTTTGCATGGGGAAGCACGCCGCCCGGATCACCACGTTGGGGATCGCCGTCGCGCTGCCGGTTTTCTCGGCCGCGCTCACGCTCCCCGCCACGGCGTCCGCGGACCCGAGCCCCACGCTCGACGGCGACTGCTCGGCCACGCTGCAGAACGGCAAGTCCGGCAACGGCCTGTCGCTCGACGCGGGCGCGCCGCTCAACGCCCCCGACCGGCTCACCGTCGGCCTCGATTCGAAGGCGAAGCAGTCGGACGGGAGCAACCCGCTCTTCACGCTCCCTGTGGGCGACGTCGTGCGCACGCTGGGCGTCGGCGAGGTGCCGGTGGTCGGTGACGCGGCGACGAACGCCGTCTGCCCGCTCGCGCAGAACACGGCCAACGGCGTCGGCAATGCCACGCAAAGCCTGGTCAGTGGCGTGACCAAGCCGGTCGTGCCGCCCGCCGACAATCCGCCTGGTGACAACCCGCCCGGCACGCCTCCCGGCACCCCGCCCGGTGGACCCGGCGGACCCGGTGGGCCGGGCGAGCCCGGCACTCCCGGTAGCAGCCTCGACCCGGTGATCACCGGCTCGGGCGATCTGTCCGGCCTCGACTCCATGGCGGGCATTTTCACCAACGCCGCCATGCTGCCGTCCGGGCTCGTGCAGGCGCCGCCGGTGATCACGCAGGTCATCCCCGGCCAGCTGCCCCCGGACCAGGTGCCGACCGTCGACGCGAAGAAGTCGGGCACCGCCCAGGCGCTGCCGGCCGTGACGCCGCCGGCGAAGCTGCCGATGCTGATCGCGGTGCTCGCGCTGGCCATCGTCGCGGCGGCGCTCGTGCGGGCGTGGCTGCGCCGCAAGACCGCCTGACCTCCTGATCGACACGGGCGGTGACACCCGCTTCCACCCGAATGCCTGACATCGGTGGCTGAGCGGGCGTCACTCGTTCCCGTTACCGTCGTTGTCCAGGGGAGACAGGTTCGGACCGGACGCGGTGGAGGGCTCAATGGCCAGGCAGCACCGCACACGCAGGGCCACCGCGGTGGGAGCCGCCGCGTTCGTGCTGGCCGGCTCGGCCGCGCTCGCGGCGCCGGGCACAGCGTCCGCCGACACCCTGACCACGCCGTGCGGGTCCACGATCACCGCGAAACCGGGTGACAAGGTCAAGGCGACGACGCCGTTGCTGGGGATCCCGCTCGACCTCGGTGTGGTCGGCCAGGTGTCCGGCGTGCTGACCGGGACCGTCAACGCGCTGCTCGGCACCGTCTGCAAGGTCACCGTGAACGTGGTCGACACCGTCGTCGCGCCGGTGCCCGTGGTCGGCGCGCCCGCCGCGGGGGCGCTGAACCAGACCGTCTCGGGGACCACGAGCACGCTGCAGCAGGGCGTCGATTCGACCCAGCGCGCGCTGTCGGGCGGGGCGCCCGCGCAGCAGAACCCCGGCAGCCCGCAGCAGCCGCCGGCGACCGGTCCCGGCGCGCCGCAGGGCGGCACTCCCGCCGGCCAGACACCGATCCCGCCGCCGAACAGCCCGTTGCTGCCGCTCTCAGGTGGGGGCGGCGGCGGTCTCGCGTCGCTGTTCCCGGGCTTCGCGAACTTCTCGAACCTGCCGTTCAGCACCGGCTACGCGCCCATGCGCGACTACAGCGACATCCCGATGGCCATGGCCGGGCTGTTCTCGCCGTCGCCCGCACTGCGCTACGGCAGCCAGATCCCGGGGTACGCGCCGCAGTACGGCCTCTCGAACCCGGGTCAGCCGGCGGCCGGGAACGCGAGCGTGCAGAACGCGGGCGAGGCGCAGGCGTTACCGCCCACCGGCGACAACCACACGAACGGGTTGGACTGGCCCGTGCTGGTGGCAGTTCTTGCACTCTCCGGAGTCAGCGCGGGGCTGGTTCGGACCTGGGTGCTCCGCCGAATGGCCGCTGCGAGTTAGGCCGACTCACCAGTATCTTTTCGGGGTCCCGCTCGTTGACCAATCGGGCCGAAAGCAGGCGGGTACCCAACCGGACATTACTGGTCTGGCAACAATTCCCGCCGTGGCTGTGGTCTGATTGGCAAAGATCAACACAGTACCTGTCGCGATGGTCGACGCCCATGGACCCTGGAGGACAGCGCTCGTGCCGAAGAACCCCACCTGGCTGAGAACCCGGCGTGCACTCAGCGTCACCGCGCTGGCCGCCCTGGTGACCGGCGGCGCGTTCCTCGGCTCGGGCACCGCTTCGGCGGCCACGACCCTGGCCAACCAGTGCACGGGCTCGGTCAGCGGCAGCATGGGCGACACCGTCGCATTGCCGGGCTCCTCCGTCAGCGCGCTCGCGAAGCAGGCCGCGACGGCGAAGCAGCAGTCACTGCTGTGGATCATCCCGCTCAACGGCGTCGACCCCAACGGCGTGGCCAACGCGCTGGCCGCGAAGACGCTCACCGTCGGCACCGTGCCCAGCTCGTCGGGCGGCACCATCGACGGCAAGACCATCGGCAGCGTCGTCAACCAGGCGCTGCAGGGCAACGCCGCGCTCGGCTGGAGCGCCGACACGAAGAAGCAGGTCCTCGACGCGATCACCAGCTCGGTCACGGCGAACTGCGGCCTGACTACGCTGGCCACGAACTACACGCCGCCGGCCTCGTCGTCGACGCCGCCGAGCAGCAGCTCGCCGTCGACTTCGCCCTCGTCCTCACCGGGCTCGGACGGCGGCCCGCTCGCGAACCTGATCCCCGGGTCCACGGGCACCGCGCCGCAGCGCGACTACACCGGCATCCCGACCGCGACGCCCGGCACGGCCGTCGCCCCCGGCATCCGCTACCCGGCCAACGGCACGCTGCCCGGCTCGGCCGCGCCCGTGACCGGCGGCCAGGACACGCAGAGCCAGAGCCCGGACGTGCGCAACGCCGGCAACGCGGAGTCGCTCGCGACCTCCGGCGACGCGCCCGACATCCAGCTGCCGATGCTGCTCGCGGTGATCGTGCTGGCGGGCGTGACGGCCGGGCTGGTGCGCACCTGGGCGCTGCGCCGGGCCTCCTGACAGCTCTGTCGGTACCCCCAGGTACCCTTACCTGGACAAACCCTCCTGCCACGGACAGTCCGTGGCCGCGAGCCCATAGGAGGTGAGTGGTTGTGTCACGCCATTACGAGGTAATGGTCATCCTGGACCCCACGCTCGACGAGCGCACGGTCGCCCCCACGCTCGACAACTTCCTCAACGTGATCCGCACTTCGGGCGGAAGCGTCGAGAAGGTCGACGTCTGGGGCCGTCGTCGCCTGGCGTACGAGATCAAGAAGCACGCCGAGGGCATCTACGCGCTGCTCGACCTGAACTCCGACTCCGACGCGGTCAAGGAACTCGACCGTCAGCTGTCGCTGCAGGAGACCGTGCTGCGCACCAAGGTCATGCGCCGCGAGGTCAAGCGCGCCGCGGCCAAGCCCGTCGCCGCCAAGGCCTGAGCCGAAGGGACGTCCCCGTGGCTGGAGACACCGTCATCACGGTGGTCGGAAATCTGACCTCCGACCCGGAACTGCGTTTCACCCCGTCCGGCGCGGCGGTCGCGAACTTCACGGTCGCGTCCACCCCGCGCACCCTCGACCGCCAGTCGGGCGAGTGGAAGGACGGCGAGGCGCTGTTCCTGCGCTGCAACATCTGGCGCCAGGCGGCGGAGAACGTCGCCGAGTCGCTCACCCGCGGCGCCCGTGTGGTCGTGCAGGGCCGGCTCAAGCAGCGGTCCTTCGAGACCAAGGAAGGCGAGAAGCGCACCGTCGTCGAGCTCGAGGTCGACGAGATCGGGCCCTCGCTGCGGTACGCCACGGCGAAGGTCAACAAGGTCAGCCGCGGAGGCGGCGGTGACTTCGGCGGCGGCGGTGGCGGTGGCAACCGCGGAGGCGGCGGTGGCGGCGGCATGCCGGCCGACGACCCGTGGGGCTCCGCTCCGCCCGCGGGCGGTGGCGGCGGCGGTTTCGCCGACGAACCCCCGTTCTGATCTCGCACCTTTACACCACAAGATTTGAATCCAGGAGAACACAGTGGCCAAGCCACCCATCCGTAAGCCCAAGAAGAAGGTCTGCGTTTTCTGCAAGGCCGAGAAGAAGGGCCGCCCGGAACTGATCGACTACAAGGACACCAACCTGCTGCGGAAGTACATCTCGGACCGCGGCAAGATCCGTGCCCGTCGCGTCACCGGCAACTGCAGCCAGCACCAGCGTGACATCGCCATCGCGGTGAAGAACTCGCGCGAGATGGCGCTGCTGCCCTACACCTCGACCGCTCGCTGAGGAGGCTCGTCATGGCGAAGATCATTCTCACCACCGACGTGGCGAACCTCGGTGGCCCCGGCGACATCGTCGAGGTCAAGGACGGTTACGCCCGCAACTACCTGCTGCCCCGCGGCTACGCCATCGTGGCCAGCAAGGGTGCCGAGAAGAACGTGCGCACCATCCAGCGCGCGCAGGAATCCCGGCGCATCCGCGACCTCGACCACGCCAAGGAGATCAAGGCGACGCTCGAGGGCCTCGGCGCCATCCAGCTGACGGGCAAGGCCGCGGAGGGCTCGAAGAAGCTCTTCGGCTCCATCACCGCCGGCGAGATCGTCGACGCGATCAAGGCCCAGGGCGGCCCGCTCCTCGACAAGCGCGTCCTGGACCTCCGCGACCACATCAAGACGGTCGGCAAGCACTCCGTCAACGCCCGCCTCCACCCCGACGTGAAGGTCGACGTCCGCCTCGAAGTCAAGGCGACTTCGGTCTGACGGTTCAGCCCTGACGAAGCGCCCCTCGGGTTCCGACCCGAGGGGCGCTTCTCTGTGCCGAGGTGCCGCTCAGGGAGCCCATCGACGACTGTCCGTTATCGTCACGGCTGATCTTTGATCCGTGGACAAGACCTGGAGTCTGAGCGCCGCCATGCTGGCCCGCACCGTCCGCTTCGTCGCGTCCATTGTCACCGCACTCACCGTGGCCGGCCTGCTCGCCGCGTGCAGCGGCGGCGACAGCGGAGGCTCGACGCTCCGTCCAACGTTGCGAACCCGACAAGCTCCGCGGCCGGAGGCGCCGTCGACCCAGCACTCAAGGTGTCGACGCCGCTGCCCACCGACGCCGTCCTGAACGACCCGTGCGCGTTGTTGAGCGCGGGCCAGGCCGGAAAGATCGGCCTGAAAACCCCCGGCAAACTCGACGACCGCACTCCCAAAGCGTGCACCTGGGAGTCATCGGGCAATGCCGAGAACTCGGTGGGAATCGGCGCGCTGCCGCAGAACAAGAACGGGCTTTCCGACATTTACTCGGGCAAGTCCTCTGCCGCCTACTTCACCCCGGTCACGATCGAGGGATACCCGGCGGTCTTCACCGACAAGTCCGACGACCGCTCCAGCGGCTCGTGCCAGCTGTGGATCGGAATCACCGACCAGCTCGCCGTCTCGGTGGGCACGGTGATCAACGTCGGCGCGAACAAGCCGGACCCGCGCCCGGTCGCACAGAAGGTGGGGCAGACGATGATCGACCACCTCAAGAGCGCGGCGTGACCGTCGTCGAACCGAAAACCCACCTCGAACCCCTTTCGGGTGACTGACACTGCGGAAAGAAACCGAGTGAGTTCGGTGCGTTATCCCCGCCGCTGATCTTGCTGGGGTTTCGCAGGCCGGGGTTTCGCAATGGCACGCCGCTCTGTCCCGCTGATGGTCTCGGTCGCTGCGGCTGCCCTGCTGACCTCGTGCAGCGGAACTGCCGAACCTGCCGCCCCAACCACCACGGCGCCCGCCTCTGGACCCCGGGTCCCCGGCCCTCTCCCGACGGACAGCCTGCTCCACGATCCTTGCAGCATCCTCACCGAAGCCGAAGCCGCCCAAGTCGGCCTGGCTTACCCCGGTCGACCGGTCAACGAGACTTCGGCCAGCTGCTCGTTCAGGTCCTCGGGCAACCCACTGAACTCCATCAGCATCGGTGCCGTTCCACAGAACCCGCACGGAATCAGCGACATCTACGACCAGAAAGCCAGATCAGCGTACTTCGAGCCCG
This sequence comes from Amycolatopsis sp. NPDC049253, assembly GCF_040678995.1. Lineage (NCBI taxonomy): Bacteria > Bacillati > Actinomycetota > Actinomycetes > Pseudonocardiales > Pseudonocardiaceae > Amycolatopsis > Amycolatopsis sp. NPDC049253. The sequence goes on along the minus strand of NZ_JBFAQX010000010.1, from coordinate 86,482 downwards.
TCTCGATCAGGGGCTACCCGGGCGCTCTCGCCGACATCCACGACGGCAGAACGTCCGGCAACTGCCAGCTCTGGGTCGGCGTCACCGACGAGCCAGCGGTCTCGATCATCCCGCAGATCTCCGCGGGGCCGAACAAGAACGACCCGTGCGGCCTGGCGCAGAAGTTCGCAGCCGCGATGATCGGACACCTGAAAGCCGAATCCGGACGGTCCTGAACCGCTGGTCCGGACCGCCGCAAGATCGATTTCGGCCTACTCTCGAACTCGCCTGAACCCGAGCGGGAACCAACGGCCGTGCGTTACCATCCAACCTGCTGATCTCGCCGTTTGGGGAGCGAGAGGTAGCCAAAGGGGGTAACGCCGATGTCCGAAGTCCCACCACCTGCGCCGATCAAGGTTGGCAATTACGGGACTGCCGGCGGGTACCAGTTCAGCGAAGAAGAGGTTGACGGCGTCATCAAGAAGTGGGGCGACCTGCTCGTCGAGATGCAGCAGGACCTCCGCCGAGCCGAGCGAATTGCTTCGGTCAAAGCCCCTGCCGCGGAGTTCGCAAGTAACGACTTCGTGAGCAAGGGTGCGAACCCATCAGGCAACACGCTGCTCGAGCAGCACCAGCGCATGGTCGACTACGTAACCAACTACATCACGGCCCTGAATGCGGCAAAGAACAAGATCACCGTGGCCGAGCAGGAAGCCCGCGACGCCGCAGCCAAGCAAGGTCAAGGAGTCTGAGCGCACTCATGCAGTCCCGCACCGTTCGCCTGGTCGCCTCCACCGTCGCGGCACTGACCGCGGCTGGTCTGCTCGCTGCCTGCAGCGGCGGAGACTCCGGAGGGTCGACCACCCCGTCCAGTGCCCCGAGTTCCGGGAGCTCGGGCGGAGACGGGGTCGACCCGGCGCTCAAGGTTCCCGCCCCCTTGCCCACCGGTGACCTGCTCAACAACCCGTGCGCAGTCCTCTCGGCGAGCCAGTTGACCACGATCGGTCTCAAGACGGAGGGCGTGCCCGACGACAGGACCCCGAAGGCCTGCTCGTGGGTCTCATCAACCCTCGCACAGAACTCCGTCGGCATCGGAGCTCTGCCTCAGAACGCGGCCGGCATCAGCGACATCTACGACGGAAAGTCGTCGGCCGCGTACTTCACGCCGACCACCGTCGACGGTTACCCCGGCGTGTACACGGACAAGGCGGACCTCCGATCGAGCGGCACATGCCAGCTCTGGGTCGGTGTGACCGATCAACTTGCCGTGGCAGTCGGTACCACCATCGGCGTCGGGTCCAACAAGTCGAACCCGTGCCCGATCGCAGAGAAGGTCGCCACGGCGATGATCGAACACCTCAAGGGGGCGGCGTGACAGCCGTCGACCTGGAAGCTCGAGAAGGAGTGGCTCATCATGGGGAATGACGCCAACACCATGGGCAAGGAAGTCAAGGGGATGGCGATCGGTGCCGGGTACGGCGCCGTGATCGGTTCCGTCGTCCCCGGTGTCGGCACCGCGGTCGGTGCGGGCGTCGGCGCGGTCGTCGGCGGCCTGGTCGGCATCTTCAGCGGCGGGCCCGAAGCCCAGCACGCCGAGGCTGATCTGGGTGGTCGGTCCATCGACGCACGCGCGATCTGGGAAGCCATTCACCCGGGCAACGCGGACTCCTTGAAGGACGGCGCTGCCGCCGCCTCCGATCTGGAGAAGGACCACTCCGCGCGGTCCACCCACATCGGCGATCTCAACAAGGCGATGGACGCCGCTTGGCAGGGTGGCGGTTCCACCGCCGCGCAGGCCGGCGCGCACCCGCTGGGGATCTGGCTCGACAACTCTGCCGGAAACCTGCAGAAGAGCCACACCTACCTGAACACCCAGGTCGACTGCTTCAGCACCGTGCACAACAAGGTGCAGGAGATCGCCAAGGACCCGCCGTCGGCCGGCTTCCTGGACGGCGTCAACCCGTTCAGCGACAAAGACGACGAGATCAACAAGTACAACCAGGTCGGCACGGCCAACGTTCAGGCCTACACCGCGTACTTCAACGCTTCGGGCGCCAACGCCCAGGGGCTGCCGCAGTACAGCGCCTGGCAGGGCAACAACATCTCCGACGGCGGTGGCGGCAACAACTTCGGCGGTGGCCCCGGTGGTGGTGGCTTCAGCGGTGGTGGCGGTCCCGGCGGTGGCGGTGGCGGCAGCTTCAACCCCGCGAACATGCCCAAGTTCGACGCGAAGCCGACCGACTTCTCGACCAGCCACAGCGGCATCAACGACCCGAACAACCCCAACAACACCGGCATCCCGACCGGGACCTACAACCCCACGGGCTCGGACAGCACCACGGCGCAGGGCTTTACGCCGTCGTCGTTCGATTCGAGCGGGTTCGGGCCGGGCGGTGCCGGTGGCGGGTTCGGGCCGGGCGGTGGTTTCGGCGCAGGCGCCGGCGGTGGCAGCGGGTTCGGTGGCGGCGGTGCCGGTTCGGGTGCGGTCGCGGGCTTCGGGCCGGGTGCGTTCGGCGGCGGGTTCGGGCCCGGGGGCGCGGCCTCCGGGGCGGCGGCCGGGCTCGGCGCCGGTGAGGGCGCGGCCGGCGCAGGCATGCGTGGCGGTGCCATGGGAGGCGCGGCCGGGAAGGCCGGCGCGTCCGGGATGGGCGGCATGGGTGCGGGCGGCGCCAAGGGCGGCAAGGGCACCGAGGACGAGGAACACCAGACCAAGTACCTCGTCGAAGAGGACGCCAACGAGCTGTTCGGCACCGACGAGCTGACCGCGCCACCCGTGATCGGTGAATGAGGCCCAACGACGTGATCACCCTTGATCAACCGAACAAGTTCACCCTCCCGACGCTGTTCAACCTGATCAAGCGCCGGGGCGGTGAGCCGCACCAGGTCATCGCGGACATGCCGGTCTTCTTGGACCCGGATGCCGAGCGGACGATCGACCAGGACGTGAACAAGGTCCTGACCGAGATCGGGCTGATGGGTCCGCGCGGCATGGACCGCGACCTGCTGGCGCTCATCGAGTCGATCTGCCACCCGCAGATCGAGTACTACGGGTGGTTCGACGGGCAGTTCGACGACGGCAGCCCCTCGAACTACGCCGTGCTGGTCGGGAGCGGAAACGGCGGCGGGTTCGCGCTGCTGCGGGTCGTCGGAGAGCAGACGGTCACCGTGGTCCGGCAGCGGCCCGATCTGCTGCTCCCGACGTTCCTGGACATGATGCCCGCAGGCCAGGGTGCGGCGGGGCAGCCGCTGGTCACCAGCAAGTCCGAGTTCGAAAGTGGTCACGCCGCGGGGTCCGAGGACGTGTCGCAGCGCTCGATCATGCAGACCGGGCATGGGCGGAACGAGGCGCTCGCGCCGTTAAAGGAGATTCAGCGGATCCTCAAGGCGCCGCGGACCGGGGCGGGGTCGTTGTACGTCGCGACGCGGCCGAATGGGGGGCGGCGCCGGCGGATTCCGAAGCCGATCAACTTCGTGGACACCGCCGAGGGGCGCTGGCTGATGGAGGAGCGGCCCGGGCGGGACGACTCGCTGGTCGTGTTCACGCCGGGCACGCCGAAGGCGATCGGGGATCGGTTGCGGACCGCACAGAGCGCGTTGGGCTGACCCGTTAGAGCGCTACTCCGGGTGGGGTTTCGAGTGCGGCACGTTCAGGTGACCGCCAGGTGAACCCCACCCGGTTTTTGTGTTGCGACCGGCCTACCAGCGCGTTCTCACTCAGCGGTTACTCAGCGCACCAAAACACCGGTGCGCGAACGGCGTGGCCGCTCGTTCAGCCCACCGTGTCACGCTTCTACGCTCCGTAGCATTCATCCACAGGGATGTGTGCACGCGCCCAGGCGACACGCCGAACAACGCACCTCGCGCGACACGCCGGACGAGTTTCGACAAAGTTCTCCACAGTCTCTACACAGGCCTTGACCTGGGGATTCTATGAAGCTGATCAGTACTGTCCCCAACTTGTCCACAGCGTGGCGGCTACCTGTGACTGGTTACCTCCAGTCGTCCACAAGTTATCCACAGGACGGTCAACACCCGGAATTGCGCTCGTCCGTCCGGGGGATCTAGCGTGCCCTCTCGGTCAGCACTCACGGTGGCGCCCGGCGTGGCAAGTCATCGGTGAGGGGGACGCCGGTCCATCATCAACGAGGGCCCGGCGGTTGGGCTGGGAAAGTCGGAGAGGATCCGGCATAATCGAACAGGTGTTCGCACGAGGAGGGCTCGCGCGGCACCGTTCGACACAGGACGTGACGAGTGCAGGGGATGACCGCGGCTTTGCCCGCCGGTCGAGGAGGTGTCCGGGGCGGTGGCGCTCACCGACGACCGCGGTCCGATGTACGACGCGGACTCCGACCCGGGGCCGAGTGACCCGGGTCCGGGCGGGTTCGACCGGCAGCCGCCGCAGGACATGGCGGCCGAGCAGTCGGTGCTGGGCGGCATGCTGCTGTCGAAGGACGCGATCGCCGACGTGATCGAGGCGCTCGGGCCCGGCGACTTCTACCGGCCCGCGCACCAGGCCGTGTACGACTGCATCCTCGACCTCTACGGCCGCGGCGAGCCCGCCGACCCGATCACAGTGTCGGCGGAGCTGGAGCGCCGCGGCGAGCTCGGCCGTGTCGGCGGGGCGCCGTACCTGCACACGCTCATCGCGACCGTCCCCACCGCGGCCAACGCCGGCTACTACGCCGAGATCGTCGCCGAGAAGGCGGTGCTGCGCCGGCTCGTGGAGGCGGGCACGCGCATCGTGCAGTACGGCTACGGCGCCGCGGCCGCCGACGGCGCGAACATCGACGAGGTCGTCGACCGCGCGCAGGCCGCGATCTACGACGTCACCGAGCGCCGCACCAGCGAGGACTACGTCGCCCTCGAAGACCTCCTGCAGCCGACCATGGACGAGATCGACGCGATCGCGTCGCGCGGGGGCCAGTCGCAGGGCATCCCGACCGGGTTCGCCGACTTCGACGAGCTCACCAACGGCCTGCACCCCGGCCAGATGATCATCGTCGCCGCCCGCCCCGGTGTCGGCAAGTCGACGCTGGGCCTGGACTTCGTGCGTTCGGCGTCCATCCGCCACGGCCTGACCAGCGTCATCTTCTCGCTGGAAATGAGCCGCACCGAGATCGTGATGCGCATGCTCTCGGCCGAGGCCAAGATCCGCCTCGCCGACATGCGCGGTGGCAAGATGTCCGACGACGACTGGACCCGCCTGGCCCGCCGCATGAGCGAGGTCTCGGAGGCGCCGCTGTTCGTCGACGACTCGCCGAACATGACGATGATGGAGATCCGCGCGAAGGCCCGGCGGCTCAAGCAGCGCCACGACCTCAAGCTCGTGGTCGTCGACTACCTCCAGCTGATGACGTCGGGCAAGCGCGTCGAGTCGCGGCAGCAGGAAGTCTCGGAGTTCTCGCGTCAGCTCAAGCTGCTCGCGAAGGAGATCGAAGTACCGGTCATCGCGATCTCCCAGCTCAACCGTGGTCCGGAACAGCGCACCGACAAGAAGCCGATGCTCTCCGACCTCCGTGAGTCGGGCTCCCTGGAGCAGGACGCCGACATCGTCATCCTGATCAACCGCCCCGACGCCTGGGAACGCGATGACCCCCGCGCCGGCGAAGCCGACCTGATCCTGGCGAAGCACCGCGCCGGCCCGACGAGCACGATCGTCGTGGCACACCAGCTGCACTACAGCCGCTTCGCCGACCTCGCGCACGACTAGCCCGCTTTGTCCGACGCGACCCCCACCTTCGGCGACGTGCGACTGCGCGCCTTCGAAGACCGCGACGTGGACATGATCGTCGACTTGTCGACCGATCCCTACATCCCGACCATCGGGTCCCTCGTCGGCAACGCCAGCCGGGACGACGCCCGCGCGTACCTCCGGAGACAGCACGACCGCCTCGACGCCGGGCTGGGCTACGCGTTCTGCATAGCGTCCGCGAGCACCGACGAAGCACTGGGCACGATCGGCCTGCACCTCACCGCTCTCGCCGCCGGCCGCGCGAGCGCGGGGTACGCCATCGCCCCCGCCCACCGCGGCAAGGGGTTCGCGCGGCAGGCGCTCACCGCGCTGACGCGGTCCGCCTGGTCGATCCCGGACCTGCACCGGATCGAGCTGTACATCGAACCGTGGAACGTCGGCTCCGTGCGCACGGCCGAGGCCGCGGGCTACGAGCGCGAAGGCCTGCTCCGCAGCCACCAGGAAATCGGCGGCCGACGGGTCGACATGCTGCTGTACTCAGCCATCAAACCGGCTGACCGGCCAACGTAGGCAGACCGGCGGCCGGCCCCGCGGCACGAGCGGTTCAGCTGGGGCGCCAGGCGGCCATCGCCGTGTACTCGGCGCGCAGGACGGGCGGCAGGGTCGCCGCGGCAGCGGCCTGTTCGGACGCGGGCAGCGAGGTGAACATCTCCACGAAGCCGACCGCGATCGCGTTCTCGGCCCGGGGGTCGGACTTGAGCTCGGCGTCCAGCACGGCCGCGACGGCGCGTGCTTGCGTGAACTGGTCGGGGTCGATGGCGCGGTGGCGCCAGGTGGTGAGGTACCACGCGCCGAGGGTGTCGAAGTACAGCGTCGGCAGGAGTTCGCCGTGGGCGGAGAGGTGTTCGGTCAGCAGGGCGGCCGCGTGTGGGGCGGCAGCGGCGGCGGCCTGGGCCACGCGGAGCTGCTCGGGGGATGCGAACGGTGCGTCACCTCGGTCGGGGTCGTCCATGTCGATCACCCTGCCACCGTGAGGCTCAGCGGCCCAGGGCCTCGTAGTTCGTGGTGAAGCTCGTCAGCAGGCGGGCGAACGTCGCACGGTCCTCGGCGCTCCACGGGGACATCGCCTCCGCGAAGACGGTCCGGCGGAACGTGTGCAGCTCGTCCAGGCGGGCGCGGCCGGCCGGGGTCAGGGCGAGGACGGTGCGGCGGCCATCGGATTGGTCGGCTTCGCGGTACAGGTCGCCCTGGTCGACGGCGCGGGCGACGAGGCGGCTGGCGCGCGGCTGGTCGACGCCCAAAGCCGTGGCCAGCGACGTGACGGTGGCCGGCTTGCCGCGGTCCGCGAAGTCCTCGACGACGTCGAGCAGTTCGATCACCGGGTCGAGAGCCTGCCGGCCGCGGTCGCGGGCGATGCGGGTGAGGGCGCGGCGCTGCTGGCTCCGGCGGATGGCGATCATGGCGCGCTCGACGTCGGCCACCGGGTCCGGCATGGGTGTCCCTTCACGGAAATACATGTATATTTACATGTAGTTGCTCTTCAGCATAGGGAGTATCCATGAAACCGCTCGGCTACTGGCTACGGCACAACCACGAGTTGCTCGAAGAGGCCTTCGACCAGCCACTCGGCGCCCACCACCTCACGCGCCGGCAGTGGCAGGTGCTCAACGCGGTCGCGCAAGGGGCGCACACCGCGGACCAAGTCGACAAAGCGCTCGAACCGTTCACGGTCGACGAAGGCAGCATGGCCCCGCACCTCGACGAGCTTCAAAACCGCGGTTGGCTCACCTCGGACCACCGGCTCACCACCGAAGGCCGGGAAGCCCACCGAGAGATCGAGGCGAAAGTTCAGACCTTCCGCGCCCGAGCCACCCACGGCATCAGCGAGGACGACTACCTCACGACCGTCCGCACCCTCGAACGAATGGCTGAAAACCTCACCTGACGAAATATCCCCGGGCCGCACAGCGACGAGTACCGTAGTAGTTGAAGTTTCAAACACTTGGAGGCACGCATGGCCCGCACCCCAGTTCTCTACCTCAGCCACGGTGCGCCGCCGCTCGCGGACGACGCCAGGTGGACGCGGCAGCTCGCCGGCTGGTCCGCGGACCTGCCGAAGCCCCAGGCGATCCTCGTGGTCTCGGCGCACTGGGAAGAGGCGCCGCTGACGCTCGGGGCGACCGAGACCGTCCCCCTCGTGTACGACTTCTGGGGCTTCCCCGACCGCTTCTACCAGGTGAAATACGCCGCGCCGGGCGCGCACGAGCTCGCCGCGAAGGTGCGCAAGCTGCTGCACTCGACCACGCCCGTGCACGACGCACCGGAGCGCGGTCTCGACCACGGCGCGTACGTGCCGCTCGTGGAGATGTACCCCGACGCCGACGTTCCCGTGCTGCAGGTCTCGATGCCCTCGCTCGACCCGCAGGCGCTGTTCGACCTCGGCCGCAAGCTCACGCCGCTGCGCGACGAAGGCGTGCTGATCATCGGCAGCGGCTTCTTCACCCACAACCTCAGTGCCATGCGCGAGACCGACGGCACCGACGGCACGCCGCCGCAGTGGTCCACCGAGTTCGACCACTGGGGCGACGAGGTCATCAACCGGGGCGACGTCGACGCACTGCTCGACTTCCAGCACAAGGCCCCGGCCGCCGCCGTCGCGCACCCGCGCATCGAGCACTTCGCGCCGTTGTTCGTCACGCTCGGCGCGAGCGAGACGACGGGCCGCACCGTGATCGACGGGTTCTGGCACGGCCTCGCGAAGCGTTCGCTCGAATTTTCCTGACGCACAAAGAAAACGGGCCCGGAAGCTGGCTGCTTCCGGGCCCGTTTCGGGTTGGCTACTTGCTCACTTCTTGAAGAAGCCGGTCACCTTCGCGGCCAGCTGCTGGATCATCGCCAGGGGCGAGGAGTCCATGCCCGACAGCGCCGGGACCTGAGCCACGGGCAGCGCCGGAACGGCGGGCAGCGCCGGCAGCGCCGGCAGACCCGCGGTCGGCAGCGCCGGGACACCCGACGTCGGCAGCGTGGCGGGCACGCCCGGCAGAGCCGGCAGCGCCGTCACGGCGGGGAGCTGCTGCAGCGTCGGCAGGTTCGCCTTCACCGGGAGCTGAGCGGGCAGCGCCGGCAGAGCCGGAGCGTCGGCGCGCTCGCCGCCGAAGGGCAGACCCGGCAGGTGCACGCCGTTACCCAGGCCCGACACGGTCGGCAGGGAGGTGGCGCCCTTGAGCTGGCCCAGCTCGTTCAGGGCCGACAGCCCGCTGACCGGCAGGTCGGCGCGCTCGGCACCCGGCAGCATCGCCATGGCGGGCAGGCCCGGCAGAGCACCGGCGTCCGGCAGGGCCGGCAGCGCGGGCAGAGCCGGCGTGGCGCCGGACGTCGGGAGCGACGCCAGAGCCGGCAGCGCGGGCAGCTGAGCCGCACCGAGCTCGTTGCCGAGCGGGGTGTCGATCGACGGCTCGGACACGACGGTGTTGTCGGTGCCCTCCGCGGTCGCGGTGCCCAGCAGCTCCAGCGGGACGCCGAAGACCGGGACGTTGACCGGCAGGTGGTGGTAGAAGTTGTAGCCCGAGAGCGCACTTCCGTCACCGTCGGTGGTGGGGGTGCCACCGTTGGTCGCGGTGATGTTGTTGTCACCGGTCGCGTGGGCGACACCGGCCGCGGAAACGGCGTTGGTCACCACGTGCGGCACCGCGCTGACGGGGATGTCGAGGATGTTGCCCGAAACCGAGCCCTCGAGACCCGACGTGGTGTCGTCACCGGCAGCGGTCACGTCCTGCGAGTTCATGCTGTCGGCGGAGGACACGCCCGCCGCGGACACCGAGTCCGCCACGACCGGGACGGCCGCCAGCGGGTCGGCACCGATGACGTTGCCCGCCACCGCGCCCGCGTTGCCGTTGGTCAGCGAGGAGCCGCCCGCGGTCGACGCGACGTCGTTCGAACCGGCCGCGTGGCCCAGCGCCGCACCCGCGACACCGGTGCCCGACGGGTTCACCGCACCGGCGATCGGCGCCTTGATGATGTTGCCGGCGAGGCCGCCGCCCTTGCCGTCGGTGAGCGCGTTGCCACCGGCGGTCGAGTCCGTCAGGTTGTCGGCCTGCGCGGTGCCGATGCCGGCCACCGCGCCGCCGATCCCGTGGCCCTGGACGGGCAGCGAGACCGGGGCTTCGATGATGTTGCCCGCGCCTGCACCCCCGGTGCCCTTCGCGTGCGTGTCCCAGCCGGCACCCGAGGTGGTGTCGCCGGTCGCGTTGCCGTGGCCCTGGCCCACGAACGCGGCGCCGATGCCGAAGACCTGCACCGGGGCCGACACCGGGGCGGTGCCGAGGTTCGAGCTCAGGAAGCCGTTGTCGTCGTCGGTGTTGCCACCGCCGCCGCCCTGGACGACCTTGGTCTCGTGCGCGTCGGCCGAACCCTGGCCGATGAACGAGCCACCCACGCCGAAGACCTCGGCGGGCACGCCCACCGGGACCTGGACGACGTTGCCCGAGCCCGAGGAGTCGTTGCCCTGGCTGCCGTCGTAGCCACCGGCCGTGACGGTCTTGGTCTCGTTCGACGTGCCGGAGGCGTTGCCGATGTGGCTGCCGCCGATGCCGTGCACCTCGGGAGCGCCCGCCACCTGGCTGTTGACGACGTTGCCGCCCAGCACGGTGTCGTTGCCGCGGGTGTAGCTGCCGTTGCCCGCGTTGGCGTCGGTGGTGTTGTCGCACGCGGCGTGCGCGTTGCCGATGTAGGTGCCGCCGACGCCGCACACCTCGACGGGGAGGGCCACGGCCGGGTCGACCACGTTGCCCGCGCCCGCGGCCTGCTGGCCCGAGGTCTTGACGAAGCCGCCGGAGTCGACGGTGCTCGAGTGCGAGCTGCCGACCGAACGCTCGGGCGACATGCCCGTGGTCGCGTTGCCGATCCACGAACCCGCCACGCTCGCGACGTTCGCGATCGGGCTGAGCTGAGCCGCCACGGCGTTGCCGCCGAGGAACGACTTGTCACCGTCGGTCTCGAGGTAGGTCGGCGTGCCGGCCAGGCTGCCCGGCCGCTTGTCGCCGGCCTTCGCGTCGGCCGAGGAGGAGGACGACGCGTCGGCGTCCGAGCCCCACACGCCACCGGCGTTGCCGTTGAACTTCACCGGCAGGGCGATGGGCGCGCCCACCACGTTGCCGGTGCCCGCGCCGCCCTTGCCGTCGGTCAGCGCGGAGCCGCCCGAGGTGGCCGTGGTGTCGGCGGTGTACTGGCTGTAGCCGTTGCCCAGGATCCAGGAGGCGGCGTTGCCGGTCACCTGCACCGGGGTGGCGAACTGGCCGGCGACGACGTTGCCGGACAGGCCGGAGCCCTTGCCGGTGGTGTCGATGTTGCCGGTCTCGGTGGTGCTCTGGCTGGCCGAGCCGCCGTGCACCGCGCCGGAACCGCCCGCGAGGCCGACGCCGTTGCCGGCCAGCTGCACGGGGAGCGCCCAGTCGAGGGCGACGACGTTGCCCGCGAGCCCGGAGTTCTTGCCGGAGGTCGCGATGTCCTGGTTGTGCGAGTAGGTCTGCTCGTGCGACTTACCGTCGACGTTCGCGTCACCCAGCACACCGACGGCGTTGTCGACGATCTGGATCGGCACGACGAGGTCGCCGGAGACCTTGTTGCCCTTGAGGGCGTCGTGGGTCGGCGTCAGCTGCCGCGGCGCGTCGGCCTTCGGCAGGCTGTCCGTCAGGTTGCTCGCCGCACCGCCGGGGCTCTTCGCCGAAGCGAGAGCGTCCTTCACGGCGGAGGTGACGGGCTTGGTGCTGACCTCACCCTGGTAACCAGGAACGTCCACCTGACCCAGCGGGGTGCCGATGGCGTTGTTGTCGACGTCGACCGGAACGGTGACGTTGAGGTCGAGCGGGGAGGCCGGGGTGTCAGGGTTGACGTTTTCGTCGGCCGAGGCGATGCCGGTGCCCAGCATCAACAACCCACCCGTGACCAACGCGGTCTGGAGTCCGCGCTTTGCCCAGGTCTGCATGGGGTTTTTCTCCTTCATTTCGGGTTCCCTTGCGGGCTTGTGGGGTGCGCTTTTCGCTGTGATCAATTGAGGGAAAGCGCACCAGAGGGGTGGTGCGGTGCGAGCGCGGAAAAGGGCGCATCGCGAGAAAACCCGCGGGGTTCAGTCGGTGACGCGAAGCCGGCACGACGAAGGTGCCCGAGCTTCAGGACGCGTCAGCGACCCCGCGGGTGAGGTGAATCAGTCAGGAGTGACGCCGGGCTGCTCGCCCGGGCTGAGCGGCGTGTGCCGCACACCGGCACGGGTCGAACCCGCCACGGCGTTGTCGACGGCAGCGGTGACCCAGGAGGGGACGCCGAAGTTGAGGCCGTCGAGGTGACCACCGGGGGCGGTGTTGTTGCCGCCGCCGGGGACAGTCGGGATGGAGGGGGGCGCCATCGGGAGCTGCGCCGGGGAGAACGGGTCGGGCAGGTTGCGGTGGTCGCCACGCGAAGGCGTGTCGACGCTGTCGCCTGCTGCCGCGAGGTCCTCGTGCGCGGAGCGGGAGAAGATCGCCCGCAGCGCGTCGGAGGTGGAAACCGCTGCGGCGCCGAGGTTCTGCGCCGTGTCACCGGTGGTGCCGGTGGCGGCCGAGACCGGAGCGGCCGGCTCGACGGGCGAACCCGGGAGCCCGGGGAGGTCGACCAGTGACCCCGTGTGGCTCGGGTCGAGCAGGTCCCACACCTTGCGGCCGAAGTCCTGCGCCTCGGGCGACGGGGCCGTGGCCTCGTCGATCACGCGGCGGGTGTCCTCGGGCTTGCGGGCGATGTGCTCGATCGCGCCGAGCGTGCGCGACGCCGGGTGCAGCACGGCGTCTTCGCCGAGGTCGGTCACGGCGTCGCTGACGCGCCCGGACACCTCGTGGTCGGCCGTGGTGCGCACCTGGTCGCGGTGCGGGCCACCGATGTGGTCACGCGGGTCGAGCGAACAGATCGGCCGGTCGTGGCCAGGCGCGGACCACGTGGTGGCGTCCTGCTCGCACGCGGAGACATTCTGCACGGCGCCCGCGGCGGTACCGGCGACGTTGCCGGCGAACTGCGAGACGCCGCGCGTGACGTCGCCGAGGTTGGCGACGGTCGCGTCGGTCACCGGCGTGACGCTGGCGCCGACCTCACCGGCCTGGATGGTGTCGGCCGAGGCGGCAGAGGAGGAGACGGCCCACGCGGCGGCGGTCGCGGCGACCGCGCCACCGAGGACGAACAGCGCACGCGACGCGAGGCGGCCGACGCGCTTCGCGTCCCGCCCCTCGTTCGCCGCGTTCGTCACTCGTGCTTCTCCTCAACTCAAAACGTCTGGCTCGGAAAAAACTTTCGGGCTTTTCGGCTTTCCGGGAATCGTCGGAATTGCGTTCCCCATCGCCGGGTGTGCGACCGAGAAAACCAGGAGCCACACCCGTCACGCATCCTTGACACGACTTGATGCCACCATCGTGTGAACAACACAGAGTGTGGCCCGATCTCACGTTCGGTGATCTCCACTGGCGGAGCCGGGTTACTCCGCAGTCGGCTGTCAAGCGCCACTTCGGGCGAACCGACGGACGCGCCGCCGTCCGCGGCACCGCGATTCGCCCGGAATGACAGGGCGGACCGATACGGTGGGCTTCGTGAGCCAGCCACCACGCGGACGGCGCGAGCAACCGTTCCTCACCGAGAAGACCGACATCACCGGCCTCGTCCCGCGCGGACTGCGGGTGGCCGCGGCATTGGGATGGCGGTTCATCGTCGTGATCGCCGCGCTGTACGCGGTGGTCTGGCTGATGGGTTACCTGGCGGCGGTGGTCATCCCGGTGTCCATCGCGCTGCTGCTCGCGGCGCTGCTCGCGCCCGCCGTGGAGAAGCTCGTGCACGTCCGCTTCCCACGCGGGTTGGCGACGGCGATCGTGCTGATCGCGGGCCTGGCGGTGCTGGGCGGGCTGCTGACGTTCGTGATCACGCAGTTCTCCAGCGGCCTGCCGCAGCTGCAGCAGCAGCTGAACAACAGCCTCAACCAGATCAAGGACTGGCTCACCAACGGCCCGATCCACCTGCGCCAGGAGCAGATCCAGGACTTCCTCGACAATGCGATCGGCTTCATCCAGAACAACCAGGCCTCGCTCACGAACACCGCGCTGACCACGGCGGGCACCGTCGGCGAGATCCTCACCGGCTTCGTGCTCACGCTGTTCGTCACGATCTTCTTCCTGGCCGGCGGCAACCAGATCTGGTCGTTCCTGGTGCGCGGCATCCCCCACCGCGTGCGCAAGCGGGTCGACGTCGCCGGGCGCCGCGGTTTCGCGTCACTCGTCAGCTACATCCGCGCGACGGCCGCGGTGGCCGTGGTCGACGCCGTGGGCATCGGCGTCGGGCTGTGGATCGTCGGTGTGCCGCTGGTGATCCCGCTGGCGACGCTGGTGTTCCTCGGCGCGTTCATCCCCATCATCGGTGCCGTGATCGCGGGCGGCGTCGCGGTGCTGATCGCGTTGGTGACCAAGGGTTTCATCGGCGCGGTGATCGTGCTGGCGATCGTGATCGGCGTGATGCAGCTGGAAAGCCACGTGCTGCAGCCGCTGCTGCTCGGGCGCGCCGTGCGGTTGCACCCGCTGGCCGTGGTGCTCGCGATCGCCACCGGCCTCGTCGCCGCGGGCATCGCCGGCGCGCTGCTGGCCGTGCCGCTGCTGGCCGTGCTCAACGCGGGCATCCGGTCGCTGCTCCACGAACAAGATCCCGATCCCGAAGCCGTCGACGTGCTCCACGACCAGGCGGCGCAACCCAACAACGCCGAACCGGGCTCCGACGACGCCGAAGTGCCGACTCGGGGCGACGACGAGGAGAAGTGAGCACGCAGGCCACCCGCGACCCGGCGACGCCGCTGTGGCGCGGAGTCGTGCTGCTGCGCGTGGTCACGTGGGCGTTCGCGCTCGGCGTGGTGATCGCGCACCGCAGTGAGTTCCAGCGCGCGTGGCTGGCGTGGGCCGTCGTCGGCGCGATGGGTGTGTGGACGCTCGTGTCGGGCGTCGCGTACCTGCGCGAAGGCGGCCGGCGGCAATGGCTGGTGGTGCTCGACGTCGTGCTGACGACGGGGCTGATGTTGTTGTCGCCCTTCATCTTGTCGCCGACGCAGTACGCCGAGGCCGCGCCGCTGATCACCACGGTGTGGGCCGCGGTGGGACCGATCGCGGCGGCGACGCGCTTCGGCGCGGGCGGTGGGGTGCTGGCGGGACTCGTCGTGGCCGTCGGCACCGGCATCGCGCGCGAACGCCTGGACCTCGACGTCTTCCGCGACGGAGTGCTGCTGTGCGCGAGCAGCATGCTGGTCGGCATGGCGGCCACCACGGCGCGGCGCTCGGCGGAGGCGCTCGCGCTGGCGTTGCGCACGGAAGCCGCGACGGCCGAACGGGAACGGCTCGCGCGCTCGATCCACGACAGCGTGCTGCAGGTGCTCGCGCGCGTGCGCCGGCGTGGCATGGAGGTCGGCGGCGAGGCGGCCGAACTGGCGCGGCTCGCGGGTGAGCAGGAGATCGCGTTGCGCGCGTTGGTGACCACCGAACCGTCGTGGGCGGTGGCGAGCAACGGGACCGCGGACCTGCGTTCGGCGTTGCAGCTGCTGGCCACGCCGTCGGCGCAAGTGGCGACCCCCGCGGGCACGGTCGACCTGCCGGCGCACGTGACTGCGGAACTGGTGGCCGTCACGCGCGAAGCACTGTCCAATGTGGAGAAACACGCGGGACCCGACGCCCGCGCGTGGGTGCTGCTGGAGGATCTGGGCGACGAGGTCGTGGTGAGCATCCGCGACGACGGCCCGGGCATCCCCGAAGGACGGCTGGCGCGCGCGGAGGCCGAAGGGCACCTGGGTGTGGTGGAGTCCATCCGGGGCCGGGTGCGTGATCTCGGCGGCACCGCGGCCCTGGACAGCGCTCCGGGCCGCGGCACGGAGTGGGAGGTGCGCGTGCCGAACAAGGCCGTGCCGAACAAAACGAGGGGCGGACGATGACGATTTCCGTGATGGTGGTCGACGACCACCCCATCTGGCGCGACGGCGTCGCCCGCGACCTGGGGGAAAAAGGCTTCGACGTCCGGGCCACGGCGCCCGACGCCCCCGCCGCCGTCCGCATCGCCCGCACGGTCCGGCCGGACGTCGTCCTCATGGACCTCAACCTCGACGGCACCTCCGGCGTCGACGCGACGCGCGAGATCACGACGGAGCTGCCGGACACGCGGGTGCTGGTGCTGTCGGCGTCCGGCGAGCACTCCGACGTGCTGGAGGCGGTGAAGGCCGGCGCCTCGGGGTACCTGGTGAAGTCGGCGTCCGTGGCGGAGCTGGTGGACGCCGTTCGCCGCACGGCCGAGGGTGATCCCGTCTTCACGGCGGGTCTCGCCGGTCTGGTGCTGGGGGAGTACCGGCGGATGGCCGACGCGCCTTCGTCCGCCGAGCCGGCGCCGCCGCGGTTGACCGAGCGGGAGACGGACGTGTTGCGGCTGGTCGCGAAGGGGCTGACCGCGCGCCAGATCGCGGAGCGGCTGGTCCTGTCGCACCGGACCGTGGAGAACCACGTGCAGTCGACGCTGCGGAAGCTGCAGTTGCACAACCGCGTGGAGCTGGCGCGGTACGCCATCGAACACGGCCTCGACGAGGACTGACCGCTACGAAGCGCTGACTGCGGCCGTCTGCAGGGCGCCGGTCAGCTTGGCCTTCCCGAGCCGCCACGCGGGTTCGCCCGGGTGCCAGGCCGCGACCACCCCGTCGTCGAGCACGAGGTCGCCGTCGTCGGTCCAGTCCAGCGACGAGCGCTTGAGGTTGTCGGTGGAGAACGGCATCGACGGTGCCTGCTGCCAGGTCAGATCCGAGAGGTCGAGCAGCCACACGTCGCGGGTCTGGATGTCGGAGCTGTGCCACGCGGGCGAGCCGAAGTCGACGGCCGCGAAGGTGCCTTCCCGGCTCGGGACGACCAGGGGGTTGCTCTGGACCACCGGCGGCTGGATCTTCTCCCGGCTCCCGTCGCGCAGGTCGACGACCGTGAGGTCCGTGAGGCCGCCGAGGATCAGCCGGTCGCCGATCGCGGCGAGGATGCTCGGGGCCTGCTGCACCGTGCGTCCGGTGTCGGGGTCGATGAGGACGTCGACGGTTTCGGCGGTGCCGTTGTTCACGGTGATCAGCAGGCCGCGCGAGGTCTCCTGCCGCAGGACCGTGGTGCAGCTCGCCACGTTGCCGCCGCCCAGCTCCGAGCCGGCGAGCGACACGTGCTCGAGCCGGCAGCTGTCCGGGGCGTCCTGGCGGATGACCCACACGCTCTTGGCGTCGGCGCCCGGCGCGAGGCTCACCGCCTGGCCGAGCGGCGTGGCCACGCCCGCGTAGGCGTAGACGTCGAACGGCTGGCAGGTCTGCTGGCACGGGGGCGAGGTGAGGATCACCGGGGTGCGGCCGACGCGCCGCAAGCCGACCAGCCGATCGCCGCCCGGCACGCCGGGCACCAGGCCGTTCGCGCCGGTGTCGGCGTCGAACAGGGTCGGCGGCGACGTGGCGAGCAGGAGTTGCACGTCGATCCCACCGGTGGTGACCGACCCGGTGAGCCCGCTCGGCGGCGGGCCGCTCGGCCGGGGCGTCGCCGTGGCCTCGGGGGCCGGAGCCGGGGTGGGGGCCTCGCCCGTACACGCGGCCAGGAGGAAGCTCGTCGCAACGAGGGCGACGCCGGCGCGAAATACGGGTCTGTTCAGGGTTTTTCCCCGATCTGACGAGGGAAATACGGTTCTACCATCGTTTGCATGGCCGAGGAAGAGACGACCGGCGCGGAGGCCGCGACCGAGACGAAGCCGTTGACCGCACGCGACATCCGGGTGTCGGACGACGAGCGCGAACACGTCGTCGCCGTGCTCCAGAAGGCGATCGGGCTGGGGATGCTCAACCTCGACGAGTTCACGGAGCGCACCGACAAGGCGTTGGCGTCGCGTACACGCGGCGAGCTGAACGCCGTGCTCACCGATCTGCCGGGGCTGCTGCACCCGGAGGCGGCACCGAGTTACCCCGCCTACCAGCCACCGACCAGCACGTATGCGCCTGGTCAGCGGCTCGAGCTCAACGCCAAGTACTCGTCGCTGCAGCGCGGCGGCCCGTGGCTGGTGCCGCCGGCGATGGTCGTGCGCAACAAGTACGGCAGCACGAAGCTGGACTTCACCGAGGCCCAGGTGTCGACGCCGGTCGTCGAGATCGAGCTGGACTCCAAGTGGGGTTCGGTCGAGATCATCATCCCGCCGCAGGCCGCGGTGGACTACAACGCGATCACCGAGATCAAGTTCGGTTCGCTCGACGACAAGACCGGCAGCAACGGTCGCGCCGGCAACCCGCGCTACATCATCACGGGCCGTATCCACGGAGGCTCGCTGGTCATCCGCAACCCTCGGCGGGGCTTTTTCGGCTGACCAGCGATGCGGTGCCGGACCCGGTTTTCCATCCGTCGGCCGGGTCCGGCTCCGTCTTTCAGTTCGCTGCCGCGCGTGCCGCGACGGGATCCGCACTGGCCAGCGCGTTCGTTGCTTTCGCCTCCGCCTCGGCCAGCGTGACCGTGGCCAGCGAAGCGCCGACGGCCCGCACGGCCGCCGCGTTCATCGACAAGCTCGTGAGGCCCAGGCCCGCGAGCACCACGGCGAGCCGCGGGTCGGCCGCCGCTTCGCCGCACACGCCGGCGGGCTTGCCCGTCGCCTTCGCCGCGTCGCCGATCAGCTTGAGCAACCGCAGCAACGCGGGCTGCCACGGGTCGTTCAGCTTCGCCACGGCGCCGAGCTGACGGTCGGCGGCGAACGTGTACTGGGCCAGGTCGTTGGTGCCGACCGACACGAAATCGACGACGTCCAGGATCTCCCGCGCGGACAGCGCGGCCGCCGGGATCTCGATCATCACACCGGCGCGCTCGATGCCCGCCGCACGCACCCGTTCGGCGAACCACGCGGCTTCCTCGGCCGTCGCGACCATCGGGGCCATCACGGAGACCAGCGCGCCTGAATCCCGGGCCGCCCCGGCGATGGCCTCGAGCTGGCGGTCGAGGACGTCGGGCCGGTCGAACGCCACGCGCAGCCCGCGCACGCCCAGCGCCGGGTTGGGCTCGTCGTCGGGGTTGAGGAAGGCGAGCGGCTTGTCGGCTCCGGCGTCGAGCGTCCGCACGATCACCGGCTTGCCGCGGAACGGCGCCAGCACCGCCGCGTACGCCTTGCGCTGCTCCTCGACGGACGGCTCCGCCGGGGCGTCGAGGAAGCTGAACTCGGTGCGGAACAGGCCAACGCCCTCCGCGCCCGCCTCGGCGGCCGCCTGCGCGTCGGCGGGCGAGCCGACGTTGCCGTAGACCTTGACGACGTGCCCGTCCGCGGTCGCGCCGGCGCCGTTCCACTCCGCAGGCCCCTGCGCGACGGCGGTGATGATCGGGTCGGCCGGGTCCGCCGGCTGGATGAGACCCGTGTCGCCGTCGACGGTCAGCGCCTTCGCGTCGAGCTCCAGGATCCCCCGCACGGCCACCACCGCCGGAATCCCCAGCGCCCGGGCGAGGATCGCCGTGTGACTGGTCGGACCGCCCTCCTCGGTGACCAGCGCGAGCACCTTCGCGGGATCCAGGCCCGCCGTATCCGCCGGCGCCAGGTCCCTCGCCACGAGCACGCTGGGCGACGGCAACTCCGGCACTCCCGGCGGCTGCTGCCCGAGCAGCTCGGCCACCAGGCGGTCCCGCACATCACGGACGTCACGCACCCGCTCGGCCATGTACCCACCGGCCGCGGCCAACGCCTCGGCAAACCCCTCAGCCGCCTGGTACACCGCGCGCGCCGCGGGCAAGTTCTGCTCCGTCACCAGCTTCTTGGCCTGCGCCGCCAACGCCGGGTCGCCCGCCATGGCCGCGGTGGTGATCAGGATCGTGGCGGCCTCCCCGGTCGCCGCCTCCGCCTGCGCCTCCAGCCGCTTCGCCACGACCTCCGCCGCCGGCTCGATCCGCGCGGCCTCCACCAGCGCATCCCCGGGCGCCGGCGTACTCGCCGGCTCGCCCATGGGCTCCGCCACCCGCACGACAGGCCCCCTCGCCCGCCCCGGACTCACCGCAACCCCGCCCAGCCCCGCTGTCGTGCTCTCAGACATGGTCTAGACCATATCCCAGATACCCGCGGACGGCTCGCGGTGTCGGCCACACCACCCGGCTCTCTTGGATGCGTTGCACCCGCGCCACCTCCTACCTCGCTCTACCTCGCCCCGCCTCCCCGCGCTCCCGTGTGACGCTCGCGCTTCCCCGCCCCGCACCACAACCCCCGCCCTCTCCGGGGGGCTGCCCCGATCCCATTTTACCGAGGTCAGGGGCCTGAAAACGGGTGGTGAGGAATCTGTGGACAACTCGGGGGCCGTGGAGGCGGCTGTGGATAACTCGGGGGTGGGATGGGGGCGCAGCGGCTGCGACGCAGTGGGAGGGGTGCGGCGGGAGCGGGCCGCAATGGCACGGCAGCAGGATGAGCGGGGATGGAACTGAGGGGTCGCGGCGGTGAGGGTCCGCAGCAGCGGGGTGCGCACCGAAGGAGACATACAGGGGAGGGACGGTCGAGGGAGGCAGGCACGGACTTCGGCGCATATCGACACGGTCCGGTCAACCGCGGCAGCGGCGAAGCAACGCCCAGACCACGGAACAGCGCCGAGCGATGATCACCGGGCGCTGAGCGCGGCCGCAGGGCTGAGGACGAATGAGGCCTCCCGCCAGGTCGAAGCACGACAGCCGCCAGCGCAAACCCGGGCAGCCGATTCGCACGCTGTGAAGTCGAACAAGAACCCCACCAGCACAACCCGCGTAACTGACTCAAACACTGCGCAGTCGAACGAGAGACCTCGATCTGGGCGAGCGTGACCTCGCCGGAGCCCGTGCGGCCGCGGCCGAGCACGTCGCAGCCGCGAGCGTGTGCACCAGCGTGGCTTCCTGGATCCGCGCACACCAGCCCAGCCCCGCAGCAGCCGGGCCGTCGATCTGGGCGAGCGCGGCCTCGCCAGAGCGCGAGCCCGTGCGGGCGCGGCCGAGCGCGTTGCGGCCCGCGAGCGTGGCTTCCCATCGGCGCGAGCCAGCCCAGCCCCGCAGCAGCCGGGCCGTCGATCTGGGCGAGCGCGGCCTCGCCAGAGCGCGAACCCGTGCGGGCGCGGCCGAGCACGTCGCAGCCGCGAGCGTGCGCGCCAGCGTGACTTCCCATCGGCGCAAACCAGCCCAGCCCCGCAGCAGCCGGGCCACAGGAAAGCCCAAGCCTCCAAACCCAGTCGGCACCCTCAAGTAAAGGAGAACTCAGCCCAGCGATTCAGCCGAGTTCCGCAGCCGTCGGGTACGAAGGCTGTGCGCCAGGCCGTGTGACGCTCACCGCGGCGACGGTGGCCGCGCGTCGTGCCGCGGCGGCGAGATCGGCGCCGTCGGCCAGGGCGGCCGCGAGTGCTCCGGCGAAGGCGTCGCCCGCGCCGGTCGTGTCGACGGCCTCGACCTTCGGCGAGGCGACTTCGGTGACCCCGTCGGCGGCCACCACCACGGCGCCTTTCGCGCCCAGGGTGACGACGGCCGCGCGCGGGCCCAGATCGAGCAGCTTGCGTGGATCGGCGTCGTCCGAGCCGAGCAGGTACGCCGCTTCGTGCTCGTTGACCAGCAGGACGTCGAGCGCGCCGAGCGTCTCCGGAGACAGCTGCGCGGCGGGTGAGAGGTTGAGCAGCACCGTCGCGCCGGCGGCGGCCGCGCGTCGGACGGCGTGCTCGACCGTCGGCAGCGGGACTTCCAGCGACAGCACCACCACAGCGACGTCAGCGAGCGCCTCGGAGGTGATGTCGGCGGGCGTCAGGGCGGAATTGGCGCCGGGGGAGACCAGGATCGAGTTCTCGCCGTCCGGTGTGACGGTGATGTAGGCGATGCCGGTGGGACGATCGACGGTGCGCAAGTGCTCAGTCCGAACCCCGGCGCCGGACAGCGAATCTCGCAGCAGCGCGCCGTACGGGTCCGAACCGACGGCGCCCAGCAGAGCGACATCCGCACCCAGCCGGCCCGCCGCGACCGCCGTGTTCGCGCCCTTGCCGCCCGGGGACAGCACCGTGTCGCCGCCCAGGACGGTTTCGCCACCGGCCGGGCGGCGGTCGACGGGGACGACGAGGTCGGCGTTGGCGGAACCCACCACCAGCACGGCTGCGCACATGGTCGACACCTTGCCACGAGTGCGCTCGGGCGCAGGTCACCCACCGTCCGTGCGCAAAAGTGAAGGTTTTTGTAACTTATCCGGCGCCCAGTGCGACAATCAGGCGAGCAGCGGATGCCCGTCACTCGATCGGGGGATCCATGTCCCCCAGGCGTCACTTCTGAGACGGGTTCCGCTCTTGTGAAGCGTCACTGTCCTTGAGCCAGTGGCGTTGCCCCGACCGGAAGCGCACCGGAGAGGGCATCGGGTCGCCGGCGCCGATCACGTAGCCCCCCGAGTGATCGGCGTCGGCGGCGCCCCGACCAGCGCGGCCACGGCCCGCGCGGCCGGCATCGAAACACCCGAAGCGAGCACGAATTCACCGCCCTCGCGCGGAGTCACGCGGACGACACCGCCCGCCTCGGCCGTCAGGGCGGAAATCTCGTCGCGCCGCACCACGACCCCGTTGTCGTACCGAGGGATCCACGTGACCCCCTGACCGTCCACGGTGAACACACCCCGCGTGCCACGGTGCCGCGTCCAGACCAGCGCGCCGACGCACAAGGCGACCGCGATCAGCCCGGGCACCGTGACCGGCAGCCACATCCGCACGATCAGCACCGCCATGAGCAACGCCACCGTGCCCCCGATCGCCGCCTGACGCGCACCGGAAGCCTTGCTCGCGCGCACCTTCACGCTCTCGCCGGCCACCGGCGCCCGCTTCACCGACGCCCACCGCACCACCGTCACGGCCGTGCGCTGCAAACCGAACCCGCCGCGCCGGACCTCCAGCGACGGCCAGCGCACCAACCCGGGCCGCACCGTCTCGACGGCGGCCGCCAGCCGGTGGGCCTCGCCGGGTTCGAACAACGTCGACAGGACGAAGCCGTGGGGACCGCGGCGGCTGAACTTGTCCGCCCACCGCTGTTCGTCGGCCGGCGCCAGGTACACCTCGACCCGGTTGTGCTTCTCGACCAGCACCACCGCGCTGAATTCGTCCCACGGCAGCACCAGCCGCGCGTCGCGAACGGGGAACCGCAGGCCACGCGCCGCGACCTCGACGCTCAGCCGCTCCTTGCGCAGGCCGCGCCGCCCGAGGGGGATGCAGCCGAGCAGCACGAGCCCGATCAGCGCGATCACCGAGCCGGCGTACAGCCCGGCGCGGCTCGCCGTCATCAGGAGGCCGCCGAAGCCCGCGATCAGGAGCCCCGGAACCAGCAGCAGCAACGTCGCCAGCCGCACCTCGTCCGGCGGCACGGGCGCGGGGTAGGTGACCGTGGTGATTTCGTCCATCTCGGACGAAGTGTGACAGAACGCGGTCGGGGTTTCCCTACCCCGTTCGGCGGACGTCCGGGTGTTTTCGCAGCTCAACGGCCCCTAGCGTCGAACGCATGAAGATCTCGGACTGGAAACGCGCGGTCTACGCCCTCCTCGCCCTGCCCGCCTGTTTCGGCGGCAGACGCGCCCGGCAGCTGCTGGCGAGCCGGCTCCTGAACGTCCCGCCGCGCGAAGGGACCCCTCGCTATCTGGCCGCGGCCGGGGTGAGCGTGGTGGCCATCCCCTTTTCGCTGCTCATCGGGTTCCTGGTGTGGCGGATCGCGACGTACGGCCTGTTCTGGGACCCCTCGACCGCCGACGAATCGTGGGGTGGGCCGTCGCTCGCCGGGGCCTGGCTCGTGCACTTCTGGTGCGCGCTGGGCATGGTCGTGGTGGCCATGTGGGTGCTGCGCCCGCTCACCGATCTGCAGGCCCGGCTGCTCTCCGGCCGCGTTGTTACGGGAACAACCGTGCCGACCACCTAGAATGTCCGGATGAGCAGCCCCACGCGAAGGGGCCGCGCGCGAGCGGCTACCGAGCAGGACATCCGCCGGACCGCCCGGAGACTGCTGGTCGAACAGGGTCCGGACGCCGTGACGCTCCGGGCGATCGCCCGGGAGCTGGGCATCACCGCGCCGGCCCTGTACCGCTACTACGAATCTCGCGACGACCTGGTCGAGAACCTGCGCCTCGACGTCATCGCCGACCTCGCCGCCGAGCTCGCCGAGGACGTCGCCGTGCTGCCCGACGACGGCATGGCCCAGCTCTTCGCCATCTGCAAGGGCTTCCGCAGGTGGGCGCTCACGCACACCAAGGAGTTCACGCTGGTGTTCGCGTCGCCCACGGGCGGCGTCGGCACCACGGCGGGCAGCGCGCTGCACCGCCTCGACGAGCCGTTCGGCCGCATCTTCCTCGCCGCCGCCGGCCAGGTCCTCGCCACGCACGACCTGGTGATGCCGCCGAACGACGTCGTCCCGCCCGAGCTGCGCGACGACCTCACCGCGTTCCAGAGCGAACTGCTCGCCGTGCTCGGCGAGTCGGGCCGCGCGATCGCGCCCGAGAAGCTGGACCTCGGGCTCACGTACCTGATGATCCAGTTCTGGGCGCGCCTGTACGGCCACGTGACGCTCGAGGTGTTCGGCAACTACCCGATCCCCGTCTCGAAGCCGGACATCCTCTTCGAGGCCATCCTCACCGACCTGGCCCGCGACGTCGGGCTCTACGCCGGTTAGGCGGCGTGGCCGCCGTCGACCGACAGCGTCGCGGCGGTGATGTACTCGCTCGCCGGGCCGGCCAGGTACGTCACGGCGTCGGCGACTTCCCCTGCCGTGCCGTAGCGCCCGGCGGCGGTGAGGGACCGCTGGTCCTCGGCGAACGGACCGTCGGCCGGGTTCATGTCGGTGTCGGTCGGCCCAGGGTGCACGAGGTTCACGGTGACCCCGCGCGGCGCCAGCTCCCGCGCGAGTGCCTTCGTCAGCCCGACCATCGCCGACTTGCTCATCGCGTACAGCACCATGCCCGGCCCCGGCACGCGATCGGTGACGCAACTGCCGATGGTGACCACGCGCCCGCCTTCGCCGAGGTGCTCGGCCGCCGCCTGCGTCGCCAGGAACACGCCGCGCACGTTCACCGCCAGCACGCGGTCCAGATCCGCCAGCCCGGTCTCCGCGACGGGCGCGACGAACCCCACGCCCGCGTTGTTGACCAGCACGTCGAGCCGTCCGAACTCCGCGACCGCGGTCTCGACCGCCGCCCGCACGGCTTCGGCGTCCGCGCTGTCCGCCGCGATCGCCAGCCCTCTGCGCCCTGTCGCCTTGATCTTCTCCACGACCTCCGTCGCGCGCTCGGCCCCGCGGACGTACGTAATCGCGACGTCGGCGCCTTCCTCGGCCAGCCGCTGCGCCGTCGCTGCTCCGATTCCTCGGCTGCCGCCGGTCACGAGCGCCACTTTGCCGTCGAGCTCCATCCCCAGATCTCCTTCGTGGAAGCCGGTTTTCCTGATGACTCCATCGAATCGACCGGAGAGTGGGGGTGCTGGCGCGTTTCGGCCGTGGCGCTCGATGGTTCGGTTTTGCGCACGGCCCGACACGGTTTGTGACAAACTCACCTCCGATCTTGAAGGGGAGGGCCGGGGGTTGCTGCACGTCCAGGGCTGGTGAAGGACTACGACGGGCGCCGGGTGGTGGAGAACGTGTCGTTCGCGTTGCAGCCCGGCACGGTCACCGCGTTCCTCGGGCCGAACGGCGCCGGGAAGTCGACCACGCTGCGCATGATCTGCGGCCTGACCCGCCCCACCGCGGGCACGGCGACGATCGCCGGGCGGCGGTTCGGGGACTGGCCCAACCCGGGACACGTCGCGGGCGTGCTGCTCGACGCGGCCGCCGTGCACCCCGGCCGCACGGGCCGCCACCACCTCGTGAACGGCGCCAAGCTCATGCGCCTGCCCAGCTCACGCGCCGACCAGGTGCTCGCGCAGGTCGGGCTCAGCGACGCGGCGAACCGCCGCATCGGCAAGTACAGCCTCGGCATGCGCCAGCGTCTCGGGCTCGCGCACGCGCTGCTCGCCGACCCACCCGTGCTCATCCTCGACGAGCCCATCAACGGCCTCGACCCCGAAGGAATCCGCTCCACGCGGCAGCTTCTGCGCGGCTACGCCCAGCGCGGCGGCACGGTGCTGCTGTCGAGCCACGTACTGTCCGAAGTGGACCAGACGGCCGACCGCATCGTGATGATCGGCCACGGCCGCGTCGTCGCCGACGGTCCGCTCACCAGCTTTGCCGGCCCCGCGCGGACGGTCGTGCGCACCAACGACGTGCCCAAGCTCGGTACGGCCCTGCAACGCGCGGGCCTCGACGTCCGCCAGACCGGCCCCGACGCGCTTTCCGTCGCCGCCCCGACGGAGCGCGTCTCGGAGATCGCGTTCGCCGCGCAGGTGCGGGTGCTCGGGCTGGCCGAGGAACAGCAGAACCTGGAAGAACTCTTCTTCCGCCTCACGGGAGGTCCGCGATGATCCCGATGCAGACGGCTACGCAGCAGCAGCCGGCGTGGGCCACCGGTGCGGCGAAGCGCGCTTCATTCGGCACGGTGGTGGGTGTCGAGCTGCGGAAGATGAGCGCGACGGTGGCGGACAAGATTCTGCTCATCGCCGCGCCCATCGGGCTGGTGGTGCTCTCGATCATGTTCATGGTCGACTCGTCGCGCCCCAACACCCTCACCCGGCAGCTCGGCCCGGTGTTCCTCACGGTGCGGCTCGCCGCGGTTCTGGTCGACCTCACGCTGGTGAAGCTGATCGCGGCCGAGTGGCACTACCGGAGCTCGCAGCCGACGCTGCTGGTGCAGCCTTCGCGGATGCGGTACGTGTTCGCGCAGGCCACCATCGCCGTAGGCGCGTGGCTGCTGATCGGCGGCGTCCACGTCCTGATGACGTTCACGTTCTACTCCGGCCGCCTCGACGCGCGCGACATCCAGAACCTGCTCACCTTCCGGCCCGGCATGGTCGTCGCGGCGTGTTTCGTCGGCGCGCTCTGCATGACCCTGCTCGCGGTGACGGTCGGCTGGCTCATCCCCAACACCGCCGGCGCGATCACCACCTACGTGCTGGTGTCGCTGCTGTTCGCGATCCTGCAGGGCAACATCGACTTCGCGGGCTGGGTCGACCCGATCGAGCCCGCGCGGCAGCTGTCCGGCGTGTCCGAACACGGGGTGATCGCGCTGGTCACCTCGCTCGTCCTGTGGCTAGGGCTGGCCGCGGTCGCGATCTTCCGCGCCGGCACGCGGGAAGCCGCTTAACGGGCGAGCGAGCCGCCGCCGGGATCGACGATCTTGAGGTACGTCTCGGCGAGGCGTTCGGTCTCCGGGCAGGACTTCGCGGCGATCCGCCGGTCGGCGTCGACGCTGTCTCCCGCCAGCTCGCCATCGCTCTCGTTGAACTGGAGGGAGACTTCAAGGACCTGCTTCGCGCCGGTGTTCACCGAAACCGTGCACCCGTTCACGTCGAGGCTGTCGACCGCGTAGTAGCGATTTTCCTGTAGCAACGTTCGCCGGAAGTGGTGCAGCGTGTAGGAGTAGGCGCCCCAGGTATCCACCCAAGGATCCGGAACCCGGTCGCTCGGATCGAGTGCGCCCACGAAGGCGGTCGGGCCGCTGGCGCGGGTCAGCGAGCACAAATTCTGGTACTCGTTGAACTGCATCTTCTCGACCTCGAACGCGGCGCGGAGCTGCGCATTCTGTTCGAACTGCGCGCACGTGCCCGGAAACAGCGGCGCGCGGCTGGTGATCACCGGCAGCTGGTCGTAGGCCACCGAGTCGGCGGGCAGCGCCGGGGCGGGCTTGCCGGGGGCAGGCGCGGGCGCGACGGCGCACCCGGCGAGGGTCAGCGCCAGCAACGGCAGAACGGTGAGCGATCGACTACGCACGGCAAGCACGTTACCGGCCCGGGCACGAGACCCGGGCCGGAACGCACGAATTCACCAGCACCGGTTCACAGCACGATGTTGACCAGCCGCCCCGGCACCACGATCACCTTGCGCGGCGTCTTGTCGCCCACCAGGGCGGCCACCTTCTCCTCCGCCAGCGCCGCGGCCTGGACCACGTCCGACGACGCGTCCGCCGGCACCGTCACGCGTGCCCGGACCTTGCCGTTGACCTGGATCGGGTACTCCACCGAGTCCTCGACCAGGTACTTCTCGTCGACGACCGGGAACGGCCCGTGGACCAGGGAGTCGACGTGGCCCATGCGGTGCCACAGCTCCTCGGCCACGTGCGGCGCCAGCGGGGCCAGCAGCAGCACCAGCGGCTCCGCCACCTCGCGCGGCGTGCCGGCCGCCGAGCCGTACACCTTGGTCAGGTGGTTGTTCAGCTCGATCAGCTTCGCGCCCGCGGTGTTGAAGCGCATCTCCGCGTAGTCCTCGCGGACGCCGGCGATGGTGCGGTGCAGCAGCTTCCGGTCGGCCTCCGACGGGTCGTCGGCGATCACGCGCAGCTCACCGGTTTCCTCGTCGACCAGCAGGCGCCACAGGCGCTGCAGGAAGCGGTGCGCGCCGACGACGTCCTTGGTCGCCCAGGGACGGGACATGTCCAGCGGGCCCATGGACATCTCGTACACGCGGAAGGTGTCGGCGCCGTAGGTGTCCGACATTTCGTCGGGCGTCACGGCGTTCTTCAGGCTCTTGCCCATCTTCCCGTACTCCTGGGTGACCTCCTCGTCACCCAGGAAGAACTTGCCGTCGCGCTCCACGACCTCGTCGGCGGGCACGTGGACGCCGCGCTTGTCCTTGTAGGCGTAGGCCTCGATGTAGCCCTGGTTGAACAGGCGCCGGTACGGCTCCTTCGACGACACGTGGCCCAGGTCGTACAGCACCTTGTGCCAGAAGCGCGAGTACAGCAGGTGCAGCACCGCGTGCTCGACACCGCCGACGTACAGGTCGACGCCGCCCGGGTCGTCGACGCCGTGCTCGGCCGGGCGCGGGCCCATCCAGTAGGCCTCGTTCTCCGGCGCGCAGAACACGTCCGGGCTGTCCGGGTCGACGTAACGCAGCTGGTACCAGCACGAACCCGCCCACTGCGGCATCACGTTGGTGTCGCGGCGGTACTTCTTCGGCCCGTCGCCCAGGTCCAGCGTGACCTCGACCCACTCGGTCGCGCGCGACAGCGGCGGCGACGGCTCGGAGTCGGCGTCGTCCGGGTCGAAAGTCTTCGGCGAGTAGTCGTCGACGTCCGGCAGCACCACGGGCAGCTGGTCCTCGGGCAGCGCGATCGGCATCCCGGTCTCGTCGTAGACGATCGGGAACGGCTCGCCCCAGTAGCGCTGGCGGGCGAACAGCCAGTCGCGCAGCTTGTACTGCACGGTGCCCTCGCCGGCGCCCTGCTCCTCCAGCCACGCGATGATCGTCTTCTTCGCGTCGGCCACGCCCATGCCGTCCAGCGAGACGGTGTCGTTGGCCGAGTTGATCGCCGCGCCGTCACCGGTGAACGCCTCGCCGTCGAAGCCCTCACCCGGGTCGACCGTGCGGACGATCTCCAGCTCGAACTTCTTGGCGAAGTCCCAGTCACGCTGGTCCTGCGCCGGGACGGCCATGATCGCGCCGGTGCCGTAGCCCATCAGCACGTAGTCGCCGATGAAGACCGGGATTTCCTTGCCGTTGACCGGGTTCACGGCATACGCGCCGGTGAAGACGCCGGTCTTCTCCTTGTTCTCCTGACGATCCAGATCGGACTTGCGCGACGTCGCCAGGCGGTACTCCGCGACGGCCTCGGCCGGGGTCTTCGCGCCGCCGGTCCACACCTGCGGGTGCTCGCCGGGCCACTCGGCCGGCGTCAGCTTGTCGACCAGCGGGTGCTCGGGCGCCAGCACCATGTAGGTGGCGCCGAACAGCGTGTCGGGCCGGGTCGTGAAGACCTCGATCTTTTCGTCGCCGGAAACAAAGGCGACCCGCGCGCCCTGCGAGCGCCCGACCCAGTTGCGCTGCATGGACTTGACCTTCTCCGGCCAGTCCAGCAGGTCCAGGTCGTCGACCAGCCGATCCGAGTACGCGGTGATCCGCATCATCCACTGGCGCAGGTTCTTGCGGAACACGGGGAAGTTGCCCCGGTCGCTGCGCCCGTCGGCGGTCACCTCTTCGTTGGCGACGACCGTGCCCAGGCCGGGCGCCCAGTTCACGGGCGCCTCGGAGATGTAGACCAGGCGGTGGTCGTCGATGACCTTGCGGCGCTCGACGTCGCTCAGCTCACTCCACGCGCGCCCGTCCGGCGTCGGGCGCTCACCCGCGGCGAACGCCTTCTCCAGCAGCTCGATCGGACGCGCCTTCTGCGCTTCCTCGTCGTAGTAGGAGTTGAAGATCTGCAGGAAGATCCACTGGGTCCACTTGTAGTAGTCCGGGTCGATCGTCTCGATCGAGCGGCGCTCGTCGTGGCCCAGGCCCAGGCGCTTCAGCTGGCTGCGCATCGTGGCGATGTTCGCCTCGGTCGTGGTGCGCGGGTGCGTGCCCGTCTGCACCGCGTACTGCTCGGCCGGCAGCCCGAAGGCGTCATAGCCCAGGGTGTGCAGCACGTTGCGGCCGATCATGCGGTGGTAGCGCGCGTAGACGTCCGTGCCGATGTAGCCCAGCGGGTGCCCGACGTGCAGGCCCGAGCCGGACGGGTACGGGAACATGTCCTGCACGAACAGCTTGTCCGACGGCACCGGCTCACCCTCGACCGCCAGCGCGCCCGTCGGGTTCGGCGCGTGGTAGGTGCCGTGGTCGGACCAGTAGTCCTGCCAGCGGCGCTCGATCTGCCCCGCGAGCTCCGCGGTGTAGCGGTGCGGCGGGGTGTTCTCGGCGCCGGGAGCGCCGTCACCCGTGGTCGGGGTGGGCGCCGTGGACTCTGTCATCGCCGTCTTCCTCCGTGATCGGACCACTCCAGAAACAACTCGACCCCTCAAGCCCGAAGGCATGAGGGGTCGCCGCGCCGGCCGGGCCAAGGGTTGACCGAGTCAGCGCGGCAGGCCAAGGAGCAGCCGAGCCGTGTTCATGAGCTCATTTTAACGTGGCGGTCAAAGTCGTTCTGAAGGGACCGCCAAAGCGATGACCTGCGTCACCTGGCTCGCGGAGAAGTTGTTGTCGCTCACGAAGACCAGACTGCGCTCACCGTTCGGCAGCGCCGGGCCCCAGGTCATGCCCTCGACGTTGTCCACCGCGGAAACGTAGTCCGACAAGTCGGCGATCAGCTTCTTCTTCACCGGCTTGATCCCCTTGGCGCCGGCGAGCGATTTCACGTTCAGCACATTGGTCGCGCCGGACGTGTCGATCTCGTACACCCGCACCTTGTTGCCGACGCCGGTGACGAACGAGCGCTCCATCATGAGGAACTTCGTCGGGTCGAGCTGGTTCACCGCGAGCATCGACGACACGCCGGTGTCGGCGAACGCGTCGGCCGGCACCGGCGTCGCGAACAGCTTCTCCTGCGGGTACGCGTACTGCGCCAGCACCGGGCCCGTCCGCGCCTGCAGGGTGACCCGCGAAAGCGCGCCGGACGTCGGGGTCGGCGGCGGGCCGTCCTGCAGCAGCGGCGCCTCGACCTCGCTGGCCAGCAGCGCGCCGAACCCGGTGTAGGCGAGGCCTTCGAGCACGTAGTTGCGGCGCGGGCCGGCGTCGGCGGTCATCTTCTCGTCGGCCGGCAGCGGCAGGTCCCGCACGTAGCGGCCGTCCCGGGTGGCCTCGCGGATGGAGGGCTGGATGACCGAGTCGGCCAGCCGGTCGCCTTCCTGCGACCAGGTGTAGCCGCCGGTCCACGGGTCCACGCGCAGCTCTTCGGGGTCGATCGTCTGCTCGTTCTGCGGCGCCGTCGGGTCGTTCTGCGCGAGCGGCGGGTACGGGGTGCCATCGGGGCGCAGCAGCGGCTTCGTACCGGTGAAGGTCACCGGGCCGAGGTGGTGGGCGTCGAGGGAGAACTTCGCCGTGTAGAAGCGGGCGGGGTTGATCGCGGAGCGGTCGTCGCAGATGAAGGCGTAACCGCCTGTGCGCGGGTCGAAGTCGATCGACGACAGGCCGCCGACGGTGGTGCCCTGGAACTGAAGGGCGCCTGCCACGATCTGCTCGCCGATGAGGCGAACGGGGCGGGCGTGACTCTCCGCAGCAGTCGCCGCCGGAGCGGCGAGCAGGGAAAGGGGCAGTACCCCGATCAAGGCAGCGGTGAGCACGCGGCGTCGCTGGGACGAAGACATGGCGTGTAGCACAACGGACGAGGGTATCCACCACGTTGCCGCGAGGTCACGCTTATCCTCAGGGGGTGTTCGCTATCGCGCTCGTCCCGATCGTGCTGGGTCTCGTCGTCGGCTGGGGTGGCTTCCTCGGCTTCCGCGAACGGCTGACCCGCGAAAGCGGTACCGGTGTCCGCACGGCGGCTTCGCTGCGCAGTGACGACGCCTTCAAGCTGGCCAACCGGGTGGCGAGCGTGCCGACGCTCGCGGGCGGCGCCGTCGGCGTGATCGCCGGGCTGGCGGGCCTCGCCACGGGCACCACGGCCGGGATCATCGCCGCGGCTTTCGTTGGCGTGCTGGGCATGCTGGTGCTGGTCGCGGGCGGCGGGGTGCTCGGCGCCCGTGCCGCGCTGACCGTGCCCGCGCCGGCTCCGGCCGCCCCCGCGGGCTGCAGCGGCTGCGCGTGCGGTTCGGGTGGCTGCGGCGTGTTCCAGAAGGTCGACGCCGAAAGCTAGTTGCGCTGCAGGTCGCCCGGGTGGGTGGCCAGCAACGCGATCGGCACGCCCTGGCGGCGCAGCACCTGACCCCAGAGGTCACGGTTGGGCGAGGCCAGGATGTCGCTCGGCAACGCGGGCACGATGACCCAGTCGTCGCGCTCGATCTCGCCCGCCAGCTGCCCGGAGTCCCAGCCCGCGTAGCCGGCGAAGACTCGTACGCCACGCACCTTCGGCACCAGCGCTTCCGGGTCCGTGTCGAGGTCCACGAGCGCAACCGGCCCCCGCACGGCGATCACGCCGGGCACGCTCGCCGCTGTCTCACCCGTGCGCAGCGCGGCCAGGCACAGCGCCGTTTTCTTTTCCACCGGACCGCCGACGAACACCGACTGCGGCTCCGCCACGTGCCCACCCCAGTTGGGCAGCACGTCGTACACCGGGACGTCGCTCGGGCGGTTCAGGACCACGCCGAGCGTGCCCTCGTCGCGGTGGTCGATGACGAACACCACGGTCCGCTTGAAGTTCGGGTCGAACATCGTGGGTGCGGCGACCAGGAGCGTTCCCGGTTCAACCTCGGCGTCCGCTGGCACGCCGCCAATCCTCCCACTTCCCGCCACGAGAATTTCGTCGGCACGGGAACACCAACCACTCGTGCCCCGTTGGGAACAGTAGGCCGGCGCACTCCGTGTCCCCCGGGCTCACTGAAGAACAGCCTTTGTGGAATACCAGTTCGGCTGGAGCCACACTGCGCCAAGCCGCCGAGAGGCGACCAAGTGCGCCGGCCGCCAGCTTTTTCAGCCGTGCCACGTCCGCGGCCGCAGCGGCAGACCCGACACGCCCTCGTCCGGAGTCCGCACCGCCAGGACCTGGTTCACGCCGATGCGATTGCTCTCGAACGCGAGAGCCGACGCCGCCATGTACAGCCGCCAGACGCGGGCGCGGCCGGCTCCGGCGAGCCGCGCGGCCCGGTCCCAGTCGGCTTCCAGGTTGGCGACCCAGCGGCGCAGGGTCAGCGCGTAGTGCTCGCGCAGCGCTTCGACATCTCGCACCTCGAACCCGGCGCGCTCCAGCTGCGTGACGGTCGTGCCGATCGGCGCGAGCTCGCCGTCGGGGAAGACGTAGGCGTCGATGAACCCGTCGAGCTGGTACTCGGACTCGTCCACGCGCGGCCGGCGGCCGATCTGGTGGTTGAGCAGCTTGCCGCCCGGGCGAAGCAGGGCGTACAGGTCGCGGGCGTACTCCAGGTAGCTCTCGGCTCCGACGTGCTCGGCCATGCCGATGGAGGAGATCGCGTCGTAGGGACCGTCGGAGACGTCGCGGTAGTCCTGCACGCGGATCTCCACGCGGTCGGTCAGCCCCGCCTCCGCCACGCGCTTACGGGCGTACGTGGCCTGCTCCTCCGAGAGCGTCACGCCGACGACGCGCACGCCGTGCTCGCGCGCCGCGTGCAGCGCCATCGAGCCCCAGCCGCAGCCGACGTCGAGCAGCCGCTGCCCTTCACGCAGGCCGAGCTTCGTGCAGACGAGTTCGAGCTTGTCGCGCTGGGCCGTCTCCAGGGTGCCGCTTTCGGACCAGTACGCGCACGAGTAGACCATCGACGGGCCGAGAACGAGCTCGTAGAACTCGTTGCCCACGTCGTAGTGGTGGCTGATCGCCCGCTTGTCGCTGCGCCGGGTGTGCAGGTGGCGGGGCCGGCGCACCTCCTCGGGCGGCCGCGCGGGAGGCAACGGCGGTCCGGCGAGCTTGAGCAACTCGGCGATGGCGCCCCGCACCTCCGGGTCCCGCAGGGCGCTGAGGACGCCGCCGCTGTCCGCTTCGTCGCGCTCCCAGATCAGCCCGGCCATGGCTCCGAGCGCGGTGTAGAGGTCCCCTTCGAGGCCGAGATCGCCGGAGACCCAGGCACGGCCAAGGCCCAGCTCGCCCGGCTTGAACAGCAGACGGCGCAAGGCGCGGCGGTTGCGCACCACGAGCACGGGCGCGCCCTCCGGACCGGCCTGGGAACCGTCCCACGCACGGATCTGCAGCGGGAGCTCAGCCCCGAGCAGCTTCTCGGCGGCACCCACCAGCCGCGACGCGGCGCCGGTCATGGCCACACCCCTCTCTCGGCGACGACAGTCGGACGTCTGTCCTCTCAGTGAAACGCTTTCACGCCTCTTCGCAGTCCGCCACCGGCGTCACAGCTCAGTAAAATGCCGCCGGCCCACTGGGCGAAGTGCGCTCATTAGGACCTTCTGAGCCGTTCACCCCGTAGCTACGCTGGCCCCCGTGACGATCAGCCCGACAACGGAGCGGATCGGACCGAAGCTCCTGGTCCGTGATCGCGAGTTCCGCAGGCTGCTCTACACCCGGTTCGCCGCGCAGTGGGGCGACGGGGTGTACCGGGCGGGCCTCGCGGGCGCCGTGCTGTTCAACCCCGAACGCGCCGCCGATCCGCTGGCCATCGCCGAGGGCTTCGCGGTGCTGCTGCTGCCGTACTCCGTGGTGGGACCGTTCGCGGGCGCGCTGCTCGACCGGTGGGACCGCCGGCGCGTGCTCGTGTTCGCGAACCTGCTGCGGGTGGTCGCCATCCTCGCGTCGGCCGCCGCCGTGGGCACGGGCCTCGGCGGACCGGGACTGTTCTCCCTCGCGCTGCTGGCCGAAGGCTTGTCACGCTTCATCGGCTCGGGTCTGTCGGCTTCGCTGCCGCACGTGGTCCCGGCGGCGAGCGTCGTGTCCGCCAACGCCTTCGCGACCACGCTCGGCTCGGCACTGGCCGTGGTCGGCGGCGGGTGCGCCATCCTGCTGCGCGCGGTCTTCGGCGCCGACAACCTCGGCTCGGCCGAGACGACGGCGTTCGCCGCGCTGGGCGCGCTCGTCTCGGCGCTGATCGCCCGAAGGTTCACGCGCGGGGTGCTCGGGCCGACGGTCGTCGACGAGCCACCGAACCCGTTCCTCGCCGTCGCCCGCGGTCTCGCGGACGGCGCCCGCCACGCCTGGCGCGCGCCGAGCGTGACGGCCGGGTTCATCGCGCTGTTCGCCCACCGCGCGGCCTACGGCATCTCGCTGCTGGTCACCGTGCTGCTGATGCGCAACTACTTCACCGACGACGGGGTCTTCCGCGCCGGTCTGCCCGGGCTCGGGCAGATGGCGGCGCTCGCCGGCGCCGGCATCCTGGTGGCCGGGCTGCTCACCGCGCGGCTGATCCGCGGCTTCGGCCGGCTGCGCGCGATCCTCGGCGCGCTGCTGGTGGCCGCCGTCGCCCAGTCGGCGCTCGGGCTGCCGATGGTCCTGCCGCTGGCGTTGCTGGCGTCGTTCCTCATCACCGGCGCGGGCCAGGTGCTCAAGCTGTGTGTCGATTCGTCGATCCAGCTCGACGTCGCCGACGAGGCCCGCGGCCGCGTGTTCGCCCTGTACGACACGCTGTTCAACATCACGCAGGTGGCCGCCGTGGCCATCGGCGCGGTCTTCATCCCGGACAACGGGTACTCGCCGGGGCTGATGATCGCGGCCACGATCTGCTATTTCCTCGGCGGCGCCGGTTATCTCGTGGCACGCCGCCGCGCGGTACCGGACGGGCCGAGCTGATTCGCTGCCGCAAACCGTTGGACCGAACGGGGTCAGTGATCGTCGCATTGGCATTAGAGTGACGCGTGACCCAGCCGGGTGACCCCCGGCGAGTGCAACCGACACGGGGGGCCACCGTGAGTACCGCAGGGGACGACCGCGCCCTGGAAGCCGCTCCTGCAGTGCTGACGTCTCCTGACGGGCTGGTCCGGGCCACCGTCGGCAGCGGCGGCACGCTGGGCCGGTTGGAGTTCGCCCCGGACACCTTCCAGCGCACCACTCCCGCCCAGCTCGCGTTCACCGTCCAGGCCCTGGTGCAGCAGCTCGCCGAGGCCCCGCTCACCGACGCCGCGCCGCACCAGATGCCGTCCCCCCGGCCGACGCCGCGCCGCGTGCGCCCGCGTACGGCGCCGCAGAGCCCCGCCACGCAGGGCGCGGTGAAGCCGCAAGGACAGCTGCCTCCGCGAAGCGCCGTGCCCCAGCACCGGCGCCGCGGCTACTGACGCCGCGCACCCGGATGTGCTGAGACCTGTGGAACCACCACTTTCCGAGTCCGACCAACACGGCCGGCTCGTCGAGATCGGGCGGCTGATCCGCGCCCACCAGCCCGATGAGAGCGCGCCCGCCGGCATCGGCTTCGCGCAGGTCGGCGGCCACACCGAGGTCCAGCCGCGCAACACCGAGGCCGGCCCCGAGCTGATCGAAATGTTCCACGCGCTGCGCGCCGGCATGTACCGCCAGGGCCGCGGCACGTGGCTGCAGGCGCGGTTCGTGCTCGCGCCCGGCGGCACGTTCGACTTCGACTTCTTCGTCGACGGCGAACCGCAGTGGACGACCCCGCCCGAACCCGGCGCCTACCGCGACGAGCTCGAGACGTTCCCCCGCGAGGACGAGCACATCCCCGACTGGTGGCGGCTGCGCACCGGCCTGCCGCTCAACGTCGAGTTCCGCCGCGCCCGCCCCGCCGAGGTGGGGGAGGAGCGTGAGCCGCTTGCCGACGAAGAGCTGCCGCTCGTGCTGCAGTACCTCGAGCGCGAAGCGCTGGTCGGCGACACACACCGCACCGACGGCACGTGGCTGTGGCCCGAGACCGTGCCCCACCAGCTGCGCCGCCACGGCATCGCGCCCGAGCCGGAGCTCGTCGCGCACATCCGTGAGCTGGGGTTCCAGCCACCGTACGTCGAGCACCTCGTGCGCCGCACGGCGGAGGCCGACCTGCTCGGCCGCCCGCGGCCGCGTCCCGAACCCGAGGACGGGCAGCGCACCGCCGGCGACGTCGCCGCCGAGCTGGAGACCAGCCCCGACCCGGACCTGGCCGACGAACAGCTGCTGGTGATCCTCGTGCAGCGGCTCGGCTCGTTCGGTGTGTGGTCGCAGGCCTACCGGATCGGCGCCGCCGAGGCCGGTAAATGGTGCCTGACCAGGGACGACGACGGCTGGACCGTCACCTCGGCGGCCGGTGAAGGCCAGACCTTCGAGCACCTCGCCGACGCGGCCCAGCAGCTGCTCGGCGCGCTCCTGCTGCACCCGGCCCGCCGGACGGGCGGACGCGAGACCCCGCTCGAGACGGCGAAGGAAGTGGACGACTGGCCCATCCAGCCGACCGCGGGTGACCCGCCCCTCACCCTGCTGCGCAACAAGAGACTCACCCGGCTGCCCGAAGGTACGGTCGTCCTGCGCTTCGGGGAGGAACCGGGCAACCTGGTCCACCACGGCCAGGTACGGTTCGCCACGACGTCACTGCCACTCGAACGGGAACGAGTGGCGCACACCTACCGCCTACGACGGCCACTCTACGTGGTCACCGGAGTCACGGTGCCCTGGGCGAACCTGCCGGGCGGAGCAGTGGCGTACGTGTTGCCCAAGCCGATCGCGGAGCACGAGTCCGACGGAAGCCTGGAGAGGATCGAGTAGGTGGAAGCGGCGGAAGCGATGGAGAAGGTCGTGAACTGGCTACGCGCTGTGCACGGTCCCCAGATCGCCGGTCCTGGTGGGCTGCGGGTCGACCACGACCGCGTGCTGCGCATCCCCGAAGGCTGGTCGATCCCGTACAACACCACCGCTTTCCTTGACGACGGGCGCCCGGACAAGGAACTGTTCCCCCCGCCGTCGGTGGTCGTGCGCGAGCCCGACGGCGAGCTGCGCCAGGCACCCCCGAACCCAGGAGGGCTGAGCATCCCCGTGGCGTTCCCCGGCCAGGAGAGCTGGCGCGAAGTCGTGGACCCCGAGTACGTGAAGGCCGGGTTCGGCGAGCTCGGTGTGCCGCTGCAGGCCGTGGCCGGCTGGGTCAAGGTCGACAACGAGGGCCACCAGACCGGCGACGAGCGCGAGAACCCCGAGTACAAGGCCGGTCCGATCCGCCGCGGCTACCCGAAGCCGGAGAACACGCTGGAGACGCTGCTCGCGTTCGCCAGCGTCGGCTGGCTCACGCGTGAGCAGCTGCTCATCGGCCTGCTGCGCTGCGACGTCTTCGTGCCGCTCGACCCGAAGACCGGCGCCACGGACCGCTTCTACTTCTCTGAAGAGCGCAACGAGCTGCGCGTGTTCAGCGCGACGCGCCACTTCCCGCCGCGCGAGCACTCCTGGTGGCGCGTGGACCTCGCGACGCTGGCCGAGTTCGAGCACCCGCCGAACCTCGTGATCAACGGCGGCCCGGCGACGTTCGAGGACGTCTCCGGCGAGGACCTCACGGCCATCGCCAAGCGCTTCCCGCGCCACGAGCCGCGCATCGACCGGCACGGGCGCGGCCCCGAGGCCGAAGAGGACCTCGAGCGCCTCACCAGCGACACCGCCACGCGGATGGGCCTGCCCGAACCGGTGGCCGTGCCGCTGGTGGCCGCCGAGAACGCGCGCCGCCACGGCTTCGAGCTCACCGCCGAGGAGTGCCAGCGCACCGTGCTGGGCCAGTCGTGGCTCAACCGCCTCGCGATGGCGGAGCCGCCGCGCAGCAAGCCGAACGACTGGCGCGCCAACGGTCTCGTGCCGGGCTGGGACAACCTCGGCCGCGTGATCCCGCGCCTCGACACGTTCGGCAAGTACCCCGACCGCGACCTCGAGAACTTCCGCTACGGCTGGCAGCGCGTCGCGGGCGCGTACGTGGGCTTCGCGCTCGGCGAGGCGCTCGGCATGGCCGTGGACCGGATGCGGCTCGACGAGATCGTCACGCAGTTCGGGTCCGAGGGCGTGGCCGACCTGCCCGTCGCGTTCGACCAGGCGGGCCGCATCGGCTCGCTGACGCAGCGGCTGCTGTTCTACACCGAGGCCGTGATCCGCAGCCCGCACCGCGAGCAGCCGGAGTCGCGTGACGTCGAGCAGCAGTTCCCGTCGGTGGTGCGCGGCGCGCTGATGCGCTGGCTGCACACGCAGGGCGCGCCGTACGACGACGCCGACGGCTGGCTCGTGAAGGTGCCCGACCTGCACGTCCGCCGCACCGCGGACGACGCCGAGCTCAACGCGTACCACGCGCTCGTCACCGGATCTCCGCAGGCAGTGCCGATGACCGGGCCGACGTCCTTGATCGCCGCGCTGCCCGCCACACTCATCGCCGCCGGCCCCGGCACGGGCTTCAGCGGCGGCGTGCGCCAGGCCGTGCGTGACCTCGTCGGCGTGACGCATTCGCACGAGGACGACCTGTCGGTGGCGACGTACCTGGCGTGGCTGTTCGAGCCGGTGCTCACGAAGGACGCGTTCAGCTACCCCGTGTGGAACCTCTCGCGCGAGATCCTGACCGAGCACAACACCACGTTCGTCAACGGTCCGGAGTGGGCGCCGGTGAAGGCGATGGTGGCCGAGTCGGTGCCGTTCTTCGGCGAGCACGGGTTGCCGGACCTGCGGATGCCCGAGCTCATCGGCGACGGCCAGGGCACGCTTTCGGTGCTCGGCCGCGCGTTCGCCGCGTTGTCCGGGTTCGAGAACTACCCCGAGCAGGCCCTGCTGCGCGCCGTGAACCACTCCGGGCGCAGCGCGCTCACCGGGGCGATCACCGGTGCGCTGCTCGGCGCCCGCGTGGGCGTGCCCGGGCTGCCGCAGAAGTGGGTCGAGCAGCTCGAGCTGCGGCACCTCATCGAACAGGTCGTCACCGACGCGTTGTGGCACTTCGACCGCCGCTCCGCGCTGAGCTTCCTGGGCGCAGAGTGGGTGCAGCGCTACCCGCGGCACTGACGCCGCGGGGCTTCGAAAAGATGGGGTCATGGAGGCACAGCGGCTGAGGGGCTGCCTGCTCGCGGGCGCCATCGGCGACGCGCTCGGCGCGGCGACGGAGTTCGATTCGATCGAGCGGATCCGCGAGCT
The DNA here is from genome assembly GCF_040678995.1 of Amycolatopsis sp. NPDC049253. NCBI lineage: Bacteria > Bacillati > Actinomycetota > Actinomycetes > Pseudonocardiales > Pseudonocardiaceae > Amycolatopsis > Amycolatopsis sp. NPDC049253. Next base: position 46,362 of record NZ_JBFAQX010000010.1, on the reverse strand, counting down.
CACCGGGTCCGCCGGCATCACCGACTTCATCCCCGCATACGGCGGCGAAGGACGCTTCACCGACGACACGCAGATGACGCTCTTCACCCTCGAAGCGCTCATCCGCGCCCACGCGCAGCAACGGCGGACGGGCAGCGCCGACGTCGTGCAGTCCGTGCAGCTGGCCTACCAGCGCTGGCTGCACACGCAGGGCGTGCCGTGGGAGCGGGCGCGTGGCCCGCACTCCGCCCTCGCGGCGCCCGACGGCGAGCTCGTGACGCACGCCGCGCTGTTCAGCCGCCGCGCGCCGGGGCTGACCTGCTTCGGCGAGCTGGAGGCGTACGGGCGCTCGGGCGTGCGCGGCAGCGTCTCGCGGCCGGTGAACAACTCGAAGGGATGCGGCGGTGTGATGCGGGTGGCGCCGGTCGCGCTGTGGTCCGCCGACCCGGCCGAGGTGTTCCGGCTCGCGGCCGAGTTCGCGGCCCTGACCCACGGTCACCCGAGCGGGTATTTGTCGGCCGGCGCCTTCGCCGTGATCGTGCAGCAGGTGCTGGCCGGTTCGCCGCTGCCCGACGCCGTCGCTGTGTCCAGGGCCGAGCTCGTGCGCCACCCGGGTCACGAAGAGCAGGAAGCCGCGTTGGCGCAGGCGCTCGCGATGTCCGGACCGCCGACGCCGGAGCGGCTGGCCGAGCTGGGTGAGGGCAACGTCGGCGAGACGGCGCTGTCGATGTCGGTGTATGTCGCGCTGACCACCGAAGATCCGGATTCCGCACTGCTCGCGGCCGTGAACCACGGCGGCGACAGCGATTCAACGGGTTCGGTCTGCGGAAACCTCGTCGGCGCGATGTACGGCGAAGCGGCGCTGCGCGTCAGCTGGCTGGAGCGGCTCGAACTGCGGGACGTGATCACCAGGCTGGCGGACGACGCGCTCGCCGAGTTCGGCCCCGACTCACCGAGTGACGAGGGTTGGTTCACGCGTTACCCGGTCGACTAAGTTCTTTCCCGGTCACCGGGGGAATTGGGGAGGAACCTGACGTGCGCTACCGGGTTGAGGCGGGAGACCGCCCGGACGGCTTGTACGCGACGCTGGAGGACCGCACGTTCGCGGCCGAGCGCTCGACCACCGACGGCACACTGCTGCTGTCCGTGCTGCCGGACGAAGAGACACCCGACGGGTTCGACCGCGAGCACGAGGGCCGTCCGGCCCGCGTGGTGCTGGCCACCGAGGTGCCCGCGACGTTCACGCTGCGCACGTACTGCGAGTTCGAGGACGAGCTGTTCGAGGTCGCGCCCGGAGACGGCAAGGAGCTGACGCTGCGCTGGACGCAGCACGACCCCGCGCGCGCCGCGCAGCTCGGCCTCACTGACTTCTCGACGACCGCCGAGGCCAAGCGCGTCACGGGCCTGTGGCAGCTGCGCCGCGACCAGGGCGAGCCGCGCCCGGACCTCGACGCCGACCACGGCGCCCTGCTGCGCGCGATCGGCCGCACGCTGCGCGCCGTGCCCGGCGGCTGGACGCGCGTCGCCGCGCAGTTCCGGCAGGTCGGGGACTACGCGGAGCTGGAGGTCCGCGCCGTCGGCGACGAGAACGGGCCGGTGTCCGTGTCGCTGCCCGCGCCGCCGAAGCTGAGCGCGCTGTTCGCGCGGCTGCGCGCGGCGATGTACTCGCCCGACACCGGCACGTGGTTCCAGGGCACCTTCACGCTCGACACCGAGGCGCAGTTCGATTTCGACTTCGACTCCGAGCACGAGCCGGCCTGGCGTGTCCCGCCGAACGACGGCGGCCGGCCCGCGCCCGAGTCGTACGTCGTGGAGCTCGCGCAGTACCCGCGTCCGCCCAAGGAGCTGCCCGAATGGCTGGCCGCGAAAGCCCGTCAGCCCCTCGACGCCACCTTCCGCCACGCCCGCGTGGTCGACGCGCACAACGAGAACGAGCGCCCGGTCGTCAACCGGCCGCCGGTGCCGCCGGACCAGCTGCGCGGCGTGCTCGACTACCTGTTCCGCGCACCGCTCGTGCTGCACCGACCGCAGCCGCAGCACGACATCTTCGCTCCGGGCGCACCACCCGACGTGCCGCACGCCTTCCACACCGACGGCACGTGGGTGTGGCCCGCGGCCGTGCCGCACTACCTGCGCAAGTACGGCGTGCCGCCGGAGCCCGAGCTGGTGGACCACATCCGCGGTGCCGGCTTCCGCCCGCCGCTCGTGCGCGAGCTCGTCCGCGCGACGGCGGAGGCCGAGATCCTCGGCACCCCCCGCCCGACGCGTTCGGAAACCGAGCTCCCCGACGACAGCCGTCTCGCCCGCGCCCTCCGCGGCGACGACCTGGGCCTCGACCTGCACGCCGCCGAGACGCTGACCTTGCTGCACCAGCGCCTGGTCGAACACGGCGTGCCCGCGAGCGCGTACCGGATCGGCGCCGACGAGGTGCCGGTCGCCGACGTGTGGACCCTGCGCCGCGCCGAGAACGGCTGGGAGGTCTCCCGCCCGCCGGCCGTCGCGCCCGTGGCTTTCGGCAGCCTGGCCGACGCCGCCCGCTTCCTCCTCGGCACGCTGCTGATGCTGCCGCCGCGCGCCGCGGACGAGTCCGACCAACCCGCCGACTGGCCGATCCTGCCGTTGCGGGGCGAGCCGCCCTTGAGCTTCTTCCGCGGCAAGCGTGTCGTCGTCCTCCCCGCCGGCACCACGGTGCTGCGCTTCGGCAACGACGCCGGCAACCTCGTCCACACCTCCGGCACGCGCTTCACCGAGACGTCGCTGGCTCCCGAACGCGAACGCGAGCGCCACGAGTACCGGGTGCAGCGGACGTTGCGCGTGCTCACCGGCATCACGGCGCCGTGGGGACCGCAGCCGGGCGGGGCGACGGCTTATCTGCTGCCGCGGCCGATCGCGCACCACGTGGAGGCGGGGGCGCTATCCCGCGTGTGAACCACGCGCGGTGATGAGCACGGCGGGCGACCACCAGTAGTCCGCGAGCGGCTCCACCACAACGTCGGTGAAACCCGCGATCTCCAGCTGAGCCACCCACGCCGGCGCGGGCTGCTCCCAGTTCGTCCGCTCCGCACCCGCGGCGACGCCGAGCAGCACGGGCAGCAGGAAGCCTTGCGCCACAAGGGAAGCCTGATCGCCGTACTCGGCGACGCCGCGTTCGTAGCGCGTCACCAGCGACTGCAGAAACTCAGGCGACCCCTCGTCCAGCACGGGGATGTCGAACTCCGCCAGCACCAAGGTCTCCGTCCGCGGTCGCAATTCGCGCAGTACCGCGGCCCGCACCGGCGGCGTCATGGACTGCATCGCGAACGTCGACTGCGCAAGGTTCCACGTGGAACCGTTCTCCCCGAGGAAGCTCTCCGCCGTCGCCTCGAAGCGGTTCGCGCCGGGCAGATCGACGTCTGCCAGCAAAGCCGCCGACGGTTCCACCAGGTCGATCCGCCCCGGCCGGAACGACGACTGTGCCAGCGCCGGGACCACGGCCAGGCCGTCGCCACAACCCAAGTCCAGCAACGATTCCGGGCGCAGCACCGCGTACTTCGCGGCCAGCGCAGCGCTCAGCCGCTCGTACAGCGAGACGTTGCCACCACCGCGGATGAACGCGGTGAACGCCGCGGGCTGCTCGTACACCGGTCCGGAGCCATCGGTCGCGAGGTACGCGGAAAGCTCGGCGCCCAGCGGTGAATCAGCCCGTGAAGCGAACTCCGAAGCCCGCGAAACGTCTCCGGCCCGGTAGGCGGCAAGCGCATCGGCAAGGATCACGCGCTCTTGTGTAGCAGGCCGATCAGAACGGCACCCACAACGTCACCCGCGTGCCGCTGCCGGGCGTCGACTCCACCAGCGCCGTGCCGCCGACCTCGCCGAGGCGTGCGTTGATCGACTGGCTGATGCCGAACCCCGCCGGCCGGGAGTCGGGACTGAACCCCTGCCCGTGGTCGCGCGTGATCACCGCGATGCCGCCGTCGCGTTCCTCCACGCGCACCACGACCTTGTCCGTGCCGGAGTGCTTCATCGTGTTGCGCAGCGACTCGCGCACGGCGTCGCGCAGCGCGATCTGGCGGACTTCCGACAGCGTGTCCTCGTCGAGCTCCGCGATCACCAGCTGCGCGCGCAGGCCGTCGCGCGCCATTTCCGCCGCCAGCGCCGCGAGCTTCTCGCCCAACGGCCGCGACGCTTCCTCCTCGCGCTGCGCCGCCGCCGTCTCGATCGTCTGCCGCAGCTCCATCGCCTGCGCGCGGGCCAGCCGCTGCACCTCCACGAGCCGGTCGGCCGACTCGCCGGTGCCGCCGAGCGAGATGGCCTCCAGCGTCTGCAGCACGGTGTCGTGCAGCATCCGGTGCTGCTGCGCGCGTTCGGCGAGCCGGCCGTTGCGGATGCCGTAGGCCAGCGCGAGCCGCGTGCCGAGGCCGAGCAGGATCAGCGCGCCGATGCCGGTGAACAGGACCCCGAACATCGTCGGGTAGAGCGACCAGGCCTGGGCGAAGTTCGCCGAGCCGCTGTTGAGGAAATCGGACAGCAGCCGCACGGGCAGGCTCAGCGCCGCGAGCGCCAGCCCCGACGGGATGCCGATCGCCAGCGTCAGCAGCGCGATGTCGCCCAGCAGGTGCTTGTCCGCGACCCCGAGCGCGTCGTGGAACACCGACGTCGGCTCGGTCAGGCCGATGACCAGCTGGAACGCCACCGTGATGATCAGGTCGGCCACGAGCAGCCGCGCCGCGAGGTCGGAGCGGAAGGGCGACGAGCGCAGCATCCAGTAGATCCCGAACGCGCTCATCGCCATCGAGCACAACGCGACCAGCGCCACGGGCACCACACCGGTCGAACCGTGCGCCGACACGAACGCGCCGAACGCCCCCGGCACCGCGACGATCCGATAGGCCAGCGGCACCAGCACCACGTACCGGGCCGCCCGCAGCAGCAGCCCGTCGTTGTACCTGGCGTCGACCGCGCCCGCCATGCGCGAGATCCGCTTGAACGCCCGCAGCGGCGTCGGGTCGGCGATCTCGTCGGTGAGCCCGGTCGTCGCCGTCGCGAGCGCGGGCGTGCCGCGTTTCAACAGGGTGACGAGGAAGCTCGACGTGCGGGGCGGCCGGCCATCCTGGTCCTCAGTTGCCTGCGCCGTCATCGATCTCCCCGGTTCGGGGCGCGCCCCCTCCGGCAGCGCCCGGGGCAGCGAGTATTCCCGCTCGCCGGGCCGCGTTCCAGAGGCCAAAGGGGGATCTTGGCGGATTCGCGATCACGAATTCGACTCGTGTTCGCTCGCAAGGCCCCGCGACGACCCCAGGGTGATCACCCGTGCCCGCAGCGCGAGATCACTCGGCGGGCGTGATGCCCTCCGACTCGGCCCACTTCTTGAGCTCGGCCACGGCCTCGTCGTGGTCCAGCGGACCACGGTCCAGCCGCAGCTCCTTGAGGAACTTCCACGCCTTGCCGACCTGCGGACCCGGCTTGAGCCCGAGCAGCCGCATGATCTCGTTGCCGTCGAGGTCGGGGCGGACCCGGTTGAGGTCCTCCTGCTCCTTCAACGTCGCGATGCGCCGCTCGAGGTCGTCGTACGTCGCCTGCAGCGCGGCCGCCTTCTTGCGGTTGCGCGTGGTCGAGTCGGCGCGCACGAGCTTGTGCAGCCGCGTCAGGAGGTCGCCGGCGTCGGTGACGTAGCGGCGCACGGCCGAATCCGTCCACTCGCCATTGGCGTAGCCGTGGAACCGCAGGTGGAGGAACACGAGCTGCGAGACCTGCTCCACGATCTCCTTCGAGAACTTGAGCGCGCGCAAACGCTTGCGTGCCATCCGCGCGCCCACGACCTCGTGGTGGTGGAAGCTCACGCCGCCACCGGGCAGGAACTCGCGCGTCTCCGGCTTGCCGACGTCGTGCAGCAGCGCGGCCAGCCGCAGCACCAGGTCGGGCTCCGACGCCGGCTCGTGCGTGGTCTCCAGCGCGATCGCCTGCGCCAGCACGGTCAGCGAATGCTGGTAGACGTCCTTGTGCTGGTGGTGCTCGTCGATCGCCAGGCGCATGCCGGGCAGCTCGGGCAGCACGTGATCGGCCAGGCCCGTGTCCACGAGCAGCTCCAGGCCGGGCCGCGGGTCGGCGGCGAGCATCAGCTTCGACAGCTCCGCCTGCACGCGCTCGGCCGTGATCCGCTCGATCTCACTCGCCATCGACGTCATCGCCTCGACCACGCGCGGCGCGGCGGTGAAGCCGAGCTGCGCGGAGAACCGGGCGGCGCGCAGCATGCGCAGCGGGTCGTCAGCGAACGACTCCTGCGGCGTCGCCGGGGTGTCGAGCACCTTCAGCCGCAGCGCGTCCATGCCGTCGTGGGGATCGATGAACGTCTTCGTGACCAGGTCGATCGCCATCGCGTTGACCGTGAAGTCGCGGCGCAGCAGGTCGCCCTCGATGGTGTCGCCGAAGGTGACCTCGGGGTTGCGCCCGACCCGGTCGTAGCTGTCGGCGCGGAACGTGGTGATCTCGAGGGTGGTGCCCTTCTTGGTGACCCCGACCGTGCCGAAGGCGATGCCGACGTCCCACACGGCGTCGCCCCAGTCGCTCACGATCTGCAGCACGCGGTCCGGCCTCGCGTCGGTGGTGAAGTCGAGGTCGCTCGAGAGCCGGCCGAGCAGCGCGTCGCGCACGCTGCCACCGACCAGGTAGAGACTGTGGCCGGCTCGCGCGAACCGCTCCGCCAGCTCGTCGGCCAGGGGGGACACTCGCATCAGTTCCGTCACCGCGTTCTGCTGGGCGACCAGGTTGTTCACTTCATCCCACCATTAGCTGACAACGGGAAGTGACGTCCACTACTACGGACGCCGTCGGACACGGACACGGAGAGCCAGCGTACCTGGGCAACCGTTTGCTCTAGCATCGCAGCATGCCTGGATCTGCCGGCCGCGCCGGAGCGCCGAAGCCGCGCCGCCGGCGCAGGCGGCAGCGAGGCAGGCGCCTGACCACGGTCGACGAGACGTCGGCCGGCGGACTGGTCGTCGACGCCGGGCGGGAACACGCGGTGCTGATCGGCCGCCTCGACCGGCACGGCAGACTGCTCTGGTCGTTGCCGAAGGGCCACATCGAGGACGGTGAGACGGTGGAGCAGACGGCGGTGCGCGAGGTGAAGGAAGAGACGGGCATCTCCGCGCAGGTCCTGCGTCCGCTGGGCACCATCGACTACTGGTTCGTGGCCGAACGACGCCGCGTGCACAAGACCGTGCACCACTTCCTGCTCGAGTCGACGGGTGGCGAGCTCTCCGACGAGGACGTCGAGGTCACCGAGGTCGCGTGGGTGCCGCTGGCCGAGCTGGAGACGACGCTGGCCTACGCGGACGAGCGCAAGCTGGTCCGCAAGGCCAAAGAACTTTTCGCGCACGACGAGCGCGCCTGAGAGGGAGCACCCGAGTGAAGCGGCCCGCCGCCTTCTTCCTGTCCCTGCTGGTCTTCGCAGCAGCCGCCCTCCTCGGCGCGCCCGCGCAGGCCCAGGACGCCGCCAGCCCCGAGCCCCCGCGCCTGCGGCTCGACCTCGACCAGCTCAACCCGCGCGTGATCACCACCTCCGCGAAGACGCTGACCGTGTCCGGCACCGTGACGAACATCGGCGACCGCCGCATCTCCCGCCCGCAGGTGCGGCTGCAGGTCGGCGAGCGCCTGACCGGCGACCGTGAGTTGAAGGACGTGCTGGCCGGCGAGCCGATCCAGGACAGCCCGCTCACCGACTTCACCACGCTCACCGAGACACTGGAGCCGGGGCAGAGCGCCCACCTCGACGTCAGCGTGCCGCTCAACGGCCTGCGCGGTGGCGAGCTCGGCCGTCCCGGCGTGTACCCGATGCTGGTCAACGTCAACGGCACGCCGGAGTTCGGCGGCCCCGCGCGGCTCGCGGCCGTGAGCCTGCTCATGCCGGTGCTGTCCGCGCCCGGGAAGCCGTCGTCGCCGGGCAAGCACGCCGACGTCAGCGTGCTGTGGCCCATCACCGACAGCGCCCCGCACGTGCTGTCGTTCCCCTACGGTGGCCAGCTCAGCCTCACCGACGACACCCTCGCGGCCGAGCTGAGCCCCAACGGACGGCTGCACTCCCTCGTCGCGGCGGCCCGCGCGGCCCAGCAGGCCGACCCGGCGGTCGGCGACTCCCTGTGTTTCGCCGTCGACCCCGACCTGCTGCGCACCGTCAACGCGATGACCGGCGGCTATGTCGTCGCCGGCGCGCCCGGCAAGGGCTCGCAGCTGGCGCAGGACTGGCTGGCGCAGCTGCGCACGCTCGTCAACGGCCACTGCGTGATCGCCCTGCCCTTCGCCGACGCCGACCTCACCACGCTGGGCAAGGTCCGCTCCGCCACCGGCACGCCCGACACCGGCCTGCTGAGCACGGCCCTCAGCGGCGAGGCGACCATCCGCGACCTCCTGCACACGCAGCCGCGCCAAGGCGTGCTCTGGCCCGACGGCACGCCCGACGACCAGGCGCTCACCGCGATGTCGGCAGCCGGTGTGCACACCGTGCTCACCGACGGGTCCAAACTGCAGGCCGACACGCCCGTCAGCGGCCCCGTCTCACTGCCCGGCGGCCTGCGCGCCCAGCCGATCGACAGCGTCATCGCCGGCGCCATGACGAGTTCCGTGCCCAACCCGCAGAACCCGACCACCGTCGGCGCCGCGACGCAGCCCGCGATCGCGAGCCAGAACGGCCTCGCCGCCATCGCGTTCGAAGCCGGCCTCGGCCGCACCGGCATCGAGCCGGGCACTCAGCTGCTCGTCGCGCCGCCGCGGCGCTGGGACGTGCCGGTGGGCGAGCTCACCGCGTTCCTCCAGAACGTGGGCCAGCTCCTCGGTCCCGGCGGCGTCGCGGGCGGCACGCCGCTGCCCGACCTGCTGGACCAGGACGCTTCGGGCACGGCGTCGTTCGCGGCCGGCACCCACGACCAGCCGCTGTCGGGGGGCGGCGACGTCGCCGACGCGCTGACGGACCTCGACGGCCAGGCCGCCGGCCTGCTCTCGGCCATGCGGATGGACACCACCCGTCGCGTGCCGCCGGAGGCCATCGTCGCGCCGGTACGCGACGCCCTCGTGCGCGGCGCGTCCACGGCCTACCGCACACCTTCGGCCGGCACGGCCGGCGCGAACGCCGACGCCGAGCTCGCCGCGATCCGCGATCAGGTGACGGTCGAGCAACCGAAGCAGACGATCGCGCTTGCGTCCGGTTCGTCGCCATTGCCCGTGTTCGTGAGCAACGACCTCCCGGTGGGCATCACTGCGCAGATCGCGCTGAAGAACGAGGTCGGCATCCGCCCCGAGCAGGTGCAGAACTGGTTCTTCCCGGCCAAGGGCGGCAAGAACGAGCTGCTGCAGATCGAGGCCCTGCGCGCCGGGCGCCTCAGCGTCGATGTGTCCTTGACCACCCCGGCGGGCACGCAGCTCGGCAGCACGGCGCGCTTCGAGCTGACCTCGACGGAGTACGGCCCGATCACGATCATCATCACCGTCGTCGCTGGTTGTGCCCTGCTCCTCCTGGCGTCGCGGCGGATCTACCGGCGGGTCAAGGAAGGCCGGGCCGCCAGGGCCGAATCGCGCTGAGTCCTCGGGGGACCGGGTATCGGAGGCCGTTCCCGATTACCCTGGGTCGACCGCTGCCACAATGGCAGGGACCCTGGCACCGAGGATTGGGCGCGCGTTGGACAGAGAGCCGGGCTTACCACCCGAGCGTGCGAGTCGTCCTCGGCGCGAGGGCGCGCCTCCTCGTCGCGGCGAACGCACCGAGCAGCCGCGCCGCGCCGCCCGTGAAGGCCGACGCCAGCCGCCGCCCCAGGGCCAGGTGCCGCCCGAGCGTCGCCAGCCACCGCCGGCGAACGGGCGCACGCGCCACCTGCCGGTCCCCGCCGAAGAGCGCCTCCCGGCGCCCGACGAGCGCGCGGACCGGCCGAAGCGCCGCGTACCTCCGCCGCCGCAGCAGGGACAGCCGCGTCAGGCGTCCCGCGCGCAGGCGACCCCGCCGCCCACACGACGGCAGCCCTTGCCGCCGCCCCCGCCGTCGGGCCGGCAACCTCTGCCGCAGCCGTCCGGACCACCCGCGCCCGCCGGACCACCGCCGTCCGTACCTCTGCCGCAGCCCTCGGGCCCACCTTCCGGCCCGCAGCCGCTGCCGCCTTCGGGACCCGTCTCCGGGCCCCAGCCGCTGCCCCCGGCCCCCGCGCCGCACCGCGGCCGCGGCCCGCGTCCAGGCGCGCCGATCCGGCCGTGGCAGGAAGAGGCGCTGCGCGACCCGGAGGCCACCCGCTTCATCCCGCGCACCGCCGGCGTCCCCATGGCGGCGTCGCGCTGGCCCGTGGCCGACCCCGACTCGATGCGCCCGTACGACGCACTGGCCACCCAGGTCATGCCGCGGATCGGCGACGCGCCACTGGTCCGGCCCACCGAACCGGGCTCCACCGGTGAGCAGCCGGCCACTCCGGCGAAGGCGCCGTCGATCGCGAAGGCCAGCGGCCGGATGGCGATCGCGTCGCTGATCTCCCGCATCACCGGCTTCCTGTGGAAGCTGCTGCTGGCGGCGGCGATCGGCACGGGCATCGCCAACGACTCGTTCAACGTCGCCAACACGATGCCGAACATCATCTTCGAGCTGCTCATCGGCGGTGTGCTCACGAGTGTCGTGGTGCCGCTGCTGGTGCGCTCGCAAGATGATCCGGACCACGGCGCGGCGTACGCCCAGCGGCTGCTGACGGTGGGGCTGACCCTGCTCCTGGCGGGCACGCTCATCGCGGTGATCGCCGCGCCGGCCTTCACCTCGCTGTACGTCGATTCCTCAGGTCAGGCCAGCGCCGGCCTGACCACGGCCTTCGCCTACCTGCTGCTGCCCGAGATCTTCTTCTACGGCGTGTTCGCGCTGCTCTCGGCGATGCTCAACGCCAAGCAGATCTTCGGCCCGACCGCTTGGGCGCCGGTGATCAACAACCTGGTGGTCATCTTCACGATCCTGGTCGTGTGGGTGATGCCCGGCTCGATCGACACGGACCACCCGTCGATCACCGACCCCAAGGTGCTCACCCTGGGTCTCGGCGTGACCGGCGGCATCGTCGCGCAGGCGATCATCCTCGTCCCGCCCCTGCTGCGCTCGGGCTTCCGGCCCAAGTGGCGGTGGGGCATCGACAAGCGGATGAAGGAGTTCGGCGGGCTGGCCCTGTGGGTCATCGGGTACGTCGGCGTGAGCCAGATCGGCTACACGATCACCACCCGCGTGCTCACCAACGGCGCGCCCGGCGGTGTCACCGCCTACACGAACGCGTGGTTGCTGTTCCAGCTGCCCTACGGCGTCATCGGCGTCTCCCTGCTCACCGCGATCATGCCGCGGATGAGCCGCGCCGCAGCCGACGGCGACAACAAAAAGCTGATCAGCGACCTGTCCTACGCATCGCGGATCTCCACCGTCACGCTGCTGCCGATCTCGGCGGTGATGACGATCGTCGGCTCCTCCATCGGTGTCGCCCTGTTCACGTTCGGCAAGGGATCGCTGGAAGGGGCCACCCGGCTCGGCGAGGCGCTGGCGGTCTCGTCGTTCGCGCTGCTGCCGTACGCGCTGGTCATGCTCCAGATGCGCGTGTTCTACGCGATGAAGGACGCACGCACGCCGACCTTGATCATGATCGTGATGACCCTGGTCAAGGTGCCGCTGCTGTACCTGTGCCCCGTGGTCCTGTCGCCCAACAACGTGGTGCTGGGCGTGATGATGGTCAACGCGCTCACGTACGTGGTCGGCGCGGTGCTCGGCCAGGTCTGGCTGTGGGTCACGCTGGGCAACCTGCGCAGCAAGCGCATCATCGGGGTGATCCTGTTCACCGTCGTCGCGTGCGTGCTCGGCGTGGCCGCCGCGTACGTCGCGGGCCTGATCGTGCCGTCTTCTCTCGGCCCGACTTTGCAGGCCTGGATCAAGCTCTTCCTGCAGGGCATCGTCGGCATCGGCGTCTCGTTCGGCGTGCTCATGGCCCTGAAGGTGGAAGAGCTGAGGCCGGCCACGTCCAGGATCACCCGATTGATCAAGCGCGGGTAACGATTGATTCACGACTGACGACGCTTCCTCCAGACCTGATCCGGGTACCCTCGGTGCGGGAGCGCGACGCGGGAGAGAAGCGGTGGACACGAGACGGAGCGAACAGGCAGGGGAGGCCAACCGTGCGGGCATCCGTGCCCAGGGCGGTTCGCTGGCCCCGGGCCGGGTCGTCGGCGACGGCCGGTACCGCCTGCTCGCGCAGTTCGGGGTGGACGAACGAGCCGCCGCGCACCTGTGGCGGGCACGCGATGGGCAGCTCAAGCGTGATGTCGCGCTGACGCTGCTGGTCGGTGATCCGGCGGATCCGGAGGCCGCGAGGCTGGCCCGGCGAACGCTGGAGCGCGCGGCGCACGCGTCGAAGTTCGGCCACGGCGGGGTCGCGCGGGTGCTCGACGTGCTCAGCCTCGGCAGTGGCGTGACCTCGAACGAGGGACTTCTCGGCGTCGTCGTCGCGGAATGGACCAAGGGCAGCGATCTGGTGGACCTGGTCGCGCAGCGGCCGGTGGCGCCCGCCGCGGCCGCGCGGATGGTGCAGGCCCTCGCCGAAGCGGTGGAGCACGCGCACCAGAACGGCCTGGTCCTCGGTCTGGACCACCCCCAGCGGCTGCGCCTGACGCCCAACGGCGCGTTGAAGCTGGCGTTCCCCGGCCCGCTGCCGGACGCGACGCTGCGCGACGACGTGAAGGCCCTCGGCGCCGTCCTTTACCTCCTGCTCACCGGACGCTGGGCGCTGCCGGGCGGGCCGCCCGCGATCCCCGCGGCGCCGCTGACCCCCCAGGGTCAGGTCGTGCCGCCACGGACGCTGGTCCCGGCCGTGCCGCCCGAGCTTTCGTCGCTGGCCGTGCGCACGATCGAGGACGGTGGCAACGGCGGCATCCGCACGAGCTCGGCCATCCTGCGCGTGCTCGACCAGGCCGCCGAGGCCGAGGAGCGCACGCAGCTGATCAAGGCCGTCGGCGAGGACGCCACGGCCGAGGCCGACGGCACGATCTGGACCACGAAGAAGCCGGTGAAGGACGTCGCGCGGCGGCGGAAGCTGGCGTTCGGCGTGACCGTGCTGGTCGTCGCCACCGTGCTGATCCTGGCGTGGGGCGGGTTGATGCTGATCAACCTGTTCCAGGGCGACTCCAAGGCGAGCGGCCCGACGATCAACGTCGCGGCCACTCCCACCTCGACCGCCCCGCCGCCCGCGAACTCGGCGGCGCCCCCGCCGTCGTCGCCGGCCGCGCCGAAGCTCGGCCAGGCCGTGGAGCCGAAGGCGGCCACGATCTACAACCCCAAGGGCTCGGGCGACAACTCCAGCCGGGTGAAGAACACGATCGACGGCGACCCGGGCACGGTCTGGCGCACCGACCAGTACCAGCAGCAGCTGCCCGCACTGAAGCCCGGCGTCGGGTTCGTGGTGCAGTTCGACGACCCGGTGAAGCTCGCGCAGGTGAAGATCGCGGCCGACAGCCCCGGCACGAAGATCGAGATCCGCTCGGCCGACAGCAAGAACCCGAAGCTGGACGACACCAAGGTGGTCGGCACCGGTGACCTCAACGGCACCGACACGACGATCAACCTCGAGACGCCGACGGAGAGCCAGTACTTCGTCGTGTGGATCACCCAGCTGGGCGACGACAGCGACGGCGGCTTCATCAGCGAGATCGGAGACGTGAGCTTCCTGCCTGCGGGGTGAGCGACATCTCCCACTCAGTAGGCTCTGCCGGGTGACGGCTGCAGCTCCCACGGACGCGGATCTCATAGCGGCGCACGCCGCCGGAGACCCGCATGCGTTCAGCGAACTCGTCCGGCGGCACCGGGATCGGCTGTGGGCCGTGGCCCTGCGCACGCTGCGTGATCCGGAAGAAGCCGCCGACGCGTTGCAGGAGGCGTTCATCTCGGCCTTCCGCGCGGCGGGCAACTTCCGCGCCGAGTCGCAGGTGACGACGTGGCTGCACCGCATCGTCGTCAACGCGTGCCTCGACCGCATCCGCCGCAAGCAGGCGCGCCCCACCGTTCCCCTGCCTGAGGCCGGCTTCAACGAGCCGGCCTCGCCGCGCGACTCGATGTCCGAGAGGGAGACGAGCCTGCTCGTGCGCGAGGCGCTGGAGCAGCTGCCCGAGGAGCAGCGCGCGCCGATCCTGCTCGTCGACGTCGAGGGCTACTCCGTGGCCGAGACGGCGAAGCTGCTCGGCATCGCGGAGGGCACGGTCAAGAGCCGCTGCGCGCGAGGAAGAGGCAAACTCGCGAAGGTTCTGGGGCACCTGCGGAACCCGGATGCGAATGCGAACGTCCCAACTCACGAAAGCAAACGCAGGAGCGCCACTTCGGACGGGTCCCGGAGTGCCGGGCGAGCCGACCGCTCGCCGGGGAACGGGGAGGCACGATGACGGACGAGAGTCGGGGGGTCGGCGGGACCGTCGGTCCGCCTTGGTCTGTCGACGTGCTGGCCGACCTCCACGCCGGGGTGCTGGACGAACACGAGGCGGCGCGGCTGTGGCCGCGGGTCCAGGCCGACCCCGAAGCACGCGCGATCATCGAAGCCCTCGAGGCGACCACGGCCGACCTGGCCGCGCTGGCGGACGAGCCGGCGCCGCCGATGCCGGCCGAGTTCGCCGCGCGGATCGACCAGGCGCTGGCCGCGGAGGCCGCGTCCCGGCAGGCCGCCTCCTTTCCGGCAGCGGGGTCGGCACCGGTTCCGGCCTCGCCTGAGCCCGGCGTGGCGCCCGTGGTGGACCTCGCGGCAGCACGGCGGCGGCGGAACAAGCGGCTCGGCTGGGGCGCGGGGATCCTGACGGCGGCCGCGGCGGCGATCGTCGCGATCGCCGTGACGGTGCCCGGCACTACCCAGGAAACCGGCACCGGCGTGGCCGCTCCGGCACCGGCGGGACCGTCTGTGGGCGGCGACGGCAGCGGGGCGGAAGCGCTGCTGGGCGGGGCGATGGGCGTCCGCGACTTCGGCCCGCTCCAGGACGAGCAGCACCTCGACGCGTGCGTCGGCGCGGCCGGTCTGGACCCGGACGTGCGGCCGGAGGGCATCCGGCCGGTGACCGTCGACGGCAAGCCCGGCGTGCTCGTCATCTACACGACGGGTCAGCTCGCGCAGTTCCGGCTGGTGGCCTTCGGGGCCGACTGCGGCCCGGGTCACGCCAACGTGCTGTTCGACAAGGTCGTCGGCAAGAAATAACCGCTGGTCGGGACGGGTGAGTAGCGGCCGTCACCGTCGGGAACACCGCCACCTACCATCGTGTTGAGACCAGTGCACAGGTCACTACGAGCGGAGGTTCACGGGTGGCTGCCGAGGAAATCAGGAACCTGATCATCGTCGGGTCGGGTCCCGCCGGTTACACGGCCGCGGTCTACGCGGCGCGCGCGCAGCTCGAACCGTTGGTGTTCGAGGGCACGCAGTTCGGTGGTGCGCTGATGACGACCACGGAGGTCGAGAACTTCCCCGGCTTCCGAGACGGTATCCAGGGCCCGGACCTGATGGAAGAGATGCGCAAGCAGGCCGAGCGCTTCGGCGCCGAGCTGCGCGCGGAGGACGTCGAGTCGCTGGAGCTGACGGGCGACGTCAAGTACGTGGTCGCGAACGGCAAGCGGTACGCCGCGCGCGCGGTCATCCTGGCGATGGGCGCTGCGGCGCGCTACCTGAACGTGCCCGGTGAGCAGGACCTGCTGGGCCGCGGTGTGTCGGCCTGTGCGACGTGTGACGGCTTCTTCTTCCGCGACCACGACATCGCCGTGGCCGGCGGTGGTGACTCCGCGATGGAGGAGGCGACCTTCCTGACGAAGTTCGCCAAGTCCGTCACGATCGTGCACCGCCGTGACGAGTTCCGCGCCTCCAAGATCATGCTCGAGCGCGCCCGCGCGAACGACAAGATCAAGTGGCAGCTGAACTCCCAGATCACCGGGGTGGAAG
The DNA here is from genome assembly GCF_040678995.1 of Amycolatopsis sp. NPDC049253. NCBI lineage: Bacteria > Bacillati > Actinomycetota > Actinomycetes > Pseudonocardiales > Pseudonocardiaceae > Amycolatopsis > Amycolatopsis sp. NPDC049253. The sequence goes on along the minus strand of NZ_JBFAQX010000010.1, from coordinate 30,463 downwards.
GCGACGGCAAGGTCCAGGGCCTGAAGGTCACGGACACCAAGACCGGCGACGAGAAGACGCTGGACGTCACCGGTTTCTTCGTCGCGATCGGCCACGACCCGCGCAGTGCTCTCGTGCGCGGCCAGGTCGACGTCGACGAGGACGGCTACGTGGTGACGCAGGGGCGCACGTCCTACACGAACGTGCCGGGCGTCTTCGCGGCCGGTGACCTCGTGGACCGCACCTACCGTCAGGCCATCACGGCGGCGGGTTCCGGGTGCAGCGCGGCCATCGACGCGGAACGATGGCTGGCGGAGCACGGCGACGAGAACGCCCACGAGGCGTCCGAGCTGGTCGGCGGCGGCTACGGCGCCGGCACCCACTGACTTTCCGATACCGACCACCCGAAGGAGAAACCATGGGCAACAACACCGTCAAGGTGACTGACAAGTCGTTCGTGGACGACGTCCTGACCAGCGAGAAGCCGGTCCTGGTCGACTTCTGGGCGACCTGGTGCGGGCCTTGTAAGATGGTCGCCCCGGTGCTCGAGGAGATCGCGGCCGAGAACGGCGAGAAGCTGACCGTGGCGAAGCTCGACATCGACGAGAACCCGAACACGGCGCGTGACTACCAGGTGATGTCGATCCCCACCCTGATCCTGTTCCAGGGTGGCAAGCCGGTGAAGCAGATCGTCGGCGCGAAGCCGAAGGCGGCTCTGCTGTCCGACCTGAAGGACGTCCTCTGATCGAGCCGGCGCTGTCCAGCTGCTGAGAACCCGGGCCTGCGGGAACGCCTCGCGGGCCCGGGTTCTCGCACGTTCGGGCGAAGTGTCCGTGGCCATGATCACGCAGGTGCATGGGCGTGTCCGACCAGTGGCGGCTTGCGCACTCCCGGGGCACACCGACCGGGCCTGCGCGCTCACCGAGAGTTCACAGGGCACAATAGGTGCCCTGGGCTTACACCCACACAGGTTTTCTGTTTTCGCATCGAGCTGGTTTCGGTGCCCTAGGAAGAGCGAGGAGTGCATGCGGGTACTCCGCCGCGGTGACGCCGGTCCGGACGTCGCCGAGATCAGGTCGATCCTTGCCGGGATGGACCTGCTCCCGCCGGTGGCGGGGACCGAGCAGTACGGCACCTTCGACGCCGCCGTCGAGCACGCCGTACGGGCCTTCCAGCAGCGTCGTGGGCTGATCACCGACGGGGTGGTCGGCCCCGCCACGTTCCAGGCGATGAAGGGCGCGAGCTTCCACCTGGGGAGCCGTCCGCTGCAGTACATGCTGTCCTCGCCCGTGCAGGGCGACGACGTCTTCGCGCTGCAGGAGCGCCTCACCGAGCTCGGCTTCGACGCCGGCCGCCCCGACGGCTACTTCGGCCCCCAGACCGAACGCGCCCTGCGCACCTTCCAGCGCGACATGCGCCTGGAGCCCGACGGCATCTGCGGCCCGGCCACCATCCGCGAGCTGCACCGCCTCTCCTCGCCCCGCGCCCGCGGCGGCCGCCCCGTGTTCCTGCGCGAACAGGAGCAGGTCCGCCAGGCCGGCCCGCGCCTGCGCGGCAAGCGCATCGTCATCGACCCCGGCCACGGCGGCGAAGACCTCGGCGTGGTCGCCGGCGGCCTGCGCGAAGCCGACATCGCCTGGGACCTCGCGCGGCGGCTCGAAGGCCGCATGCAGGCCACCGGCATGGAAGCTTTGATCTCGCGCGGCCCCAACCACAGCCCCACCGACTTCGAACGCGCCCGCTTCGCCAACGACGCCGGCGCCGACCTGTTCCTCTCGCTCCACAGCGACAGCAACCCCAGCCCCCGCGCCCAGGGCATCGCCAGCTTCCACTTCGGCACCGGCAACGGCACGACCTCCACGGTCGGCGAACTCCTCGCCGGCTTCATCCAGCGCGAAGTCGTCGCCCGCACCGGCTTGAGGGACTGCCGCACCCACTACAAGACGTGGGAAATCTTCACCCGCACGCGCTGCCCCGCCGTCCGCGTCGAGATCGGCTACCTCACCAACCCGGACGACAGCCGCAAACTCGCCGACCCCGCCTTCCGCGACATCGTCGCCGAGGGCATCCTCATCGCCGTCAAGCGCCTCTACCTCCTCGGCGAAGGCGACCAACCCACGGGCACCTTCACCTTCGCGGACGTCTTGGCGCACGAGCTGGCCAAGGCTGAGTAGAGCTTTTCTGCCCTGCTTCTTGACCTCGCATCTTCTCGGCTGAGCCGGGCCCTCTTTCCCGAGGCCCGGCTCACGTCTTTTGGCTTTCGCCTCGCTTGTTTCGCTTTCGCGGCAGTAGTTTCGCCTTCGCGCCGCCTGTTTCGCCTTCGCCCTGCCTGTTTCGCCTTCGCCCTGCCTGTTTCGCCTTCGCCTCGGTAGTTCCGCCTTCGCCTCGGTAGTTCCGCCTTCGCCTCGGTAGTTCCGCCTTCGCCTCACGTCTTCTCGCCGTTGCCGCGACCTCCTGGTGACCCGCCACGAATTGCCGAGGACTCGACCGCCATGCCGAGCTCTGGCCACCGGCCGTTGATCGTCGCCCGATCAGCGGCCACCGGGTCAAGCTCTCCGGACTCCACACTGGCCCACCAACCACCGGCCACGACCTCCGATGACTGAGCCCTATCGATTTCCGCAGCCAGCCGCGCGGCTCTTGCTCCGACCACGGCGCCGGCCGCGATCGCTACAGACTGGGCACCCGATCGCCGTGCAATCCCACCGATCTCCGGAATCAGGCCGCTGCTCCAGACTGGCTCCGGACTGCGCTGCAGCTCAGCAGCGCCGACGCCGCCGCCAGGAACTACCCACTCGCGTCCGCGCCCAGGCGCAAGCCGCGGCATCGGACTGATTCCCGTTTAGCAGCCGGTCGCTGGAACCGGCTTCTGTTCGCCAGCCCTTGAGCGATCCTCACTGTTCAGCCGGCACCGAACACAGACCCGTCCGCTGCCGGACCTGTCGTCGAGGCCAGTCTCCGCCGACCGGCGCGGAGAAACGCGAGCCGAGTCCTGACCACCAGCCGTCGAACCCCACCAAGCAGACCTCGCTGGTCGGTGGCGCCAAGGCCGATCTACCGGTCGATGTGCACTGCATGCTGAGGCCTGGCCGCAAGACCCGGCTCCCAGGTTCGTCGCGGCACGCCTTCCGCGGCCAGCCGTCGCTCGCTGGTCACCAACTCAGCGCGCCGCAGTTGATCACTCCAGCTCGAGGCCACGAGGGGTCCGGCATCAGAACGCGTCGGCGCCGTTGGCAGCCCCGCACTGGTACCGCCGTCCGGCGCCTTGGCTAACGCCGCCGTCAGGCACGGTCTGGTTGACGTCGCCGTTGGAGTCCTGGTTGACGCCCCGTTGGGGCGTTGGTTGGCGCCGCCGTTTGGCGCTCTGGATGGCACGGCCGCTGGGCGGTCTGGTTGACGGCGCCAGTGGACACCTGGTTAGCGCCCCGTTGGCAGGTCTGGTCGGTGTCCCGTTGGCAGACCCGGTCGATGTCCCGTCGGCAGACCTGGTCGGTGCCGTGCTGGGGGCGTCGGTTGGCGCCGCACTATGGCGCTTCGGATGACACCGCCGCTGGGAAGCCCGGTTGAGTGCGCCGACTGTAGGCCTTCGACCGGGGTGCCGAAGCCAGGTCATCCGGGACCGGTGTCAGCCCGCCGGCTCCGAGCGCTGATCCACTACCACTCCGGCCAAGGCGCTCGCCCCACCTGAAGCCCTTCGCTGATCCCGAGCTCGACCCACCACACCCAACCCGGCCGAACCCACCCTCACCGCAGCCTCGCACCCGGCCCAACCCGGACCCAGCCGCGGCACCTCCGATGGACTTACCCACAACCACTCTGGGTAGTCATCCACATTCCCCACAACCAGCCGCACCCACCGCCCGACGCACCACCCACCGCTGGCGCCCTGTGCACAACCGCGGCCCGAACCTCACCCCAAGCGGTGCACGGGCCGACCCAGGTGGAGTAGTCCACCGCCAACCCTGCAACCGGAGCCGCGCAACCGTTTCGGCCGCCCCCGCCGACCGCCACAACCCATTGCGCCCGCCCCGCCGCGGACACACCACACCTTGGGGCAGCCCCCGCCCTCCTCGGGGGGCGTCCCCAGATCCAGTCTACTCATCCACAGGTTTTCCACGGCGTCTATCAGGGATCTGTGGATAACTCGGGGTTTCTTCCACAGTTGTGCACAGCTGGGAGAATCGGGTATTTCGGGCTGGGTAAGACCGTGGTAGGCGGAGGTCGCGAAGATCTTTCGGGGGGTGTGTCGAAGGGGCGGGGTCGGTGGCGACGTTCCGGGTGACGAGACAAGGAGGGCTGCCATGGGTGGCACGAAGTTGACCTCGGACGATGCGGTGCGTACGGCAACCGGGCGAGGATTCGGCGAGTGGGGTGAGCTGCTCGACGCGTGGGGAGCGCGTGGTCAGAGCCACGGGGACATCGTCAGTCGGCTCATCGAGGAGCATCGGATGGGCACTTGGTGGGCACAGACAGTGACCGTCGAGTACGAGCGGTCCCGGGGGTTGCGGCCGCGCAACGGGGGTCGGGACGGGCGCTTCACGGTGAGTGCGAGCCGGACGATTGAGGCGAGTGTCGAGGACGTCTACCGAGCCGTGATCGAGCCGGCCACGAGGGCACAGTGGCTCGACGGCGATCGGCTCGCCACCAGAACGACGCAGCCGAACAAGTCGGCGCGGTTCGACTGGAGTGACGGAGCCACGCGCGTCAACATCGGATTTGTCGACAAAGGCACGAAGACCCAGATCGCCTTGGCACACGAGCGCATCGTCGATGAAGAGACGGCCAATTCCTTCAAGGCCTACTGGCGCGACAGCCTCACCAAGCTCATGCAGCAGCTCGAGAGCAGCTGATCAAGCCCGCCCGAGACTCGGCTCCGCGGTCGTGATCGTCACCTGCCCGAGCAGCCGCTCCAACGCCGCCTCGACGTCTTCCTTCCAGGTGATCGCCGAACGCAGCTCCAGCCGCAGCCGCGGCCACTTCGAGTGCGGCCGAACCGTCTTGAAGCCGACGCTCTGCAGGAAACCCGCCGGCAGCACGCACGTGTGCTGGCCCATCGGGTCGACCTCGTCGGGTACGGCGTCACCGAACGCCTCGATGGCGCGGACGCCGCGTTTGGTGAGGTCCTTCGCCACGGCCTGCACGAGCATCCGGCCGAGGCCGCCGCCGCGGAACTCCGGCAGGATCTGGAACGCGGTGAGCAGCACGGCGTCGGCGCTGGGCGGCGACGTGGGGAAGGCCAGGGAGCGCGGCACGGCGTTCGGCGGCGCGTACAGCACGAAACCGACCGGCAGGGTGTCGCTGTAGACGATGCGGCCGCAGGAGCCCCACTCCAGCAGCACGCTGGAGACCCACGCTTCCTTCTCGACCTCGGTCGAGCCGAATTCCTCGGCCTGGGCCTTGAGGTGCGGCGCCAGCTCCCAGTAGACGCACCGGCGACAGCTCTTGGGCAGGTCTTCGAGGTTGTCGAGTGTGACGCCCACCACGCGACGCGACACCTGAAACCTCCCCGAATCCCTCACGACCGGCATCCGCTCCCCGCAAGAGCGCAGGAACCACCGGAAGAGCCACTCGAAGAATAGGACGATGTGATGAGCGCCGGAAGAGCGGGGACCAGGAAGAGGCCCTGGTTACACTCGATGGATCTACCCGCAGGTACCACCGAGCCCTCAGGTGTGTCGATGACCGAGAACCGCCCCGTCAAGCCGCAAGCCGGCCGCCACAATCTCGACCCTCACCTCGACCGGTACGCAGCGCGCACCGCCGGGATGACCGCTTCGGAGATCCGGGCCCTCTTCGCGGTGGCGAGCCGGCCCGAGGTCGTGTCACTGGCCGGCGGCATGCCGAACCTCGCCGCGCTGCCGCTGGACACGCTGTCGGCGCAGGTGGCGGAGATCATCGCCGACGAGGGTCTGGTGGCGCTGCAGTACGGGTCGGCCCACGGCATTCCCACGCTGCGTGACCAGATCTGCGAAATCATGGCCCTCGAAGGCATCAAGGCGCACCCGGACGACGTCGTGGTCACCGTCGGTTCGCAGATGGGCCTCGACATGGTCACTCGCCTCTTCTGCGACCCCGGTGACATCGTGATCGCCGAAGGCCCTTCGTACGTCGGCGCGCTCGGCTCGTTCGCGGCGTACCAGGCCAACGTCGTGCACGTCGCAATGGACGATCAGGGCCTGGTGCCCGAAGGCCTTCGTGAGGCGCTTCGGCAGGCCGAGAAGACGGGCCGGCGCGTCAAGTTCCTTTACACCATCCCGAATTTCCACAACCCGGCCGGCGTCACGCTCGCCGTGGATCGCCGCGTGGAGATCGTGGAGATCTGCCGTGAGCACGGCGTGCTGATCGTCGAGGACAACCCGTACGGCTTGCTCGGCTTCGACGGCCAGACCTACCCGGCGCTGCGCTCGCTCGATCCCGACAACGTCGTGTACCTCGGTTCGTTCTCGAAGACGTTCGCCTCCGGCCTGCGCGTCGGCTGGGTGCTCGCACCGCACGCCGTGCGCGAAAAGCTTGTGCTGGCAGCGGAATCCGCGACGCTGTGCCCTCCCACGTTCAACCAGATGATCGTCTCGCGTTACCTCGCGACGCACGATTGGAAGGGCCAGGTCAAGAAGTTCCGCGAGAACTACCGCGAGCGCCGCGACGCGATGATCTCGGCCCTGAACCAGTACCTGCCGCCGGGCTGCTCGTGGACGATGCCCGAAGGCGGCTTCTACGTGTGGGTCACGGTGCCGGAAGGTGTTGACACCAAAGCGATGTTGCCGCGTGCGGTCACCGCGCGCGTGGCGTACGCGTCGGGCACCGGCTTCTACGCCGACGGTTACGGCTCGCGCCAGATGCGCCTGTCGTACTGCTACCCGACGCCCGAACGGATCCGCGAAGGCGTACGCCGGCTCGCGGCGGTGCTGGAGTCCGAAATGGACCTCAGCCGCACCTTCGGTAGCGTGAAGGCACGCACCATCTCGGGGCCGGAAACCCCGTCGCCGGACACGGTCTGACCGGTCCGCAGCAAAACCTAAGGAGTTCCCACGGTGGTCGACCGTACCGTTGCCGTGCTCGCAGGCGGGCTTTCCCACGAACGCGACGTCTCCCTCCGTTCGGGCCGCCGGCTTTCGGCCGCGCTGCGCGCCGAGGGACTCACGGTCGAAGAGTGGGACACCGATGCCGGGCTGATCGAGCGCCTGCGCACGCAGCGTCCCGACGCGGTCGTCGTCGCGCTCCACGGCGGCGAGGGCGAGAACGGCTCCGTGCAAACGGTGCTGGAAATGCTCGACGTGCCCTTCGTCGGAACTTCGAGCATGGGCTGCCGCCGGGCGTGGGACAAGCCGACCGCGAAGGCGTTCGTGCAGCAGGCCGGTTTCTCGACGCCGGACTGGATTGTGTTGCCCCACAGCACTTTCCGTGAGCTCGGCGCGCAGTCGGTGCTCGACGCGATGGTGGAGCGCCTCGGCCTGCCGATGATCCTCAAGCCCGACCAGGGCGGCTCGGCGCTCGGTACTCAGGTCGTGCGCGAGGCGTCGGAGCTGCCCGCGGCGATGGTCGGCTGCTTCGCGTACGGCGACACCGTGCTGGCTGAACGCTTCATCGACGGGGTCGAGGTGGCCGTGACGGTCGTCGAGGGTGAGCACGGCGCTGAGGCGCTGCCGGCCGTCGAGATCGTGCCGGAGAGCGGCGTCTACGACTACACCGCCCGCTACACGGCCGGCCTCACCGATTTCTTCACGCCGGCACGCATCTCCGAGGAAGCGGCGAAGGCCGTCGGCGAGCTGGCCGTGGCGGCGCACCGCTGGCTCGGCCTGCGCGACATCTCGCGCACCGACGCCGTGATCACCGCCGACGGCACGGTGCACTTCCTCGAGGTGAACCTGTCGCCGGGTCTCACGGAGACGTCGACCGTGCCGATGGCTGTCGAGGCGGCGGGGAAGTCGCTCGGCTCGGTGTTCGCGGATCTCGTGGCGCGGGCCGTCGCGCGCTGATCACCGCGCTCGGTAGAGGTCGCGCAGCAGCGCGATTTCGGCGCCGTGGTGCAGCACTTCCTGGTTGACCCACCACGCGACCTCGAGGAACGGCTCGTCCGAGTCGCTGCCGTGGGGATAGGTGCACAGTCCCACGGTGTCGAGCGCTGCGTCGTCGACGCCCAGCAAAGCCCTCCGCCACGCAGCCGCGCCAGTTTGGAACGCGGCGTGCGCGGTTGCGGCGTCACCGGTGTCGACGTAGTCGTCGCGGGTCAGCGTGTGGCTGCCTGACGTGTGGTCGGTGCGCAGCAACAGCATTTCGCTCAGGTGGCTCAGCCGCCACGCGATCGTCGTGACGGGCGGCGGCCACGGGTGGGGGTGGGGCGCCGAGTCTCGGCCCCACTCGCCGCGGCCGGCGAGGAACGTCGCGCGCGGCCCCGGCCCGTCGAAGCGCCGCCGCACCGACCAACAGTCGGGCGTCGGCTCCCACCGGAACTCATCGTCGGTCATCGGGTCGACGGAGACGGGAATTCCGTCGCCGCTGTCGACCGTCGGCCCGCCGAGCCGATCGACGAGTCGTTCGCACGCGAAGTCGAACTGACTCAGCAACGGCGCCAGACGCGGAGGGATCACGAGACGCTCCTTCGGGAGAGCTGGTTCCGCCAACTCTCCCGGATTCCGCGCCGCGCGACCGCCGATTTTTCCCGCGCTCGCGACGACCACCCAGAGTGCCGGTCGCCCTTCCGGTGAGCAATCATCACCGTGACGAAACGACCCTGGGTGATCCCTAGTCGGTTTCCTCTGTCTGATTCGCCGTTTTTTCGCTCGAGTTCGCGTCGATGATCGAGACGATGCGTTCGAGATCGTCGACCGAGCCGAACTCGAGGACGATGCGTCCCTTGCGGCGGCCGAGGTCGACCTTCACACGGGTGTCGAAGCGATCGGACAGGCGGTTGGCCAACTCTTGCAGACCCGGTGCCTGAATCGGCTTGCGGGGAGCGGGCTTCGGCTTCGCCGGCTTTTCGCTCTTCTTCAGCGTGACGGCTTCCTCGGTCGCGCGCACCGACATGCCCTCCGCGACGATCCGGGCCGCCAGCTCTTCCTGGCTCTCCGGATCTTCGAGCGACAGCAACGCCCGAGCGTGCCCGGCCGAAAGCACACCCGCGGCCACGCGACGCTGCACGGCGAGCGGCAGCTTGAGGAGGCGGATCGTGTTGGTGATGACGGGGCGGCTGCGGCCGATGCGGCTGGCGAGCTCTTCGTGTGTCACCGCGAACTCGTCGAGCAGCTGCTGGTACGCGGCCGCCTCTTCGAGCGGGTTCAGCTGGACGCGGTGGATGTTCTCCAGCAGCGCGTCGCGGAGCATGGACTCGTCGGCGGTCTGCCTGACGATCGCGGGGATCGCTTCGAGCTCCGCCTGCTGCGACGCCCGCAGGCGCCGCTCGCCCATGACGAGCTCGTACTCGCCGTCGCCGAGTTCGCGGACGACGATGGGCTGCATGAGCCCGAACTCGCGGATGGAGTGTTCGAGTTCGGCGAGCGCATCTTCGTCGAAGACTTGGCGGGGCTGCTTCGGGTTCGGCTTGACGGCGCTGACCGGGATCTCCCGGTAGACCGCGCCGGCGACCTCGCCGCTGACGGGAGTCGCCGCACCGTTGGCCGCGAACCAGCCCTTGTCCTCACGCGCCGCCTTGTCCGCGGACGTGCCACCTTCGACGGGGGAGGGCACCGGGCCGGCTGTGGTGGCCGGCCCGGTCGGGATCAGGGCCGCGAGCCCCCGCCCCAGCCCTCCTCTGCGCTCAGTCATGCGGTACTGCTCCTTCCTTCGGTCGCGCCACGCTCCGCGATCTCCTTGGCGGCATCGAGGTAGCTCATGGCGCCACGTGAACCGGGGTCGTAGGAGAGCACGGTCTGACCGTAGCCAGGCGCCTCCGAGACCTTCACACTGCGCGGGATGACGGTCTTCAGGACAGTGTCGCCGAAGTGGTTGCGGACCTCGTTCGTGACCTGGTCGGCGAGCTTGGTGCGCCCGTCGTACATCGTCAGCAGGATCGTGGAGACGCGGAGCTCGCGGTTGAGGTGCTGCTGCACGAGCTCGATGTTGCTCAGCAGCTGCCCGAGACCTTCCAGCGCGTAGTACTCGCACTGGATCGGGATGAGCACCTCCTGCGCGGCCACCATCGCGTTGACGGTGAGGAGGCCGAGCGACGGCGGGCAGTCGATGAAGACGTAGTCGACGCCGATCTGGTCGAGGATCTCCGACGAGAGCGCCTCCTTGAGTCGCGTCTCGCGGTTCGCCATGGAGACGAGTTCGATCTCCGCACCGGCGAGGTCGATCGTCGCGGGCACGCAGAACAGGTTCGACGACTGCTCGCTGACGGCGGCCGCCTCGGCGAGCGACACCTCGCCGATGAGCACCTCGTAGATCGACGGCGTGCCGGAGCGGTGATCGATGTCGAGCGCGGTGCTGGCGTTGCCCTGGGGGTCGAGGTCGATCACCAGAGTCTTGAGCCCGTGCACAGCGAGGGCGGCAGCGAGGTTGACGGCGCTCGTCGTCTTGCCGACGCCGCCCTTCTGGTTGGCGACCGTCAGCACGCGGCGACGGAGCGGGCGGGGGAGCGTGCCCTCCTTCGGGTGCAGGACGCTCGCGGCTCGGACGGCTTCTTCGGCGATCGGCGTCCAGCCCAGGTCGTGGCCGGTGCTCGCAGGGTCGGACGGTCGGGGATTCACCGGTCTCGACACCTCCTCTTGATAGACGACTCGTTGGCGTTCGGACCGCGGCGTTTCACGTGGAACGTCGCGGCCGCACTCGTACGCTTAACTCCGCCTGCCACGAGGCCGAGACGGCTTCGATGGCAGGCGGCGGATCATCACGACCGTGCTGGGGACCTCGAGCACTGCCTTCCCGCACTCGGCGAGTTCTGGATCGGCACCGCCGGCCTTCCGCACAGCCACGCGGTCCCGCTCGATTTCCTCTCCCGCGCTGGCCCCCTTGAGCGCAACCAGACGACCTTCGGGGCGAACCAGCGGAAGACACCAGCCCGCGAGGCGAGCGAGAGGAGCAACAGCGCGAGCCGTGACGACGTCTGCGCCACCCAGCTGCTCACGCACAGACCGTTCCTCGGCGCGTCCACGCACGATGGTGATCGGGAGTTCCAGCTTCTCGGCGACCTCGGCCAGCCAGTCGACCCGGCGGGCCATGGGTTCGAGGAGAACGATAGCGAGGTCCGGTCGAGCGATCGCCAGCGGCACACCCGGAAGCCCAGCCCCCGACCCGACGTCCACCACGCGCGCCCCGTCGGGAATCTGCTCCCCGATCACAGCCGAGTTCAGCACGTGGCGCTCCCACAACCGCTCCACCTCACGCGGCCCGATCAGCCCCCGCTCGACCCCATGAGTAGCCAGCAACTCCACATACCCAGCCGCCCGGTCCACCCGCTCCCCGAACACCTCCGCCGCCGCAGTCCGCACCATCGCGGTGGCGCCGTCCAAGCTCACGAAACCCACTCCTCGGTCCGCGCGTTTCACGTGAAACGCGCTCGCTCGATTGTCCCCGATGCCGAGCCCAAATCGAGCCGACAGACCGCAACTGTGGACAACTCCACTCGCGGAGCCGAGTGTCCACAGCCGTGTTCCACGTGAAACCACGACGGCGAGTGCCCGACCGGGGAGGCGTGGCGTTTCACGTGAAACGCCACGCTTGTAATTCCCTCCGCCTGACTGGCTACACGAACCGACCACGGAGATCGGGATCGCCCGGCCAGCCCACGAACGAATCAACCGGCAGCCGAGCGAACATGCCGCCACGAGAGGTGACCGGCCGACCGATCCAGAGCCCGACCAGTGAGCGGCCGCGGCAGCCGGCCAGGAACGCGAGCGGGGAGTCGCAGAAGAGCTGCTAGCAGTCCACCGTCAGACATCGGTGGCAGCGGCCGCCTTGCGCGGGCGCACCCGGGCACCCGCTCGGCCACGGCCCAGGGCAAGACCGGGCGCTTGGCTGTAGATGAGAGACGCGGGTCGTGCGTGCACGAGAGCGCGGATCCGAAGCCTCAAGCAGTTAGAGACGAGGCGCCGCGATGAGTCGCGCTGCGTGAGGCAGACTCCGCCGCTACGCCGCCGCCGGGCGAAACCGGCGGGTTCGTGCGAGGTGACAGGGTGAGGGTCGCGGCGAGTACCGGTCTCGTGATGCGGTCGGGTGGGGGTCGACCGGTGTTGTCCGAACTGATCCGGCCAGCCCGGACGGGCGGACGCACGGCACCCGAGCCAGTCCGGCGCACCAGTCGGCGAATGAAGGGCAGAGGCGCCACCGGAGGCGGTCCACTGGGGTCGGATCCACTTACGCCAGGCGATCCGCGGAGCGGCGGGACGGAGAGCAGGTTCCAGCGAGCGCGGGCTGAGGCGAGCCGGTCGGGGACCACCGAGACGTGTCGAGGCGCGCTGGGAAGTGCGTCCGGTCACCCGCGACGGCAGCACCGGAGCGAGTCCGGGCGGCTTGGGCAGGCGCGGTCTCGGTGGTGCGGAGTTGCGATCAAGACCTGCGGGGCCGGCAAGACCCGTGTGCGCGGCGCGTTCAGATCGGCTCGGCGGGCGGGAGCGGAGAACCTCGCCTAGTTGGTCGATGGATGGAACGGAAGCCCTCGGTGGAGCCGGATGTCTGAAGGCACGCGAGCGACGGAGCCGCGCTGCCGCCGAGGGTTTGCGGACGCAGCGACTGCGGGGCCGTGACAGGAGACGGCGAGGTTGAGCCGTCATGACCGGAGATGCGCGAGAGTCGCGAGTGGTGATTCGGGTGGACGCGCCGGAGCACGTCGATCGGGTTGGGAGTGTGCCCGGCCGGTGCGTGCCCGGGTGGAGGCCGGGAGCGGCTGGAGATCCGGCGACGGAGCAGCCCGTCGCTCGCGCAGCCTGAGTGACACGGGGGAGGTCGCGACAGATAGTCGGACTGGGTGGAGATGAAACGGAGTCGCGGTGAGGTCAGCGCCGCTACGGAGTTAGGGACGAAGCAGGCGTGGAGTCCCGCCCCTGCAGTCCGGCACCTGCGAGCCACGATGCCGGCGCGAAGGTCCGGTGCCCTGAGTAGCTGCGCGGCCAAGAACACCGGGGCGACGGCCGCAGTAGCTGGTTCGGCCCAACGCGTGCGACGGCAAGTGCGAGATCGGCTCCGAGCCGAAGTTGCGAGACGGAAACGCGATCAGCACGGGGGCGAGCCCGGGTCACGACAGCCAGACGATAAGCACGGCAGAGGGTTCACGCCTTGGCGGCACAGCGACGAGCGGGGGAGCAGGTTTAGGCGATGGCCCGGCAGCCGCCCGGGGCACGACAGCAACCTCCGAAGCGGATGCGAGCCACGGGGGCCAAGGCGATGGGCACGAGAGGGAGTTCGAGCCGGCGGGCCAACGCGATGGGGCAACAACGAGTTCCGGCCCCGGTGCACAGCGACGATCGCGGGCATCAGTTCGAGCCACTGCGACAAGAGAGTCGGCGTGGAGAGCGGGTCTCGGAGCGGCGATGCACCTGCCGAGCATGGGGAGCAGGTTCACGGCACAGAGGCAAGAGAGTCGGCGTGCGGAGCGCGTCCGGCGTACGACCGTGAGACCCCGAGCGAGGGAACTGGTCCGGGCCATGGCGGCCAGTGGACGAGCTCAGGGAGCGGATCCGGGCACGATAGGGAAACCCCCAGCGCGGGAGCCGGTCTGGGGCACAGCGGCCAGCGGACGGGCGTGGGGAGAGCCGGTTCGGGGACACAGCGGTGAGGTCGCCCAGTGCAAGAGCCGGTTCGCCGGCATGGCGGCTAATGGGCGGGTGCCGCGGCCGGTGGGATGGCGTGGGAGCAGCCGGTGTGGGGACGCGGTGGTGAGACCGCTCTGCACGAGAGTCGGCGGCGCGTGTGGGCGTGGAGAACCACGTCTTGGCACGCAATGAGGCGATGAGCGCGACAGGAGAGCGCGGGGCACGACGGCAAGAGGACCGTCGCAGGGGAGGCAGTCCGGGGGCACGATGGCGAGGCTGCCTAGCGCGGAGTCGGCGGCGGGCGCGGGCGGTGGAGACCGGGCGCTGGCACGCAATGAGGCGATGAACACGGCAGTGGCGCGCGAGGTCTGGCGGCGAAGCGCGGAAGCGGAGCCGGGACATGGCGGCAAGGTGACCGGCAGAGGAGCCGGCTCGGAGCACGGTAGCGAGGCCACCAGGGCCGGCAGCGGTCCAAGACGAGAGGGCGCCCCGAGTGGGCCCAGGACGAGAGGCGACTCAAGGCAGGAGAACCCTCGCAGGAGCCGGCCTAGAGCGGGAGCCGGCCCAAGGCGGGAGCCGGCCCAAAGCAGGAGGTGGCGCAGAGCAGGAGACGGCCCAAAGCGGGAGGCGGAAGCGACTGCGCGTGGCTCGGGGTGCATCCCAACACGGTTCGGTACCGCTCGGGGTGATCCGGAAAATGCTCGATGTCGACCTGGACAATCTGAGCAACCGGCTGGTTCTGCACCTCCAGCTCGCGGTACTGGAACTAGAGCGGGAGCCGGTCCAAGGCGGGAGGCCACTCAAAGCAGAAAGCAGCACAAGGCGAGAGGTGGCGCAGAGCCAAAGGCGGCCCAGGGCAGCAGCCTGCCGCGTGCAGTACGGCGGAACGAGCAAGCACCGAGCGCGGGGACAAAAGAAGCGGCCCACCGGATGTCCGGCGGGCCGCTTCTGCTCAGTGCTTCGTAATACTCAGTGACGCATCCAGGTCACCCGCATCAAGCCGCGACAGGGGCGGCAGCGCGGGGCAGGAGGCTCAGCCCTCCGGGAAGATCACCACGCGGCGCTTCGGGTCTTCGCCCTCGCTTTCGCTCGTGACGCCGTCCACGGTGGCCACCGCGTCGTGGACCACCTTGCGTTCGAAGGGGCTCATGGGCTGCAGGCGGACGCGTTCGCCGCTCTGGAGCACTGACTCGGCGGTGGAGCGGCCGAGTTCGCGGAGCTCTTCGCGGCGGTCGGCGCGCCAGCCGGCGATGTCGAGCATAAGGCGGCTGCGGGAGCCCGTCTCCTGCTGGACGGCGAGGCGGGTGAGCTCCTGCAGGGCCTCGAGCACGGTGCCGCGGGGGCCGACGAGCTTTTCGAGGTCCTCGCCGCCGTCGATGCTGATGATGGCGCGGCCGGCTTCGACGTCGAGGTCGATGTCGCCGTCGTAGTCGAGCAGGTCGAGCAGGCGCTCGAGGTAGTCGCCGGCGATGTCGCCTTCCTGCACGAGCAGGTCGTCGCCGCCCGGCTTCTCCTCGGCGGCGTCGGCGGGGGCACCCGCCGCGGGTGCGGCCGAGGCCGTGGTCTCTTCGTCCTGATCGGCGTCGATCGTGTCGACCGTCTCCGACATCATTCGTCTCCTCTCCGAACCGGCTGCGTCAGCGACGCTTCCGGCCCGACTTCCTGGTCGAGTCCTTGAGGAGCCCGGAAACCCCGGTTCCGTTCTCCTTGTTCGATCCGTTCTGGGCCGGCTGCTGCGCCGGCTTCGACGGGGTCGCCTTGGTGTCCGGCTCGGACGGCTCCGATGGCTCGGACGACTTGGCCTGCGCGGCCGCCTTCGGCTGGGAGGCGGCTGCGGCCTTCTTGCTCTCCACGCCACCAGAGGAAGACGGGGGCTTCGTCTGCGCGAAACCGTGCGCCGAACCCGCCTTGGTCACCTTGCCCTGCTGCTGACCGTTGCCGGACGGGTTGTTCTTCTTCTGCTGCACCGGCTTCTGCCCGACCTTCGGAGCCGTCGGCTTCTGCCCGGGCTTCGGCCCGAGCGACGCTCGCTTCTCCGCGGCCTCCGCCTTGCGCGCGGCCTCTTCCTTGTCGATGCGCGTGTACACGAGCCGCTGCTGCATCAGCGTCCAGCCGTTGTTCGCCAGCCAGTAGAAGAGCAGGCCGAGCGGGAACAGGGCACCGAACACGAGCACGCCGAGCGGGAAGATGTACATCGTCAGCTTGTTCATGATCGCGGTCTGCGGGGTGGCCGACGCGGCGTTCTGCCGGGCCACGGAGTGCCGCGCGGTGAGGTGCGTGGCGATCGACGCGACGATCATCAGGGGCAGCGCCACCGGCAGCACGCTCCAGTGGAACCCGACCGCACCGGTCTGGCCACCGGCCACCACGCCGACGCCGTTGTAGACCGCCTCACCGAGGTTGACGCCGAAGAGCTTCGCGTTGACGTACGACTGCACATCGTGCTGGCTGAAGAAGTAGTTCTCCGTCTTCACCCCGCCGCCGGGCGGCTGGATCGTGAAGGCACGCAGCACGTGGTTCAGACCGATGAACACCGGGATCTGAAGAAGCATCGGAAGACAGCTGCCCAGCGGGTTGACGCCGTGCTCGCGCTGGAGCTTCTGCATCTCCTGCGCCTGGCGCTGCTTGTCGTTCGCGTACTTTTTCTGGAGCTTCTTCATCTCCGGCGCGAAGTCTTGCATCTTCTTCATCGACCGGACCTGGTTCACGAACGGCTTGAACATGATGCCGCGGACCGTGAACGTCAGGAAGATGATCGCGAGGATCCAGGAAATCGCCGACGCTTCCCCGAACGCGAACCCGAATACCTTGTGCCAACACCACAAGATGAAGGACACGGGGTAGTAGATGAAATCGAGCACTGAGCTACTCCTCGATCGGTGTTTCAGGCAGGTGGTGGCGCCACGAGAACTTCTCGGGTACCGGATCGCGGCCCGGCGGTGTCCACGGGCCGCACCGCCCCAGCCGGCGCAGCGCGAGGTAGGAGCCGCGGCCGGCACCGTGCCGGGTCAGGGCTTCGACTGCGTACGCGCTGCAGCTCGGGTAGAAGCGGCAGGCCGGCGGCAGGAAAGGCGAGATCGCCTTGCGATAGAACTTGATGGGGAGGAGCAGCACCCACGCGACCGGCCCGGGGCGGCGCGGGGCCGTCTCCCCGGTGACTTCGGTGCCGCCGTGGGTGTGCTCGGGAGTGGCTTGCATAGCCGTTACACCGCTGATCCGTGGTCGGGGGCCGCGTCCTGCTGACGCGGTTGCCGGGGAGCACCTTCCCCGGCGGTGCGGCGGGACGAGGTGAGTCCGAGCCGGCGCAACGCCGCGTCGAGATCGGCGCCGAGCTCCGCGCTCGAAGCGGACGCCGCCGGAGGTAATGCCCGTACGACCAACGAGCTACCCGGGGGCAGTGTTCCGAGCCGGGCCGAAACGAGATGACGCAGTTGCCGGGTCACTCGGTGGCGCACCACCGAGTTCCCGACGGCCTTGCTCACCACAAAACCCGCCCTGGCCGCATCGGGTGCGGCCGCGGACGGGTCCGTGGTCAACGCGTGAACGACGAGGCGACGCCTGCCTGCCCGGGAGCCCCGGCGGAGAACGACCCGGAAGTCCTCACTCCGCCGTAGACGTGCGGCTGCGGGCAGCACGGCGCGCCTCGACGAGCCGGATCAGGCGGACAGCGCGGCGCGGCCCTTGCGACGACGAGCGCCCAAGATGGCACGGCCGGCACGGGTCCGCATGCGGAGGCGGAAACCGTGGGTCCGCGCGCGTCGGCGGTTGTTCGGCTGGAAGGTGCGCTTACCCTTGCTCACTGCTACTCCTGTGTCTCGGCCGTCGGGCGACGGATTTCGGCCGTCTACCGGCATGTCGTGCGGGCGCACGGCAGTCTCTGGTGTCTCCTACCAACGTGTGGCCTCGTCACGACGAGCGACGACATACGTGGGCACGCGAAACGCACCCGTCGCTTACGGGAGACCTTACGAGGGTACGCACCCCGGTCGGGAGCCGTGTAGGCACCCCCTCCGCCACGCTCGGCGACCGGCCCGTGACCTCGCCTTCCCGCACGCCGGGGCACCGAATGGCAACACGCCGTACACCGTGAAATGCTTGCGCGCGACGATGCCTTGTGGCAGCGGGCGAGGCTTGTTAGCGTGCCTCTTCCGGGTCTCCGGTCGCGAGGCGAGCGGCGGGATCGCCACCGGGGTGTGGAGGCGCCCACGGCGAACGTCGAGCCCGCAGGTGGCGTGGCTGCGGGCAGCCGTACATTAGTGCACAGCTGTGGACAACTATGTGGATATTCGCTGTGCCCGCGCGCAGGTCGGTCCAAGATGACGTCCAGGGGAGTGTTTCGCGGGCGTGCTTGGGGTGATTCCGCCGTTCACGCCGACGAGGGGAGGGGAGCCAGACAGGTGTCCGAGCACCAGCACAATCTGGGCGTCATCTGGGAGCAGGTGGTGCGGGAGCTGTCCGACGGCACCCTCTCGCCGCAGCAACGGGCCTGGATGCGGGTGACGAGGCCCATCGGCCTGCTCGACGGCACCGCCCTGCTGGCTGCCCCCAGTGACTTCGCGAAGGAAGCGATCGAACGCGCCCTGCGGGGCGCGATCACCGACGCCCTTTCCCGCCGGCTCGGCCGCGCCGTGTCGCTCGCCGTGAAGGTCGACAGCGCCGAGGCCATCGCGCCCGCGTCGCGCTACGTGCCCTCACCTCCTCGGGTGGAAAACGGGCACCCCGACAACGGCCGCGTCGACAACGGTCACCTGGAACCCGGTCACCTCGACCCCGCGCACGTGGAGAACGGCCGGCCCGACAACGGCCGCCTTGACCACGGGCGGCTCGAGAACGGTTCCGCCACGCAGCAGCGCCCGCCGATCGACGGCGCCTCCATGGCCGCCGCGCGCGCCGCCCGGCCCGAGCCGCCGCGCCAGCGTCCGGTGCCGCAGCCGGCCCCGCTCGAGGAGTCCGACGACCCGAACGAAGAAGTGGACGAGGAAGGCGAAGCGCTCGCCGCCGTCCACGAGATCTGGCCGACCTTCTCCGGTCAGCCGATCGCCGGGCAGCCCTACACCGCGCCTGCGCAGCCGCAGACGTCGAAGACGAAGCTCAACGAGAAGTACACCTTCGACACGTTCGTGATCGGCGCGTCCAACCGGTTCGCCCACGCGGCCGCGGTGGCCGTGGCCGAGGCGCCGGCCCGTGCGTACAACCCGCTGTTCATCTGGGGTGAGTCCGGGCTCGGCAAGACGCACCTGCTGCACGCCGTGGGCCACTACGCACAACGGCTGTTCCCCGGCATGCGCGTGCGCTACGTCTCGACCGAAGAGTTCACCAACGACTTCATCAACTCGCTGCGAGACGACCGCAAGGTCGCCTTCCAGCGGCGCTACCGCGACATCGACATCTTGCTCGTCGACGACATCCAGTTCCTGGAAGGCAAAGAAGGTACGCAGGAAGAGTTCTTCCACACCTTCAACACCCTCCACAACGCGAACAAGCAGATCGTCGTCAGCTCCGACCGCCCGCCCAAGCGCCTCGAGACGCTGGAGGACCGGCTGCGGACGCGGTTCGAGTGGGGCCTGATCACCGACATCCAGCCGCCCGAGCTCGAAACCCGCATCGCCATCCTGCGCAAGAAGGCCGCGCAGGACCGGCTGGCGGTGCCGGGTGAGGTGCTGGAGTTCATCGCCTCGCGCGTGGAGGCGAACATCCGCGAGCTCGAGGGCGCGCTGATCCGCGTCACCGCGTTCGCGTCGCTCAACCAGCAGGCCGTGGACGTCGGGCTCGCCGAGATCGTGCTGCGCGACCTGATCCCCGACTCGCACGCGCCGGAGATCACCGCGCCGACGATCATGGGCGTCACCGCGGAGTTCTTCGACGTCACGCTCGACGACCTCTGCGGGCCCGGCAAGACGAAGGCCCTCGCCACGGCGCGCCAGATCGCGATGTACTTGTGCCGCGAGCTCACCGACATGTCGCTGCCGAAGATCGGGCAGACGTTCGGCGGCCGCGACCACACGACCGTGATGCACGCCGACAAGAAGATCCGCAAGGAGATGGCCGAGCGCCGGCGCATCTACGACCAGGTGCAGGAGCTCACGTCGCGGATCAAGCAGCGGGCTCGGCAGTAGCTCGGAGTTCGTGAAGGAGGGCGTCGTCTACGGGCGGCGCCCTCCTTTTGTATGGGGCCCGGCGCGCACAACGGCGCTCAGCGAGGCCCAGTCGGCGCTGAGACCCCGCACCGGGCCCGCGAGCCGTCCACAGCGAGACCGGTTTCCCTTACCACAAAACACCTTCCACAACGCCACGGGTCCAACGTGGACGAAGCACCCGTACACAGGCGAAGCAGCGAAGCAAGCGGCTGTGCCTTCGCCCACGTACGCACGCGTCCACAACCATCCCCAAACCCATTGATACACAAGCAGTTTTCCCCACCCTGTGCGCAGTTTGTGCACAACTCCAGCAGATCCGTCAGCTGCACCGACGCCGAAACGGTCCACATCCCGCCCACACGGAATCCACAGACTTTCCACAGGGCTGTCCACGGGGATTCCACAGGTTGCCCACACGTGATCCACATCGGGAGCCCGTCACTCTCCAGGGCGATTCGGACCCGTTTCGGCACCCACAGAACCTGGGTACAACTCCCCCCACACCTGGGGACAACCATGGGGACAACCGGCCCGAGATGTGGATGGATCGCGGCCGGGACGAAACCATCCACGGATCGCCCAAACCATCCACCGATCCACCACCAGGACTCTCCACACGCCGACGCACCCGCCGACCTGCGCGAACGAGCTCTGTCCACACAACCCACAGCCCCTATTACTGCTACTGCTCTTAGATCTTTTGAAAGAAAGAACAAAACAAAAACAGGCGATGGACGAAGTTGGGGACAAGCCGTCGAGCCTGTCTCCTTGTCGACAAAGTCAAGGGGAGGCCGAGGTGACGGGACCCCCGGTGACGGCCTAACGTGGATGCCTGCACCTGGTCCGTTCCTGCGCGCCGATCCCGGCACGCCGAAACGGGCCGGCCCGGTGGGGACTCGGTCGCGGCGTACTGGCGCAGTACTCGTGAACCGCCAGCCGCCGACCCTTCACGAGCCGAGGGGCTCGGCTGTCGAAAGGATGCGCGCATGAAGATCCGCGTCGAGCGCGACGGGCTTGCCGACGCCGTCGCCTGGGTGGCCAGGAGCCTCCCGTCCCGGCCTCCGGTGCCGGTGCTGGGCGGTGTGCTGCTCGACGCGGGTGCGGACGGGGAGTCCGACGCGCTCACGGTGTCCGGGTTCGACTACGAGGTCTCCGCCACGGTGGGCGTCCCCGCGACGATCGCCGACGGTGGCCGCCTCCTGGTCTCCGGCCGCCTCCTCGCCGACATCACCAAGGCGCTGCCCGCGCAGCCGGTCGAGATCTCCGTCGACGGCGCGCGCGCCACCATCACGTGCGGCAGCGCGCGCTTCTCCCTGCCGACCATGCCTGTCGAGGACTACCCGCAGCTGCCGTCCCAGCCCGCCTTCGCGGGTGAGCTCACCGGCGACACGTTCGGCCAGGCCGTGACCCAGGTCGTCACCGCCGCCGGCAAGGACGACACGCTCCCGATGCTCACCGGCATGCGGCTGGAGATCTCGGGCGAGACCCTCACGCTCGTGGCCACCGACCGCTTCCGCCTCGCCATGCGCGAGTTCACGTGGAAGCCGGCCGAGGGCCTGCCCGACGCCGCGGTGCTCGTGCCCGCGCGCACGCTCGCCGAAGCCGCGAAGACGCTCGGCGGCGCCGGCAGCACCGTGCGCCTCGCGCTCGCCAGCGGCGAAGGCCTGCTCGGCCTTTCGGGCAACGGCCGCTACACCACCACCCGCCTCCTCGATGCGGAGTTCCCGCCGTACCGGCAGCTGCTGCCGGCGACCCACACCTCGCGCGCCGTGATCGAGGTGTCGGCGCTCGCCGAGTCGATCAAGCGCGTCTCGCTGGTCGCCGAACGCGGCACGCAGGTGCGGCTGGAGTTCGCCGACGGGTCGCTGCGGCTTTCCGCCGGCGGCGACGACGAAGGCAGCGCCGAAGAAGAGCTGCAGGTCGACTACGAAGGCGAACCGGTCACCATCGCCTTCAACCCCGGCTACCTCGTCGACGGGCTCGGCGCGCTGCACAGCGACCGCGCGGAGCTCACCTTCACCACCCCCAACCGGCCGGCGCTCATCAAGCCCGCCGACGCCGAGGGCAACGTCGTCCCCGGTTATCTCTACCTGCTGATGCCGGTTCGCCTCCCGGGCTGACCGGTCCGTCACAACCGAGGATTTTCGTTACTAACTAAGGGGATCTCATGGTTCAGCTCGGTCTCGTGGGCCTGGGCAAAATGGGCTTCAACATGCGCGAGCGGCTGCGTGCCGCCGGGCACGAGGTCGTCGGCTACGACCGCAACCCGGCCGTCACCGATTCCGAGTCGCTCGCTGACCTGGTGTCCAAACTGGACGCGCCGCGCATCGTCTGGATCATGGTCCCCGCCGGCGACCCGACGCGGCAGACCGTGGTGGAGCTCAGCCAGGCGCTGTCCGAGGGCGACCTCGTGATCGACGGAGGCAACTCGAAGTTCACCGACGACAAGCTGAACGCCGACCTGCTGGCGGCCAAGGGCATCGGCTACCTCGACTGCGGTGTCTCCGGCGGCGTGTGGGGCAAGGACAACGGCTACGGCCTCATGGTCGGCGGCGCCGGTTCCGACGTCGCCCGCGCGATGCCGATCTTCGACACGCTGCGTCCGGAAGGCCCGCGTGAGGAAGGCTTCTCGCACGCCGGCGAGGTCGGCGCAGGTCACTACGCGAAGATGATCCACAACGGCATCGAGTACGGCATCATGCAGGCCTACGCCGAGGGCTTCGAGCTGCTCGAGGCCGCGCACGTGGTCAAGGACGTGCCCGCCGTGATCAAGGGCTGGCAGCGCGGCACCGTCGTGCGGTCCTGGCTGCTCGACCTGCTGGTGCGCGCGCTGGAGGAGGACCCGGAGCTCGACGACCTCGAGGGTTACGTCGAAGACTCGGGCGAGGGCCGCTGGACGCTGGAGGAAGCCGTGAACAACGCGGTGCCGGCGCCGGTGCTCTCGGCGGCGCTGTTCGCCCGGTTCTCCTCGCGGCAGAAGGACTCCGCGGCGATGCGGGCCGTCGCCGCGCTGCGCAACCAGTTCGGTGGCCACGCTGTGAAGAAGGCCGGGAGCTAGCCTCCCCACCCCGTGTATCTGCGACATCTCCAGGTCACCGACTTCCGGTCCTGGCCGCAAGCCGACCTCGCCCTCGAGCCGGGGCCGGTCGTGCTCGTCGGCCAGAACGGCCGGGGGAAGACGAACCTGCTCGAGGCGATCGGCTACGTCGCGACCCTGGGTTCCCACCGGGTCGCGACGGACGCCCCGCTGATCCGGCACGGGTGTGAGCGCGCGCTCGTGCGCGTCGCCGTGGTCAACGACGACCGCGAGCTCACCGTCGAGCTCGAGATCACGGCCGGACGCGCCAACCGCGCCCGCGTGAACCGGGGCGCGGTCGGCAAGCCGCGCGACGTGCTCGGGATCCTGCGCACGGTGCTGTTCTCCCCGGAGGACCTGGCGCTCGTGCGCGGGGACCCGAGTGAGCGCCGCCGGTTCATGGACGAGCTGCTCGTGCTGCGCGCGCCTCGGTACGCGGGCGTGCGCGCGGACTACGAGAAGGTGCTCAAGCAGCGCAACGCCCTGCTCAAGACCGCGGGCAAACGCCGTACCGGCAAGGAGGACCCGTACGCGCTCTCGACGCTCGACGTCTGGGACGACCACCTGTCGGTGGCCGGCGCCCAGCTGCTGGCGGCGCGGCTGAACCTCATCGCCGACCTCGGGCCGTACGCGGCGGAGGCCTACATGGGGGTCGCGCCGGACTCGCGGCCGGCGTCGATCGCGTACAAGTCGTCGCTCGGCGAAGCGCTGCCACCGGGCTACGGCGTGGCCGGCGGCGAGCGGGCGGACGCGGAAGTGCTGCGTGAGCTGCTGCTCAAGGCGCTGGCCGACGTCCGGCGCAACGAGCTGGAGCGCGGCATCAGCCTCGTCGGCCCGCACCGCGACGAGCTGGAGCTGATCCTCGGCGAGGCGCCGGCGAAGGGGTACGCGAGCCACGGCGAGTCGTGGTCGTTCGCGCTGGCTCTGCGGCTCGGCAGCTACGAGCTCCTGCGTGGCGAAGCGGGCGAACCGGTCCTGCTGTTGGATGATGTGTTCGCCGAGCTCGACCGCAAACGGCGGGCGCGGCTCGCGGAGGTCGCCGCGGGTGCCGAGCAGGTGCTCATCACGGCGGCGGTGGACGAGGACGTGCCGTCGGAGCTGGCCGGCAGCCGGTTCGTGGTGGCGGATGGCGAGGTCAACCGTGCCTGAGTCCCCGGCCCCAAGATCAAGTCGGCCACGGCGGGTGACCGCGGTCACAGAAGTTACCCACCGATCTGGGGACAAACCTGTGGACAGTGTGGATAAACCCGGGAACGGGTTATCGCCGCGCGTGACGAAACGGCCTGATGAGGGCCTTGACATCCCTCGAGCGGGGAATCACCCACGTGGGCAAGCCGATTCCGGCACCGAGCGTGACGTGTCCGCTGGGCCGAACGGGAAGCCCTCCGGGCGGGACCTGGCGCACGCCGCGCTCGAGGCCGCGAAGGCCAAGGCGAAGGAACGCGGTGCTCCGCCGAACCTGCGCCGCGGCCGGATCACGGGCGGCGGGGGCCAGAACCCGCGCCGTCGTCGCTGGTCCGGGCCCGGAGCCGACGCTCGCGACCCGCAGCCGCTCGGCCGGCTCGTCTCGCGGCTGGTCTCCGACAGCGGCTGGCAGGACACGATGACCAACGCGCGCGTGTTCGGGCAGTGGGCCCGGCTCGTGGGTGAGGACGTCGCCGAACACGCCCAGCCGGTGGCGCTCAAGGACGGTGAGCTGACCGTCCGCGCGAGCTCCACGGCGTGGGCCACGCAGCTGCGGCTGCTGCAGGGGAAGCTGCTCGCGAAGATCGCCGCGGGGGTCGGCAACGGCGTGGTGAAGCGCATGCGGATCCAGGGTCCGACGGCGCCGAGCTGGAGGAAAGGACCGCGGGTCGTGCCGGGTCGCGGGCCGCGTGACACGTACGGCTGACTCCGGTTGCGTGTCGGCGGGTGAGTTCCCCGAGAACCGCTTGACAACCCGCGAGCTACGAGATGACTCGCCTTTGAGCGATTTCGCGGCTCTGTGACGCAGTGAGGGGTGTCCTTGCCGCATGTCAGCGCGCGCGGGCAAGTACACTGGAGGAGTAGCGAGCGTCCGCTCGGGCGAGACGAGGAGAAACAACGCCGGTGACCGAGAACAAGAGCGAGTACAACGCGTCGTCCATCACCGTGCTCGAAGGCCTCGAAGCGGTCCGCAAGCGCCCCGGTATGTACATCGGTTCCACCGGTGAGCGCGGTCTCCACCACCTTGTCCAAGAGGTCGTGGACAACTCCGTGGACGAGGCGATGGCCGGCTACGCGACCAAGGTCGAGGTTACTCTCCTCGCCGACGGTGGGGTGCGCGTCGTCGACGACGGCCGCGGCATCCCGGTGGACATGCACCCCAAGGAGCAGAAGCCGACCCTCGAGGTCGTGCTCACCATCCTGCACGCGGGCGGCAAGTTCGACAGCGACTCCTACGCGGTGTCCGGCGGCCTGCACGGCGTCGGCGTCTCGGTGGTGAACGCGCTGTCGACGAAGCTCCTCGCGGAGATCAAGGTCGGCGGCCGCAGCTGGCGCCAGGAGTACACCAACCAGATCCCCGGCCCGCTGGAGGACCTCGGTCCGGCCGACGGAACCGGCACCACGATCACCTTCTGGGCCGACCCGAACATCTTCGAGACCACCACGTACAACTTCGAGACGATCTCGCGTCGTCTGCAGGAGATGGCGTTCCTCAACAAGGGCCTCACCCTGTCGCTGCGCGACGAGCGCGTGGCCGACGAGGAGACCGAGGAAGACGCGGAGGGCAAGCAGGCCCGCGTCAAGGAGAAGGTCTACTGCTACCCCGGCGGGCTCGAGGACTTCGTCAAGCACATCAACGGCAGCAAGGACCCGATCCACGAGAGCGTGATCTCGTTCGACGCGAAGGGCCCCGGCCTCGAGGTCGAGGTCGCGATGCAGTGGAACAACGGGTTCACGCCGTCGGTGTACACGTTCGCCAACACGATCAACACCCACGAGGGCGGCACCCACGAAGAGGGCTTCCGCGCGGCGCTCACGCGCGTGGTCAACGCGTACGCGCGCGAGAAAAAGCTGCTCAAGGAGAAGGACGCCAACCTCACGGGTGACGACGTGCGCGAGGGTCTCGCCGCCATCGTCTCGATCAAGCTCTCCGAGCCGCAGTTCGAAGGCCAGACGAAGACGAAGCTGGGCAACAGCGAAGCCAAGACGTTCGTGCAGCAGCAGTCCAACGAGTGGCTGGCAGACTGGTTCGAGCGCAACCCCACCGAGGCGAAGACGATCATCAACAAGTCGATCTCCTCGGCGCAGGCGCGCATGGCCGCCCGCAAGGCGCGGGACCTGGTGCGCCGCAAGGGTGCGCTGGAGATCGGCGGCCTGCCCGGCAAGCTCAAGGACTGCCGCTCCAACGACCCGGGCGAGTGCGAGCTCTACATCGTGGAGGGCGACTCGGCCGGCGGCTCGGCCAAGGAAGGCCGCGACTCGATGTACCAGGCGATCTTGCCCATCCGGGGCAAGATCATCAATGTGGAGAAGGCGCGCATCGACCGCGTCCTCAAGAACACCGAGGTCCAGTCGCTGATCACGGCGCTGGGTACCGGTATCCACGACGACTTCGACATCTCGAAGCTGCGCTACCACAAGATCGTGCTGATGGCCGACGCCGACGTCGACGGCCAGCACATCACCACGCTGCTGCTCACGCTGCTGTTCCGCTTCATGAGCCCGCTGATCGAGCACGGCCACGTCTTCCTCTCGCGGCCGCCGCTGTACAAGATCAAGTGGCCGCGGTCCGAGCCGGAGTACGCGTACTCCGACAAGGAGCGCGACGCCGTGATCCAGGCGGGTGTCGAGGCCGGCCGCCGGCTGCCGAAGGACGACGCGATCCAGCGCTACAAGGGTCTCGGCGAGATGAACGCCGAAGAGCTGTGGGAGACCACGATGGACCCGGCCAACCGGCTGCTCGGCCAGGTCACCCTCGACGACGCCGCGCAGGCCGACGACCTGTTCTCCGTCCTCATGGGCGAGGACGTGGAGGCCCGGCGCTCGTTCATCACGCGCAACGCCAAGGACGTGCGCTTCCTGGACGTGTAGCCGTCCGCTGCCCCCTGACTGCCCAGACCTTTCCCCGAGAAGGAACCCATGACGGAAACCTTGCCGCCGGAACACGACCGCATCGAGCCGGTCGACATCCAGCAGGAGATGCAGCGTTCCTACATCGACTACGCCATGAGCGTGATCGTGGCGCGGGCGCTGCCGGACGTGCGCGACGGTCTCAAGCCGGTGCACCGCCGCGTGCTCTACTCCATGTTCGACTCCGGTTTCCGGCCGGACCGCGGGTACAACAAGTGCTCCCGCGTCGTCGGCGACGTCATGGGCAACTACCACCCGCACGGTGACTCGGCGATCTACGACGCGCTCGTGCGCCTGGCCCAGCCGTGGTCGATGCGCTACCCGCTCATCGACGGGCAGGGCAACTTCGGTTCGCCGGGCAACGACCCCGCCGCCGCCATGCGGTACACGGAGTCGCGCCTCGCGCCGCTGGCGATGCAGATGCTGGCGGACATCGAAGAGGACACCGTCGACTTCCGCGACAACTACGACGGCCGCACGCAAGAGCCCAACGTGCTGCCGGCGCGGTTCCCGAACCTGCTGGTCAACGGCAGTTCCGGCATCGCGGTCGGCATGGCGACCAACATCCCGCCGCACAACCTGCGGGAAGTCGCCGACGGCGTCGTGTGGGCGCTGGAGAACTACGAGGCGTCCGACGACGAGCTGCTGGCGGCGCTGCTCACGCGCATCAAGGGCCCGGACTTCCCGACCAAGGCGATGATCCTCGGCACCTCCGGGATCGAGGACGCGTACCGCACCGGCCGCGGGTCCGTGCGCATGCGTGCGGTCGTCGAGGTGGAGGAGGACGCGAAGGGCCGCACCACGCTCGTCGTGTCCGAGCTGCCGTACCAGGTGAACCCGGACAACCTCGTCGAGAACATCGCGCACCTCGTGCGCGACGGCAAGCTCACGGGCATCGCCGACATCGCCGACGAGTCCAACAGCCGCTCCGGCATGCGGATCGTGATCACGCTCAAGCGCGACGCCGTGGCGAAGGTGGTGCTGAACAACCTGTTCAAGCACACCCAGCTGCAGCAGAACTTCGGCGTGAACATGCTGGCGATCGTCGACGACGTGCCGCGCACGCTGCGGCTCGACCAGATGATCCGGCACTACGTGAAGCACCAGGTCGAGGTCATCGTCCGGCGGACCAAGTTCCGCCTGCAGAAGGCCGAGGAGCGCGCGCACATCTTGCGCGGCCTGGTCAAGGCGCTGGACATGCTCGACGAGGTCATCGCCCTGATCCGGCGTTCGCCCTCGGCCGACGAGGCGCGTCCGGGCCTGATGGAGCTCCTCGACATCGACGAGATCCAGGCCACGGCGATCCTCGACATGCAGCTGCGCCGGCTGGCCGCCCTCGAGCGTCAGCGCATCATCGACACCCTGGCCGAGATCGAGCTGGAGATCGCGGACCTCAAGGACATCCTCGAGAAGCCGGAGCGCCAGCGCGCGATCATCCGCGACGAGCTCATGGAGATCGTCGACAAGTACGGCGACGACCGGCGCACGAAGATCATCCCGTTCGACGGCGAGGTGTCGGTCGAGGACCTGATCGCGCAGGAAGACGTGGTCGTCACGATCACGCGCACCGGCTACGCGAAGCGCACGAAGACCGACCTGTACCGCTCGCAGAAGCGCGGTGGCAAGGGCGTGCAGGGTGCCACGCTGAAGCAGGACGACATCGTGCAGCACTTCTTCGTGTGCTCCACGCACGACTGGATCCTGTTCTTCACGAACAAGGGCCGCGTTTACCGCACCAAGGCGTACGACCTGCCCGAGGCCAACCGCAACGCGCGCGGCCAGCACGTGGCCAACCTGATGGCGTTCCAGCCCGACGAGCAGATCGCCCAGGTCATCGAGATCCCGAACTACGAGGTGGCGCCGTACCTGGTGCTGGCCACGCAGAAGGGGCTCGTGAAGAAGACCAAGCTGACCGACTTCGACTCCAACCGCGCGGGCGGCCTCATCGCCGTCAACCTGCGGGAAGGCGACGAGCTGGTGGGCGCCGTGCTGGCGGCGGCGGAGGACGACCTGCTGCTCGTGTCGGCCGGCGGCCAGTCGATCCGCTTCCACGCCACCGACGAGGCGCTGCGCCCGATGGGCCGCGCGACGTCCGGCGTGCTCGGCATGCGGTTCAACGACGGCGACGAGCTGCTCGGCATCAGCGTGGTCAAGCCCGACAAGTTCCTCCTGGTCGCGACCGACGGCGCGTACGCCAAGCGCACGCCGATCGAGGACTACCCGGTGCAGGGCCGCGGCGGCAAGGGTGTGCTGACCATCCAGCACGACACGAAACGTGGGAGGCTGGTGGGTGCACTCATCGTCGACGAAGACGACGAGCTGTTCGCCATCACCTCGAGCGGTGGGGTCATCCGCACGCCGGCGCGCGACGTGCGCAAGGCCGGTCGCCAGACCAAGGGCGTGCGGCTGATGAATCTGGCGGAAGGTACGACTCTTCTCGCGGTCGCACGCAACGCGGACGAGGGGTCGGACGTCGCCAATGGTGGCGAGGACTCCACCGAGCCCGCGGAAGCTTCCGTGGACGAGGCTGTGGAGACCCCCGCCGTCGACGGCGAGGTGACCACCGCGCCCGAGGAGAGCACGGAAGAAGACGGCACGGCGCCGGAGCAGTGAGCGGCGCCCCACGCACGGGTAAGGACTGACTCTTCGTGACACCATCCGAGAAGGCCGACGGCACGTCGTCGAGCCCACCCTGGCAGCGCACCGCCAAGGACGGCGGCGGCGACTCCGAGGCCACGGTCTCGACCGGGATCGCCACCGACGATGTGGTCTACTCGGATCATGAGCAGGGCGGACCGCGCGTGAGCGAGAGCGACTACCCCGCGGTGAGCGGCACGGCCGCGCCCCGGCTCTTCGGAGCCGAGGGCGCGCCGCCGGCCGCCGCCGACGTGCCCGCCGCCGGCCGCACCCGCCCCACTCCGAGCGCCCTGCGCCGCCCGGGCCGTGGCCCGCGCCGCGCGTCGCTGCAGATCAAGCGCTTCGACCCGTGGTCGGTGCTGAAGCTGTCGCTCGTCCTGGGCGTCGCGATGTTCTTCGTGTGGCTGGTCGCCGTCGGCGTGCTCTACACGGTCCTCGACGGCATGGGCGTCTGGGACAAACTGAACGGCACCTACTCGTCCCTGGTCGGCGGCGAGGGCGCCAACGCGTCCACCGAGCCCCTCATCAGCGCCGGCCGCGTGTTCGGCATCGCCGCCATCCTGGGCGCGATCAACATCGTGCTGGTTTCGGCCCTGGCCACGGTGAGCGCCTTCATCTACAACGTGTCCGCCGACCTGGCAGGCGGCCTCGAAGTCACCCTGTCGGAAAGGGAGTAACCCGGTTGCAGGGCCCCTCCGGGGGTCCTGTAAAGTTCTCCTCGTTCGACGGGCCCATAGCTCAGGCGGTTAGAGCGCTTCGCTGATAACGAAGAGGTCCCAGGTTCAAGTCCTGGTGGGCCCACGCAGGTCAAAGGCCGGTTCGCAGGTACGCGAACCGGCCTTTTTCGTGACCGC
>NZ_JBFAQX010000009.1:0-339561 GCF_040678995.1 Amycolatopsis sp. NPDC049253 | reverse complement strand
TTCTTTTGTGCTTGCCTGGGGGCGGGGGGGCCGGGGGGGGGGGGCCCCCCCCGCCCGCCCGGCCCCCGGGGCCCCCCGGGGCGGCCCCGGCCCCCCCACGGCGCCGCTAACCGCGGGCGAGCCGCCGGTTGCGGCGGTAGGCGGCCATCACCGCGAGGGTCCCGAGGACCACGAGGAGCGCGCCGACCGTGATCCACCAGCCGACGTCGGCGCCGGTGGCGGCGAGGGTGCCCACGCCGCCACCGGCGACGCCGACGCCCGCACCTGGCATCTTGTACATCAGTCGATCACCCCGGACCGGTCAGGCGACCGAGCGACGGCGGGTGAACCGAAGGCCGACGGGCACGGCGACGGCCGCGAGCACGCCGAGGCCCATCCACAGGCCGGCACCCGACGCGAGCGGCATCGGCGGAGCGGCCGGGCCGCAGGTCGCCGACGACACGATGACGTCGCCGCTGCCGAGGGCGCCGATGACGCCACCCAGCAGCTTCAGGTGCAGAGCGTTGACCGTGAGGCTGCCGTCCTTGTTCTTGATCTGCTCGTTGAGGATCAGCGTCGCCACGTTGACCGGGCCGAGGCCGACCTTGATCTGCGTGTTCGGCGCCGGGTTCGAGTCGACGTCGCCGACGCTGCCCAGATCGGCCCCGACCAGCGTCGAGCTGCCCTTGACACCTTCCTGGGTCGCGGTGCAGACGGCCTCGACGGCCTTGATCCCGACGTTGCCCAGTGCCGCCTTCAGCAGCGGCAGCCCGACGTTGGCGGTGCTCGCCTTCGCCGTGACCGCGCCGGAGTTCTCGTCCCGGACGGCCGAGGTGTTGATGACCCCGGCGGTGAGGATCCCGGCGGCGTTGGCACTGACCGTGCTGTTGCTCGTCGGTCCGTCGGTGTTCGCCGCCGCCAGCGGGCCGAGCTTGACCGCGGACGCGCCGAGCAGCTTCACGTCGACGTTCACGCCGTAGGCGGAGCCGTCACCGGGCGCCGCCGAGGCCGGAACTGCTCCGGCGAGGGCGATGCTCGCCACCACAGCGGCGAGCATCCCGCCTCGTCGCAAGAGGTGTTTCTTCACTGGTCCTCCGATTTTTGTCAGGGCGAGCCGGTGCACGGACGAATCCCGCTGAACAAGAGTCGGCACGCTGATCGAATATCGGTGGCGTTGCCGGAAATGGCACACAATTTCGGGGAGACCACCGTATCGGGTGGTTTCTTCGAACCGGGTCCCACGTCGGTGCAGGCATCACCCGAACGGCCTAGCAAGCTTCTCGCCATTCGTGCCGAAAGGCGCTGGGAGATCCCTGAGAAGGGGGATACCCGTCGAAAGTTCCGGCACCGGTGTCCTACGCTGGCGCCGGGGTCCGCCGTTCTTCCCAAGGTTTCCGGCTGAGAGGGTCGTCGTGGCAGTAGCGAACACACCTGTGTCCCCCGTCTCCCGGTTTCCGCTGCGTATGGCGGTGCTCGGCGTGGTCGCGGTCGGCGTGGTCCTCGTGCTCGTGGAGCGGGCCTACCGCGAGCTGGAAGTGCAACTCGCGGGGGCGATACTGAGGGTCATCACCTCATCGGGTGTTTATGTGGCCGGTAGTCGCGAATCTGTGTACTTCGGGTTGACCGGCGCTACTCCGTTCGGGTTGAGAATGACCCCGGAATGCTCTTCTGTATTCCTCTTGCTGCCACTTCTGCTCGTGACCGCGGTGCTTCTGTACTTCCGTCCGCAGAATGCGCGCCGACTGTTTCTCTCGCTGGGAATTGCCGCGATCGCCGTCATTCTCGTGAATCAGTTGCGCATTCTCACCATCGTCGGTCTGGTCCACGCGCTGGGCACCGACGAGGGCTACTACTGGGGCCACACCCTGCTCGGCTCGATGGTCAGCGTGCTCGGCGGCGCGGTGTCGCTCGTGCTGTTCGTCTGGCTCGCGACCCGCAAGACGAAGGCGGAGAAGAACCAGGACACGGCCGCGTGAACGACACCGGCTTCAAGGTCCTGCTCTCGATCACCCAGGCGTTCGCGCTGACGATGAGCGTTGCGTTCATCGTCTACGTCGCGATGATCGTGGTGCCCTACCTGCGCCGCAAACCCGCCCCGGTGGGCGACCCCGACGCGTTCGCCTGGCACTTCTTCGTGCCGTGCCGCGACGAGGAAGCCGTGATCCGCGAGACCGCGCGCTACCTGCGCACCACTTTCCGCCGCGCGCACGTGTGGGTCGTCGACGACGACTCCGACGACCGCACCGCCCGCGTCGTCCGCTCGGTGTGGCGGCGCAACGGCGGCTACGACCCCAACCTGCACCTGGTGGCGCGCAAGCGGCCTGAGGCCCGCACGGGCAAGGGCGACGCGCTGAACGCCGCCTACCGGGCCCTCAACGAATGGCTCGAGCCCGAAACGAACCGTGACCGCGTGGTCGTGGTGGTCGTCGACGCCGACGGCCGCCCCGCCGCCAACTGCCTCGAGGTCTGCGCGGCCGAGCACCTCTTCGGCGACGAAAAGATCGGCGCCGTGCAGCTCGACGTGCGCATGAGCAACGTCCGCACCCGCCCGCCGGGTCGCACCTGGTTCGCGCGCGCGTTCGGGCTCAAGCTGGCGCAGCTGCAGGACCTGGAGTTCCGCACGGCGATCGCCGCGATCCAGACGTCGCGCGGCTTCACCGGCACGATCTCCATGGGCGGCAACGGCCAGTTCACGCGCCTGGCCGCCCTCGACTCCATCGGCGGCGACGAGCACCAGCCCTGGCGCGGCTCCCTGCTGGAGGACTTCGAGCTCGGCGTCCACCTGCTCACGGCCGGCTGGCGCACGGGCTTCACCCCGGATTCCCACGTGGCGCAGGAAGGTCTGTACAGCCTGCGGCGCTTCCTCGTGCAGCGCACGCGCTGGGGCCAGGGCACGATGCAGTGCTCGCGGTACCTACGCCGGATCTGGGACTCGCCGCACGTGTCCACTTTGGGCGCCGCGGAGATGATGTACTACCTGGCGCAGCCGTGGATGCAGCTGCTCGGCTCGCTCCTGTACCCGGTGCCGTTCATCCTCCTGCTGGCCACCACGGCCGGCGACCCGTCGCAGGTCTGGACGTGGTTCACCGGCGGCGCCTGGATCCTCTTCGCCATCTACGGCTCGTTCGGCCTGCTGCCTTTCGTGGTGTGGGGCCCGATCTACCAGATGAAATGCCTGGGCAGCAAGAACATCTTCCGCGGCCTTGGCATGGGCCTGCTGTACGCGGCCTACATCTACACCTTCTACATCACGTCCTGGCGTGCCGTGACGCGCCTCGTGCGCGGCCGCAACGGCTGGTCCAAGACGCGGCGCAACACCGAGGTCACCAGCGGTGTGAAGGTGGCGCTGGACAGCTGAGGCAACGAAGAAGGGCCCCTCCGCCGGAGGGGCCCTTCTCGTTTCCCGGACTCAGAAAGCCGGCTTCAGCACCACGTCGTCGAGGTTCACGTACTCGACGCGGTGTCCGAACTGGACTTCCACGTACTTCATCTTGCCGCGCACCACCACGTGGTCCGACACGTCGAACGTGGTCGCCGAGTAGTACTCCGACGGGACGACGCCGCCGACGGAGTACGTCTGGCCCGCCGCGAACGTGTAAGGCATGGGGGCCAGCGCTTGCGGCGCGATCCCGGCCGGGTAGGCCGACGCCTCCGGGAACGCCCGCCCGTAGACGGGAATCGTCGCCTTGCCCGGCTTCGGCGTGGCGACGAGACCGCTCGCCGGGACCACGGTGTTGCTGGGCAGCCAGCCCTTCTGGCCCAGGTACCAGATCGCGGTCCAGCCACCCTGGCGTCCGGCGACGGCGTACTGCTGGCCGGTGGCCACGCGGCTGCCGACGTCGGAAACGTCCATAGTGGATGGTCCGGTGCCGTGCAGCCCGGCGTCGGACAGCAGGGGAGACGCGGCGTCCGGCGCGGTGTGCAGCACCACGGCCTCCGAGCCGCGCGCGGCGCACGGCGTGCCGGAACCGATCTTGTCGCAGCCGGTGAACACGGGCTGGTTGGCGGCGAACTTCGGCGCGATCGTCACCATCGACGAGCCGGTCCGGCCGGTGGCCTTGATCGGGGCGCCCAGCAGGTCGAAGTAGTGCGACCAGTCCCAGTAGGGGCCCGGGTCCCAGTGCATGCCGGCGATCGTGGCGGGCGTGGTGCCCGGCACGTTGTCGTGGCCGATGATGTGCGCGCGGTCGAGCGGCACGCCGTAGCGCTTCGCCAGGTAGCCGACGAGCTTCGCCGACGAGCGGTACATCGCCTCGGTGTACCAGGTGCCCTGCGCGGCGAAGCCCTCGTGCTCGACGCCGATGGACTTCGCGTTGACGTACCAGTTGCCCGCGTGCCAGCCGACGTCCTTGGTCGGCACGTGCTGGGCGATCAGGCCGTCCTGCGAGCGCACGGTGTAGTGCCACGCGAGGTAGGTCGGGTCCTGCGCCAGCGTGAGCGCGTCGTCCCAGTAGCCCTCGGTGTCGTGGATGACGATCGTGGTGATCTTCTGGCTCTGCGGCCGGTTCGCGATGTCGTGGTTGCCGTAGTCGCCACCCGGCAGCTCCTGGTACGGCGCGGGCACGGACTCGCAGGCCACGGACTTGGGGCACTCGGTGGCGGGCGGCGCGTCGTTGCGCAGGCCCAGCCGCTGGGCCTGCGCCTTGTCGGGCGTGACGCCGGGGGTCGCCGCGAGCGTGACGGCCTGGCCGTCGTCGGTCGTGCGGGTCTCGCCGGTGGCGATGGTGCGGTAGACCTCGTCGGCGAAGGTCTGGGCCGCCGTCACGTCCTCGGAGCCGCTGTACGCGGCGACGGCGCCGTACCAGTCCTTCGCGTCTTCGCTGCGTACGCCGAGCTTGCGCTGGTACTGGGCGAGCAGCGCCGCGCCGCCGCGGATGTTCTGCTTCGGGTCGGTGCGCAGCGTCGCCGCGTCCGTGTGGAGCAGGGCCGCGGCTTGGTCCACGGTCTGCAGGCCGGGCGGGATCGCCGCGGGCTGCTGCGTCGGCTTCGGGTGCAGCGCCGGCCGGGCGTCGTCGCCGCGCGGGTCTTCGCCGTTCTGGTCGAACTCGCTGGTCACGACGCCGGCCGTGCGCAGGTCGGTGAGGTGCATCGGCCCGTAGCCGGCGGCGGTGCTGGGCGTGCCGGCGTTGTAGTCCCAGCGGGACTCCAGGTACGAGACGCCGAGCAACACATCGAGCGGGACGCCGAACTCGCTCGCCGCGCTCGCGAAGTCCTGTTGGCGCTGTTGGTTCGCTGGTTGAGCTTGGGCGGGTGCCGACGTCGCCAACGCGACCGCCAGCAGCCCCGCCCCGCCCGCGACGGTCAGCCGCCGCGCAACGGAGTGGACCATTGGTGGGGACCCCCAGGTGTCGGTGCCTTTCCGGCGAAACTTAACCAGAAACGCGCGCGTCTGGTAAGCCTCCGCGACGGCGCTTTCGCCCAGCGGTCGTCAGCGGCCGGTCACGAGCACGAGGGAACCGTCGAACGCAGGCTGGTCCTGGAGCGCTCGGTATTTGGCGGCCCAGGTCCCGTCGGCGAGATCCCGTGCCTTTGCCGACAGACTCAGCGGCTGCCGCGCTTCCTCGTGCCTACTGAGGCCAAGGAGTGCTGCCGCCCGCCGCCGAGTTTCGCTGTGCCGAGCCCTGCCCCGCGCTATCACCACGCTTTCGGGTTGTGGACAACCTCGGCCTCCCGCTCCGCTCAGGCCCTTTTCGTCGGTGGTGGCCGATAGAATGGGATGGGGACGCCCCCCTTGGGAGGGCGGGGGCTTGCCCCTCGTGGCCGCTGGCCGGCGACATGCGGATCACGTCGGCCGACGGCGGCTCTTTGCCAGCCGGAGCGGGATGGCCGGTTCAACCGACGGCTGGCGGCGGGGAGCAGGACAAACGTCGCCATAGCCGCGGCGAAACTGTTGCCGGGGAAGGGCAAATCCTCGGCTGTTGGCCTGACCTCGTGCCTCAACGTCCGCATCGACGCGGACGGCTCCACAGCGGTCACCAGCCGGTCGGCCGGCTCGTACGAACCCGCGCCGGCCCCGACGTTCAGCACCGTCTTCGCGTCGCCCAGCGCTGCGTCGACCGGCGCCGCGATGCGCGGGTCGGGGTTGCGGTAGCCGGTGTAGACCTTGCCGATCTCGCCGTAGTCCGCGTCGCCCGCGCTGCCGTCGGCCATCCTGCTGCTCACGGGCGCGAGCTTAGCGATCTTCGGCCGTGCTCAGGCGGTACTCGTCCAGGAACCGGAAGAACACGTCCAGCGGTTCCTCGGCCCCGGCGTGCTTCTCGATCGCCGCGGCCCATCCCAGCGACATCGACCACCCGGTCCGCCCGCGCACCCTGCAACGACCCCTTCCGCACCCACATACTCGGCCGCAACCGGACCTGGTCGAGCAAGTCCTGCACATCCCGGCACTCTTCCAACAACTTGGGCCGCCCGCCGCCGTAGGAAAGTTCCCGCACGAACGCCCGCACGCGGTTGCGGATCTCGTCGCGGATCACGCGGACCTCGGCGAGGGTTTTGCCCGCCGGATCCTCGAGTTCCCAGTCGCGGTAGGTCTTGCCGGGGAACACCGGGCAGGCGTCGCCGCAGCCCATGGTGATGACGACGTCCGACGCTGCCACGGCGTCGGTGGTGAGGACCTTCGGCGTCTCGGCGGTGAGGTCGATGCCGGCCTCGGCCATGGCTTCGACCACGACGGGGTTGAGGCTGTCGGCCGGCGCGGACCCGGCCGAGCGGACCTCGACGAGGTCACCGCCGAGGTGTGTGAGGAACGCGGCGGCCATCTGCGACCGGCCGGCGTTGTGCACGCAGACGAACAACACGGACCGCGTCATGAGCGAGCCTCCTGGAGGGTGCGGGGAACGCCGAACACCAGCGCGACGAGCCCGAGGCCGACAGCGGCTCCGCCGACCTGGGCGGCGACGAACGGACGTGCTCACGCCTGAGCTGCTTGCGGCGCACGCAAAACAGCCGCGAGACTATCCATTGTGGACGGAAGAGCCCAGTAGTACACCCACGTCCCCCGTCGTTCGCAGTCGATCAAACCGGCCTGGCGCAACAGTTTCAGATGGTGTGAGATCGTCGGCTGCGCGAGGTCGAAGGCCGGCGTCAGCTCGCACACGCACATCTCGCCGCCCTCGCGGGAGGCGATCATCGACAGCAGTCGCAGCCGCACCGGGTCGCCCAGTGCCTTGAACACGCGGGCCAGCTCGGTTGCCTCGGCCTCGGCCAGTGGCGCGGAGGCCAGCCCCGCGCAACACGCGTCGGGCTGGTCGAGCACCGGCAGTTGCTGCATCGACATACGTCTATATTGACATCTGCCGATCCAAGCCACAAGGTTGTATCCACAAACATCGATACAAGCTGATCCAGCGAGGAGAAGCACGATGACCGACCTGCGCGAAACCGTGCGACAGCGCTACGCCGCGGCCGCCCTCGAAGTCACCTCGGGTGGCACCTCCTGCTGCGGCCCGGCAACGGTCGAGGTGGACTTCGGCTCCGGCCTCTACGCCGCCGACGAACGCGACACACTGCCCGCCGAGGCTGTCGCAGCCTCCCTGGGCTGCGGCAACCCGACCGCTGTGGCCGACCTCCGGCCCGGCGACCTCGTCCTCGACCTCGGCTCCGGCGGCGGTATCGACGTCCTGCTGTCGGCCCGTCGAGTCGGCCCCTCCGGCAAGGCCTACGGGCTGGACATGACCGACGAGATGCTGGCGCTGGCCACCGCGAACGCCGAGAAAGCCGGCGCCACGAACGTCGAGTTCCTGCGCGGCGCGATCGAAGCCATCCCGCTGCCCGCGGGCTCCGTCGACGTCGTCATCTCCAACTGCGTGATCAACCTGTCCACCGACAAACCCGCCGTCTTCGCGGAGACCTTCCGCGTCCTCAAGCCCGGTGGGCGGATCGGGGTGTCCGACGTCGTCGCCGACGACACGCTCACCCCGGCCCAGCGCGCCGAACGCGGCGACTACGTCGGCTGCATCGCGGGCGCCCTGTCCTTCGCCGAATACCGCCAAGGCCTCGAAGCGGCCGGCTTCACCGACATCGAGCTCACCCCGACCCACCCCGTCGCCGACGGCATGCACTCGGCGATCGTCCGCGCCACCAAACCCGTCTGACCGACCGGGTCCTGGCATTGTCGCAAGGGTGAAGCCGAACGTCGTCGGCCAGGCCGTGGGCCTGTTCGCCGTGACCAACGTCGACGACATCCTCGTGCTGGCCCTGTTCTTCGCCCGCGGCGCGGGCCTTCCCGGTGCGACCCGCGCCGTCGTGATCGGTCAGTACCTCGGGTTCCTGGCGATCCTCGCCGTCGCCGTGGCGGCCGCGTTCGGGGTGACGTTCCTGCCGGCCGGCTTCTTGCCCTGCCTCGGGTTGCTGCCGATCGCGCTGGGGATCCGCGCCGCGGTCCAGGCCTGGCGCCACCGCGGCGACGACGCGGAAACCCCGCGCCCCGGCGGCCCGCGGACCCTCGAAGTCGCCGCCGTCATGTTCGCCAACGGCGGCGACAACATCGGCGTCTACGTCCCCGTCTTCGCCACCGCGGGCCCGGGCGGCGCGAGCGGCTACGCCGTCGTGTTCCTCGTGCTGGTCGCCGTCTGGCTCGCCGCCGGCGGCCACCTCGCCACACGCCCCGCCGTCGCGCGGGCGCTCGCGCGGTGGGGCCACGTCGTCCTGCCCGTGGTGCTGATCGGCATCGGCCTGCTCATCCTGATCGACGGCGCCTAGCCGCGGGCGGCGGAACCGGCGCGAAACAAAACCGCCGGTCAGCCCGCCTCGCTGAGGATTCCCCCACATCAGATGGACCCTCCTTGCAATGCTGGCACTCCCATGGCTAGAGTGCTAATCGAACGGCCCGAACACGCCCGGCACCCGCGACGGCGGGGGTGGTAGGAGCCGTAAGTCATCCTGCCGACGCTTTCGACGACCGTGGAGGTCAACCCGGTGAGCGTGAACATCAAGCCGCTCGAGGACAAGATCGTTGTCCAGACGAGCGAGGCCGAGGAGACGACCGCTTCCGGCCTCGTCATCCCCGACACCGCCAAGGAAAAGCCCCAGGAGGGCAAGGTTCTGGCCGTGGGCCCGGGCCGGATCGACGACAAGGGCAACCGCGTGCCGCTCGATGTGGCCGTGGGCGACGTCGTGATCTACTCCAAGTACGGCGGCACCGAGGTCAAGTACAACGGCGAGGACTACCTCATCCTCTCCGCCCGCGACGTGCTGGCCGTCATCAACTGACGTCCGCTCGCAGCGCATGACGCCCCGGGCCCCGCACAAGCCGGGGGACGGGGCGTTCTTGCGTTCAAAAACCCCTGAAAGGTAAGCGGAACACGCTATGCCCAAGCAGATCAGTTTCGACGAGGACGCTCGTCGCGCGCTCGAGCGCGGGGTGAACAAGCTCGCCGACGCCGTCAAGGTGACCCTCGGCCCGCGCGGTCGCCACGTCGTTCTGGACAAGAAGTTCGGCGGCCCGACCATCACCCTCGACGGCGTGACCGTCGCCCGTGAGATCGAGCTCGACGACCCGTTCGAGAACCTCGGCGCGCAGCTGGCCAAGAACGTGGCCACGAAGACCAACGACGTCGCCGGTGACGGCACGACCACCGCCACGGTGCTGGCGCAGTCGCTGGTCAAGCACGGCCTCCGCAACGTCGCCGCCGGTGCCAACCCGACCTCGGTCGGCAAGGGCATCGAGGCCGCGGCCGAGAAGGTCGTCGAGATCCTCAAGTCCAAGGCCACCCCGGTCAAGGGCCGCGAGAACATCGCGCAGGTCGGCACCGTCACCTCCCGCGACGCCACGATCGGCCAGCTGCTCGGCGAGGCCGTCGAGCGCGTGGGCGAGGACGGCGTGATCACCATCGAGGAGTCGTCGACCCTGGCGACCGAGCTCGTGATCACCGAGGGCGTGCAGTTCGACAAGGGCTTCCTGTCGGCGCACTTCGCCACCAACCCCGAGGACCAGAAGGCGATCCTCGAGGACGCCTACATCCTGCTGTCCCGCGAGAAGATCTCGGCGCTGGCCGACCTGCTCCCGGTGCTGGAGAAGGTCGTCGAGGCCAAGAAGCCGCTGCTGATCATCGCCGAGGACGTCGACGGCGAGGCGCTGTCGACCCTCGTGGTGAACTCGCTGCGCAAGACGATCACCGCCGTCGCGGTCAAGGCGCCGTTCTTCGGCGACCGCCGCAAGGCGTTCCTGGACGACCTCGCGTTCGTCACCGGCGGCGAGGTCGTCTCCGCCGAGATCGGCGTGAAGCTGTCGGAGATCGACCTCAGCTCGCTGGGTCGCGCTCGCCGGATCGTCGTCACCAAGGACGACACCACGATCGTCGACGGCGCGGGCTCCAAGGACGCCATCGCCGGCCGCATTGCGCAGATCCGCAAGGAGATCGAGACCACCGACTCCGACTGGGACCGCGAAAAGCTGCAGGAGCGGCTCGCGAAGCTCGGCGGCGGCGTGGCCGTGATCAAGGTCGGCGCGGCCACCGAGACCGAGCTCAACGAGCGCAAGCACCGCATCGAGGACGCCGTGGCGTCGACGAAGGCGGCCGTCGAGGAGGGCATCCTCCCCGGTGGTGGCTCGGCGCTGGTCCACGCGGTCAAGGAGCTCGAGGGCGACCTCGGCCTGACCGGTGACGAGGCCACGGGCGTCCGTATCGTGCGCGACGCGCTCACCGCCCCGCTGTTCTGGATCGCCAGCAACGCGGGCCACGAGGGCGCGGTCATCGTGAACAAGGTCCAGGAGCAGAGCTGGGGCCAGGGCTTCAACGCCGCCACCGGCGAGCTCACCGACCTGATCGCGGCGGGCATCGTCGACCCGGTCAAGGTGACCCGCTCCGCGGTCGCCAACGCCGCGTCGATCGCCCGGCTCGTGCTCACCACGGAGAGCTCCGTGGTCGAGAAGCCGGTCGACGAGGAGCCCGACGCCGGCCACGGCCACGGTCACTCGCACTAGTTCCACCCAGCACGCCGAACCGGGGCGGTACTCCCTTCCGAGGGGGTGCCGCCCCGCTTCTTTCGGCCCCGGGGAGCCCCGTGAACCTCGCCACCTCGTTCGACCTCGACGGCGACCACGCGACCTACGAGGTCCGCACGAACGTCGCGCTCTACCAGGATCGGCTGGTGCACCTGGGTTTCGCTCCCGCGGGCACCGGCCGGTTCGTCCGCCGGCCGTCCGCCAGCGGCGACGTCCGGCGCACGCACGCCAACTTCGCACGCCACCTCGAGGAAATGCTGCTGCAGAGCGCCTCCCACCGCCCGGTGCCGTGGGAGGACGCGCTGGAGATCTTCCTGACCCGCGTCGAAGAGAGCCGTCTGAGCTGGTTCCTCTACGGCTCCGGCGCCTTGGCCGTGCGCAGGATCGACGTCGGTCCCGGCGACCTCGACTTCTCCGTCGACGACGCCCACCTCGCCGGCGAGCTCTTCGAAGATCTGCTCGTCGAACCCGTCACCGAGTTCACGGGCTGGGTCGCCGACCGCGGCGGGCGGGCGTTCGCGGGTTGCGTGGTGGAGTGGATCGCCGGCGTCCACGACACGGACGAACCCCACGAGCAAAGCCCCACCGCCCGCCTCGACCACGT
Organism: Amycolatopsis sp. NPDC049253; assembly: GCF_040678995.1. NCBI lineage: Bacteria > Bacillati > Actinomycetota > Actinomycetes > Pseudonocardiales > Pseudonocardiaceae > Amycolatopsis > Amycolatopsis sp. NPDC049253. The sequence continues at coordinate 328,033 of NZ_JBFAQX010000009.1, read as the reverse complement.
GCACTGGCGCGGGCACGACGTGCCGATCGCACCGCTCGACCTGCAGCTCGCCGTCAGCCGTCGCCGCGGCCTGACCGATCGCGCGAGCAAGATCTTGGCCGCCGGTTACCCGGGCGCCGTCGAGTAGTCTCAGTGTGACTACTGGAGGCGTCGATGACTTCGGGAACGCGAGAGCTTTCCGCCACGGCCTACGTGGTGCTCGGCATGGTCGCCCAGCTCGGCGTGACCACGCCGTACGCGGTGAAGCAGGCGTTGCGCCGCTCGATCGGGCAGTACTGGCCCATCCCGCACGCGCAGCTGTACGCGATTTCCGGCCGGCTTCAGGACCAAGGCCTGCTCCACGGCGACCAGGAGCCGTCCGGCCGCCGCCGCAAGACCTACTGCGTCACCGAAGCCGGCCACCGCGCATTGCGGCAGTGGCTGAGCCGCCCCGACGCCGAACCGGCCGAGATCCGCGGCGTGGCCTGGCTCAAGCTCGCGTTCAGCGACCTCGGCGACCCCGAAAGCCTCTCGCAGCTCGCGACCGAACAGGCCGAGCAGCACCGCACCCGCATCGCGCGCCACGGCACCGCCGCCGCGTCCGACCACGCCGCGCAGCTGGCCCTCGAGCTGGACCGCGCCGCCATGCGGTTCTGGACCGCCCTGGCGGCGCGGTCCGTGTGAGCGCCGCGTTACGCCGTGAAGCCGTCGTCGACCGTGATTGCCGTGCCGGTCAGGTGGCGGCCGTCGGGGCCGGTGAGGTGGGAGCCGCGGGCGCCGTGTCCGACCATGTAGCTGGACCGCGCCGCTTTGCGGTTCTGGACCGGTCTGGCGGCAGTGCCGGTTGGAACCGGCATCCCGTGGCTCAGGCTGTGAAGCCGTCGTCGACCGTGATTGCCGTGCCGGTCAGGTAGCGGCCGTCGGGGCCGGCCACGTGGGCCACGGTCGCGGCGACGTCGGCCGCGTCCGCGTAGTGGCCGAGGGCGATGTGGGGCACCTGGGCGGCGGAGGCGGGGCCGTCGACGGGGTTCATGTCGGTGTTCGTCGAGCCCGGGTGGACCACGGTGGCGGTGATGCCCCGCGGGCCGAGGTCGCGGGCCAGGCCGCGAGTGAAGCCGATCAGCGCGGCCTTGCTCGCGGAGTACAGGCTCATGCCCGGGAACGGCACGCGCTCGGCCAGGTCGCTGCCGATCGAGACCACGCGGCCGCCGCGGGGGAGGTGCTTCAGCGCCGCCTGCGTGGCCACCAGCACGGCGCGCACGTTCACCGCGAGCGTGTGGTCGATGTCGGCGAGCGAGAGCTCGTCGATCGGCGCCGCGACGGAGATGCCGGCGTTGTTGACCAGGATGTCGAGCCCGCCGAGCTCCTCGGCGGCGCGGTCGACAGCCGCCGTCACCGCGGCGGCGTCCGCGGAGTCGGCCTGCAGGGCGAGGCCGCGCCGGCCCAGCTCCTCGACCCCGGCGAGCACCTTGGCCGCCTTGTCCGCCGAGCGTTCGTACGTGATCGCGACGTCGGCGCCGTCCTCGGCCAGCCGCTTCGCGATCGCCGCGCCGATGCCCCGGCTACCGCCGGTGACCAGTGCGACCTTGCCGTCAAGCGAACCCATGGGTCACCCTTTCTGTATCGATGACTACATAAAAGACGCCGTACCATGGGGCCGTCAAATTTTTCTGTATCGCTCACTAAAGAAGGTGGTCCATGTCACCGCGAGGCCGGCCACGCGCGTTCGACCGGGAGCACGCCCTCACCCAGGCGATGTTCGTGTTCTGGGAGCGCGGTTACGAGGGCGCGTCGCTGGCTGACCTGACCGGCGCCATGGGCATCAACCCGCCGAGCCTGTACGCGGCCTTCGGCGGCAAGGAGGCACTGTTCCGCGAAGCGGTCGAGCGCTACGGCGAGACGTACGGCAGCTACACGCCCCGCGCGCTGCGTGAAGAGCCGACGGCACGCGCGGCCGTTGAAGCGATGCTTCGCGACAACGCCCGTACGTACGTGGACCCCGAGCACCCGACGGGCTGCATGGTCGTGCTCGCCGCCACGAACTGCTCGCCCTCGAACCGGAGCGTGTGCGCGCACCTCAAGGCGCGGCGCGAGGAGGTCCGGGACCTGGTCCGCGCTCGCCTGCGCCGCGGGGTCGAGGAGGGTGAGCTCGCCGAGACCGTCGACGTCGAAGCGCTCGGCGCCTACTACGCCACGGTGCTGTTCGGCCTGTCGATGCAGGCCCGCGACGGCGTCGACCTGCCCGGGCTCACCGCGATCATCGACGCGGCGCTGCTGTGCTGGCCCGGTACCGACCGGGAAGACGCGGCAGGGGCGGCGTCCGAAGTGGACACCGCCCCTGCCGCGAGTTCGTGAGCGCGCTCAGCCGCCGGACATGCTCAGTGCTCGTTTGTCCTGCTTGATCAGGTTCTCCCGCTCGGACTCCGACAGTCCGCCCCAGATCCCGTAGGGCTCGTGCACGGCCAGTGCGTGCCGCCGGCACATGTCCAGCACCGGGCAGGCCAGGCAGACCGCCTTGGCCCTGGCCTCACGGCGTGCCCTAGCCGGCCCCCGCTCGCCGTCCGGGTGAAAGAACGCCGCGCTGTCCATCCCCCGACACGACCCCTCCAGCTGCCAGTCCCACATATCTGCGTTGGGACCGGGGAGCCTGCGCGTGTCTGCCATCCTGACCGCCTCCGTCATCCGGTCGATGCCATTAGCTGCTCTGCTGTGGTGCCGATACTCCATTCGGTGCAACGGCGGTAACGTTAGAAGCGCGCCAATAGTTGTTCAAGGGCTTCGGGATGATTCAGCCGTTAGGCATCCCCCGGAATGGTGAGCAGGGGTTTTGGCTCCGGTTGCCGTGACTCTCGCGGGCCTGGATATTGGCCGGGTGGGATCCGGAGCGCGTGAAGGAGAACCCACCCTGCCGGTGGCCACGGTCGCTCGCCGGCTCGGGGTCGCCCCGTCGACCCTCCGTACCTGGGATCGCCGCTACGGCCTGGGCCCCAGCCGCCACACCGACGGCAGGCACCGCCGCTACGGCAGCTCCGACATCGACCGCCTGGAGCTCATGCAGCGCGCCCTGCTCCGCGGCGCGTCGACGGCCGAGGCCGCCCGCTACGCGCTGCAGCAGATGCCGCGCACGGAGATCGTCCCGCCCGTCGGCGAACCCGCGACCCCGGCGCACCCCGCGCCCGCCGACGGTGAGGTCCCGTCTCGTCTGGCCCGCCGCCTGAGCACGGCCGCGCTGGCCATGGACGTCGGCGCCGTGCAGCGCATGCTCGCCGAGGCTCTCGACGAGCTCGGCGTGCTCGCCGCGTGGTCGGGTGTGGTCGAACCGGTGCTCACGGCGCTCGGCGCGCGCTGGCGCGGGGTCAGCGCCGGTGCCGAGGTCGAGTACCTGCTGGCCGAGTGCGTCTACGCGGCGCTCGTGCGCGCGACGCCCGTGCTCGACGCGCCCCGCAACTTGCGTCCGGTGCTGCTCGCCTGCGTGCCGGAGGAACGCGACACCATGCCCGTCTACGCGCTCGCGGCCGCGCTGGCCGGGCGGCGGATCGGCGCGCAGCTGTTCGGCGTGCCGCTGCCCGCGGAGGTCCTGGCGGTGGCCGTGCGACGCAGCGCGCCCGCCGCCGTGGTGCTGTGGGCGCACCGGCGCGACGTGGCGGACCCGCGGCTGTTCGCGCGCGTGTCCCGCGGCCGCCAGCGCAGCCGGCTGTTCGCGTGCGGGCCGGGCTGGGACGCGACCGCGCTGCCGGACAAGGTCGAGCTGCTCGCCGACCTGCCCGCCGCCGCGGGCCGCGTCGAGCACGTTCTTGTCGGGGCGGGGCGCTAGAAAGGTCCCGTGCTCCCCCTCTCCCTCGCCGAGCTCGCGTTCGGCGATCTCGTGCCGCCGCCGGTGCCCGTCACCGCGCCGCGCTCCACCGAGCCCCGGCAGCGGCTGCTGGCCGCCGTCGTGCTCGGCGCCCAGGGCCGCTACGCCGCCGCGGCCACGGCGCTGGCCGACCTGCGCGGGGCCGCCGACCCCGTGGTGGCCTCGCTGGCCGCGACCACGCTGGCGTCGCACCGCCGTCAGCTCGGCGGGCACGTCGCCGCGCGGGCGCTGGACGGGGCGGCGCTGGTGGCCTTGGACGGCGCCGCCTCGCAGACGGACCCGGACGGCCTCGACGCGACCGGCGCGCGAGCCGACGCCCTGCTCGGCCTGGCTGCCGACAACCTCGCCCTGGGTCGCCTCGCCGCCGCCCGGCGCTTGGCGGCCCGCGCGGCGGAGGCCGACGACCGCTGGCGCGCGACCGTCCGCGGCGGCTGGGTCGGCGCCGAGATCGAGCTGGCCGCCGGCCGCCCGCGTGAAGCGATCGCGCCTGCGCGGCGAGCTGCGGAAACGGCGCGAGTGCGCGGCTCGCGCCGGCACATCGTCAAATCCGACATCGTGCTTGGAGTCGCACTCGCGACGGCCGGGGAACCGGACCAACGCGCTACTGCACTCGACGTCGTGACAAATGCCGCCATGACCGCCGAGAAATACGAACTCTATTCACTTATGTGGGTCGCGACACGCGTAGCGGCCGATCTGGACCCCGGACACGCCGAGAAGTATCGATTCAGAAGCCGCGAGGTGTTGCACGCAGTGTTACGGCACGCAGATCCTTGCGTGATGCGGATCGCAGAGGATTCACCGTGGGTGCCCGAGGGGCCGGGTTGAGCCCTCTGGAAACGCCGTTCCGGCATCCGGGCTAAGAAACTTCAAAAAAAGCCACCGGATCGTGTCAAGGTTCGGGCTAAAGCGTCCGATAGGGGAAGTGGAATGTCACCCGGCTGCAGGAAGGAAACCCCGTGACGACGGTCTTGATCTGCGACGACCGACGCAGTGTCCGTGAAGGGCTCACCCGTGTGATGTCCGCGGTCCCAGGGGTCAGTCGCATCGACTGCGTAGCGCACGGTGACGAGCTGCTGGCCCGGTACACCCGTCAGCCGGTCGACGTCGTGCTGGTCGGGACGCAGCGCGCGGTCCCGACGGGCGTCGAAGCCACTCGGCGGCTCGTCTCCGCGAACCCCCAGGCGAACGTCATCGTCTTCGGTGCCCCCGACGACGCCGGCAGCATCGCCGCCGCCATCGCCGGCGGTGCCCGCGGCTACCTCCGCTGGGACGCTTCGCGCCCCGAGCTGGTCGCCGCACTGGCCCACACGCTCGCCAGCACCTCGGTGCCGGCACCGCGCCAGCCGTCGGACCCCGGCGTGCAGCTCACCGAGCGCGAGCTGCAGGTGCTGCGCGGCATGAGCCAGGGCAAGAGCAACGGCCAGATCGGCCGTGAGCTGTACCTGTCCGAGGACACGGTGAAGACGCACGCGAGGCGGCTGTTCCGCAAGCTCGGCGTCCGCGACCGCGCCCAGGCTGTGGCCCACGGCTTCCGCCGTGGCCTCGTGTCCTGAAGCTGAAAAACCGCTAGACCACGCTCTGCGTGACAGGTTGTCCGTTCTGACGCCACGGTGACGACGGGCCAGGGTTGCCGCCCTGGCCCGTACCTGTGTCCTCGGGTCTTGACCTGTGTCATCGGTGACAGATGTGTCACCTGTCACGTTCGTCGCCTTCGTCCCCACCGCTCGGGCCGGCTCCCTCCGGCGCCACCCGCCCGGGCAGCAAGCCGTACCCCGCAGGTCAGCCGTTCGTTGGTCCTCTGATCGACGTGTGCGGTGCGGCCGGGTCCATGGACGCGGCACGCCGGTGGCCACCTCTGGCGGTTGTCGGAAAGGTCGCCGACGGTACGGTAACTGTCACCGGCGGGCGGGGCACGATGACCACGCGCCGGATTCTTTGCACGCCTACACGTAACACTGGGACTGTTGTCTGCGATGGCCAATGTGGGGGATGGACTGGATGAGCCGGTCGCCGCTGCCGTAGAGGGAGATCCTCAGGCGGTGGACCGGCTGCTGGCGGCCATCCGCCCCCTGGTAGTGCGGTATTGCCGTGCTCGGGTTGGCAGGCAGGAGCGTTCGTTCGCTTCGGCAGACGATGTTGCGCAGGAGGTGTGTCTCGCGGTGCTCACGGCATTGCCTTCGTACCGTGAACAGGGCCGCCCGTTCCTGGCTTTCGTCTACGGGATCGCCCAGCACAAGGTGGCCGACGCGCACCGCGCGGCGGCCCGCAACCGGGCTGAGCCGGTGGCCGAGGTCCCCGACGAGGTCGAGGTCGGCGTCGGTCCGGAGCAGCGCGCTTTGCAGGGCGAGCTGAACGAGCGGATGGCACAGCTGCTGCAGGTGCTCCCCGAGAAGCAGCGCGAGATCGTCGTGCTGCGCGTCGTGGTGGGCTTGTCGGCGGAAGAGACCGCGGAGGCCGTCGGGTCGACGCCGGGTGCCGTTCGAGTGGCCCAGCACCGAGCGCTTGCCCGCCTGCGTAAGGTGCTCGCCGCCGAGGAGGTGATCTGAGTGACCGATCACGACGACGATCGTGACCTGTCGCCGTCCGCGTTCACGAGCGGCATGACGGCCTTCGACCCGGAAGCCGACGGTGACCTCACGGCCATCCAGGCCGACGACGCACTGCTCGACGCGCTCGGTGGCACGGACCCGGCCATCGCCGACGGTCTCGGTGACCAGGAGCTCAACGCGCTGCTGCTCGCCTGGCGCCGCGACATCGACAGCGAGCCGCTGGCCGAGCTGGTCGACGTCGACACCGCCGTCACCACCGTGAAGACGGCTTCGCTGGCGCGCAAACGCGCCGACCGCAGTCGCCGCCGCCGCATCCTGGTGCCCGTCGCCGCCGCGTGCGCCGCGGTGGCCATCGCGTTCGCCGGCACCGGCCTCGCCGCCCGCGACGCCCAGCCCGGCGACACGCTGTGGGGCCTGACCAAGGTCCTGTACACCGACCACGCCCACTCGGTCGAAGCCGCCGCCGCGGCGAAGCTCGACCTCGAGAAGGCCAACCTCGCCCTGGCCGACAACCGCCTCGCCGACGCCCGCAAGGCCCTCGACGACGCGCAGGCCGCCCTGAACCAGGTCACCGACGACGAGAACCGCGACCAGCTGCTGGAGCAGCACCGCCAGCTCGCCGCCCAGCTCGGTGCACCCAACGTGCCTTCGACGGGCCAGATCCCGTCCAACAACCCGTCCACGCCGCCGCCGGTCAACAACCCGGCCAACACGGCGTCGCAGCAGTCGAGCGGCCAGCCGACGTCCCTGCCCGGCACCGGCTCCACCAGCCAGCCGGACACGACCAGCGCCGCTCCGCCGCCGCCTCCGCCGCCCCCGGACACCACCACCGTCACGCCGCCGCCGTCCACGACGCCCACCGACGTCACGGGCAACGACCCCGGCAGCGGCAGTGGCAGCCCTCGCAACGAATCCTCGGAGAGCGGGAGCGTCGGCGGCCAGAACAGCGTCGGCGGCCAGGGCAACACGTCGGAGAACCCGTAAGGCTCAGCATCGAAAAACGCCCTGGCTCAGGCCGGGGCGTTTTTCGCGCGCGGTGTTGCCGGCGGGGTGCGGCCGGCCGGTTGTCCACAGGGTTGCCGAGTTGTGGACAGCTTCGCGCTTCGGCGGCTTGAACAGCGGTTTTGTCGGGGGTGGCCGATAGACTGGGTTGGGGATGGCCCCCTCGGGAGGGTGGGCGCCGTCCTGGCCGCCGCGTCCGGCCGGCAACCCCGGGCACCCACCCGCAGCGGCCGCCCGGAACCGCGAACCGGTCCCGGCGATCCGAAGATCACCAGCGCCGTTCGGGACAACTCATCGAGACGAGAACGGCCCTGGTGAGCAGTCTCACCAGGGCCGTTCATCGCAGCACCGAAACTCAGTACGCGCTCTCGTTCGCCGTCACCCCGTCGGCGAAGCCGCGGCAGTAGTCCCAGCTCACGTAGTCGCCGGGGTTCGGGTCGAAGGCCGGCTCGTGGGGGCGCATGCGGCCGTCCGCGAGGAGCTGTTCGAGGCTGGCGCGCAGGAGGTGCCAGTCGTGGTAGTGGGGTTCGTCGCATTCGCCGCAGTCCACGACGATGCCGCGGACGCCGCGGGGCTCCAGGAGGGCCTGGTACACCGCCAGGTCGGAGAGGTCGGCCAGCAGCTCGGTGCGTTCGTCCGGGCTGATGGGCTCGTCCAGCTGGTCTTCGGGATCGAGGAACGCCCGGGCCGGATCGTCCGGGTCGTCCGCGAAGGGGTCGGGGGGCAACACGTCGTGCGGCACGGCCTGCACGGTACCCGCCGTGTGGCGCCCGTCCCCACCCACCCGGGTCAGGGGCGGAGCCCGGATATCATGAGGGGAAGGCTCAGCCAGCCCCTCGGCCAGATCGCTCACCCCCGCCAGGAAGGCCCTTCGCCCGCTATGACCAGCGAAAGCATCACTGCCCCCGTGCCCAGCAAGTTCGCGATGCTGGGCCTGACCTTCGACGACGTGCTGCTGCTGCCGGCCGAATCCGACGTGGTGCCCAGCGGGGTCGACACGAGTACTCGCCTCACGCGCAACATCACCCTCAACGTCCCGCTGGTCTCCGCCGCCATGGACACCGTCACCGAGGCCCGCATGGCGATCGCCATGGCGCGTCAGGGCGGCATCGGCGTGCTGCAGCGCAACCTGCCGATCGACGAGCAGGCCGCCGCCGTCGAGGTGGTGAAGCGGTCCGAGGCCGGCATGGTCACCGACCCCGTCACCTGCTCGCCCGACGACACGCTGGCCGAGGTCGACGCCCTCTGCGCCCGCTTCCGCATCTCCGGCGTCCCGGTCACCGACGCGTCCGGCTCGCTCGTGGGCATCATCACCAACCGCGACATGCGGTTCGAGGTGGACTACACGCGTCTGGTCAGCGACGTCATGACGAAGGCGCCGCTGATCACCGCGCAGGTCGGCGTGACGGCCGACGCCGCGCTCGGCCTGCTGCGCCGCCACAAGATCGAGAAGCTGCCGATCGTCGACGGCGCGGGCAAGCTCCGCGGCCTGATCACGGTCAAGGACTTCGTGAAGACCGAGCAGTACCCCAACGCCACCAAGGACACCGACGGCCGGCTGATCGTCGGCGCGGCCGTGGGCGTCGGCGCCGACGGGCACAAGCGCGCGATGACGCTGGCCGAGGCCGGCGTCGACGTGCTGATGGTCGACACCGCCCACGGCCACTCCCGCGCCGTGGTCGAGACCGTGAAGCTGCTGAAGAAGGAGCTGGGCGACACCGTCGACATCGTCGGCGGCAACGTCGCCACGCGCGCGGGCGCGCAGGCGCTCGTCGACGCTGGCGTGGACGGCGTGAAGGTCGGCGTCGGCCCGGGCTCGATCTGCACCACGCGCATCGTCGCCGGTGTCGGCGTGCCGCAGATCTCCGCGATCTACGAGGCCGACCAGGCCTGCCGCCCGGCCGGCATCCCGGTGATCGGCGACGGCGGCATCCAGTACTCCGGCGACATCGCCAAGGCCATCGCGGCCGGCGCGTCGACCGTGATGCTGGGCAGCCTGCTCGCCGGCACCGCCGAGTCGCCCGGTGACCTGATCCTCGTCGGCGGCAAGCAGTTCAAGGTCTACCGCGGCATGGGCTCCCTCGGTGCGATGCAGTCGCGCGGCCAGGGCAAGTCGTACTCCAAGGACCGCTACGCGCAGGACGACGTGCTCAACGAGGACAAGCTCGTCCCCGAGGGCATCGAAGGCCGCATCCCGTTCCGCGGGCCGCTCGCCAACGTCGTGCACCAGCTCGTGGGCGGCCTGCGCGCCGGCATGGGCTACGCGGGCGCCGAGACGATCGCGCAGCTGCAGGAGGCGCAGCTCGTCCGCATCACGGCGGCTGGGCTGAAGGAGAGCCACCCGCACGACATCACGATGACCGTCGAGGCCCCGAACTACTCCGCGCGGTAACTCGTCCGGACATCCCGTCCGCCCCAGCACACTTCGAGACGTTGATCCTTCTCGAAAGGGGGGCGGGCGGGATGTCCATTTCACGACGGGTCGTGACCCGCATCGACTACCAGCAGCTCTTCCAGCAGGAATCGGTGCTGCGAACGGATTCCGTGGAGCGCGTCTCCTTCTGACGCGGTTTTCGGGGCGCTGGGCACTGAGCGGCATTTGTCCCCTCACGGTGACGGCCGAGGTTTGGCTGAGTGGTGCGGTGAAAGCGGATCGTCTCGCCGAGTTGTTCGTGGTCGTCGTCGGCTTCGCCGTGCCGGCGACCGTCGCGGCGGGTCTCGTGGTGGAGTACGGAGGACCGGCGCACGTCGAGGCCGCGCAGGTCGTGAGCTGCCGCGAAGTGCCCGGCGCCGGCGACCGTCCCCTCCGCTACGTGGTGCGGTTCACCACGCAGATCGGCGAAGACGTCGAGGTGTCCGGCGACGATCCGCGTCTCGACGCCGGCGTCGGCGCCGCCGTGGAGCTCACCCGGGCCGACCACTCCGGTGCTGTGCGCGCGGTGCGCAGCGGCGGCGAGACGACGATCGTGCGCACCTCGTTGTTCGTCGGTCCGGTCTGGGGCGGCGTGATCGGGGTGATCGTGCTGGCCTACGCGGTGTTCCTCATGGTGCGGGGCGGGAAGCGGGCGCTGCGGGTGTCGCTGGCGGTGGGCCTGCTTTCCGCGGTCGCGGGGGCCGTGGCGGGCGTGACGTTGTTCTGACCCGCCACAGCAGCACGGGCGTGGCCAGCATCAGCAGGCCCGCCAGGCCGATCGCCTCGCGCGTGCCGAGCCACGCGCCGAGCGCACCCCACACCAGTGTCAGCGCGGCCCGCGTCGCGCCGCCGGTGATGCCCCACGCCGACAGCACGCGGGCGGCGCGCGAGGTCTCCGTCTCCTGCAGCCGGTAGGTGGCCGAGACCGGGTTGAAGATGCCGATCGTGAGGATCAGCCCGAACTCGACGAGCATCACGAACCCGAGCCCGGCCGGCCCGTGCGGCGTGAACGCGAGCGCCACCGGCCAGATCACGCGCAGCGTCCCCGTCACCAGCAGCACACGCTCGGGCCCGAACCGCGCGGTGATCCGGCGCGACAGCCGTGAGCCGAGCAGCCCGCCGAGGCACGGCACGCCGAACGCCAGCCCGTACTGCCACGCGGCGAACCCGAGCTCCCGCAGGAGCAGGATCGCGAGCAGGGGTGAGGTCGCCATGATCAGGCCGTTCACCAGCGTCGTGTTGAGGAACAACGCGCGCAGCCGCGGGTGGCCGAGGATGTAGTGCCAGCCGTCGAGCACGTCTTTGGTCCGGACCGTCGCCGGGCGTGCGGTGGGCGGCGGCTCGGGCGTGCGGATGGCGCCGATCGCGAGCGCGGAGAGCAGGTAGCTGACGCTGTCGAGCACCACCGTCGTGAGTGGTCCGAACACGCCGATCAGCGCGCCGCCCGACGGCGGGCCGACGGCGGTGGCGGTCCACTGCGTGGTCTCGAACCGGCCGTTGGCGACGAGCAGGTCCTCGCCCGTCGCCATGCCCTTGAGATACGCACCACTGGCCGCCGTGAACACGATGTTCGCGGCCGCCACGACCACCGACACCGCCACGAGCTGCCCGAACGTGAGCCCGCCCAGCGCGTAGCCGAGTGGCAGGGTCAACAGTGCGGCGAAGCGCACGGCGTCCATCGCCACCAGCACCGGCCGTTTGCGCCGGAACTCCACCCACGGCCCCAGCGGCACCGCGATCAGCGCGCCCACGGCCAGGCCAGCCGCGGCCAGCACCGAGACCTCCGTGGTGCTGCTGTGGAGCACCGTCACGGCGATGAACGGGAACGCGTCGAGGGCGAGCCACGTGCCCGCGGTGCTCGTGGCGTAGGCGAGCCACAGCCGTCGGAAGTCCTGCCCCAGCGCCACTCTCGTCCCCTGTCGTCGTCCGACGCATCCAACAGCGCACGAAAGGGCGGTGGCAAACAACCGCGTGACGCGCTGCACAACCTGCGGTTGTTCGCCCTCGAAACGGGCCCCGTGCGTTGGTCACCCACGCGGACTAGCGACAATGGAGGGTGTTGTCGTCGGTGCGAGAAGGGACATCACGTGCGGGATCTGGTCGAGATCGGGATGGGTCGCACCGCGCGGCGGGCGTATGACCTCGATGACGTGGAGATCGTGCCGTCGCGGCGCACGCGGTCGTCGTCGGTGGTGTCGACGGCCTGGCAGATCGACGCCTACCGCTTCGACCTGCCGCTGGTCACGCACCCGACCGACGCCATCGTGTCGCCGGGCACGGCCGTCGCGATCGGCGAGCTGGGCGGCCTGGGCGTGCTCAACGCCGAGGGTCTGTGGGCGCGCCACGCCAACGTCGAGGACGCCATCTTCCGGCTGGTCCGCGCCGCGGAGGACACCGAGGACCCCACGGCCGTCGTCCGCGAGCTGCAGGAGCTGCACGCCACTCCGGTCCGGCTCGACCTGCTGACCGAGGCGATCAAGACCGTCCGCGAGTCGGGCGTCACGGTGGCCGCGCGCGTGAGCCCGCAGCACGCCGCCGAGCTCACGCCCGACCTGCTGGCCGCCGGCGTCGAGATCCTCGTGGTGCAGGGCACGATCATCTCCGCCGAACACGTGCAGCGCGACGCGGAACCGCTCAACCTCAAGGAGTTCATCGGCCGCCTCGACGTGCCGGTGATCGCCGGCGGCGTGAGCGACTACCGCACGGCCATGCACCTCATGCGCACCGGCGCGGCGGGCGTGATCGTCGGCCACGGCTACACCCCGGGCGTCACCAGCACCGACCGCGTGCTCGGCATCGGCGTCCCCATGGCCACCGCCGTCGTCGACGCCGCGGCCGCCCGCCGCGACTACCTCGACGAAACCGGCGGCCGCTACGTGCACGTCCTCGCCGACGGCGGCATGACCACCTCGGGCGACATCGCCAAGGCCATCGCTTGCGGCGCCGACGCCGTGATGCTCGGCGCGCCCCTGGCGACCGCCACCGACGCCCCCGGCCAGGGCCTCTACTGGACCGCCGCCGCGGCGCACCCGTCGCTGCCGCGCTCGCGCGTCGTGGCCGGCCCGGACTCCGACTACGCGGTGGACCTGAAGACACTGCTCTTCGGCCCCTCGTCGGACGCCGAGGGCGTGGTGAACCTCTTCGGCGCCCTGCGCCGCGCGATGGCGAAGACGGGGTACTCGGACCTGAAGGAGTTCCAGCGGGTCGGGCTGACCGTCCGCCGCTGATCGTCAGAGTGAGAGGCCCCCGCGTCCTGGACGTGGGGGCCTCTCTCACGACGCCGTGCGGGACGCCCAGTGCCGGCCGCGCCGCGGGGTTCGCCAGTGCCGTCCGCGCTCGGGACGCAGAGGTCCGCGCACGTTCGGCCGGTGCGCGGCGAACCGGGCCGCGGTGAGGCCCATCAGGACGGGGTACCGCACCTCTCCGTGCCGCAGCTCGGTGTCGCGCGGCCGACCTTCCTCGCGGAAGCCGAGTTCTCCGTGCAGCGCAAGGGAAGCGAAGTTGGCGCCGTTCACGCTCACCACGCACTCGCGGTAGCCGCGCTGCTCGAACATGACCGTGAGCAGCACGGTGACCGCGTCGGCGGCGTACCCGCAACGGCGGTGCTGCGGGCCGATCCCGATGCCGTAGCTGAAGCGGCGCGTCGCCGGATCGGCCTGGATCCACATGGACCCGACCACTGCCCGGCTGTGCACCGCTTCGATGGCGAAGTGGAAGTCGTCGCCGGGATCGGCTGCGCGGCCGCGGTGCGCGGCCCAGTGCCGGTAGCCGCCGAGCCGCAGGTCGTGGCCGCGCGCCGCGTCGCGGTCGAACCCGGCGAGCACGCGGTGGTCAGCGGGGCGGATCTCGCGCAGGCGCACCTTCAAGCCGGTCTGGCTCCCCGCGCCGGCCCGCCGCCGGGCTCGGACCGAATTCACCGTCATCGGCGGGCATCGTATCGGTTGGCCGCGCTGGGTATCCGCGGTCCGGAGATGTAACCGGCGAGTAACTTACCTCTGGTCAGAAGGACATCCCCGGGTTACGCTCGGACCTGTGACTGCCAGTAACACCACCACAGCGCAGGGCGGACCCGACTACGACGTGGTCGTGGTGGGGTCCGGGTTCGGGGGCAGCGTGGCGGCGCTGCGGCTCACCGAGAAGGGCTACCGAGTCGCCATGGTGGAGGCGGGGCGGCGGTTCGCGGACGACGAGTTCGCGAAGACGTCGTGGGACCTCAAGCGGTACCTGTGGGCGCCGCAGCTCGGCTGTTACGGCATCCAGCGCATCCACATGCTCAACGACGTGATGGTGCTGGCCGGCGCGGGCGTCGGCGGTGGGTCGCTGGTGTACGCGAACACGTTGTACCGCCCGCTGAAGCCGTTCTACGCCGATCGCCAGTGGGCGCACATCACCGACTGGGAGGCGGAACTCGCGCCGCACTACGACCAGGCGAGCCGGATGCTCGGGGTGGTCACGAACCCGACGCTGACGCCGTCCGACGTGGTGATGCGCGACGTCGCCCAGGACATGGGCGTGGGCGAGTCCTTCCACCCGACGCCGGTGGGCGTGTACTTCGGCAAGCCCGGCGAGACCGTGCGCGACCCGTTCTTCGGCGGCGCCGGGCCCGACCGCGTCGGCTGCACCGAGTGCGGCGCCTGCATGACGGGCTGCCGCGTCGGGGCGAAGAACACGCTGGTCAAGAACTACCTGTACCTCGCCGAGCAGGACGGCGCGAAGGTCATCCCGCTCACCACCGTCGCGTCGGTCGAGCCGGTGGGCGACGGTTACCGCGTGACGCTGCAGAAGACCGGCACGCGCTCGAAGCGCTTCCGCACCACCGTGACCGCGGGCCAGGTCGTGTTCGCCGCGGGCACGTGGGGGACGCAGAACCTGTTGCACCGCATGAAGGACACGGGCGCGCTGCCTCGCCTGTCGAGGCGGCTGGGTGAGCTGACGCGCACGAACTCCGAGGCGATCATCGGCGCCGCGCGCACCGCGGTGGACTCCGCGCGCGACTTCAGCCGGGGCGTCGCGATCACGTCGTCGATCCACCCCGACGAGAACACCCACATCGAGCCCGTGCGCTACGGCAAGGGCAGCAACGCGATGAGCCTGCTGCAGACCGTCGCCACCGACGGCGCTTCGCCGGTGCCGCGCTGGCGCCAGGCGCTGACGTTCCTGGTCAAGCACCCGCTGCAGTCCGCGAAGCTGCTCAACGGCTACCGCTGGAGCGAACGCACCGTGATCCTGCTGGTGATGCAGAGCCTCGACAACTCCATCACCACGTACACGCGGCCTGGGCTCTTCGGACGGCGCAAATACACGTCGAAGCAGGGCCACGGCGAGCCCAACCCGAGCTTCATCCCCGCCGGGCACGAGGCCAACGTCCGCACGGCCGAGCGCATCGGCGGCATGCCCGGCGGCACGTGGGGCGAGATCTTCGACATCCCGCTCACGGCCCACTTCATCGGTGGCGTGCCGATCGGTGACAGCGCGGAGTCCGGCGTGATCGACCCGTACCACCGCGTTTACGGCTACCCGGGGCTGTCCGTTGTGGACGGTTCGGCGATCACCGCCAACCTCGGCGTGAACCCGTCGCTGACGATCACGGCGCAGGCCGAGCGGGCGTTCTCGTTCTGGCCCAACAAGGGTGAAGCGGACCAGCGCCCGGCTCAGGACGCGCCGTACGCGCGGCTCGAGGCGGTGGCGCCGAAGAACCCCGCTGTGCCCTCCGACGCCCCCGCCGCACTGCGCCGATAGCTCATCCTGCCGAGAGCTCCTACGATCGCCGGGTGACGACAACGGCGTTGACCCGCGTGCGGGAACTGCAGGACGAGTGGGCCCTGGTCATCGGCTCCCTCGATGAAACCGCGGTGCGCGCGCCGAGCGCGTTGCCCGGCTGGACGCGCGCGCACCTGCTCACGCACCTCGCCCGCAACGCCGACGCTGTCGGCAACCTCCTGACCTGGGCCGCCACCGGCGTCGAGCACCCCATGTACGGCCCCGGCACCGCCCGCGACGACGACATCGCCGCCGGTGCTTCCCGCGGTGCGACCGAGATCCTCGCCGACGTGGTCGCGTCGGGGGAGCGGCTCGTGGACCTGGCGGCCTCGCTGCCGGACCACGCGTGGACCGCGCCCGTCCGCGGCCGCGGCGGCCAGCCCATCACCGGCGCCGACGCCCTGACGCTGCGCCTCGCCGAGACCACCATCCACCTCGTCGACCTCGACGCCGGCCACGACTTCGCCAGCGCGTGCTCGCTCCTGGGTGGTTACCTCGACGACGTCGTGGCCAACATGATCCGCATGTACCTCGGCGAGCTGCCCCCGATCCGCCTCACCGACGGCACCCACACCTGGACCATGGCCGACGGCTCCGCCGGCCTCGTCACGGGCACCCCCGGCGACCTCCTGGCATGGCTCTCGGGCCGCGGCCCCGGCGACGCGCTGGAGGGCCCCGTGCCGGAGTTCAAGTCCCTGGTGTGAGGCGGTTTTCCCGTTGTGCTTGGCTTTGCCAGGTACTGGGGAAGGGACAACTTCGTGCGCTGGTTTCCGGTGGTGGCCGTGCTGGCCGTCGTGGTGGTTTCGGGCTGCTCGGCGCAGCCACCTGCGCCCGCTCCTCCGCCGGCGCCGTCCTCGTCGTCGTCGCCGGCGGACGCCGCCTACCACTGGGTCGGCGAGTTCTGCAGCGGCCCTTCCGCGGCGTTGCTGTCGCTGAAGAACACCGGCTACAGCGACATCCCGTACGCGGCGATGGTCGACGCCACCGTCGCCGAGCGGCAGAAGGCCCAGCAGGACGCGCTTCAGAACCTGACCACCCTGGCGCAGGTGGTGAAGACCAACGCGGCCCACGTCGCGAGCGCCCCGCCGAGCGCCGCCCGCGACCGCCTGACCGGCGTGTACACCCAGCTGCAGGCCGACCTCACCCGGATCCGGCAGCGCGTCGCCCAGCTGTCTCCGGCCGCCGCCGCGACCTTCGGCCCCCAGCTCCAGACCGACGCCGGCCAGGTCCACACCTCCTTCGAAGCCGCGCGCCAGGTCTTCGCCGCGGAGCCGGCGACGGGCCGCTTCCTGCGCGACTACCCGGTCTGCTCGTGAAGGGCCCGGTCCATGCGGCGGTACTCACTGGCGGCCGTGCTGGTCGCGTTGACGGTGTCGGGTTGCTCGGCCGCCCCGCCACCGGCTCCCGCGCCGTCGAAGCCGGCGGCGCCGACCTTGTCCCCGGCCGAAGAGCTGGCCTGGCACTGGGTGGGCGCTTTCTGCAGCGGGCTCCGGGATTCGCGGTCGGAGCTGGGGAACCTCGGCGCCCACACTGTCCACACGGAGGGTGATCTCGCCGAACGGCAGCGGGACCAGCAGACGGCAGCGGAGCTCACGGCGAGCATGGTCCGGATCGTGCACGACAACGCGGCCAAGGTCGCCGCCGCCCCGGCGAGCCCCGCGCGCGATCGGCTGTCCGCGCCTTACCGCAAGCTCGAAGCCGCGCTCACTGAGGCGCGCCGGCACGTGGACCAGCTCCCGGCCACGGACCGCAGCACCTTCGGCGACGCCGTCGAGGCGATCAGCGCAGAGGTCGAAGCCGCGCTGCAAACCGCCAGGGGGACCCTCGCCGAGGACCCGGCCACCAAGCGGTTCATGGCTCAAGCCGGCACCTGCTTGCTGAGTTGACCGACACCCGCTCGGGCGACCCGATGAACCACCCCGCTGTCCGGAACGTCTGATCAAGCATGACTGTCGGGAGAAGGACGTTGCTGCGGGCCGCCGGGCTCGCCACCCTCGGTGCGGTGGCCGCCGCGTGTGCGCCGGGGTCCGCGCCGACCGGGCAACCGCCGGCGACGCCGACCAAGACGACGCCAACGCCACCTCCGTCGACGAAGCCGTCCGGGCCGCCGGACTGGAACGCGTTGAGGAGCAAGCTCAGCGGCGACCTCGTGCTGCCCACCGACAGCGGCTTCGCCACCGCCAAGCGCGGCTTCAACCCGCTGTTCGACGGCCACACCCCGGCCGCCGTGGCGAAGGTGCAGAAACCCGAAGACGTGCAGGCCTGCTTCGAAGCGGCCGCGTCACGGCTGCCGATCGCCGCGCGCAGCGGGGGACACAGCTACGCCGGCTACTCCGTGCCCGACGGCGGCCTGATCGTCGACGTCGGCAGCATGTCGAGTGTCCAGGTCCAGGGCGACCAGGTCGTGATCGGCGCCGGCGCGCGGCTGGGTGACGTCTACGCGGCGCTGGCCAAGGCAGGCCGCTGCCTGCCCGCCGGCTCGTGCCCGACGGTCGGCATCGCCGGGCTGACCCTCGGCGGCGGCATCGGCGTCGTGGCGCGCAAGTACGGCCTCACCTGCGACCACCTCGTCTCCGCCCAGGTCGTGACCCCCGACGGCAAGCTGCGCACCGCCGGCGCCGACTCCGAGCCCGACCTGTTCTGGGCCCTGCGCGGCGGCGGGGGCGGCAACTTCGGCATCGTCACGTCGTTCACCTTCCGCACCGACCCGGCGCCCGGCATCACGGTGTTCTCGCTGCACTTCCCGGGCGGTTCGGCGGGCGACGTCCTCGACGCGTGGCAGCAGTGGCTCCCCACGACCCCGCCCGAGCTCTGGTCGAACCTCGTCGTGTCGGGCGGCTCGCCGGTGTCGTGCCGCGTCGGCGGCGCGTTCGTCGGCGGCACCGCCGAGCTCACCGCGTTGCTGGGCAAGCTCAACGCGACGCCGTCCAGCCGCACGATGAAGAGCCTCAGCTACGGCGGCGCCATGAACTACTTCTCGGGCAGCTCCGCGCGCCAGACGTTCGTCGCCTCGTCGCGGATCATCACCGACCCGGTGGCGGGCGCGAAGGTCAGCGACCTCGCCGCCGGGCACAAGGGCATGGACCTGCTCATCGACGGCCTCGGCGGCGCGGTCGCCGACGTCGCCCCGGCCGACACCGCGTTCCCGCACCGCAAGGCGCTCGCCAGCATCCAGGTCTACGCGCCCGCCACCACGGGCAACCACGCCACCGTCGCCAAGTCGGTGTCCACCGTGGTCAGCGGCCTCGCCGACGCGGGCGCCGGCGGCGGCTACGTCAACTACCTCGACCCGGCCATGCCCGACTGGAAAACCGCCTACTACGGCGACAACGCCGCCCGGCTCGACCAGGTCGCCAAGACCTACGACCCGGACGGCGTCCTCAAGTTCGCGCAGAGCGCCTGACCAACCGCGGAGAAAGCACCTAGCGGCCGAGGATCTTCTGCAGTGCCGCGACGAGGCCGGCTCGCTCCTCGACGCTGAGCGGTGCCACGAGCTCGTCCTGGGCCACCGCCAACCGGGCGTGAACCAGGTCCAGCCGTTCGCGGCCTCGGGCGGCCAGCCGGACGAGGTTGCGCCGGATCCGCACGGCGCTCGACCCAGCGCTCGTCCTCCAGCTCGACGACCCGCTGGGCCACGTCCTTCCGATCCATGCGCAGCCGTCGGCCGATCTCGGCCTGGCTGCACGGACCGAACTCCTCGACGGCGCAGAGGATCGCGTAGTAGTAGCGGCCGGACCCGACGGCGTCGAAGACCCCGCGGCTCAGCCGGCGACCCTGGTTCGTTCTCGCGGCCGTGGTCACGGCTCAGCTCATGGTCGCCGTCGACGCGGCGACCTTGGCGCTCGCGATTCCCGGCACGGTGGCCGATCTGCCCCTGTCTTCCGGAGCGCCGGCCTGGGTGATGGCCGGTTACGTCCTCGCCGGCGGCTCGCTCATGATCGCCGCCGGACGGATCGCGCAGGCCGTCGTCTACACCCGCGTGATGAGCCTCGGCCTGGTCATCTTCGGCGTCGCTTCCGCGGCCGGCGGCGCGGCGGACACGGGGTGGGTGCTGATCAGCGCCCGGGTCGCCCAGGGGATCGGTGCGGCGGCCCTGACCCCGGCCGCGATGGCCCGGCTTTCGGCCGCGTTTCCCGCTGCAGGCCGCGAAAAGGCGTACGGAAGGATCATGGGCAGCGGCACGGCCATCGGCCTCGTGCTCGGCGGCCTGCTGACGCAACTCGCGAGCTGGCGCGCCTGCCTGGAGGTCAATGTCGTGTTCGTCCTGGTCGCGCTCGGTTTTTCGATCGTCGCGGGGGACCGGGTCGAACGGTCACCGGGCCACGGACGCGGCCTCGGTCATCCAGGCGCTCACGGTGGTGGACGCACCGGCCAGGCCGCCGGCTTCGGCCTCGCCGGTGTCACGATCATCGCGGCGTTCGCCGCCGGAGACCGGAAGTCACGCGCCCCGCTCATCCCAGTCGCGCTGTTCCGCGATCCGACGCGTCATGTCGCCTACCTCGGGCTCTTGCTGTGGGGCGTCGCCACGATCACCACCTTCGTGGCGGCCAGCCGTTCACTCCAGCAGGAACGCTTCGCCCCGCTCGTGGTCGGCGCGCTCTTCCTCGTCTACCGGGCGACCATCCAACTGGGACTGTTCGTCTCCCGCCGGGCCGGTACCCGGCCAGCGGCCTCGGCCATCGGCGTCGGGCTCGTTTTCATCGCAGCCGGACAGATCACTTTCGCCGTCGCGCCGGACGGGCTGGCCCTGCCCGTGGCGCTGACCGGTCCGCACACGACCAGCCTGGCCGCCGGTGTCACCGCCGTCGCGCTGCTGGCCAGGTCGGTCCTGGCCCTGGGGCAGCCACGAGCCACGACCGACCGGCCTCCGGCCTCCCGCAACGAAAAGGTGCCTACAGATCCACCCCGGTGAACACCGTCACGCGCTCTTCGGTGAGGTCGGTCATCGCCGCCGGCACGCCCTCGCGCCCGGCACCCGAGCCCTTCACCCCGCCGTACGGCATCTGGTCGGCCCGGTACGACGGCACGTCACCGATGATCACGCCGCCCACCTCCAGCTCCGCCGACGCGTGGAACGCCAGCTGCACGTCGGAGGTGAACACCCCGGTCTGCAGCCCGTACGCGGAATCGTTGACCGCCGCGAAGGCCTCGTCCACACCGTCCACAACGGACACCGCCAGCACCGGCCCGAAGACCTCCTCCGCCCACACGCGTGCGTCCGGTGGCACGTCCGTGAGCAGCGTCGGCGCGACCTGGGTGCCCTCGCGCGTGCCGCCGGTGAGCACCTTCGCGCCCGCGGCCACGGCCTCCTCGACCCACGCGATGATCCGCTCGGCCGCGGCTTCGTCGACGACCGGGCCGACGTCGGTGCTGCGGTCGTACGGGTCACCCGTCTGCTGCGCCTCCACGGCCTCCACGAGCGCGGGCACGAACTCCTCGGCCACCGCCGCGTCGACGATCACGCGCTGCACCGAGATGCACGACTGCCCGGCCTGGTAGTTGCCGAACGTCGCGATCCGCTGCGCCGCGCCCTCGGGATCGGGCCAGTCGCGCAGCACCACGGCCGCCGCGTTGCCACCGAGCTCCAGCACCACGTGCTTGCGCGGCGCCGCGTCGGCGATCGACCAGCCGACGGGGCCGGAGCCGGTGAACGACACCACGGGCAGCCGCGGGTCCGCCACCAGCGCCTGTGTCGCCTCGTTTCCCAGCGGCAGCACCGAAAACGCGCCGGCCGGCAGGTCCGTCTCGGCCAGGATCTCGCCGAGGATCAGGGCCGACAACGGCGTGCGCGGCGCGGGCTTCACGATGATCGGCGCGCCGACCGCCAACGCCGGCGCGACCTTGTGCGCCACCAGGTTCAGCGGGAAGTTGAACGGCGAGATCCCCAGCACCGGCCCGCGTGGCACCCGTCGCGTGAGCGCCAGGCGCGCGTCGCCCGACGGGTCGGCGTCGAGCCGCTGCACGTCGCCGCTGAACCGCCGGGCCTCCTCGGAAGCGATGCGGAACACCGAAACCGCGCGGCTCACCTCGGCCTCCGCCCACTTGAGCGGCTTGCCGTTCTCCGCGGTGATCACCTCGGCGATCTCCTCGGCCCGCAGCCGCAACCCGCGCGACACGTGCTCCAGCGCCGCCGCGCGCTCGTGCGCGGGGGAGCGGCGGAGTTCCCGTGCGACGCCCGCGGCGGTCGCCACGGCGCGCTCCACCTGCTCCGCGCCGGGCACCGCCACGGTCGCCACTTCGCTGCCGTCGACCGGGTGCCGCACGACGAGGGTCTCGGCCCCCTGTTCCGCCCGTCCGGCGACCCACGCGGGCCGCGGCTCCGGGGTGATCATGTCCATGCGTACCAAGGTATGGGGGCGCGGTGCGCGCCGCGTGAACCCCCACCCTTACGGGGCTCACGCGGCGCGTCGCTCACGGCTTCACGAGCACCTTCAGCGCCTCGCGGTCAGCCATCGCCTGGTAGCCCGCGGGCACGTCGGCCAGCCCGATCGTCCGGTCGAACACACGACCCGGCTGGTAGCGGCCCTCGAGCACGTCCGGCAGCAGCTGCGGGATGTAGTGCCGCGCCGGGGCGACGCCGCCGGTGATCGTGATGTTGCGCGTGAACACCGGGCGCCCGATCGGGCCCTCCGGATACTGCGGCACGCCCACGCGGCTCAGCGCGCCACCCGCGCGCACCACGCCGAGGCCCATCTCGAACGCCGCCTTCGTGCCCACGCACTCCAGCACGGTGTGCGTGCCGTGGCCGCCGGTCAGCTCGCGCACGCGCGCGATGCCCTCCTCACCGCGCTCGGCCACCACGTCCGTCGCGCCGAACTCGCGGCCCAGGTCGGTGCGCGCCTGGTGGCGTCCCATGAGGACGATGTGCTCGGCGCCGAGGCGCTTCGCGGCCAGCACGGCGGACAGGCCCACCGCGCCGTCGCCGATCACGGTCACCGCCTTGCCCGGCGCGACGCCCGCGGTCACGGCCGCGTGGTGGCCGGTGGAGAACACGTCCGACAGCGTGAGCAGTGAGGCCAGCAGGTCTTCGTCTTCGGTGTGCGGCAGCTTGACGAGAGTGCCGTCGGCCTGGGGCACGCGCACGGCCTCGCCCTGGCCACCGTCCACGCCGTCGACGCCCCAGTTGCCACCGTGCAGGCACGAGGTCTGCAGTCCTTCGCGGCAGAACTCGCACGTGTTGTCCGAGTACACGAACGGCGCCACGACCAGGTCGCCCTTGCGCACGCTCGTCACGTCGGCACCGGTTTCCTCCACGATGCCGAGGAACTCGTGGCCGATCGGCCGGCCGTTCTCCTGCGCGGGCATGCCGCCGTACGGCCACAGGTCGCTGCCGCAGATGCAGGAACGCACGACGCGGACCACGGCGTCCGTCGCCTGGGCCACCTTCGGGTCGGCCACCGTCTCCACCCGGACGTCGCCGGCGCCGTAGATGAGTGTCGCTCGCATAAAGA
Source organism: Amycolatopsis sp. NPDC049253 (assembly GCF_040678995.1). Taxonomy (NCBI): domain Bacteria; kingdom Bacillati; phylum Actinomycetota; class Actinomycetes; order Pseudonocardiales; family Pseudonocardiaceae; genus Amycolatopsis; species Amycolatopsis sp. NPDC049253. The sequence goes on along the minus strand of NZ_JBFAQX010000009.1, from coordinate 305,023 downwards.
TCCTTTCCGGGTTTTCGCGTCTCCCCTGTTCCGAGTCATCCGGGCCGGAATTCATTCCTCATGACGCATGCCCCGGCCGTGTCATGACAAATGTCCGGGGTGCTCGGGTGGGTCTCCCCTTAGGTTCAGAGCATGACCAACCCGACCTCGGAACGCTGGCACAGCAACCCGTTCGTGGCCGTCTTCGACCGGATCGGCCCGCGCCGAGCACCCGTTCTCACGGGCGCGGTGTTCCTCGTCACGGCGGCGGCGCTCATCGCTCAGCTGGCGGTGCCGGGGCTGCTGGAGCACGTCCGGCGCGACGGCGCGGCGATCGACGCCGGGCAGTGGTGGCGTCTGCTCACCGGCATGTTCTTCCAGGACGGCGGCCTGCTCGGCGGCATCTTCAACCTGGTGATCCTGGCGATCTTCGGCACGCTGGCGGAGAGCTACTTCGGCCGGGTGCGCACGTTCGTCCTGTACTTCGGGTGCGGGCTGTTCGGCCAGTTCATGAGCTACGTCTGGCTGCAGCCCGTCGGCGCCGGAAACTCGATGTGCGTCGCGGGGCTCATCGGGGCGCTGGCCGTGGCGCTGCTGCGGGCGCCGGCCCGCCACGGCGTGAAGCTGCCGACGCAGGCGATCGTGGTGCCGATCCTCGTGGCGCCGCTCGCGGTCGTCGACACGCTCGCGCACGACAACCACGGCCTGCCGGCGTTGCTGGGCATGGCACTCGGGTTCCTGCTCGTGCCGAAGGTGCGCGCCTAGCCCGGGGGTGCTGGGGGTACGACGGCCCGGTCGGGGGACCGGGCCGTCGTGGTGTCAGCGGTTGCGGTAGAGATCCCGCAGCAGCAGCACTTCCGCGCAGTGGTGGATGGTCTCGCGGTTGATGTGCAGCACGAGCGCCGCCATCGGGTACTTGGCGAACGGCCCCTCGGCCTCGCCCACCGGACGCGCGAGCGCCTCGGCGTCGAGTGCCTTCACCCCGCCGATCCAGCTCGCGTACGCCGAGTCGAGCTGGTCGAGTGCCTCGGCCGCGGTCCCGGCGTAGGGGAAGGTCTCGTAGCTCATCGCCGGCCCGCCGAAGTGCGACGCGGCCCGCATGCCGAGCACGCCGACGATGACGTGCGACATGCGCCAGGAGATCGTGGTGACGGGCGGCGGCACCGGCTCCGGGAACGTGAAGTCGACGGTGAAGTCGCCGGCCCCGGGCCCGTCCGGCTTCTCCGCGCGCGGACGCACGGTCCAGCAGTTCGGCACGGGCTGCCAGAAGTACTCGTCGTCGGTGAGCCCCTCGAGGCGCGGGCGCACGTGGTGCTGCCAGTGCCAGTCGAGCTGGTCGTGCAGTTCGGTGGTCCATGCGACAGTCATGGGGGAACCGTAGGACGCTTCGCGGACAGGTGCGGTCCTCATTCGGGGCACAGTTACGGGGTGCGGGCGGCGTGACCCAGCCCACCTGGGACGATGGAGGCAAAAGCGCTCATTCGCCTGGAGGTCGTAGGTGGCCAATCCCACCGGTCCGGTACTCGTTGTCGACTTCGGGGCGCAGTACGCGCAGCTGATCGCCCGCCGGGTGCGCGAGGCGCAGGTGTACTCCGAGGTCGTGCCGTCGAGCTCGACCGCCGAGGACCTGCTGGCCAAGAACCCGTCGGCGATCATCCTGTCGGGCGGCCCGTCGAGCGTCTACGCCGAGGGCGCCCCGGGCATGGACCCGAAGCTGGTCGAGGCCGGTGTGCCGATCCTCGGCATCTGCTACGGCCACCAGCTGCTCGCCCGCGCTCTCGGCGGTGTCGTCGAGCCGACCGGCGTGCGCGAGTTCGGCCGCACCGACGTACGCGTGGTCGGCGAAGGCGGACGGCTGCACGCCGGGCTGCCGGGCCACCAGACGGCGTGGATGAGCCACAACGACAGCGTCACCAAGGCGCCTGAAGGCTCCGTGGTCACCGCCAGCTCGGACGGCGCGGCCGTGGCCGGCTTCGAGGACGTCGACCGCGGGTTCGCCGGCGTGCAGTACCACCCCGAGGTGGCGCACTCGCCCCACGGCCAGGAGGTGCTGCGCCGGTTCCTGACCGACATCGCGGGCATCAAGGCGCAGTGGACCACGTCGTCCATTGTGGACGAACAAGTCACGCGCATCGCCGAGCAGATCGGTGACGGGCGGGCGATCTGCGGCCTGTCCGGCGGCGTCGACTCGGCCGTCGCGGCGGCGCTGGTGCAGCGCGCGATCGGCGAGCGCCTCACGTGCGTGTTCGTGGACCACGGCCTGCTGCGTGCGGGCGAGCGCACGCAGGTGGAGCAGGACTTCGTGGCGGCCACGGGCGTCAAGCTCGTGACCATCGACGCGCGTGAGCGCTTCCTCGGCGCGCTCGCCGGCGTGACCGACCCGGAGGAGAAGCGCAAGATCATCGGGCGCGAGTTCATCCGCGTGTTCGAGCAGGCCGAGCGCGACCTGAAGGCGCAGGGCGACTACAAGTTCCTGGTGCAGGGCACGCTGTACCCCGACGTCGTCGAGTCCGGCGGCGGCGAGGGCACCGCGAACATCAAGAGCCACCACAACGTCGGCGGCCTGCCCGACGACCTGCAGTTCGAGCTCGTCGAGCCGCTGCGCCTGCTGTTCAAGGACGAGGTGCGCCGCGTGGGCCTCGAGCTGGGGCTGCCGGAGACGATCGTGCAGCGCCAGCCGTTCCCCGGCCCGGGCCTGGGCATCCGCATCATCGGCGAGGTCACGGCCGACCGGCTCGAGACGCTGCGGGCGGCCGACGCCATCGCGCGCGAGGAGCTCACGTCCGCGGGCCTGGACCACGAGATCTGGCAGTGCCCGGTGGTGTTGCTGGCCGACGTCCGCAGCGTCGGCGTGCAGGGCGACGGCCGCACCTACGGTCACCCGATCGTGCTGCGTCCGGTGTCGTCGGAGGACGCCATGACCGCCGACTGGACGCGGCTGCCGTACGAGGTGCTGGAACGCATCTCCACGCGCATCACCAACGAGGTGCCGGAGGTCAACCGCGTTGTCCTCGACGTGACGAGCAAGCCGCCGGGCACCATCGAGTGGGAATGAGCTTCAACGCGAAGGGCCCCGTCGGGATTCGACGGGGCCCTTCGCGTTGAGTGGTGCTGGGCGTCAGTATCGCTTGCGCCGCAAGGAAGCTGCCAGCAGCAGCACCCCGATGAACACCGCGCCGCCCGCGACGACCCAGCGGAAGTCGAAGGTGGGCAGCCAGCTCGCGCCGTCGGAGAGCACGTAACCCGAGACCAGCAGGGTCGCGAGGCCGACGACCAGGGTGATCACGTCCACGCCGCGGCGGCGGGTCGGGATGTTCGAGTTGTCAGCCACGGAGCACCTCCACGCTGCCGGCACCGTTGGTCACGTTCAGGGTGATCTTCTGCCCGCCGGGCCCGTCGTCGCCGAAGTCGGTGCCCGTCAGCGCCGCTTGGCCGACGCCGCTGGTGGAGCGGTCGAGGCAGTCGACGTCGCCGGCGGAGTTCTTGCAGGTGTAGGTGACGTCGGCCGTCGCGGGCACGGTGACCCGGGTGTCGCCGGCGCCGTTGTTGACCGAGGTGGTGATGGGGTCGCCGGCCGGCAGCTGCGTCAGGTCGAGGTCGATGTCGCCCGCCGCGTGCCGGTACACCGGCTGCAGCTCGGCCACCGAGTGCGGGGTCGCGTCGAGGTCGCCGACGCCGCCGCGCAGGTCGATGCCGTTGAACGCGCTGGTCGTCATGATCATGCCGACGATCGCGAGCGGCACCGCGAGCCCGATCAGCCCGCGGGACCCGCGGACGAACGCGCCCGCCACCATGCCGACGCCGAGCACGCCCAGCACCAGGCCGATGATGTGGCGCACCGAGAACCAGTCGACGCCGTTGAGGTTCAGGGCCACGCCGACGCCGGCCACGACCACGGCCGCGGCCATCGTCACGCCGCCGATCTTCGACCGCGGCTGACGCGGCTGCGGGGTCGGGTCGTCGGACTCGTAGTGGTAGGGGTTCTCCGGCGGCGTCGGTCCCGCCGGGTCCGGCAGGTCCCAGCCCGCCGGGTCGGCGGCCAGCGGGTCCCAGCCGGGAGCGGCGGCGCCCATGGGCTCCGTCGTGGTGTCCGTCATCGTGAAGGCTCCGGTTCCGGGCACGGCCTGGGCCGTCTCGTACGCGGGGTACGCGACGACCGGCGCCGGGCGGTTGTCCTGCCCGCGGCTGCGGTGCAGGAGGTAGAGGCTTGCCGAGAGCAGTGCGAACCCGATGAGGCCACCGCCGTCGAACCAGCCGTTGCCGAAGGTCCACCCGACGGCTGGGATCAACGCCAGCGTCAGCACCACGGCGAACGCCTTCGACATCGTCGAGCGCCCGCGGCCGATCATCGCCTCGAAGCCCGACGTCTCGTCGCCCTCGCTCGGGAACAGCAGCCAGCCGAGCAGGTAGAACACCAGCCCGAAGCCGCCGAACACCATCGCCGCGACCAGCGCCACCCGGATCACGACCGGGTCGATGCCGTACCGGTTCCCCAGCCCCGCCGCGACCCCCGCGACCTTGCGTCCCACGTGCGGCCGGCGCGGCCGGCTCACCCAGAAATCCTTCACCGTCTCCTCGAAGCCGTTGAAAGAATTCGACTTCGGGCTCGGCGCCTCGTTCGCACCACTCATACGGCAAAGCATGCGCGACCCGCGGTGGCGCCACATCGGGGACGTTCCCTGAGGTTTCCCCTGAGTGCGGCCGGTGTCCGGGTCGTGATCAGGGGCTTCCCCGATGCCAGAACTCCTCGCGGCGTGTGACGATGGACGACGTGCAGGACTTCCTCGACCTCGGCGTCGCCGCGCAGGTGAGCGACCCGGCCCGCGGGCCGGTGCCGCCTGCCGTCATGACGGCCGCCGCGGCTTCCGGGATCCCGGGGACCTCCGGGTCTTCCGGCGCTTCCGAGGTCGCTGGGCAGGCCGGGCGGCCGAAGATGCACCGGCGCCGCAGCGGGCGGGCCGTGGCCGGCGTCGCGGGCGGGCTCGCGGACCACCTCGGTGTGCCCGTGGTGTGGGTGCGCACGGCGTTCGCGCTGCTCGCGGCGCTCAACGGCGCCGGCTTGCTCGCGTACGGGCTGCTGTGGGTGTTCGTGCCGCAGCAGGCCGAGGACACCGCCGAAGTCGACAGCAAGAAGGCCACGAAGGAACGGCAGCAGGCGTTCGGCCTCATCGCGCTCGGCGTCGGCCTCGCCATCGCGAGCGGCACGCTCAGCGGCACCATCCGCGGCTGGGTCGCCGTGCCGCTGGCCATCGCCATGCTCGGCGCGGCCGTGGTCTGGCGCGAGGCCGACGAATCGCAACGCCGGCGCTGGCGCACGGGGGCGCGCGACGGCGTCACAGGCGCGTTCGTGGGCGGCGGCGGCCGCAGCGCCGCGATCATCCGGATCCTCGCCGGGGTGGCACTCGTGGCCACCGGCATCGGGGTCGTGGTCTTCCGCAGCGGCAGCTTCGACCAGGTCAAGTTCGCGCTCATCGCCGTGCTCGCCACGCTGGTCGGCGTGGCCGTGCTGACGATCCCGTTCTGGCTGCGCCTGGTCCGCGACCTCGGCGACGAGCGCCGCGCCCGCATCCGCACCGACGAACGCGCCGAGATCGCCGCGCACCTGCACGACTCCGTGCTGCAGACGCTCGCCCTGATCCAGCGCCAGTCCGACCAGCCGCACGAGGTCGCGCGGCTGGCGCGCGGCCAGGAGCGCGAGCTGCGCGGCTGGCTCTACGGCCCGGGCGGCTACGGCAAGCCGAGCGACAAGAAGTCGAAGGAGCAGGAAGAGGGCGCCGTCCCGCTGTCCGAGGCGCTCGGCGCCGCGTGCGGCGAGGTCGAGGACACCTTCGCGATCTCCGTCAGCCAGGTCGTGGTCGGCGACGTCGAGCTCAACGAACCCCTGACCGCCCTTGTCCAGGCGGCCCGCGAGGCGCTGGTCAACGCGGCCAAGCACGCCGGCGTCGACGAGGTCAGCGTGTACGCCGAGGTCGAGCCCACCGAGGTCACCGTGTTCATCCGCGACCGCGGCAAGGGCTTCGACCCCGACGTGGTCCCGGCCGACCGGCATGGCCTCGCCGACTCGATCCGCGGCCGCATGGAACGCCACGGCGGCACGTGCAAGCTGCGCACCGCGCCGGGCGAGGGCACCGAAGTCCAGCTGGCCATGCCGCTCAAAGCGGCCAAGGGCGCGGCGTGACGTCGCTATGCTCGGGCTGGGCGACAACGAGCGAGGGAGCAGCACGGTGACGGAGACCCAGCGCGAGCCGGTCAAGGTGTTCCTCGTGGACGACCACGCGCTCTTCCGCGCCGGGGTCCGCACGGAGCTCGACTCGATCACCGACGAGGTGCAGGTGGTCGGCGAGGCCGGCTCGGTGGCCGACGCCGTCGCCGGCATCGCGCGCACCCGGCCGCAGGTCGTGCTGCTCGACGTGCACATGCCCGACGGCGGTGGCGCCGAGGTGCTGCGCCGCGTGCGCCCGGAGCTGCCCGACGTCGTGTTCCTCGCGCTGTCGGTGTCCGACGCCGCCGAAGACGTGATCGCCGTGATCCGCGGCGGCGCGCGCGGCTACGTCACCAAGACCATCTCGTCGAAGGAGCTCGTGCGCGCGATCGTCCGCGTGGCCGACGGCGACGCCGTGTTCTCCCCGCGCCTGGCCGGGTTCGTGCTCGACGCGTTCGCCGACCGTCCCGGCTCGGCACCGATCAACGACCCCGAGCTCGACCTGCTCACCCCGCGCGAGCGCGACGTCCTGCGCCTGCTCGCGCGCGGCTACGCGTACAAGGAGATCGCGTCGGAGCTGTTCATCTCCGTCAAGACGGTGGAGACGCACGTGTCGAGCGTCCTGCGCAAGACCCAGCTGTCCAACCGCTACGAGCTGTCCCGCTGGGCCTCCGACCGCAGGCTCGTCTAGGCGGCGGGCTCCGCGGCCACCAGCGGCGGCGGGGTCACGGCCTTTTTCTTCCGCTGCACCCGTGTGAGCGCGACGCCGCCCAGCACCACGACCATGCCTGCGATCACGCGGAAGCTCAGCTGCTCGTGCAGGAAGATCGCGCCCAGCGCCACCGACACGATCGGCAGCAGGTAGCCGACCACCGAAGCCGCGACGGCGCCTTCGCTGGCCAGCAGCTGGTAGTTGAGGGCGAACGCGATCCCGGTCCCGCCGATGCCGAGGATCACCACGGCGAACGCGGCCAGCGGCGTCAGGTGCACCGGCGACAGCCCGCCGAACGGCATCACCAGCACGAGGAGCCCGGCGGCGATCATCATCTGCCCGCCCGACAGCGCGTAGGGCGAGTCGCCGGTGTCCGAGAGGTAGCGGCCCTCGTAGACGAACGCGAAGCCGTAGCTCGCCGCCGCCGCGAGGCAGGCCAGCGCGCCCCAGCTCAGCAGCCCGGACGCCTCCCACGGCGCGAAGATCAGCAGGATCCCGGCGAGGCCCACGACGAGCCCGGCCGCGCGCAGCGCCGTCATCCGGTGGCGGACCCCGAGGAACGGCGCCACCACGAGCACCCACAGCGGCGTCGTCGAGTTCAGCACACCCGTGATGCCGGAGTCCACAGTGGTCTCACCGATCGCGAAGAGCAGGAACGGCAACGCGTTGTGGAAGAACGCGGCGACGGTGAGGTGACGCCACGTGCGCTTGTCCGTCGGCAGCCGCCGGCGCCCGAGCCGGCACAGCGCCACGAGCACCACGGCACCGAGCACCAGGCGCGCCAGCACCAGCTGCACCGGCGAGAACGCCGCGAGCCCCAGCTTGATCCAGAAGAAGCTCGAACCCCACATCAGTGCCAGCGCGGCAATCCTGAGCAGGGTCTTCGTCTCGCCCACCCCAGTTCCTCCTTCACGGCCACGATCCAGCGTGGCCCCGCCCAGACGTAAGGACAAGCGAAAATAACTGCAGGAACGCTTAAGCAGAGCTGTAGAATTCGGGCATGCTCGACGTGCGGCGAATGCAGGTGCTCCGCGCGGTGATCACCAGCGGGTCGATCACCGCCGCGGCGCGGAACCTCGGGTACACCCCGTCGGCGATCAGCCAGCAGCTCTCGGTCCTCGAACGCGAAGCGGGCACCGAGCTGCTCGAACGCGTCGGCCGCGGCATCCGCGCCACGCCCGCGGGTGTGCTGCTGTCGGAGCACGCCGAGACGCTGAGTGCGGAGCTGGCCCGGGCCGAAGCGGCGTTGACCGAGCTCAAGGAGGGCCGCACCGGCAAGCTGGCCATCCGCTACTTCGCCACGGCCGGCGCGTCGGTGATTCCGCACGCCGTGGCCGCCGTCCGCCGCGAGCACCCGGGCGTGTGGCTCGACCTCAAGCTCGTCGACCCCGACGACCCGATGCCCGAGGTGGAGGAGGGCCGCGCCGACGTCGCGATCGTCGTCTTCCCGCGGCCCGCGCCGCCGGCGAAAGGGATCGAGCTCGTGCACCTGCTCGACGACCCGTACCGCGCGGTGCTGCCCCGCACCCACCCGCTGACGCGCAAGCGCGTGCTCGACCTGACCGACCTCGCCGACGAACCGTGGGTGGGCGTGGACCCGATGCCCGGGATGTGCCGCGCGATCCTCGACGGCGCGTGCGCCTCGGCCGGGTTCGCGCCCAACATCGTGGTCGAGTCGGAGGACTACCTCACGGCGCAGGGCTTCATCGCGGCCGGGCTCGGCGTGGGGCTGGTGCCGGAGCTGGGCGTCGGATCCGCGCACCCGGGCGTGGCCGTGCGGCGGATCCGCAACCCCGAGCCGTGCCGGATCATCCACGCTGCCATCGCCGCGCGGGCCGTCGGAAACCCGGCCGTGCGGACGCTGATCGACGCGATGCGTGAAGCGACCGCGAAGGTCGCCTGACGGCTCTTAAGACCCGGACGACTCAGACGAAGAACAGCTCGGACACGCCGATCCCGATGAGCACCGCGCACAGGATCGCGGCGACCGTGAGGATCAGCTTCCGGCGGGCGGCCGCCTTCTGCCGCACCTCCGCGGCTGCCGCCGCCTGCTGAGCCGGCGACGGCACGAACCGCGCGGTCGGCGGCTGCACCGGCTGCTGCTGGGGCGGGATCTGCTGCGTGGGCTGGGCGATCATCGGCTGCTGCATGGGCTGCGGCGCCGCCGGCGCGTAGGGCACCTGCTGCACCGGCATCTGCATCAACGGCCCCGGCTGGCCCGGCTGCTGCGGGGGGAGCGGCCGCGACGCGGGCATGGTCGGCATCGCGGGCGCCGTCGGCGGGATGAACGCGGTCTGCTCGCGGCCTTCGGTGATGGCGCTGAGCGCGGCCACCGTGTCGGCCATCGTCGGGCGGGCCGTCGGGTCCATCCGCAGCATCTTGCGCAACGCGCCGGCGAGCACGCCGGCGTTCTGCGGTGGCCGCTCGGACGCCTCGCCGTCCTCACCGAACGGTGGCACGCCCTCCACAGCCGTGTACAGCGTGGCGCCGAGCGAGAACACGTCGGCGGCCGGCGAGGCCGGGGCACCGCGGGTGACCTCGGGCGCGCGATAGGCGGGGTGCGCCCCGCCGCCGGTGATGCCGATGTCGGTGAGCTTCACGCCGCCGTCGTCGGCCAGCAGCACGGTGCCGGGTTCGAGCGTGCGGTGCACGATGCCGGCCGCGTGGATCGCCGCCATCGCGTCGCCCAGCATGATCCCGAGCGACGCCGCCTGCTCGGGCGTGAGCCGCCCGTGCTCGGCGAGGAACGACGCCATCCCGCGCGACGGGATGTACTCCATCACCAGCCAGACGTCAGGTCCGTCGGGCAGCACGTCGTACACGGTGATCGCGCTCGCGTGATCCACGCGCGCCGCGTCCTTGCCCTCCTGCATCACCGCGGCACGCGCCTGTTCGGCGCGGTCCGGCGGCAGGCCGACGGGCAGGTACATGCGCTTCATCGCGACCGTGCGGAACAGCCGCGTGTCGAACGCCTGCCACACGATGCCCGCGCGGCCACGGCCGATCGGCTGGTCGAGCCGGTACCGGCCGCCGACGATGGTGCCTTCTGAACTCAAATCTGATCCTGGATCAAGGGTTGTTCGACGCCGTCGGGCCGCCGGTGTCCGTGGGGTCGCCCGACGAGGTCGGAGGCGTGACGGTCTTCGAACTCGAAGTAGTGGACGGGGTCTCTTGCTCGGACGAGGTCTCCCGCGAAGGAGTGTTCCGCTGGGATGTCCGGCGAGACGGCGTCGTCTCGCGTGAAGAGGACTCCTCTGAAGAGGACGTCTCTTCTTCGCTCGTGGTTGCTTCCTCGGTCGAAGGCGCTGAACCTGTGGTCGGCACCACGCTCGACGACGTGGCCGGGGGCGCGGGCTGCTGCGACGCGTCCGGCGGGTTGTTCGAGCTCAGCAGCCACACGCCGAGCGCCACCAGGCCGACCACGACGATCGCGCCGATGATCGCCGGCTTCTTCCACGCGCCGGGTTTCTCGTCCTCGTCGTCGGTGGGGCTGGTGTGCGCGCGCGGAGGCGGCGGCTCGTCGTAGCCGTCGTCGTATCCGTCGTCGTACTGGTCGTCGTGGTAGACGTCGTGGGTCGGGACGGCGCGGGTGGCGGCCAGGCCGTTGCGACCGGGATCGCCGTACAGCGGGGGCTCGGCCTGGTACTGGTCGTACCGGTCGTAGTCGTTCTGCGGGTAGGCGGCGGCCGCGGGGTACTCGTCCTCGTCGTCGTAGTACTGCTGCGCCGGACCGGGCGCGTCGAGCAGCGTGCCCGAGTGCGCGGCGTCGTCCATGTCCTCTTCGGGGAACAGGTGCGTGGCAGCCGCGCCGGCCACGGCGGCGGCGCCCAGCGTGCCGGACGAAGGCGCCATCACGGTCTCGTCGGCGGGCCCGCCCAGCGGTGTCTCGCCGCGCGCGACGGCCGCCAGCAGCTCTTCGCACTCCTCGGCGGTGGGCCGGTGGTGGATGTCGGGGTGCAGCAGCACGGCGAGCACGCTCGCGAGCGGGCCCGACTGGCGCGGCGGGTTGATCTGCCCCGCGGCGACGGCGTGCAGCAGGCTCAGCGTGTTCTCCGACAGCCCGAACGGCGGCTGGCCTTCGCACGCGGCGTACAGCGTGGAGCCGAGCGAGAACACGTCGGACTCGGGGCCGGGGTCGCCGCCGATCGCGACCTCGGGCGCGAGGTAGGCGGGCGTGCCGGCGATCATCCCGGTCTTGGTGACCGTGACGTCGTCCTTGGCACGCGAAATGCCGAAGTCGGTGATCTTCACGGTGCCGTTGCCGGCCAGCAGGATGTTGCCCGGCTTGATGTCGCGGTGGACGATCCCGACGGCGTGCGCCTCGCGCAGCGCGGCGGCCACCTGTGCGCCGATGCGCGCGACCTCCAGCGGCGGCAGCGTGCCGCGCTCCTGCAGGACCTGGGCCAGGCTCGTGGAGTTGAGGTACTCCATGATCAGGCACGGTTGGCCGTTGTCGTCGGTGACGACGTCGAACACCGAGATCGCGTTGGGGTGGTGCAGGCGCGCGGCGATACGGCCCTCGCGCATGGTGCGCTGCCGGGCGTCTTCGGCGTCGTGCTCCTCGAGGCCCGGCTGCATCAGCAGCTGCTTGACAGCCACCGTGCGGCCCAGCACCTCGTCGTGTGCCTGCCAGACGGCACCCATCGCGCCCGTGCCGATCCGGCCGATGATGCGGTACCGGCCGGCGACCAGACGACCCTCGTCGCTCACGCGACCTCCCTTTGGGGCTCCGACTGCTCGGAGCGGGACGTGCCCACCCCGCAGATGCGACCTCGAACCGGCCGCAGCACCGCAGCGTAGGCACCTGTCGTGGGCCGTGTGCCGGTTTTCCCGAGACCGGCCCGTGACAAGGCTAGGCGTTCACTCTGTGCACACACACTCGGCACGGTCTGATCGTCTACCCGGAACAGGATCGTCGCAGGTCACGAGAATGCGACGGCGGAGAGCAGTCGCGCTTCGGAGATGACGTCGCGCTCCACGACGTCGAACAACTGCGTGACGCGGAGCAGTGTTCCGTCGGCCTGGTGCAGCACCGCGATGGCGACCACGGAGCCGTCTTCCTGCACGCGCGCTTGCTGGACGTCGATCGAGCGGGCCGCGCTCCAGGCGCGGACCAGGCTGCCGGCTTCGCCCTGCGCGAGGCTGGGGGCGAGCAGCGCCAGCGCGCTGTCGGGGTTCTTGTCGATCGAGGAGTAGAAGGCCTTCACGGCCCGCAGCTTGTCGGCGTCGGACGTGGTCTCCGCGCCCGCGGACTCGGACTGCTCCGACGGCGGCGCGGTGCTCGGTGCGGCCGTGCTGGGCGCGCCGGTCTGCTGCGTGTTCGAGCCGGTGTCGTGTGCCGGCTGCGTGGTGCCGGCGCCGGACTCGGTCTGCGTGCCCCCGCGGTGTCCGGACGTGGTGCCGCCGGCTCCGTGCTCCTGCGGGCCGGGCACAGCCTGGCCGCCGAGCGCGGCGGCGCCGCTGAAACCGGTGGGGATGGTGTCCTCGGCGACCGGCGTGGTCGGCCGGGGGCCGCCGCTGAGCAGGGCCGCGGTGACCACGGCGCCCGCGACGAGCGCGCCGGCGCCGACGAGGCCCGCCTGCTTGGCGCGGCGGGCGAAGCGGCTCTCGGGCTCTTCGGCCGGCTCGGCGGATCTGGCGGCCTCCGCGCGGTGCGACCGCGGCGGCAGGTACTTCTGCGGCTCGCGGAAGACCTGCTCGAGGTAGTCGCGGTCCGCGTCGCCGACGCCGTCGAGCAGGTCGGGAGGGATCACGTCCTCGACGCGGACGGCAGTGACCTCGCGGGTCTCACGCCGTGTGCGCTGCCGATCAAGCACGAAAGTCCTCGCTCTGGGGTTCGGGGGACGGCGGTACGCCCGTTCGGTCGTACGCCGCTGGTCCGGACGGCCGATTCGTGGTCGGTTCCCGGACCCGCTGTCGCCAGGTAACCCTGTGGCGACGGGCACCCGCCAGGCTCAGTCGCCGGAATGCCGTCGTCATACGACGAGCGGCAGCTTATGTCACCCACCCGGAGCAAGTTCAACCGCTTACCGCACCGCACGTGCATCGGAACGGGCAGTCTGCACCTGCACGAAACGTTCCGCCCGGGCCGGACGATCATGCCTGGTCAGGCGCCGTCGTCGGCGATCTTCTCGTCGTCGCCGAAGGTGAGCGTGCGCTTCTCGATGGTCTTGGTGCCGTCGGTGTGGGTCACCTCGAGCGTGTTGACCGTCGTGTTGTTGTCCGGGTCGATCTCGACCTTCTTGACCTCGAAGTACGCGACGTTCGCGTAGCGCTGGCGCAGCCCCTGCGGGCCCTCCTGCTTGAGGTCCCCGGTGGTGACCGCCGCGGCCTCGTCGGGGTCGGTGGTGACGTTGTTGAAGAACTTCTCGGAGTTGTCCCCCATGGTCTTGGGGTCTTGGCCGGCGGCGTACCAGACGGTGGTCGGCGAGGTCTCGCGTTGCGCCGGGGTGATCGGCGGCTTCTCGGGCGGCCGGGCCGGCGTCGACGTCGGCCCGGTGGTGACGGGGTCCGACGAGTCGCCGGCGGACGAGGTGTCCGTCGGCGACTGGTCTTCGCTGGTCTCGGAGCCCACGGCGTTCTGCGGGTGCGTGTTCGGGTCGTCCTCGTCGCTCGTGGTGTGGCGGCCGCCGCCGGAGCGGCTGCTGTCGGGCGAGTCGCCGCCCGTGCCGCCCTGCTGGCCGAGCGACGGATTCGGGAGGATCAGCGGGTTGCCGCCGTTCTGCCGGCCCGGCCAGCCGCCGCCGAGCGCGTCGGTGGTCGTGGTGGGGCCGCCGACGAGGAAGGTCCCGGCGAACAGCAGCCCGACCACCACCGCGCCCGACGCGCCGGTCGCGAACCACGCCGCCTTCCGCCACGTCTTGGGCGGCGTCACCGACGCGGGCACGGAGCCGAGGTCGAACTTGCCGAGCCCGTCGAGCAGGGGAGCGGCGTACACGCGCACTTCGTCGTCTTCGTCGAGCGAGGCGTCGTCGAACGGACCGCGCACCCGCGGCTTGGCCGGGGCCCGCAGCGTGACGCGCTGGCGCCGCGGGGGCTCGGGCTTCGCCGGCTGCTCGGCGGCGGGCTCCGGCGCCGCGCTCAGGTCGACGTGCTCGCGGGCGAGCTCGGCCTCGGCGTGCTCCGGGGCCTGCGGCTGGGCCAGCGTCGCCGCGGTGGCCGCGACCCGCTCGCGCCGGCTGCGGCGCATCTGCGGCCGGCCGAGCCCGTCGCGCATCGGCACGTCGGCGAGCGAACGCGTGGTCCCCGGCGCCGCCCAGGCGCGGTCGATCTCGCTCACGGGCTGGGGGTCCGGCACCACGGCCTGCCCGGTGGGCACGCGCCGCTCGTCGTCCGCGAACTCCGGCCCGGCCGCGTCGGCGAGGTCGCCGAACGCCGGCGGCGCGGCTGGTGTGGTGGGCGTTCGTCGTGGGTCTTGCGTGAACTCCGGTCCGGCCGCGTCGGCGAGGTCGCCGGACTGCGCCCCGCTCCAGGGCGGCTCGGGTTCGGGTGCCGTCGGGCCGTCGATCGGGCCGGCCTCGTCGAGCCGACCGGCGGTGAAGCCCTGGTCGCCGTGCCCGGGCTGAGGTAGCTCGGTGCGGCCTCGCGTCGGCGGCGGCGCGTACGGGCCGCGTCCGTTCAGCGCGTGCTCGGGGAGCGCGTCGTAGGCGCGGTAGTCCTCGTGGACCCGGTGCTCTTCGCGCGGCTCGTCCGGCCTGCGCGTCGGCTGCGGGAGCGCGATCGGGCGGCGCGGGTGCGTCTGCCGGGCCTGCTGGGGCTGCGGCAGGAGCACTCCGGGCCCTGGCGCGGGCAGGGTCCCGTGCGTCGGCGCGAACGTCGAGCGGGGATCGGCCGCCCGACGGCGGGGCGGGGGCAATGGCAGGGCGCCGGCCGGTGCGTCGACGTGCTCGCCGCCGGGCCGGTGGCGGTGGTGACCTCCGCCGTGCGGCGGGACCACGGGCGTCCACGTGTCCGTGTCCTGAAGACTGCGAGCACGGTGCCTGCCCGGCACCGTGACCTCCGCGGCCGTCACCGTGTCCGGGTGGTTCGAGCTTCTCGACCCACCCATCGCGTTTCCCGTCATGCCCGTCCGACCCCTCCCCGGTGTGGGCGTGACGGCACCGGCACTTCGATCAACCCGATCGGAGCAGAGGCGCGAACGGAGTCACTTGCGTCCACACTTGCGAACTCCCGCGCATCTGCACGCGCACGCGGCAGTAGGCGCGCGGAGCCGCAGCTCCCGCGCGTCCTCCGGGCCTCGCCCGACCCAGACGCATGGGTCCTCACGAACCCAAGACTAGAAAACCGCCAGGCGAAAGTCTCGGGGCAACCTGCAACTTGCACAGGTTTCACTCTGTCGGGGCGACCGAACGGGCGTGAGATCACGCTACGCAATGCAATCGCCGCAGGTAGAGCCGGTCACCCTCCGCTGCGGTACTTCTCCCGGGTCGTCTGGAGAGCCTTCGTCGCGACAGCACCGCTACCGACAGCAATCACAATGGCGATGACGTCGGCCGTCGGTCCCCCAGAAGTGAGCAGCCACGCGAGCAGTGATGCCGCCGTGGTACCACCGGCGACCGCCCAGCGGCTGCGCACGTACTGCGCGACAGGCGCACCGCCGGCCCGCTTACCCGCTGCGTTGTTGAGCAGCGCCAGGTAACCGACATGGCCCAGTGCCGCCAGCACGCTCGCGATCGCGATGATGACGGCGATGACGTTAATCATGGGTCCAGTCTGCCCGTTTTCGCGGACCGGCGGATCGGGGAAGTCCCTGATGTGGCCGTAAGTTCATCGACCGAGGCGGCCGCGGCCCAGATTGAGCAGCGCCATGGCGAGCTGGCGGCCCTCCGGACCCAGCTCGCGGTAGCGCGCGAGCACGTCCATCTCGCGGTTGTAGACGATCCTCGTGCCGCCGGCGGCCATGCGGGCCGCGCCGATCGTCTGCGACACCTCCACGCGGCGTTTGACCAGCCGCAGGATTTCGGCGTCGAGCCAGTCGATCTCCTTGCGCAGCGAGGAGATGTCCTCGCCGGCGGCGGTGTTCTCGGCGGGCTGTCCGTCGGCGTTCTGAGTCTGCGCGTTCATCGGGACCTCTCTGAAGTCCGGACTCCCAGTGGCCCCTGGGACGGCGAAAGCCCCGGGTCCGTGGACTCCGGGGCTGCGGGTGATGGCGGGTGGGGCACTACGCGATCACGGGAGCCGGAGTCCGGGTCCCGTAGAAAAATCGCTCACTGCTGTGCCGCACGCGGTCAGTATGGCACAGGAGTTTCACCGCGCCGCCGGAAACTCCGCACCCGCGCGTGCACCACGAGGGTGACGAACAGCCAGAACAACGGCATCGCCGGCCAGAAGAACCCGACGCCCAGCACCGCCCACCGCACGATCAGCAGCACCGCCAGCGCCACCACGATCGCGGCGTGGATCCGCAGTGCCGGGTGCTCGCGCAACGCGGCGCGGGTGAGCGGCCAGCCGGATCCCGGCCGTCGCGCGGCCTCGGGGCGCGGCAGGTCGGTGGTGAGCGCGCCGAGCTCGTCGACGTACCGCGTCGCGTAGACCGCGCCGAGCCGTTCCTCCACCTCTTCGAGCGTGAGCCGGCCTTCGGAACCGGCGGACTGGATGGTCGCGGCGACGCGTTCTCGGTCGCCGTCGGATGCCCTCAACCGGGCGGGAATCTTGTCGTCCATACCGTTCAATGCTCCGCGCGCGGACGCCGCTGCGCGTCGGACGGGAGGCGACACCACGGCGTACGTCGACAGGCGCAGTTGCCTGTGAAGAAGGTGTCGTACCCCAGGGGTAGCGTGGACAGGCGATGGACACCCTCTTCGATCTCCCCGCAGAAAAGCCCGCGCCTGCCCGGAAGGCTGCCTCCGAGCTGCTCGAGGACCTCAATCCCGCCCAGCGCGAAGCGGTCATGCACGCCGGCGGGCCGCTGCTCGTCGTCGCCGGCGCGGGGTCGGGCAAGACCCGCGTGCTCACGCGCCGCATCGCGTACCTGTTGGCGGAGCGGAGGGTGCACCCCGGCGAGATCATGGCGATCACGTTCACCAACAAGGCCGCGGCCGAGATGCGCGAGCGCGTCGCGTCGCTCGTCGGCCGCCGCGCCAACGCGATGTGGGTGTCCACGTTCCACTCGATGTGCGTGCGGATCCTGCGCCGCGAGGCGAAGACGCTGGACATGTCGTCGAGCTTCTCCATCTACGACTCGGACGACACGAAGCGCCTCATCACGCTCGTCGCGCGCGACCTCGACATCGACCCGAAGAAGTACGCCGCGCGCACGCTCGCGGTGCACATCTCGAACCTCAAGAACGAGCTGACGGACCCCGACGCGGCGGTGGCCAACGCCGCCAACGACCTGGAGCGCCGCGTCGCCGAGGTCTACGTCGAGTACCAGCGCAGGCTCGAAGCGGCCAACGCGTTCGACTTCGACGACCTGATCATGCGCACGGTCTCGTTGCTGCAGGCCTTCCCGGACGTCGCGGAGTACTACCGCCGCCGGTTCCGCCACATCCTCGTCGACGAGTACCAGGACACGAACCACGCGCAGTACACGCTGGTGCGCGTGCTGGCCGGGACCGAGGCCACCGACACGGGCATCGACCCGGCCGAGCTGGTCGTGGTGGGTGACGCGGACCAGTCGATCTACGCGTTCCGCGGCGCGACGATCCGCAACATCGAGGAGTTCGAGCGCGACTTCCCCAACGCGCACACCATCCTCCTGGAACAGAACTACCGCTCCACGCAGACGATCCTGTCGGCGGCCAACGCCGTGATCGAGCGCAACCCCAACCGGCGCGCGAAGCGGCTGTGGACGGATTCGGGCGACGGCGAGAAGATCGTCGGCTACGTGTCGGACAACGACCACGACGAGGCCGCGTTCGTCGCGGGCGAGATCGACGCGCTGGCGGAGAAGGGCGAGGCGGACTACTCCGACGTCGCCGTCTTCTACCGCACCAACAACCAGTCGCGTGTGTTCGAGGAAATCTTCATCCGGCTCGGCCTGCCGTACAAGGTCGTCGGCGGCGTGCGGTTCTACGAGCGGCGCGAGGTGCGCGACATGCTCGCCTACCTGCGCGTGCTGTCGAACCCGGACGACACGGTGTCGTTGCGCCGCATCCTCAACGTGCCCAAGCGCGGCATCGGCGACCGTGCCGAAGCCGTCGTGGCCACGCACGCGGAGCGCGAGCGCATCACCTTCGCGGCGGCGTTGCGCGATGCCGTCGAGGGCAAGGTGGCGCTGCTGAACCCGCGCTCGGCCAAGGCGATCACCGGGTTCGTGTCGTTGCTCGACGACCTGGGCGAGCTGGCGGCGTCGGGTTCCGAGGTGCACGACCTGCTGGAGGCCGTGCTGGAGCGCACGGGGTACCGCGCGGAGCTCGAGGAGTCCGACGACCCGCAGGACGCGTCCCGCGTGGAGAACCTCACGGAGCTCGTCACGGTGGCGCGCGAGTTCGCGGAGTTCACCGCCGAGGTCCAGCAGGACGAGAACGCCGAGCTGGTGCTCGACGACGGAGTGCCCGCGCCCGGTTCGCTCGCCGCGTTCCTGGAGCGCGTGTCCCTGGTCGCCGACGCCGACTCGATCCCGTCACCCGACGGCGGCGACGAGGGCGACGGCGGTGCCGGGGTCGTCACGCTGATGACGGTGCACACGGCCAAGGGCCTCGAGTATCCGGTGGTGTTCTGCACGGGCTGGGAGGACGGCGTCTTCCCGCACATGCGTGCGCTCGGTGACCCGACGGAGCTCGCGGAGGAGCGGCGGCTGGCGTACGTGGCCATCACGCGCGCCCGGCAACGGCTGTACGTCTCGCGGGCGCTGGTGCGTTCGGCATGGGGTCAGCCGCAGATGAACCCGGCTTCGCGCTTCCTCGACGAGCTGCCCCCGGACCTGGTCGACTGGCGCCGGCTGGAGCCGTCTTCGCCGGGCTTCGGCAACTTCGGCTCGTCTTCGGGCTCGTCGTCCTCGGGCCCGCGCGCGGCCACGACGTGGGGCCGGCGCTCCACTTCGTCCACGACCACTTCGTCGTCTCCGTTCGGCAAGGGCTGGAAGGACACGGTGGCTCTCAAGCTCGACGTCGGCGACCGCGTCAGCCACGACAAGTACGGCCTCGGCACCGTCATCTCCTGCGACGGCGTCGGCCCCCGCGCCACGGCCACCATCGACTTCGGCGCGTCCGGCAAGGTCCGCCTCATGCTGATCGGCAGCGTGCCGATGGTGAAGCTCTGATTTTTGTCGGACCCCTCGGTTAGTCTCCCTCCAGTCGAACATGAGTTCGAATGAATGAGGTAAGCTGGTGCTCGTCCACCGGCCACCTCGGGAGGGAGCACGAGGGTGTGGACGCGATCTTGTTCGGGGTCCTGGCCGCGGGGGTACAGGACTACTTACGGGGAGTTCTGGGGACTTCGGGGCCGGCAGGAGGTGTCGGCGGTTCTGCCGGGTGGGGGAGCGGCGCTGCTGGCTCGGCCGGCTCGGGGAGCGGTGCCGCTGGCTGTGCCGGCTCGGGGAGCGGTGCTGCGGGCTCGGCTAGCTCGGGAAGTGGCGCAGCAGGCTGTGGCGGCTCGGGGAGCGCCGCTGCGGACTCTGCCAACTCGGGGAGCGGTGCTGCGGGCTCGTCGGGGCTCGGTCCTTCCAGCTCTTCCGAACCCGGCTCTGGGTGCGCTTCGGGGGAAGCCCACCGCTTGGCCGCCGCGTGGCGCGCCCTGCTCCGCCACCACGACCTCGGCCCCGACGGCCACTGCCAAACCTGCGGCGCGGGCCGCCTGGGCCGCTGGCCCCTCCGCCGCCGCGCGGCCGGCCTCTGCACGGTCTGGCAGGTCGCCGTCGCGTACTTCATCCGCCGCACGCCCACCGGCGAACGCTAGCTCTGCACCACCCACTCGGGCGGCGCCGTAGCTTCCCGCGCCTGGCTTGCCTGGCCACGGCAGCGCTAGGGGACGCGGCGCGCAGCCACGTGATGGATGCACGAGCGGGCCGGCGCGGCTGAACACTCGGGGCGGCTGATCGCAGAGCCTCGGGCGGCTCGCGGAAACCCGTCGGTTCTCTCGGCGGCACTGTCGCGGACATCGCGCCGCAGTGATCGGTTGCCGTCGTCAGGGGCCGGAAAGCACGCAGCCACGGCGAGCGCGGAGGCGCTGACCGTGGCCGGGTGAACAGTGGTGAAGCCAAAAAGCGTTGAAACCGAAGAACAGTAAGGAGAGTCGACCGAAACTCAGACCACGATGCCGCGAGCGGCGAGCCACGGGCGCGGGTCGATCTTCTTCGTGCCGTTCTGCCAGACCTCGAAGTGCAGGTGCGGGCCGGTGCTCTCGCCGCGGTTGCCGATCTCGGCGATCTGCTCGCCGCACTTGACCTTCTGGCCTTCGTGGACGGAGAAGCTGTTCATGTGGCCGTAGACCTGGATGGTGCCGTCGTCGAGCTGGATGCGGACCCAGAGGCCGAAGCCGCTGGCGGGGCCGGCCTGGATGACGGTGCCGTCGGAGGCGGCGTAGATCGGGGTGCCGATCGAGTTCGCGATGTCGATGCCGAGGTGGCTGCTGCCCCAGCGGGCGCCGAAGCCCGAGGTGAACGTGCCGTGGGCCGGCAGGCAGGTCTTGGGGCGCTCGGCTTCTTCCTTGGCCTTCTGCGCGGCCGCGGCTTCGGCCTTCTCGCGGGCTTCGGTGACCTTCAGGCTGTCGGCCATGCGGGCGGCCTCGGCGGAGGCGTCCATGGAGTGGCCGGCGGGCAGCAGCTCGGGGGCTCCCCCTGAACCCGCGCTGCCGAGGGTGAACGAGGCGCTCGCGTCCTGGGCGTTGGCGAGCGGGGTGACGGCGGCGTCGGAGTCGGTCGTCACGGTCTTGAGGGTCTGGCCCGCGGCGGCAGCGGCGAACGCGCCGGCCGCGACAGCTGCGACCACGACCCGCCCACGCAGGGCGGAGGACGGCGGTGCGATGCGGTGCGAACCCCGCACGCGGATGACCGCACCGTCCAGTGCGTCCTTCAGCGCCGGGGAAGGGGCTTGGCCGCCGGGGGAGCGGTGTGAAGCCAAGACAGGGCCTTCCATCGTCGGGGAGCCGGGCCGTCGCGGACTACGGGCGGGGGATCCCGTTGAGCCAACCTCGGGGGTGGTTCGCTCGGCGTCGCGCTTCGTGACCTGACTGTAATGGGGACCGGGGGACAGTAACGAAGGGGCACCGTTGTGAGCAAGGTGCCACCGACGTTTCGGCCGAACGGGCGGCTCCCATCACGCTGCTAGCTGTATGGATTACCCAAAGTTAATCCGAAACTACTCCGATCAGTGTGATCTCCGTTACAGGACTTTCGGGCACTCACACCCCCAAACGGCCCCCTCTCGCCCCACCGAACGGCCCCACCGTTGAAATAAACGTTTGCGGCGCCGTGTTGAAGGGAATCCACGCTCGCGCGTGTGGCGCCGGTCACTCGCCTCCCCGGGTGATCACCCGATCGCCCGATCAACCCGCCGACGTGGGCCGACGCCCCGACGCCACCGGTTGCGGCCCGCGCCAAGCCGTGCCCCGCCGCCGCCTGCCGCCCCGCAGCGGTCGCACTGCGGGGGCCGCGCGGTGTCCGACTTGCTAGCGTCGCGTCCGATGACTTCGTCCGAAGGACCCCACGACGGGGACCCCTCCCCGGCCCGTTCCGGTTCCGACCCGGACAGCCCCAGGCCGCCCGCCGGCCCCCGACGGCCCAGCCTCGCCGAGCGCAAGGCCGCCGCTCGGGAACGCGCCCGCGCCGAGACTCGACGCGCGAGCGGTCGCAAGCGCGCCGGCAGCCACGGCGCCGCGGCCGACATCGAGGCCACCGGCGGCGTCTCGTCCCGCGCGAAGAGCAACGTCCCCGCGAACGGCACCATCCCCACGAACGACGCGGCCCCCGCCAACGCGATCGACACCGCAGGGGAACCCGGCGGAGCAAGCGTGGACCGCGGTTCAGTGGACGAAGCCGCCACGGGCCGAGGCAGCCGTAGCGAGGAGAGCAAGGAGAACGCCGCGACCCGCGGTGGCCTCACCAGCACCAAGCCCAGCGGCGCCACGACCACTGGACCGGCCCAGGCCCGCGGCCTGCAGTCCGACTCCGACTTCGACGGTGGCCGCACCGGCACCAAGCCCAGCGCCGCCACGACGACCAATTCGGCCCAGGCCCGCGGTCCGCAGTCCGACCCCGACTTCGACGGTGGCGTCACCCGCGCCAAGCCCAGCGGCGCCACGACCACCGGATCGGCCCAGGCCCGCGGCCTGCAGTCCGACTCCGACTTCGACGGTGGCCGAACCGGCACCAAGCCCAGCGGCGCCACGACCACTGGATCGGCCCAGGCCCGCGGCCTGCAGTCCGACTCCGACTTCGACGGTGGCGTCACCCGCACCAAGCCCAGCGGCGGCACGACCACCGGATCGGCCCAGGCCCGCGGTCCGCAGTCCGACCCCGACTTCGACGGTGGCGTCACCCGCACCAAGCCCAGCGGCGCCACGACCACTGGATCGGCCCAGGCCCGCGGCCCGCAGTCCGACCCCGACTTCGACGGTGGCCGAACCGGCACCAAGCCCAGCCCAGCCACGACCACCGAACCGGGCCAGGCCCGCGGCCCGCAGTCCAACCCCGACCTCGACTACGCCGACCGCACCCCCTCCCTGCAGCTCAAAACCGCCGTCGTGCTCCTCGGCATCGGGGCCCTCGCCCTCGCGGCCGGCGCGATCCTCCCCGTGTCACCCGACGCGAACCCGGGTTACCTCGCCTGGCCCCTTCTCGCCCTCCTCGCGCTGGTCCCCGCGGGCATTGTCGCCGCGGCGGCCTACAGCGGCAGGCACGGCCTGGCCGCCGGCCTCACCGCGGGCCTGGCCGCCCTCGCCCCCGGCCGGCTCCTGCTCGACCTGCAGTTCTTCGCCAACGGATCCAAAACCGTCCGCCCCGAGCTGTATCTCCCCGACCGCCTGCTGGACCGCAGCGCGGTCGGTGCCGGGTTCTGGCTGCTGCTGGCCGGCCACGTCCTCACGATCGCCGCCGGGATCGCGGCCGGGCAGGTGGCGCGGCAGCTCAACGAGGTCGCGGGCGACGACGGCGGACGACGGCGCTGGCGGCTCGTCGTGCCGCTGCTCACCATCGCCGCGGGCGTCGGCCTGTTGATGGCGCCTGTCATCTCGGACAACCCCTTCTTCCCGGCGCACTCGGCGTTCGAAGGCCCCGGCCTGGCGCTCACCGGCTACGTCGTCATGGCGGGCGCGTTGCTGCTCGCCGTCGTGCTCGGGCTCGGCGCGGCGTCCGACGGCGTGGCGCGCGGAACGCTCGGCGGCGCGGCCGCGGCGACGTTCGCCGTGGCGATGCCGCCGCTGGTCGGCGGGCTGGCGGTGGGCGGGCTGCACTTCGCGTGGGGACCGGTCGTCGCCGTCGTGGCGATGCTCCTCGTCCTCGTTCTCGCACCCCTGGCGACGCCTCAAACCGCCCAGGTCGAACGCACCGACTTCGCCGGCGAAGCACGCGTCCCGAGCCTCACGCTGTGGCGCACCGCCACGGCCCTGCTCGCCTTGCTGACGGCAGTCGTCGGAGTCGTGGGCGCCCTCGCGCCCCAGCTCGACGCGGCCACCGCGACCCAGAGCCCCGCCCGCTGGCTGCTGCTGACGGCCGCGATCCTCGTCGCCCTGCCGGCGCCGTTCCTGTTCGCGTACAAAACCGCCCGCGGCATCCTCGCCGTCCTCTGGGCCGGCGTCGTCCTCGCCGGCACGGCCGTGCTCAGCACCGCCATCACCGCCTCACAAGCGACCGGGCTGACGGGACTGGACGGTCTCGGCGGCACCATCAGCTACCACCTCGGCGCCGGCGCCGTGTTCACCGCGATCGCGCTCGGCCTCGCCGGGCTCACGGCCCTCGCGGCCATCATCACCGGCGTTGTCGAGCGCGACGACGAAGGCACCGAAGGCCCGCGCCCGCGGGTGCTGCTGCCGGTCGCCGCGGCCGCGATCCTGTCCGTCCTCGCCTTCGGCACGCCGGTGTTCACCGCGCCCGACTACCCCTCGCCGGGGCTCTGGTCCGATTTCGACACTCCGTCGTGGGGACTGCTCACGGCGCTCCTGGTCGTCCTGGGCGTGCTCGCGCTGAGCGTCCGCTCGCGACCCGGCGCCGCCGCGGCCGCGCTCACGGGGGCGGTGCTCGTGCTGGCCGTCCACGTGGCACAGCTGCCGCTCGTCGGGATCGCCGGACGGACACCCGCGCTCGGGTTCTGGTTCGGCCTCGCCGCGATCGTCGTCACGGCAACAGCCGCCGCGACAGCCGCCGCAGGGGGCGGAAAAACGGCCCCGGTGGGCGGACTCACACCCCCTGACCGCGTACGGTGACCGACTTCACCAGGTGCGGAGTCCCCTGCTTCTGCGCTGGTCGCTAACCTCGACTGGTCCGACAGCGCGGTTCGGTAACGGACCACCACAGTGGCGTGTCGTCAGGAGACTGGAGTAGTGGACCTCTACGAGTACCAGGCGAGGGATCTCTTCGCCGCCCACGGAGTACCGGTTCTGCCGGGCTCGGTGGCAAACACCCCCGAAGAAGCCAAGGCCGCCGCGGAGCAGATCGGCACCCAGGTCGTCGTCAAGGCGCAGGTGAAGGTCGGCGGCCGCGGCAAGGCCGGCGGCGTCAAGCTGGCCCAGACGCCGGACGAGGCCAAGGAGAAGGCGGAAGCCATCCTGGGTCTCGACATCAAGGGCCACATCACGCGCCGCGTGCTCGTGGCGGAAGCGTCGGACATCGCGTCCGAGTACTACTTCTCCTTCCTGCTGGACCGCGCGAACCGCACGTTCCTGGCGATGGCGTCCTCCGAGGGCGGCATGGAGATCGAGCAGCTCGCGGTGGAGCGCCCCGACGCGCTCGCGAAGATCCCGGTCGACGCGATCGCCGGTGTCGACAAGGCGAAGGCGCTCGAGATCCTGAAGGCCGGCAACTTCCCCGCCGAGATCATCGACGAGGCCGCCGACGTGGTCGTGAAGCTCTGGGAGACCTTCGTCTCCGAGGACGCCACCCTCGTCGAGGTCAACCCGCTGGTGCGCGACCCCCAGGACAAGATCATCGCCCTCGACGGCAAGGTCACCCTGGACGAGAACGCCTCCTTCCGTCAGGCCGGGCACGAAGCCCTGGTCGACAAGGACGCCGAGAACCCCCTCGAGGCGAAGGCCAAGGCCAAGAACCTCAACTACGTCAAGCTCGACGGCCAGGTCGGCATCATCGGCAACGGCGCCGGGCTCGTCATGTCCACTTTGGACGTGGTGGCGTACGCGGGTGAGAAGCACGGCGGCGTGAAGCCGGCGAACTTCCTCGACATCGGCGGCGGCGCGTCGGCGGAGGTCATGGCGGCCGGTCTGGACGTCATCCTCAACGACACCGACGTGAAGAGCGTCTTCGTCAACGTCTTCGGCGGCATCACCGCGTGCGACGCGGTGGCCAACGGCATCGTCGAGGCCCTGAAGATCCTGGGCGACGAGGCCACCAAGCCGCTGGTCGTCCGCCTGGACGGCAACAACGTCGTCGAGGGTCGCCAGATCCTGGCCGACGCGAACCACCCGCTCGTCACCGTGGTGGACACAATGGACAACGCGGCCGACAAGGCTGCCGAGCTCGCCGCGGCAGGTGCGTGAGATGTCGATCTTCCTGAACGAGAACAGCAAGGTCATCGTGCAGGGGCTCACCGGCTCCGAGGGCATGAAGCACGCGACCAAGATGCTGAAGTCCGGCACGAACATCGTGGGTGGCGTCAACGCCCGCAAGGCCGGCCAGACCGTGACCATCGAGGGCAAGGACCTCAAGGTCTTCGGCACCGTCGAAGAGGCGATCAAGGAGACCGGCGCCGACGTGTCGGTCATCTTCGTGCCGCCGAAGTTCGCCAAGGACGCCGTGCTCGAGGCCGTCGACGCCGAGATCCCGCTCGCCGTGGTGATCACCGAGGGCATCCCGGTGCACGACTCGGCCTACTTCTGGGCCCACGCCGTCGCCAAGGGCAACAAGACCCGCATCATCGGCCCGAACTGCCCGGGCGTCATCAGCCCCGGCAAGTCCAACGCCGGCATCATCCCCGCCGACATCTCGGGCCCGGGCCACATCGGCCTCGTCTCGAAGTCCGGCACGCTGACCTACCAGATGATGTACGAGCTGCGCGACATCGGCTTCTCCACCGCCGTCGGCATCGGCGGTGACCCCATCATCGGCACCACCCACATCGACGCCCTCGAGGCGTTCGAGAAGGACGCCGACACCAAGGTCATCGTGATGATCGGTGAGATCGGTGGCGACGCCGAGGAGCGGGCCGCGGCCTTCATCAAGGAGCACGTCACCAAGCCGGTGGTCGGCTACGTCGCGGGCTTCACCGCCCCCGAGGGCAAGACCATGGGTCACGCGGGTGCCATCGTGTCCGGTTCCTCCGGCACGGCGGCCGCGAAGAAGGAGGCCCTCGAGGCTGCCGGCGTGAAGGTCGGCAAGACCCCGAGCGAGACCGCCGTCCTCGCGCGCGAGCTGTACAACAACCTCTGACCTGCATAAACGCGGTCAACGCGGGCCGGGCACCGGGATCGGTGCCCGGCCCGCGGCGTTTCCGGCCGCAACCGATCGGGCATCCCGTGCGTCCAACGGCCCGGACGGGGGACCCTCGGATGCGCTAGCGTTCGGCGACGCGGCCGTCACGTGATTCGTCCGGGTGCCACCTTCCCCCGGAGTTGCCGGCGAACGACAGGAGAGCTTCCGATGACCTTCCCCAGCGGCGGGCCTGGCTACCCCCAGCAGGGCGGTGGCCAGCAGCAGCCCCCTCAGGGACCGCCCCCGTCGGGCGGGTTCCCGCAACAGCAGCCGCAGCAGGGACCGCCGCCTTCGGCCGGGCCGGTGCTGCCGCAGAACCTTCCGCTCGTCCTCGCGCTCGTAGTGACCGTGCTGGGCGTCGTCCAGTACTTCATCGGTTTCTCCGACGAAGCGGGTGACGTCGGCCAGGAGACGATCTTCCTGCTCACCGGTGGCCTGCTCGCGGCGCTGCACGCGCTGCCGAAGGCGCCGCGGGTGCTGCCCTTCGCCGCGCTGTTCAGCGTGGTCGGCGCGCTCGGCGCGCTCGACACGGTGGTGGCCGAGCGGAGCACGCCGGGCATCGTCACGGTGGTGCTCATCCTCGGCATCGTGCAGATGTTGGTCGCGGTGGCCGCGCTGCTGATGGAGTACGGCGTGCTCAAGCCGCCGGCGCCCAAGCCCGCCGTGCCGCACTACCAGCAGTACGGCCAGGCCGGGCCGTTCCAGCCGCAGCAGCAACAGCAGCAGCCGGGCCAGTACCCGCAGCAGCCGGGCGCTACGCCGCCGGGGCAGCAGGCCACCACGTACGCGCCGCAGCAGGGCCAGTTCTTCCAGCAGCCACAGGGGGAGCAGGGCAAGCCCCCGGGCACCCCGCCGGGCGGCTTCGGCCAGCAGAGCTGACCCGGCGCGCGGCCCGACCGCCCCAACGCGCCCCAATGTGGCGTTCGGTGCGCTGGATGCACCCAACGCCGCATTCGGTGCGTCGAGAGCCCCCAATGTGGCGTTCGGGTCGGGTGCACCCAATGTGGCGTTCGGTGCGTTGAGCACACCGCATGCCGCGTGGGGGCGCTTGTCACCTCGTGAAAACACCCGCTGTGACTCTCCGTGTCACAGCGGGTGTTTTTTGTTGTCCGGGTGCCCCCGACCGGGTGGGTTAGCTTCGCTCCGCCTGGGCCGGGCGGCGTGCCTCACTCGGACGGCCCAGCCCGGGTGTCAAGGTGCGAAGCATGCAGCTGCTCACCAGTTCTCCACGCCCCCCGGGCGGCGAGCCGGTGGGCGACACCGTCGAACTCGACGCCGAGGTCGCTCCGGCCACCCGGGTGCGGGTGTTGCTCACCGCCGCCTTCGGCCCGTTGATCACGGAGTACGCCGTGGTCGCGACGCTGGTGGCGCTCGTCGCGCTGACCGCCGAACGCACCGCGTTCTCCGCCGCCGGGGTGCTGCTCTCGGCCGGCCCCGGCTGGCTCGCGGGGTTCCAGGTGCAGCTCGGCATCGGCGGCCACCCGCTGGGTGTGCTCCCGCTGCTGCCGACGATCGGCGCCGTGCTACTCGTTGCGCGCACCGCGTCCGGTGCGGCCCTGCGGCTGGGCTGCACGACGCTGCGCCAGGCCGTCCCCCTGATCTCCGTGATCGGCGCCGCGCACGCGTTGTTCGGCCTCCTGATCGGGCTGCTCTCGCTGAGCGCGCCGGTGCGGGTGAACCCGCTGCTGGCGTTCGTGGTGCCCGGCGTGTTCGCCGTGCTGGCGGCCACGGGCGGCGCGGTGCGGCGCTGCGGCCTGCCCGCGGCGGTGGCCGACCGGCTCGACCCGCTGGCCATCCGCGGCCTGCGCGCGGGTGCGCTGGGGCTCGCGTCGCTGCTGGCGGTGGGCGCGATCGTGTTCACCGTCGCGACGGTGGCCTCGATGTCCACTGTGGACGATCTGTTCGAGCCTTCGTTCGGCAACAGCTTCGGGCTGCTCCTCCTTTCGGTGGCCTACCTGCCCAACGCCGTGGTGGCGGCGCTCTCGTTCGTCAGCGGACCCGGTTTCACGATCGGCTCGCTCGACGTCAGCCTCGTCGGCTACCGCGGCGGTTCCGTGCCCGCGGTGCCGCTGCTCGGTGGCATCCCCGAGCACACCGCCGCGTGGTGGCCCGTGCTGCTGGTGCTGCCGGCGGCCGTCGGCGCGCTGGTCGGCTGGTCGGTGCGCCACGCGGACGACGACCCGGCCGGCCGGATCCGGATCGTC
The DNA here is from genome assembly GCF_040678995.1 of Amycolatopsis sp. NPDC049253. Taxonomy (NCBI): domain Bacteria; kingdom Bacillati; phylum Actinomycetota; class Actinomycetes; order Pseudonocardiales; family Pseudonocardiaceae; genus Amycolatopsis; species Amycolatopsis sp. NPDC049253. The sequence goes on along the minus strand of NZ_JBFAQX010000009.1, from coordinate 276,410 downwards.
GCCGTCGCGGGCGCCGTGGTCGGGTTCGGCTGCGTGGTGCTGGGGACGCTCGCGGGCGGACGCCTCGCCGACGGTCCGTTCGACCCGGTGAGCGTGCCGGTCGGGGTGGCGTCGATCGTGGCGTTCTGCTGGATCGTGATCCCGGGTGGGTTCGTGGCGTTCTTCGCCGGTGCGCACGCGCCGGCCGCGCCGCCGGACACGCTGGAGGTCGAGGACGAGTTCGTCGACGAAGAGGACCTGGCTGACGAAGACCTGGCCGAAGACGACCAGGCCGAAGATTCCGACGAGTCCGAAGAGGACACCGACGAATCCGGCGAGGAAGACGTCGACGAGGTCGATCCCGCCGAGGTTGATCCCGAAGAGACGCTGGCCGACGTCGACCCGGAGGAGCTCGACACCGACGAGTTCGAGGCCGAGTTCACCGAGCCGGACCCGGAGCCCGGAACCGCTCCCCGGCCCCGGCAGCCCGAGCCCGACTACGACGAGTTCGACGCCGAAGCCGAGGCCGAACTGGGCCTTGAGCTGCCCGAAGACGTCTCGCTCGACGAGCCGGAAACCGGCCCGGAGCGGGCCTCCGACGGGCCCGGAGCTGTGACGGAGTCCACCGACGGCTCCGGCGAGGACGAGGGCCGCGAGCGCGACCGTTAGGGTTGGGGTGACCTGGTGAAGCGTGGTGCGCCCGAGGTGCGCCGCCGCCGTGCAAGGAGCCCGTTCTGGCCAGCCGCTTGGACCTGCCGACCCCGGTGAAGATCGTCGTGCTCGCGTCCGGTTCGGGCACGCTGCTGCAGGCAGTGCTCGACGCCGTCGCGCGCCCCGCGTTCCCGGCTCAGGTCGTGGCCGTGGGTGCCGACCGCACGGGTATCGAGGCGCTGGCCCGCGCCGAGCGCGCGAGCGTGCCGTCGTTCACCGTTCGCGTCGCCGACCACCCCGACCGCGACGCGTGGGACAAGGCGCTCACCGAGGCCGTCGCCGCGTACTCACCCGATCTGGTGGTGTCGGCGGGGTTCATGAAGATTCTCGGCGCGCAGTTCCTGTCCCGGTTCGCGAACCGGGTGATCAACACGCACCCGGCGCTGCTGCCGTCGTTCCCGGGGATGCACGCGGTCGCCGACGCGCTGGCGGCCGGCGTGAAGGTGACCGGGTCGACCGTGCACTTCGTCGACGCGGGCGTGGACACCGGCCCCGTCATCGCCCAGGAGGCGGTGGTCGTGGAGGCCGACGACACCGAAGACGTCCTGCACGAGCGGATCAAGGCCGTGGAACGCAGGCTGCTGGTTGAAACGATCGAGCGACTCGGCCGTGGTGGCTGCACCGTGGACGGACGAAAGGTGAGGTTTTCGTGAGCACTGCAGAGGGACGACGCCCGGTCCGGCGCGCGCTGATCGGCGTCTCGGACAAGGCCGGCCTGCTCGAGCTCGCGACCGGTCTGCACGCCGCGGGCGTGGAGATCGTGTCGACCGGCGGCACCGCGAAGGTGATCGCCAACGCCGGGGTCCCCGTCACGCCGGTCGAGCAGGTGACCGGGTTCCCGGAGTCGCTCGACGGCCGCGTGAAGACGCTGCACCCGCGCGTGCACGCGGGGCTGCTGGCAGACCAGGACAACCCCGACCACGTCGAGCAGCTGCGGAAGCTGGAGATCGCGGCGTTCGACTTGCTCGTGGTGAACCTGTACCCGTTCACGCAGACGGTCGCGTCGGGTGCGAGCCCCGAAGACTGCGTCGAGAACATCGACATCGGTGGCCCGGCGATGGTGCGCGCGGCCGCGAAGAACCACGGCAGTGTCGCGGTGGTCGTGGACCCGGCGCGCTACGCGTGGGTGCTGGAGCAGGTCGCGGCGGGCGGCTTCGAGCTCGTCGACCGCAAGCGGCTGGCGGCGCAGGCGTACGCGCACACGGCGGCGTACGACTCGGCTGTCGCTTCGTGGTTCGCCAACGTGTACGCGCCGGCGGACGACTCCGGTTTCCCCGACTTCCTGGGCGCCACCTGGGACCGCGCCGACGTGCTGCGTTACGGCGAGAACCCGCACCAGAAGGCCGCGCTGTACCGCAGCACGGCGCCGGGCCTCGCGCACGCGGAGCAGCTGCACGGCAAGGCCATGTCGTACAACAACTACGTCGACACCGACGCCGCTCGCCGCGCCGCGTTCGACTTCGCCGATCCCGCCGTCGCGATCATCAAGCACGCCAACCCGTGCGGCATCGCGGTGGGCGCGGACATCGCCGAGGCGCACCGCAAGGCCCACGCGTGCGACCCGGTTTCGGCCTACGGCGGCGTGATCGCCACGAACCGGCCGGTGACGGTCGACGCGGCGGAGCAGATCGCCGAGGTGTTCACCGAGGTCGTGCTGGCGCCCGACTTCGAGCCGGAGGCGCTGGAGATCCTGCAGCGCAAGAAGAACGTGCGGCTGCTGAAGCTGCCCGTGATCGAGAACCCGGCGCCCGTCGAGCTGCGGCCGATCTCCGGCGGCGTGCTCGTGCAGACCGTCGACGCGATCGACGCGCCCGGCGACGACCCCGCCAACTGGCAGCTCGCCACGGGCGCGGCGGCCGACTCGGCGACCCTGGCCGACCTCGCATTCGCGTGGCGCGCGCTGCGTGCGGTGAAGTCCAACGCGATCCTGCTGGCCCACGACGGCGCGACCGTCGGCGTCGGCATGGGCCAGGTCAACCGCGTCGACTCGTCGCGGCTGGCGGTCGCGCGTGCGGGCGACCGGGCGAAGGGTTCCGTCGGCGCGTCCGACGCGTTCTTCCCGTTCCCGGACGGGCTCGAGGTGCTGCTCGAGGCCGGCGTGCGCGCCGTCGTGCAGCCCGGCGGGTCCATCCGCGACGCCGAGGTGATCGCGGCGGCCGAAAAGGCGGGCATCACGCTCTACCTGACGGGGACGCGCCACTTCGCGCACTGAGGTTTTTTCGGGGGCCGGCTCTCGTTTCGGGGGCCGGCCCCTTTTCTATTCGCGAAGGCGCGCGTACACGACTTCATCACGGTAGGCGCCGTCTCGCCAGGTCACCTGGCACATCAGGCCCTCCCGGTGGAAGCCCGCCTTCTCCAGCACGCGCTGCTCGGTGAGGTTCTCGCTGTCGGTGAACGCCTCGAGCCGATGGGCGCGCGTGAAGCGGAACAGGTGCTCGACCAGCAGGCGGTGGGCCTTCGTGCCGAGGCCGCGACCGCGGTGGTCGGGCAGCAGCGTCACCCCGATCTCGAAACAGCCCCCCGCCGGCCCGCCGCGGTCGGCGGCCTCCCAGCTGGCCATCCCGGCGACGACGCCGTCCACGGTCACCGCGAGGGCCGTGGACTCGTCACCGATGAACCCGTCTTCGGCGAACCTCCGCCGGCGAGCCTGCGCGTTGGTGAACCCGGCCCACTGGAACGCGCCCAGAACCTCGGGCTCCGCCGCGAACCGATCGAGCACCGGCAGATCTTCCTCGACGAACGGCCGCAGGGCGAGGTGTTTCATGCTTGTCTCCACCAGCTTCGCTCGGACGTGGTGCGGGCCGGTGGCCCCAGTCGGCCCAGTGTATCGCGGACACTGAGGGTGTTGTGGTTGTCGCGCTTCGGGTTCCGCGGAGTCTACTTAGGACGGTTGTGGGCGGCGCGGGCGGAAGGACTCGTGGATCTCGGTGCCGAGGCCGTCCGGTCGCTCCGGTGCTGCGAAGTGGCGACCGTCGTTGAATCGGGTGAGCCGTGTCAAGGTGCACCCCTCCGCGGGTGGGCTTGGCCGGCCGGCTCGAGGTGACGACGTCGACCGCTTCGGCTGGGACCTGGGGCGTGCGCAATGGGGCGGAGTGATCTGGGCGATTCCTTCGAAGATCAAGCCCGGCCTGCCGAGCGCGGCAGCGGGAACGGCCGGGGGACCTGGTTCGCTTGGCGTGGACGAAGTGCAGGGTGGTTCCGCTCGGTCGGCGAGGACTGGCGAGTACTTCGGCTGCGTGACTTCTCGGTCTTCGGCTGCGGCTTCCCGCTGCGCTCACCCCAGTCCGTGTCCTCGGGTGCTCGCGTTCATGGCCGCGCTCCAGCAGCCAGGTGAGAGTTCGAAATCCAGTGCCGCCGCACTGGCGTGGCAAAGCCTCCGCCCCGTCGGCCGAGGCAAAACCCCCGCCCTCGCTAGGGGGCGTCCCGCCTCCATTCTATCGGCCACCCCCGACAAAACCGGCGATCAAGCCACTGGGGCGCTGACTTGTCCACAACTCGACTCCGCTGTGGACAAGTCCGGCTCTCGCGCACGTCCGGCTTGACACGGCTGCCGGATCCCGGTGTACTTGAGGCATCGAACAAATGTTCGATGCAGGGTGTCGAGGGCCGCCTTCCCCGCGGTGCGTCGGTGCTCGTCCTGTGGGGCCCTGGCCTGGGCCTGCGGTGAGGGTGGGCGCCGGCGTGTGCGTGGAGGGGAGGGGTGTGCGGTGACGGCAGTGGTGGAGCCGGTGGCTCGGCTCGCTGCGCTGCCCGGTGTGAGCACGGCGAGCCGGGTCGCGGAGCAGGCTGAGCACGCCAGGACGACGGGAAGGGTGCTCCCGGTGTCCCCGGCGTTGGCCGGCCTGCTGCCCGACGCGGGGCTCCGGCGCGGGAGCACCGTGGCGGTCCACCGCTCCCCGTCGCTGCTCCTCGCCCTGCTCGCCGAGGCCACCGCCGCCGGGTCGTGGGCGGCGGTGGTCGGCGTGCCCTCCCTGGGCATCGCCGCGGCGGCGGAACACGGTGTCGAGGTGTCGCGCCTCGCCCTCGTGCCCCGCCCGGGCGCCGAGTACCCGTCCGTGGTCGCCGCCCTGCTCGACGGCGTCGACCTCGTGGTCACCGAGCCCCGCTCCGTCCGCCCCGCGGTCGCCCGGCGCCTCTCCGCCCGCGCCCGCCATCGCGGCACCGTTCTGCTCACCCTCGGCCCCTGGCCCGCGGCCGACGTGGAACTCCACTGCGTCCCGGGCGAGTGGACGGGGTTTCTCGGCTCCGGGGCGGGGTTTCTGCGCTCCCGGCCCGCCGAGATCCACGCTCGCGGGCGGGGTTCCGCTGCCCGGCCCCGGTCGATTTCCGTCGTTCTGCCCGGCCCCGACGGCCGTGCGCTTCCGGCCGAGCCCCTCGCGGTGCCGGTGGGTCTCCCGCTGCAGCGGCTTGACGAGGAGGCCGTGGGATGACCGCCGCCCGCACGGGTTCCGTGCCCGCTTCACCACGCGGATCGCGGGGGCGGCGACTTCGCGATTCACGTCGCTTCGGTCGCAGTGCCGCGCCGGGCTTTGCGCGGGTTGGTCGGGTGAAGGCCGGCGGGCAGCCGGAAGGGATCGCCGCCCGCACGGGTTTCGCCGGTGTGCCGCGCAGGGCGGCTTTGCGCTGGCGTGCGCCCGGATCCGGATCGTGGTCCGCCGCAGCAGGTCGTTCCACAGCAGGCCGCGGAACGCGCGTGACGTGCGTCCACATCGGACACACCGAGGTGGCCGGATGACCATCACCGGAGAACCCGCCAGAACCACCACTCTCCCCACTCGGATGCTCGTCCTCTGGTGTCCCGACTGGCCCGCCGTCGCGGCGGTCGCCGCGGCTGGTGCGCCGCTCACCAGGCCGGCCGCGGTGTTCCTGGCCAACCGGGTCGTGGCGTGTACCGCGGTGGCGCGCAAGAACGGCGTGCGGAGGGGGATGCGGCGGCGGGAGGCGGAGTCGAAGTGTCCTGAGCTGGGCGTGTTCGGCGTGGACGACGGGCGGGACGCGCGGCTGTTCGAGAACGTCGCGCGCGCCGTGGAGGAGCTGGTCGTCGGGCTGGAGGTGGTGCGGCCGGGGCTGATCGCGGTGCCCGTGGCGGGCGCGGCGGGCTACTTCGGCGGCGAGCATCCGCTCGCGGAGAAGCTGCTGGACCAGGTGGCCGCGGTGGCGGGCGTCGAATGCCAGGTCGGGGTGGCGGAGGGGCTGTTCGGGGCCACGATCGCGGCCCGGCACGGTGAGTTCGTGCCGCCCGGGGAAACGGCACGGTTCCTCGCGCCCCTGCGTATCACCGAGCTGGACCAGCCCGACGTCGAGCGCAAGGAGCTCGTCGACCTGCTCACGCGCCTGGGCCTCAAGACGCTCGGGGCGTTCGCGGAGCTGACCGAGCGCGACGTGATGTCCCGCTTCGCGCTCGACGGTGTGCTCGCCCACCGCCTGGCGCGCGGGCTGTCGGAGCGCCCCCCGCTGCGCCGCAAACCGCCGGCCGACCTCACGCTCACCGAGGAGTTCGACCCGGTGCTGGAACGCATCGACGTCGCGGCGTTCCTCGCCAAGAACCTCGGCGCGCGGTTCCACGCGGCCCTCGCCGGCCGCGGCCTGGCGTGCACGCGCCTCGGCATCTACGCCACCACCGAGGACGGCGAGCAGCTCGGCCGCGTCTGGCGGTGCGCGGAACCCCTGACGCCCCAAGGGGTCGCCGACCGCGTGCGGTGGCAGTTCGAGGGCTGGCTGAAAGGCAACCGGCCCACCTCGGGCGTCGCACGGCTGCGGCTGGAGCCGGAGGAAACGGTCGAGGGCAAGTCACTGCAGCTCGGCCTCTGGCACGGTGGCAACCGCAGCGAGGACGACGAGCTCACCACCGAACGCGCCGCCCGCGCCTTCGTGCGCGTGCAGGGCCTGCTCGGCCCCGAAGGCGTCGTCACCCCGATCCTCGACGGCGGCCGCGACCCCGCCGGCCGCGTCCGCCTCATCCCGTGGGGCGACCCGCGCGAGCCCGTCTCGCCGCCGGACGCCACGTGGCCGGGCCGCCTGCCGGCGCCGTCACCCGCGACGGTGCTCGAACAGCCGGTGCCGGTGCGGGTCGTGGACGAGCAAGGCGTGCCCGTGGGCATCACCAGCCGCAAGCAGCTCACGGCGCCGCCGTGCCGGCTGAGCGTCGCGGGCGGCCCGCCGCGGACGGTCCTCGACTGGGCCGGCCCGTGGCCCGTCGCGGCCAGCCGCCGCGCGGCCACACCGCAGCAGGCCCGCCTGCAGCTGCTCCTGGCCGCCTCCGGACGAGACGACGCCGACGAAGCCGTGCTCGTCCTGTGCTCCGGCACCGAAAATCCTGTGTGGACAGTGGAAGGGATCTACGACTGATGGACGACGAAACCGAAATCGTGTACGTGCGCCGCGAGCCCCCGCTCATCCCGGGGCCCCGCAGTTCCCCCGAAAACGACTAGATGGGCTGGAACAACCCACCCGTCCCCTGGCAGGACCTCGCGCGGGCCCTGTCCGGAGACGGCGACGTGCCACCCGGCGACCACGGCGACAGCCCGGCGTGGGGCCGCAAGCGCGACGTCTACCGCCGCCCCGCCGACGTGCCGCTGCCGAGCAGCGAGGTCGAGTCCGGCCCGCGTGTGCCGTACGCCGAGCTGCACTGCCACTCCAACTTCAGCTTCCTCGACGGCGCCGGCCACCCCGAGGAGCTCGTGGAGGAGGCGGCGCGGCTCGGCCTCGACGCCATCGCGCTCACCGACCACGACGGCATGTACGGCGTCGTCCGCTTCGCCGAAGCCGCCAAGGAGCTGGGCGTCGCCACCGTCTTCGGCACCGAGCTGAGCTTCGGCCTCTCCGCCCCGCAGAACGGCGTCGCCGACCCCGAAGGCGAGCACTTGCTCCTGCTCACGCGCGGCGACGACGGCTACCGCAGCCTGTGCCGCGCCATCACCTCCGGCCAGCTGCGCGGCTACGACAGCACCGGCGGCGACCAAGAGCGGGCCGAAAAGGGCCGTCCCGTCTACGACCTGCGCGCCGTCGCCGAAGAGGTCACCGGCCAGTGCGCCGTGCTCACCGGCTGCCGCAAAGGCTCCGTCCGGCACGCGCTGCTGGGCGAAGGCCCGGCCGCCGCGGCCACGCAGCTGCGAAAACTCGTCGAGCTCTTCGGCCGCGACAACGTCTACGTCGAGCTCTTCGACCACGGCCAGCCCCTGGACAGCACCCACAACGACCTCCTCGCCGAACTGGCGAAGGACTTCGGCCTGCCCACCGTCGCCACCACCGCCGCGCACTACGCCCGCCCCGAACGCGGCCGGCTCGCCGACGCCGTCGCCGCGATCCGCGCGCGCCGCAGCATCGACGACCTCGAAGGCTGGCTGCCCAGCGACGGCGCCGCTTTCCTGCGCTCCGGCACGGAAATGGCCGAGCGCTTCCGGCGGTACCCCGGCGCGGTCCAACGCTCGGCGCTGCTCGGCGTCGAATGCTCGTTCAAGCTGGAGCTCCTCGCGCCCGAGCTGCCGCCGTTCGACGTGCCCGAGGGCCACACCGAGACGACGTACCTGCGCGAGCTCACGATGAAGGGCGCCGAAGAGCGTTACCTCGGCAAGGCGGACGAAGCCGCCGGGTACGCCCAGATCGAGCACGAGCTGAAGATCATCGAAGACCTCGGCTTCCCCGGCTACTTCCTGATCGTCTGGGACATCGTGCGCTTCTGCCGCGACAACACCATCCTCTGCCAGGGCCGGGGCTCGGCCGCCAACTCCGCCGTCTGCTACGCGCTGGGCATCACCAAGGTCGACCCGGTGAAGTACAAGCTGCTCTTCGAACGTTTCCTCGCCCCCGACCGCGACGGCTACCCCGACATCGACCTCGACATCGAGTCCGACCGCCGCGAAGAGGCCATCCAGTACGTCTTCGCCAAACACGGCCGCCTCAACACCGCGCAGGTCGCCAACGTGATCACCTACCGCGCTCGATCCGCGATCCGCGACGCCGCCCGCGCGCTCGGCTACTCACCCGGCCAGCAGGACGCGTGGAGCAAGCAGATCGACCGCTGGGGAGCGCTGCGCAGCACCGAGAAGGACCACGACCACGACATCCCCGACGACGTCGTGCAGCTCGCGTTCGCGCTCGAAGACTTTCCGCGCCACCTCGGCATCCACTCCGGCGGCATGGTGATCTGCCAGGAGCCGGTGAGCCAGGTCGTGCCCGTGGAGTGGGCGCGGATGGAGAACCGCAGCGTGGTGCAGTGGGAGAAGGAGGACTGCGCCGCGGCCGGGCTGGTGAAGTTCGACCTGCTGGGCCTGGGCATGCTCTCGGCGCTGCACTACATGCTCGACCTCGTCCAGGACTACAAGGACGAGAAGATCGACCTGGCCGACCTGGACCTCAAAGACGCCAACATCTACCGGATGCTCTGCCGCGCCGACGCGATCGGTGTGTTCCAGGTGGAGAGCCGCGCGCAGCTGGCCACGTTGCCGCGGCTGCGGCCGGAGGAGTTCTACGACCTGGCCGTGGAGGTCGCGCTCATCCGCCCCGGGCCGATCCAGGGCGGCTCGGTGCACCCGTACATCCGGCGCAAGCAGGGGCGCGAGGAATGGGAGTACGACCACCCGCTGCTCGCGAACGCGTTGCACAAGACCAAGGGTGTGCCGCTGTTCCAGGAGCAGCTGATGCAGATCGCGCTCGACGTCGCGAACTTCACCGCCGCGGAGGCCGACCAGCTGCGCCACGCGATGGGGTCCAAGCGGTCCGAGCGGAAGATGGAGCTGCTGCGGCAGCGGTTCCTCGACGGCGCCACCGCCAAGGGCCTGGACCAGGAGCTCGCGGAGAAGATCTTCCTGAAGCTCAAGGCGTTCGCGAACTTCGGCTTCCCGGAGAGCCACGCGCTGAGCTTCGCCTACTTGGTGTTCGCGAGCGCGTATTTCAAGTACTACCACCCGGACGCGTTCTGCGCGGGGCTGCTGCGCGCGCAGCCGATGGGGTTCTACTCACCGCAGTCGCTGGTGGCCGACGCACGGCGCCACGGCGTCACGGTGCTCGGCCCCGACATCAACCGCAGCCTGTCCTATGCGACGCTGGAACCGTTGCCGGGCAACGGAAAAATCCACGCGGTCCGCGGCGGCCTCGGCACCGTGCGGCTGATCGGCGACGAGCTGGCGGAGAAGATCGTCACCGAACGGTCTCGCGGGGAGTTCACGAACATGTCCGACCTCGCCCGCCGTGTGCGGCTCACCGCGCCGCAACTGGAGGCCCTCGCCACGGCCGGCGCGTTCGGCTGCTTCGGCGGTGACCGCCGGCAGGCGCTGTGGTCCGCGGGCGCCGTCGCGCAGGACCGCCCGGAGAAGCTGCCGGGGACGGCCCCCGGTGTCGACGCCCCGACGCTGCCCGGGATGGACGAGCTCGACCTCGCCGCCGCCGACGTGTGGGCCACGGGCCTCTCGCCGGACAGCTACCCGACGGAGTTCGTGCGCGACCACCTCGACACCCTGGGTGTCGTCCCGGCCTCCCGCCTGCTCGACCAGCCCGACGGCGCCCGCGTCCTCGTCGGCGGCGCCGTCACGCACCGCCAGCGCCCCGCCACCGCCGGCGGCGTCACCTTCATCAATCTCGAGGACGAGACGGGCATGGTCAACGTCGTCTGCACCCTCGGCCTCTGGCAACGCTTCCACCGCGTCGCGCGCTCCAGCACCGCCCTGCTGGTCCGCGGCGTCGTCGAGAAGGCGGACGGCGTGGCGAGCGTGCGGGCTCAGAAGCTGGAGCCGTTGCCCCTGCGGATCACGGCGAAGTCGCGGGACTTCCGCTGACCCGGCAGAGCCCCGGCGAGGGCGCTGAGCCAGGCTCGCTGAAGTCGTGTGACATCCTGTCGAGGTGATCGAGACCGGTGAGGACTACCGCGACGCCGTGCTTTCCGGACAGTGGTGGGAAAAGCGTCAGTTCGCGGGCTGCGACTTCACCGAGGCCGACCTGCGTGACCTGCGCACGCGGGGCTGCACGTTCGACAACTGCGACTTCACCAAGGCCGACCTCGCCGGCTCGCGCCACGACGCCTCGGCCTTCCGCAGCTGCACCTTCGACCGCGCGGTGCTCGCCGACAGCCGGTGGTCCTCGTGCTCGCTGCTCGGTTCGTCCTTTGTGGACTGCCGATTCCTCGGCATCGCGCTCACGGAGTGCGACCTGTCGCTGGCTTCCCTCGCCCACGGCCGGCTGCGCAAGCTGCACCTGTCCGGCCTGCGCATGCGCGAGGTCAACCTCACCGAGGCCGACCTCACCGACACCGACCTGCGCGACTCCGACCTCACCGGCGCCCGCCTCCTCGGCGCCAAGCTCTCCGGCGCCGACCTGCGCGGCACCCGGCTCGACGCCAACGCGCTCGTGCAGGCCGACCTGCGCGGCGCCTACGTCGACGTCGACACGGCCATCGGGTTCGCCGCCGCGCACGGCCTCATCGTCAAGTAGAACCGGGCACGAACGAGCCGCCGGCGCTGGCCGCCTGCCCGGAGCCGGGACATGATGGTCGGGTGCAACCCGACGACGTGATCCAGGCCTACCAGGCGTTCTTCGCAGGCGAGCGGCGTCCCCTCGACGTCGTCGGCTTCTTCCGCGAGGTGGCCGCCAGCGTGCCCGCGTACCGGAAGTTCCTCGCGGACGCCGAGGTGGACCCCGAAACCGTCCGGAGTGAGGACGACTTCCGGCGGCTCCCGCTGACGTCGAAGGCCACCTACCAGAGCCGGTACCCGCTGCCCGAGCTCTGCCGCGGCGGCCGGCTCGACACGTGCGACATGATCGCCGTCTCGTCGGGTTCGTCAGGCACCCCGACGATCTGGCCGCGGTCCCTGGCCGACGAGCTGCACGTCGCCGAGCGCTTCGAACAGGTCTTCCGCACGTTCGAAGCCGACACCCGCAGCACGCTCGCCGTCGTCTGCTTCCCGCTGGGCACGTGGGTCGGTGGCCTGTTCACGACCGCGTGCGTGCGGCACCTGGCCGCCAAGGGTTTCCCGATCACCACCGTCGCGCCGGGCAACAACAAGGCCGAGATCCTGCGCGTGCTGCCGGAGCTGGCGCCGCACTTCGAGCAGGTCGTGCTGCTGGGCTACCCGCCGTTCGTCAAGGACGTGGTCGACAGCGGCACCGGCTGGGCCGAACACGCGATCAAGATGGTGTTCGCGGGCGAGGTGTTCAGCGAGGAGTGGCGCGACCTCGTCGCCGCACGCGCGGGCGTCGCCGATCCCGTGACGGACATGGTTTCCCTCTACGGCACCGCCGACGCCGGCGTGCTCGGCACCGAAACCCCGACGTCCGTGTCGATCCGCCGTTTCCTCGCGGGACGGCCGGAGCTCGCCCGCGAGCTCTTCGGCGAATCCCGCCTGCCGACGCTCGTCCAGTACGACCCCGCCAGCCGTTTCTTCGAGGCCGACAACGGAACCCTGCTCTTCTCCGGTGACAACGGCGTGCCCCTGATCCGCTACCACATCGCCGACGAAGGCGGCGTCCTCTCCCATGCCGAACTGCTGGAGTTCTGCTCCCGCAACGGTTTCACGCCCGCCGACGGCCCGGACCTGCCGTTCGTCTACCTCTTCGGCCGCTCGCTGTTCACGGTGTCGTTCTTCGGTGCCAACATCTACCCGGAGAACGTGACCGTCGGCCTCGAACAGCCCGAAGTCAGCGGCTGGGTCACCGGCAAGTTCGTGCTCGAGACCTACGAGGACGCCGACCGCGACCGCCGACTGCGGATCACCGTGGAGCTGGCGCCGGGCCGCGACGGCGACGCCGCGCTGCTCGCCACCTCGATCCGCGACCAGCTCCTGCGCCTCAACAGCGAGTTCGCCCACTACGTGCCCGCCGAACGGCAGCTGCCCGAGGTCGTCCTGCGGCCCGCCGGCGATCCCGGGTACTTCCCGGTCGGCGTCAAGCACCGCTACACCCGCGGCACGTGAAAGGGGCGGGACCCGCAGGCCCCGCCCCTTCTCACCAAAACACCTCAGTCGATCGGCGGTTCGCCCGGCTCCAGCTCGAGCAGATCGCCCTCGGCCAGCAGTTCCTCGATCGACGCGGGCAGCAGGTACGCCGAACCCCCGCCGGGCTGGTTGAACCACGGGATCGCGACACCGGCGAGCGTCTCGAGCGGACGCTGCACGCGGTACACGTGGTACGGCCGGTTCACCCACTCCGGCACCAGCGAACGCTCCTCGAACGGCGTCCCCGCGGCGTAGGTCAGGTTGCCGCTCGGGCCGCCGAAGCGGTCGAGCTCGCTGCCCGCGGGCAGTTCGCGCATTTCCTTGCCGCGGAACAACGTCAGCGGCGGCTCACCCGACAGCGGCCCGATCGGCCACTGGTTGTTGCCACCGCCACCGGCGGCCGCGCGCGGCGCGCCGTTGGCCCGCGCCGCCTCTTCCCGACGCGGCGGTGCGACGGGCGCACCCGGTCCACCGGGACCGGCCGGGCCACCGAGACCAGGACCGCCAGGCCCACCCGGTCCGCCGACGGGACCACCCGGCGGCACCCCGGGCCCGGGCGGCAGGCCCAGCCCGCCACCCACCGGGGGCGCGGGCGGCGTCGGCGGCTCCCGGCGCTGCTGCAGCGGCTGAACCGGCGGCGTCACCTGCGTTGGCGGCTGCGGGGGCGGGGGCGGCGGGACCTGTCGCTGCGGCGGCTCTTCGGCCTCGGGCTCGTCGCCCAGCAACTCCTCGGCCGACGTGAACGCCGTCTGCTCCTGCGGCGGCACGGCCTCGCGCGGGCGCACCGGGAACGACCCCGTGGCGACCTCCGGCGAAAGCGTCGCCACCACCGGCGGCTTCGGCGCTTCGGCCACGGGCTCCGCCGGCGGCGCGGGCGGCTGCTCCTCGGCGGGCTCGTGGCCGTCGGGGTGCAGCAGGACCTTGCCGAGCATGAACGCGGCGGCGTCGTCGGAGTCGCCGAACACGGCCGGGTTGATCAGCTCGCCGTCGTACCAGCCGACGCGCCAGCCCTCGTCGACCTGCTCCACGGTCCAGCCGCGCTCGGTCGGCGTGCCCAGCTGATAGGCGGCGTCCGGCACGTCCAGCTCGTCGAGGCGCGTCTGCAGCTTCGCCAGCGCGGGCTCGGCCGGCAGCTCGCGGCGCGGCCGCCTCGGCGGCTGCTGGGCCGGCCGCTGCGGAGCCTGCGGTTCGGCGGCCGGCTCCGGCCGGGCGGCGGCGCGCGGCGGCGCGGGCATCTCGGGCACCGGCAGGACACCCGGCACACCCTCGTCGGGAGTGATCATCGCGGTCGGCGGGCCCGAGTCGAAGTCCGGTTGCCGGCCGGCGGGGGCGCCACCGTCGCGCGGCTGGTCGCCGTACTGGCCTTCGCCGTACTGGGACTCGCCGTAGTTCTCGTCGTCCTCGTACTGCTCGTCCTGGTACTGGCCCGCCTGGTCGTACTGGCCGTCTTCGAAGTGCGGGCCGTTCTCGAAGGTCTGCGTGTTCTCGAGCGGCTGGCCACCCTCGAACGACTGCGCGTCCTCGAACGGTTCGGCGTCTTCGTACTGCTCGGCGTCTTCGTACTGCGCGGTGTCTTGGTACTGCTCCTGGCCGCGGTCGGCCGGGGCGTACAGCGCGGTGTGCTGCTCGGCCGGCTCTTCGTGATGCGAAGGTTCATCGGTGTGGGTGAACAGCACCGGCTCTTCCTCGAGCGGCTGCTCGACCGGGGCGGCGTCGACCGGCGCGTAGAGCGCGGTCTGCTCGGCGTCCTCCTCCGGAGGGGCGGAGTTCGGGTCGACGGGCGCGTACATCGCCGTGCGCTGCTGCTCTTCGTGCGGCGGAGGTGCCGCGTTGGGGTCCACCGGCGCGTACAGCGCGGTCCGCTCCGCCACCGGCGTCGGGTTGTCGGCCCCGGCGCCGTTCGGCTGCGACCCCGCGTTCGACCCGGCGCCGTTGGACGCCTGGTCGTGGGCGGGTTCGAAGTCCGCGTGCTGCTGGTCGTCGAAGTGGTCGTCGCCGGCGAAGCGGTCGCCGAACTCGTCGTAGTGCTCGTCCTGGTACTGCTCGTTCTCGAAACCAGGCCCTTCGTCGTGCTGCGGGCCGGACCCGTCGAAGACCTGCTCGAACGGCGGTTCGGCCGGCGCCTCCGGCTCGGCGGGCGGCGTGTGCACGGCGAGCGGCACGTCGACCGGCGCGGGCGGAGCGGCCTCGGGAGCCGGGGCCGGCGGCGCCTGGGCGGCCGGGGGAGCGGGCGGCATCGGCGGCTGCTGCGGCTGTTGCGGGTGCTGCTGTTGCGGCGGCGGGCCCGGACGCTGCTGCTGGCTGCCCCGCGTCAGGTAGGCGGCGGCGCCCTGCAGCGCGCCTTCGTCGACCTGCGGCAGCTGGAAGCCGTTGGACCGGATGTGCTCCACCAGGTCGGGCTCGGGCGATACGCCGTATTGCCGCAGGTAGAAGTTCACGGCCGCGGGCCAGATCCACTGGCCGTCGCTGTGGAAGGCCACGGGCACGGTCGCCTCGGGCGTCTGCGCGAGGCGGTCGATGTCGTAGCCGCGGTCCTGCACCACCACGGGCGCGTGGTCGAGGTAGTCGAGCAGGCGGTCCTGCTCGGCGACGTCGAGGTCGGGCCGGTTGATCACCGGACGCCCGGCGGGGCCGATCGTGTCGAAGATCCGCGCGATGCGGAAGTGCGGTCCGGGCTGCTCCGGGCCGAGGCCGGACAGACGCCGGATCAGCCACTCCGGCACGTTCTCCTCCGTACGGGGGAACATGCGCAGCTCGTCCTGGTACGCCTGGGGCGGCGGCGCGAGGTGCCACGTGGGCTCCTCGCGGTTGTACTCGAGGTTGTAGCTGGACGGGTGGTCGAGCTGGTAGCGCGCGTTGAACCACGTGCCGCGGCCGTCGCGGTACATGCCCGCGCGGAGCCGCCCGAACAGCGTCGCGATGTCGTGGGTGGCGACCCACTCCTGCCCGGTGCCGTCTTCGGTGCGGATCTCGCCCGTCAGCTCGTGGTACCTGCCGACGGCCCGGTACTCGACCGTGACCTTTCGCCAGTCGCGCGGTGCTGCGCGCAGCAGGGCGAGCCCGATCTGCTTGACCAGTGTGTCCTGCTCGGTCGCGTTCAGCTGCGTCGTCGGTTGTGCCACGGGAACATTTTGACTGTTCGCGCGCGCGAACGCACCCCGCATAGGTCTTTTGCCACTCAGGGGCGGTCTGACCTCGGTCGACGCACGATGCTCAAGATCACACACCCGTGCGGGCTGGGTCTGGGCTCCGGCGTTGGGGTGACGACGAGTCTACGTCCGGTGGCCCTGCGCGTCCGGCTGCGACGCGCAGGCCGATCGGGTGGTGCGGCGAGCACGCTGCGTGTGCACCCCGGGCGAGGTCCGGGCGCGGGCGGTGCTTTGCGAGAATGGTCACCGTGACGGCGAAGATTCTGGACGGCAAGGCCACGAAGGACGCCATTTTCGCGGAGCTGCGCCCGCGGGTGGCCGCACTCGCCGAGCGGGGCATCGTCCCCGGGCTGGGCACGGTGCTGGTCGGCGACGACCCGGGCTCGCACTCGTACGTGAAGATGAAGCACGCGGACAGCGCGAAGATCGGTGTCAACTCGATCCGCCGCGACCTGCCCGCCGACATCTCGCAGGAGAAGCTCGAGGCCGTCATCGACGACCTCAACGCCGACCCGGCGTGCCACGGCTACCTCGTGCAGCTGCCCCTGCCCAAGCACCTCGACGCCAACCGCGTCCTCGAGCGCATCGACCCGGACAAGGACGCCGACGGCCTGGCCCCCACCAGCCTCGGCCGTCTGGTCCTCGGCCAGCGCGGCCCGCTGCCGTGCACGCCGTACGGGATCATCGAGCTGCTCCGCCGCCACGGCGTGGTGCTGGACGGCGCCAACGTGACCGTGGTCGGCCGCGGCATCACCGTCGGCCGCACGTTGGGCCTGCTGCTCACGCGCCGCAGCGAGAACTCCACCGTGACGCTCTGCCACACCGGCACGCGAGACCTCGCCGCCGAGGTCCGCCGCGCCGACATCGTCATCGCCGCAGCCGGTGTCCCCGGCATCATCAAGCCGGACATGGTGGCCCCCGGCGCGGCCGTGCTGGACGTGGGCGTCTCCCACGTCGACGGCAAGCTCACGGGCGACGTGGACCCGGGCGTGGCGGAGGTCGCGGGCTGGCTCTCGCCGAACCCCGGCGGCGTCGGCCCCATGACCCGCGCAATGCTGCTGTCGAACGTCGTCGAAGCCGCCGAGCGCACGGCCGCGAGCCGGTGACCATGACCGCCGACCGGCCCCACACGAAACGGTCGTGGACCGTTCACGTGCCGTTCGGGCTGGTCATGCTGCTGCTGCTCGCCGCGGCGCTGCGAATCCTGCAGTACCACTGGCGCGAGGGGGCGGTGCTGGTCGGCGCCGCGCTGCTCGTGGGCGGGCTGCTGCGGCTGCTCTTGCCGGAGGACCGCGTGGGGCTGCTGGCGATCCGCGGCAAGGTCGTGGACGTCGTCACGTACGCGGCTCTGTGCGCCGCGGTGCTGTACATCGCCTTCACGATCACCGGCGGTCCGTTCGACGCCACGTCCTGAGGCCTGCAAACGACAGCGGCCCCGCACCGGGTAGGTGCGGGGCCGCTGTGTTTTCGGCTCTGGTCCGGGTCACGAAGCCAGAGCGAGCTCCCGTTGCTCGGCCGCGCGGGCGTCGCGCCGGTCGAGCGTGCCGGAGACGGCGGCGATCGACAGCCCGAGCACGGCCAGCGTCGCGCCGACCCAGTTGGGCGCCACCAGCCCGAGGCCGCCGGCGATCACGAGTCCGCCGAGGTACGCGCCGATCGAGTTCGCGATGTTGAACGCCGACTGCACGGCCGCCGAAACCAGCGACGGAGTGCCGCCGGCCTTCTGCATGATCCGCGTCTGCATCATCGGGCCGATCATGAAGCCCGCGACACCGACGAAGAAGATCGTGATCGCCGCGCCGACCTTCGACTGGGCCGTGAGCGTGAAGATCCCCAGCACCACGGCCAGCGACAGCATCGCCGCGTACAGCGAAGGCATCAGCGCCCGGTCCGCGAGCCGGCCGCCGAGGTAGTTGCCGACGGTCATCCCGACACCCGCCAGCGACAGCAGCAGCGTCACGTCCGCGGGCGAGTAGCCGGCGACGTCGGTGAGCATCGGCGCGATGTAGGACAGGCACGCGAACACCCCGCCGAGGCCGAACGTCACGATCGCGAGCGCCAGCCACACCTGCGGCCG
Organism: Amycolatopsis sp. NPDC049253; assembly: GCF_040678995.1. Classification (NCBI taxonomy): domain Bacteria; kingdom Bacillati; phylum Actinomycetota; class Actinomycetes; order Pseudonocardiales; family Pseudonocardiaceae; genus Amycolatopsis; species Amycolatopsis sp. NPDC049253. The sequence continues at coordinate 258,570 of NZ_JBFAQX010000009.1, read as the reverse complement.
CCGGAACGCGCCCAGCTCACCGCGCAGCGTCGCCTCGGCCGGCCGGCCCTGGTGCGGCACCAGCTTGGCGATCGCGGCCATGGCGAACAGGCCGATCACCGCGACCACCCCGAACGTCGCCCGCCAGCCCACCTGCTGGCCCAGCAATGTCCCGAGCGGTACGCCGACGACGTTCGCCAGCGTCAGCCCCATGAACATCATCGACACGGCCTTCGCGCGGTCGCCCGGCTTCACCAGGCTCGACGCGACGACAGCGCCGGCGCCGAAGAACGCGCCGTGCGGCAGGCCGGCCAGGAAGCGGAACGCGATGCCGAAACCCTGGTTCGGCGAAAGCGCGAACAGGGCGTTGCCCAGCGTGAACAGGCCCATCATCGCGAGCAGCATGGTCTTGCGCGGCAGCCGCACGGCCACCGCGGTCAGCAGCGGGGCGCCGATCACGACGCCGAGCGCGTAGGCGGAGATGAAGTAGCCGGCGGTGGGGATGTCGATGTGGAAGTCCGCGGCGGCCTGGGGCAGCACACCCATCATCACGAACTCGGTGGTCCCGATGCCGAAGGCACCGATGGCGAGCGCGAGCAACGCGACGGGCACGGCTCTCCTTTCGTGAGAAATCGATTACTCAGCCCGGGGCGACCCCGTTCTGAAGCGCTTTAGACGAAGGGCAAAAAACAAGACAGCCGTGTGCGGCCCCGACGCCGTCGTGCTGTCTGCAACCCAGTTCAACCGATGGGGTAGGGGTTTGTCATCCCGGTATCCGGGTGAGGCTCTTCACTCAACGCGACCGTCAGCGGCGCGCGGCGAGCACTCCGTCCAGAAGACCCGGGAAGAGCTCGTCAAGATCGTTGCGGCGCAAGGAGTTGAACCGCGTCGTGCCGTCCTGGCGGCCGGCGATCACGCCCGCGGTGCGCAGGATGCCCAGGTGGTGCGTGAGTGTGGACTTGGTCACCGGCACCTCGAGCCCGCCGCACGACACCTCGGCCTCCGACCGGGCCAGCTGGCGCACGATCGCCAGGCGCACGGGGTCGGCGAGCGCGCGCAGCACCGCCTCGACGGTCATCTCGTCGCGCTCGGGGTGGACGAGCGGAGTCAGGTGCGTGGTGGCGGCCATGCGTCCATAGTACGACGTTCCTCGAAATTGTCAGGCCGGCGGTGTACGGTCGTCATCGAACTACGACGTTCGTCGAACCAATCCCGTTCACCTCTTGGGGGCACCTTCATGTCCAGCGTCTCCACCACCGGGAGCTCGCGGAACGCCGTGCTGGCGTTCGGAGCCTTCGGGGTCGGCACCAGCGGCTACATCGTCGCCGGACTGCTGCCTTCCCTCGTCTCGGAGCTGCACGTGTCGGCCACCGCCGCCGCGCAGCTCGTCACGTCGTTCGCCATCGCGTACGCGATCGGCTCGCCGTTGTTCGCCGCCGTCACCGGGCGCTGGGAGCGCCGGACGCTCCTCGTGGCCGCGCTCGTCGTCACCGGTCTCGGCAACCTGTTCGCCGCGGTCGCGCCGGGGTACACCACGCTGCTTCTCGCGCGGGTTGTCACGGCCGTTGGTGCTGCCGTCTTCACCCCGGCCGCCAGCGCGGTGGCCGCGGAGCTGACCACGCCCGAACGCCGCGGCCGCGCCGTCGCGATGGTGTTCGGCGGGCTCACGGTCGCGTTGATCTTCGGGGTGCCGCTCGGCAGCCTGGTTTCGCAGCAGTGGGACTACCAGGCCGCGTTCCTGCTCGTCGGTGTGCTGTCGCTGGCCGGCGCGGTCGCCGTGCGGCTCGTGCTGCCGCGGGTCGCTCCGCCGCCCGCGGTGCGGCTGGCCGAGCGCTTCGCGGTGGCGCGCGACAAGCGCGTGGTCGCGCTGCTCGTCACCACGGTGCTGGCGTGCCTCGGCGCGTTCATGGTCTACACGCTCTCGTCGCCCCTGCTCGCCGCGACGGCGGGTGTCACCGGCGGCACCGTCACCGTGCTGTTGTTCTGCTACGGCATCGGCGGTGCCCTGGGCAACTACCTCGGCGGCCGCGCGGCCGACCGGTGGGGCGCGCGCGTGCCGGTGCTCCTGGTGCTGGGCGCGATGACCGTCGTGCTGGCCCTGCTGCCGTTCACCTCGGTGACGGTGGCCGGCGCGGGCGTGACGTTCTTCGTGTGGGGCACGATCACGTGGGCGATCAACCCGCCGATGCAGCACCGGCTCATCGAGCTGTCGCCCGGGCACGCCGGGCTGGCCCTCTCGCTCAACGCGTCGGCGATCTACCTCGGCGTCGGGCTCTCCGGCATCGTCGGCGGCGCGGTGCTGACGTCCGCCGGGCCGACGGTGCTGCCGGAGATCGCCGCGGTGCTGAGCGCCGTCGCGATCGCGGTGATGGTGTTCTTCTGGGAGACCCGCCGCACTCGTCGCGTGGCGGCCCGGGAAGAGGTGGCCGTCGGCTAGTCCGTGAGGACCTCGCAGTCGGGCCCGGGGTACAGCAGTGCCTCGTGCCCGTCGGCGAACCGGACGACGTACGGCGGCGAGCCGTCCGGGCCGCGCACCTCGAGGATCTCGGCGCGCTGCTCGGCGGCCCCCACCGTGCGGCCGTGGACCTGGATCTCGTCTCCTACCGTCGCGTGCATGGGGTTTCACCTCCGGGGTTCAGGGTAGGAGCGCCTCGCGGCCGCGTACAGGGCAGTTGTGAAAAGCTGGCGGTGTGGCTGAGGTTCTGGACGTGGCCCACGGGTTGGGCGGTGAGCTCGTGCTCCGCCGTGAAGGCGCGGCGCTCGAGGTGATCGAGAACGGTGTGTTCCTGATGGACACCCGAAACGGGGAATCCGAACGGCTTCTGGTGACCGGGGCCGCCGACCTGCTCGCGCCGGGCGCCCGCGTGCTCATCGGCGGGCTGGGGGTGGGTTTTTCATTGCGGGCGGCGCTGGATCACCCGCACGTCGGGTCGGTTGTGGTGGTGGAGCGCGAGCCGGCGGTGATCGCGTGGAACCGCGCGGGCCCGCTGCGTGACGTGCACGGTGCGGCGCTGGACGATCACCGGGTGTCCTTGGTTGAGACGGATCTGGTTTCGTGGCTGCGTTCTTCGGGGGAAACCTTCGACGCTCTCTGCCTCGACATCGACAACGGTCCCGAGTGGACGGTGACGGAGGGCAACGCCTCGTTGTACGGCGAGTCCGGAGTGGACGGTCTGGCCCGCCTGCTGCGCCCGGGCGGCGTCCTGGCGGTCTGGAGTGCCGGCGCTTCTCCTGCGTTCACGGACCGGTTGCGAGGGCGCTTCGCCGACGTACGCGTGGTCGAGGTCCCGGTACCGCGCGGGGAACCGGACGTGCTGTGGTTCGCCCGTTGCTGAGCGCGGCCGTCGCGGAGAATGCGGCCTGGTGTGACGTCTTCTGCCGCATCAGCGGCGTTTCCGGCGTCTTCGGCCCGCACGCGTGGACGGCGCCCGCGCCCACGCCGCAGTTCTACCCCGACGCGGTCACCTTGTCGCCCGACGCCACCGCCGCCGACATCTTGCCCTTCGTGGACGCGTCGGCCGGCTGCTCCGTGAAGGACAGCTTCGCCTCCCTCGACCTGCCGGGCTTCGAGGTGCTGTTTTCCGCGACCTGGTTGCACTTCCCGGTGCTGTCCTCGTCGGGGTGGCCCGCGGCTGCGTCGCCGGACCCGTCCTTCGTCCACCTCGGCGGCCCGACCGTCGCCCACCGCGGCCCGGCCGCGGTCGGCCTGTGGAACTTCACCGGCGACGACTGGGCCGGCGCGGTCGCCGGCGCCGCCGCCGCGTTCCCGGGCCTGCCGATCGTCGGCTACGAACACGGCGACGAGCTGGCCTCGGCGCTGGCGTACGGCGCCACCCCGCTCGGGGAGCTGCGCGTCTGGGTCGCGACCTGCCAAAATGGACCGCATGACGCGTGAAGTGCACCTGAGCGGCGACGCCGAGGCCGACAAGCTGCTGAGCGAAGACCCGGTCGCGCTGCTCGTCGGCATGCTCCTCGACCAGCAGATCTCCATGGAGGTCGCCTTCCTCGGCCCGCGCAAGATCGCCGACCGCATGGGCGGCTTCGACGTGCGGCGCATCGCGGAGGCCGACACGGAGGAGTTCGTCGAGAAGTGCGTCACGCCCCCCGCGATCCACCGCTACGGCGGATCCATGGCGCGCCGGGTGCAGGCGTTGTGCCAGTTCCTCGTGGAGCACTACGACGGCAACGCCGAGGCGATCTGGACCGAGGGGCGACCCAAGCCCGACGGCGCTGAGGTACTGAAGCGGCTGAAGGCGCTGCCGGGGTATGGGGAGCAGAAGGCGAAGATTTTTCTCGCGCTGTTGGGGAAACAGTATGGGGTGCAGCCGAAGGGGTGGCGCGAGGCGGCCGGTGCGTATGGGGATCGTGGGTCGCGGCGGTCTATTGCCGATGTGGTGAATGCCAAGACGTTGGCGGAGGTTCGGGCGTTCAAGAAGGCTGCGAAGGCTGAGGCGGCTGGGAAGAAGTAGTTCGGTTTGCTGGGGTTTGGGGTTTGGGGTGTGTGGTCGCCTGGTGGGTACGTGGGCGCGCTTCATGAGCTTGGGGTGTCTGTTCTGTGATATCTGACGGGGTGGTGATCCGTCGCTTGTCTTTTGTTTTCTGTATTTGAAAAGAGTGCCCTTTGGGCGAAAAGACAAAGCGGAAGTGCTCCCCGAAGCCCGATTGTCACGACGGTTCGGGCCGCCTGTCAAGGCGGGAAAGAGTACCTTGACAGGCGGCCCGAACCGCGTTGTGGCTTCTCGTCGGGGAGTGGCCGGGGGAAGGGTCGGGGGAGGGTTTGGGGGAGCTTGGGGCGGGTTGCCGGAGGCCTGTTTGGCGAGGCAAGGGCGGCGGTGGGGTTGGGCGGGGCTTGGGGTTGGTTGCCGGCTGGCTGTGTGGTGGGGGCAAGGGCGGCGGCGGGGCTTGGTGGGGCTTGGGGTTAGTTGTCGGCCGTCTTTAGTGGGGCCAGGGGTGCTGGGCCGGACCTCGGTGAAAGTGCCCCGCTGAGTGGCATCCGTCCAACGGCGGATTTTCGTGGTGGGTGGGCGTTGGAAGGATCTTCGCGTGGCTGCGAATCGGCAGCGTTTAGGGGAGGGAATTCGATATGCGCCGTGTTCTGTTCGTTGTTGGGGTTGCGGTCGCGGTTGCCGGGGTGGGGGCGACGTCCGCGAGTGCCGCGCCGGTTGGTGAGTTCGCGTATGCGGCGGAGGCCGGGGCTACGCCGTTGAGTGGTTCGGCGAGATGGGTGGCGCCGGCTGACGAGGTCGGGGTGTGGGAGTCCGGCGGGGCCGTCAAGGTCGACGCGTCGTCGGCCGACGGGTGGGACTGGGCGCGCGTGGAGCTCAGTGCGCCGGCGGGGGAGCAGTTGCACGAAGGCACGTATGTCGGTGCGCGGCATCGTGGTCAGGCGGATCCGCAGCTCGATTCGCCGGGCTTCTTCGTTGCGCGCGGAACCCGGAGTGGTGCGCTCGGGTGCATCGACGACCAGGCCGACTTCACCATTTCCCAGCTGACCCGCGCCGGTGACGGCAGCATCGTCGATCTGGAGGCCACGTTCGTCGAGCGGTGCGGTGGGCCGGACGCTCCCGCGGCCACCGGTGAGGTGCACTTCCACGGCTGACGCCGAAACGGCTCGGCGGCCGCCGCGGGGGTGGCCGCCGAGCCGGTCGGGCCGGCCCTTTTAACGAACTGCCCGCACCGCGAACACCAACCGGTCCCGTCCGCCGATGTCGGCCCGCACCGTCTGCGCCGTCGCGGAGTGGAAGCCCGCGTCCGTGGCCAGGGCCGCGGCTTCGGCCTCCGAGCCGGGAATCCGCAGGTCGTGGGCCATCACCTCCGACATCGAGCCGCACGGGTTGAACCGGGCTGACGAAGAGATGCTGAACGCCACCACCCCGCCCGGCCGCAGGACGCGTACCCAGTCGGTCAACGCGGTCGCCCCCAGGAAGTGCAAGGCCGAAGCGCACACCACGGCATCGGCGGCACCGTCGGCGAAAGGCAGTGGCACAGCCGGCCCCACCTGCCACGAGATCACCCTGGCCGGGTCCAGCTCGGGGGCCTTCGCGCGGGCCAGCGCGACCATGCCCTCGGAGATGTCCACCCCCACGACCGAACCAGGCGACAGCCGCAGCGAAGCGAACGCCGCGGCGCCCGTTCCGGTGGCCGCGTCGAGCAGCAAACCGGGGCGGGAAGGCAGGAAAGAGATCAAGGTATCCGCCACCAGCGGGTGGAAGAGATCGTCGTCGTACTCGGCGGCCATTTCGTCGAAGATTGAGCTCACGAAGGTCAACGGTAGTGGCGCTGACCAGCGAGTTTCAGCTCAACCGACGGCGCCCCGCGAAGCCGAGGTCGACGCGGTGGTACCAGGAGAGCTCGCGGTCGCCCTCGAGCCAGCACAGCAACACGTCGTCGCCGTCCAACGACGCCGGGAAGTCGACCAGCAGGGGCGCGAAGCCCTTCAGCTCGGCGCCCGTGCGCTGGACGGTGGTCATCAGCTCGTCGAGACGGGCCTGCGCGGCCTTCCACTCCGGCAGGCCGCCGAGGTCGGTGTCGCGGCCGCCCGGGCGCAACGACGCGGCGAGCTCGGCGGCGTCGGCGCGCACCCGGACGAGCTCGGCGAGGACCGGGAGCAGCCGCGAGAGCTCGGCGCGCGCCTCGGCCACGGTGAACAGACCCATGTGACGATGTTCTCACTGCGGCCCGAAGTCCCTCACCGCCCAGGTCGCCGCCGCGCCACCGTCGTCGCCAGACCCGTGCCCACCAGCAGAAACCCGGCGGCCAGCAGCGCGCCGGAGAACAGCCACGACGTCAACCCGAACGACAGCCCGCCGTGCGGGAGACCGTTGAGCAGGTCGAAGCCCCATTCCGGCATCGCGAGCGCGACCACGCCGGGCAGCACGCCCCACACGAGCCCGCCGAGCAGCGGCCCCGAGGACGACCACGCGCCCAGCGCCGCGACACCCAGTAACAGGATCGCGCCGGCCGCCAGCAGGGCGATGCCGAGCGCGTCGCGCCGCGCGGCGAAGGTCTCCATCACGATCACCTGCTGCCGGTAGCCCCCGGCCGCGAGCAGGCCCAGCGCCACGGGCGTGATCACGAGGCCCAGCAGCCCGCTGAACACCCGCGCCAGGACCCGGCTCGGCTGCGGTGGCTGGTATGCGGGCGGTTGAAAGGTGGTGTACGGGTCGGAGTACGACATAGCGTGACCTCCCGAGTGGCTGGTTCCCCGATGGGATGGTCGCGGACCTCACCCGGTTCCGCGACCGGCGAACGCGTGGTGTGCCCACCCGTCGGAGCCTCGCGCCAGGGGTGGAGACTTGATACCGACCACTTCTGGAACCATCCAGCTCCGGCAAGCAGTACGCTTGTACCGCTACCGACGAGTCGAAGAAGTAACGCGAAGATCCGCGGAAGGAGCACCGCTGCTCATGGCCAAGATCAAGGTCCAGGGCACCGTCGTCGAGCTCGACGGCGATGAGATGACCCGTATCATCTGGCAGTTCATCAAGGACAAGCTGATCCACCCGTACCTGGACGTCAACCTGGACTACTACGACCTGGGCATCGAGGAGCGGGACCGCACCGACGACCAGATCACCATCGACTCCGCCAACGCCATCAAGAAGCACGGCGTCGGCGTCAAGTGCGCCACGATCACGCCCGACGAGGCGCGCGTGGAGGAGTTCGGCCTCAAGAAGATGTGGCGGAGCCCCAACGGCACCATCCGCAACATCCTCGGCGGCGTGGTCTTCCGCGAGCCGATCATCATGCAGAACGTGCCGCGTCTGGTACCGGGCTGGACCAAGCCGATCATCATCGGCCGTCACGCCCACGGCGACCAGTACAAGGCCACCGACTTCAAGGTCCCCGGCCCCGGCACGGTCACCATGACCTACACCCCGGCCGACGGCTCCGAGCCGATGGAGTTCGAGGTCACCAACTTCCCCGAGGGCGGCGGCGTCGCCATGGGGATGTACAACTACCGCAAGTCGATCGAGGACTTCGCGCGCGCGTCGCTGCAGTACGGCCTCGACCGCGGCTACCCGGTCTACCTCTCCACCAAGAACACGATCCTCAAGGCCTACGACGGCATGTTCAAGGACGTGTTCCAGGAGATCTTCGAGGCGGAGTACAAGGCCGACTTCGACGCCAAGGGCCTCACCTACGAGCACCGCCTCATCGACGACATGGTCGCCGCGGCGCTCAAGTGGGAGGGTGGCTACGTCTGGGCCACCAAGAACTACGACGGTGACGTGCAGTCCGACACCGTGGCCCAGGGCTTCGGCTCGCTCGGCCTCATGACGTCGGTGCTGCGCACGCCGGACGGCAAGACCGTCGAGGCCGAGGCCGCACACGGCACGGTCACCCGCCACTACCGCCAGCACCAGCAGGGCAAGCCGACCTCCACGAACCCGATCGCGTCGATCTACGCGTGGACCCGGGGCCTGGAGCACCGCGGCAAGCTCGACTCCAACTCGGAGCTCATCGGCTTCGCGAACAAGCTGGAGCGCGTGGTCATCGACACCGTCGAAGGCGGCAAGATGACGAAGGACCTGGCGCTGCTCGTCGGCAAGGACCAGGCGTGGCAGACCACCGAGGAGTTCCTCGGGACGCTCGACGAGAACCTGGCCAAGAAGATCGCCCAGGGCTGATTCGAAGGCCGCACCAGCCACCGGCTGAGCTGCCTTTCCCACCACCGCGAAGGGGCACCTCGGAGGAGTCTTCCGAGGTGCCCCTTCGTCGTGACTACCGGGTGTCACCGGAGGGTGACGCTGTTGGCGCCTCCGGGTGGTCTGCCCGGCCGGACCTGTCGGGCGGACCTACTCCGTGTCTACCCTGGTAAAGCGCGATTTTTCGCGACTGAGGTTTCTGGCGACTGAGGAGCGGCCGTGATCCTGGGGTTGATACCGAAGAAGACCCTGATCATCATCGGTGTGATCGTTGCCGTGATCGTGATCTACGTCCTGAACCAGAAGGGCCAGGCCGACGCCCAGGGTTCCCCGACCGGGTGCAAGGTCGCGGTGACCGCCGACGTGCTCAACGCGCGTGAAACCCCGGACGGCAACGGGAAGATCGTCGGCAAGTACCTCAACGGTGCCCAGTTCGACGCGCTTCCGGTGCAGCAGAACGGGTTCCGCAAGGTCTCCGAGGGCAAGTGGGTGGCGAGCAGCTTCGTGAAGCCGCTCGACGGTTCGAAGTGCTGAGTGGTTTTCGGCAATGACCGGCTCGGAGGGCTAGACGCCCGCGAAGTCCAGCGCCACCGTGACCACGCCTGAAAGCGCCGCGATCAGCGCCAGCGTGCGTGCCTTGCGCCGGTCGCGTTTCGCCGCGGCCCGCCAGTAGAGGCCGATCCCGGCCACGAGCAGCAGGACCTCCACGGTCATCGCCACCGCCGGCAGCCGCCACAGGCCGAAGCCGAACGTCGGCAGATGGCCCGCGTTGCCGGGCAGGATGGGCAGATCGGCGCGGTGCACGACCAGGTCGAGCAGCCAGTGCGAGAACGCCACCGCGCCGAGCGTGACGCCGGCGCCGCGGCCGAGCCACCGCGCCGCGACCAGGCCGAACAGGGCCGAGAGCACGAGCGCGCCGACGAGCGAGTGGGTGTAGTCGGCGTGGATCACGCCCTCGCCGTAGCCGGTCCCGCCCGACTGGTCGATGGTCTCGATGCCGGTCAGGTAGAGCGGCGTGAAGACGATGTCGAGCCACGCGGTGGCCAGCATCAGCGTCCACACGGGAAGGGCGGGCCGGCCGGCTTTGACGGCGGCGGCGAGCCCGAAGTGCCCGGCGATCATCTGCCGGCCTCGCTCTCGACGGGCGCGGACTTGGCCTGCCAGGGGAAACGCGCGTCGGGAATCCCGAGCGCGACGGTGAACAGCAGAACGGCGAGGACGAAGGACATGGTTCTCCTCAGCTGGCGTAGTCGGTGATGCCGCGGACGAGCATGGTTTTCAGGAGCGTGAAACTGGCGTCGACGTCTTCGGGCCGGCCGAACCCGCCGGACGCTTCGAGGCTCGCGAAGCCGTGGACGGCCGCGCGCAGGCACCGCGTCGCGTGCACGGTCTTCGCCTGGTCGAACCCGTACGGGCGAAGCACGGCGAAGGCCACTTCGGCGACGCCGTGGGTGGCCTTCGCCAGCTCCTCGTCGCCCTCGTCGGGCGCGGTTTCCAGCGCGGCGACGCGGTGGGGATGGGTGCGCAGGTACGCGCGGTAGGCGTCGGCGAGGGCCTCGATCGCGTCGTCACCGGAACGGCCGGTTGCCGCACCGCGCAACGTTTCGGTCATCTCGGCGACCACGCGCAGGTCGACCAGCCGGCGCAGGGCGGCGAGCCCGCCGACGTGCTTGTACAGCGACGGCGTGGCGACACCCGCGCGTTCGGCGACCTTGGCGAGGCTGAGCGCGCCGGCGCCGTCGGCGTCCACCACCTCGAGGGCGAGGGTGACGACGGCGTCCGGTGTGAGGCCGGCTCTAGGGGACATCGCACTGGCTAACAGTCATAGCTTTGAAGCTAATCTCATTAGCTACCGGTCGTCAAGCTCGCCGGTCAGGCTTTCGTCGGCCACGAGCGCCTTGCCGTCCGGCGCCGCCGGAGTACGCGACGGTGCCGTGCGGCGAGCTCAGCCGCACGCCGCGATTGGGCCCGTGCTGGTCCTCGACGGTGTAGTGCCCGGCTCGGCTGAGTCACGACGTGGTGATTTCCGTGCGACAGAAGGAATCCCGCGCACCCGCGGCCGGGTTCGGGCCGGGCGTCGCAGCTGCCGAGCACGGTGAGTCGCGCCGTGCGCGCGGTCTGGCACAGGATTGTCGGGCCCGGCGGGTAGCGTGCGCGGGGTGCTGACCGTCTCCACCGTGAATGTCAACGGCCTGCGGGCCGCCGTGAAGAAGGGCTTCGTCGAGTGGCTCGCCACCGCGAAGGCCGACGTCGTCGCCTGCCAGGAGGTGCGGGCCGAGGCCGCGCAGCTGCCCCCGCACGTCGTGGAGCCCGAGGGGTGGTTCGCCGCCCACGCGCCCTCGGTGGTGAAGGGGCGCAACGGCGTCTCGCTCTACAGCCGGGTCGAGCCCGACGAGGTGCGGGTCGGCTTCGGCGAGCCCGAGTTCGAGGACAGCGGGCGCTACCTCGAGATGCACCTGCCGGGCGTCGTCGTCGCGAGCCTGTACCTGCCGAGCGGCGACGTCGGCACCGAGCGCCAGGACGAGAAGGAGCGCTTCATGGCGGCCTTCCTGCCCTACCTCGGCGAGCTGCGCGCGAAGTCCGCCGCGGCCGGCCGTGAGGTCGTCGTCGTGGGCGACTGGAACATCGCCTACGACACCGTCGACCTGAAGAACTGGAAGGGCAACCACAAGAACTCGGGCTTCCTGCCGGAAGAACGCGCCTGGCTCGGCCGCGTCTACGAAGAGGCCGGTTACGTCGACGTCCAACGTCGCCTCCACGAAGGCCCGGGCCCTTACACGTGGTGGTCCTACCGCGGCCAGGCCTTCGACAACGACTCCGGCTGGCGCATCGACTGCCAGCTCGCCACCCCGGCCCTGGCCGATGCCGTGCAGTCGGTCGTCGTCGAGCGCGCCGCCACCTACGCCGAACGCTGGTCCGACCACGCGCCGGTCACGGCGACGTACGACGTCCCGTTCCCCCGCTGACGCCCGCCGAAGCAGGGCTGATTTCCTTACTTGTCAAGCAGAAGGGTCCCTCAGCCGCCACTGAGGGGCCCTTCTGCCAGGCAACCTGCAACCGCCTCAGCAGCTGAGGTTGCCACCCGGGTCGACGCCCAGGATGCCGGTGATCTTCTGGTACGCGTCGATGCGGCTCTGGACCTGGGCGGGGTTGCCGCCGTTGCATTCGATGGAGCCGTTGATGCTGCGGATCGTCTCGCCGAAGCCGCGGCCGTTGACCATGGCGTCGTGCGGGGTCATGGTGCCGGGGCCGGACTGGGTGTTCCAGTACCAGAGGCCGGTTTTCCACGCGACGGCCGAGTCGTTCTGCACGAGGTTCGGGTTGTTCAGCAGGTCGATGCCGAGCGCGTCGCCCGCGGCTTTGTAGTTGAAGTTCCAGCTGAGCTGGATCGGGCCGCGCCCGTAGTACGCGGCGGTGCCCGCCGGGCAGCCGTACGACTGGCTGGTGTCGCAGTAGTGCGGATAGTTCGCGGTGTTCTGCTCCACGATGTACACCAGGCCACCGGTTTCGTGGCTCACGTTCGCGAGGAACGCCGCCGCTTCCTGCTTCTTCACGGTGTCACTGCCGGAATTCGCGAAGCCGGGGTACGCGCCGAGCGCGTCGGTCAGTCCACTGTAGCTGTAGAACGAGTTCCGTCCCGGGAACATCTGGTTGAACTGCGACTCGCTGACTACGAAGCTCGCGGCCGGGGCCGCATTGGCGACCGTACTGGCCGGCACGAGCACCGTGATCGCGGCCGCGGCGGCCATCCCGACGGCGGTGAGGATCCTTCGGAGAGACATGGGCTCACTCCTTTGTTCGCCCCTGAAGTGGTCTACACCACAGAGGTATAGACCAATCAACCGAGGGAAGACCAGGGCCCGAAGCCGGGATCAGGTCAAAAAGACGCGATCAGACCAACGAAGTTGGTGAATAACTTGCTGTCTGTAGTTCGTCGCGGCCAAACGGGTGAACGTTCTTCACGTTTTGCTCGCGCCGTGCGACCGGAACCGGACCAAGCAGGCACTCGCGACAGCCGTTCGAGCGACCTCAGGCGCCCGAAAAACCGGCAGTAGCGCGCTGACCACCAGTGACACCGTCAGCCCGGGGGTGGTCACCCGCCCTCCCCGGACGGGCGCTAGTCTCGGCGCCCGAGTTGATCAGAACCGACAGGTCTTGACACGCTCGGTAGCTTTTTCACTGTATGACTCATCCTTACGGGTGAGAGATCTCGCCAGGAACATCACTTCGCGGGAGGCACTCCGGTGCGCAACCCAGGTCATCTCCTGTTGCGGTCCACGCTGCGCTCGGCTCGGTCGGCGACGCTCGTCGTGCTGCCGGCCGTCCTGTTGCTCGCGGGCAGCGGCACGGCGCTCGCCGACGACGGCGTCGCTCGTGCGGAGACCCCTTCGGCGGGCTTCGGCATCCTCGGCCCGGTCGGGCTGGTCGCCGTGGCCCTGGGCATCGTCGGCATGGCCCTCGGCGTCCTGCGCCAGCGTCGCAAGGCGCGCGCGGCGACCGCGACGGCCCTGCCCGCCCCCGAGTCCGCCGACACCGAGGAGCCCACCCGGCCCCTCGCGCCGATTCGGCACCCCTGAGAAACGCCCTGGGAACCCCCGCCGAGCGCCCCAGGGAGACCTCCCTGTGACCCGCCTCTCCGGCTCCTGAAAGAATCGCTGACGTGTCCGACGAACAGAACGGGCGCCTGCGGGTGCTTTCCGGGATCCAGCCGACGGCCGACTCGTTCCACCTCGGCAACTACCTCGGCGCCCTGCGGCAGTGGGTGAAGCTGCAGGACACGCACGAGACCTTCTACTGCGTCGTCGACCTGCACGCCATCACGGTGGAGCAGGACCCGAAGGTGCTGCTGGAGCGCACGCGCCGCTCGGCCGCGCAGCTGCTCGCGATCGGCGTCGACCCTGACCGAAGTGCCTTGTTCGTCCAGAGCCACGTGCCCGAGCACGCGCAGCTCGGCTGGGTGCTCGAGTGCCAGACCGGCTTCGGCGAGGCCAGCCGGATGACGCAGTTCAAGGACAAGTCGGCCAAACAGGGCGCCGACCGCGCCAGTGTGGGCCTGTTCACATACCCGATCCTGCAGGCCGCCGACATCCTGCTCTACCAGGCCAACGCCGTGCCGGTGGGCGAGGACCAGCGCCAGCACCTGGAGCTCACGCGCAACCTCGCGCAGCGCTTCAACAACCGCCTCGGCAAGACGTTCACGGTGCCCGAGCCCTACATCGTCAAGGACACCGCCAAGATCTACGACCTGCAGGACCCGACGGCGAAGATGAGCAAGTCGGCGTCCGCGGCCAACGGTCTCGTCGAGCTGCTCGAAGACCCCAAGCGCTCGGCCAAGAAGATCCGCTCCGCCGTGACCGACACGGGCCGCGAGGTCAAGTTCGACGCGGAGAACAAGGCCGGCGTCTCCAATCTGCTGAGCATCTACTCGGCCCTCACCGAGCGTTCGATCGCCGACCTCGAAGCGGCGTACGAGGGCAAGGGCTATGGCGACCTCAAGAAGGACCTCGCCGAGGTGCTCGTCGAGTGGGTCACGCCGCTGCAGGCCAAAGTCCAGTCCTATTTGGACGATGTGGCCGAGCTCGACAAGGTTCTCGCCCGCGGCGCGCAGCGCGCGCGGGAGGTGGCAGCGCCCACGCTCGCCACCGTGTACGAGCGGCTGGGCTTCCTGCCTGCCGCTCGCTAGAAAATCACTTGCCGGGGGGCGAAAGTGAAGACCTGGCTGTCCATTTGGCTGTTCTGCTGCTGCTCGCCGGATGCGGTGAGTCCACTCCGGACAGTCAGAAAGCCATGGCCGTGGCCAACGGCCAGACCACCCAGCGGCCCGGCTACGAGGGCTCCGACTACCCGGATGCCGCGCTGCTCAAGGAAAAGCCGAACCCGCAGGCGGTGCGGCTCGGCGGCAAGCCGGTGATCGAGGCCTGCAACTTGCTGTCGCTGAACGACTTGACGGACCTCGGCGTGAAGGTCGGCTCGCGGCCCGACCCGAACTCCGTCAACTTCGAGCGCGTCTACCTGGTGGGCGACGGCAAGGGTCCGCTCGCCACCTCGGCCATCACGTACTCCATGGGCGCCGGGCTGGCGCTCAACAAGTGCGCCTACGCCCTGGAGTCCGCGGACGGCACGCTGCAGGAGAGCCTGGCGGTCGCGGTGTCGCAGCCCGCTTACGTGCCGCCCGTCGCCGAGGCGGCCGCGGCGTTCGCGGGCGCACCGGCGAGCATCACCCTCGGCCCCGTGCACGCCTACTCGAAGCGCCGCCCGGTTCCGGCGCCCGACGCGTCGGGCCAGGCCACCGTGATCCTCGGCGACACCGTGGCGAGCTTCGACTTCGACCTCAAGGGCAACGGCAGCGCCGGCAAACTGCAGGACATCGCCAAGCGCGTGATGCAGAACCTCGAGAAGCAGACCAACGCGCCGGCCGGCCCGAGCACCGTCGACTACTCGAGCCCGGTGTTCCCGGAACCGGTCGCGCAGCCGTGCCCGCTGCTCACCGCCGATGTGGTGGGCCCCGCCATCGGCACCGACGCGTCGCCGCTGGTGTCCGAGACACCGGGCACGGCCGTCGGCGACCTCGCGTTCCCGCACGACCCGCAGCAGCGCAACTACGTGCAGCTCACCTGCGAGTGCGGCACCGGCGAGGACGACCCACTCTCGCGCACGGCCCTCTCCCTGACCGCCACGAGCTTCCTGTCCGCCGACGCCGCCAAGGAGTACGTCGACAACACCGCGGGCGCGCACGGCGGCCAGGCACCCTCGGCCGCGGTCGGCGACGAGTCGCGGATCATGACCGACACGATGTCGGTGAAAACCCACGGCGTGCTGATCTTCCGCAAGGGCCGCTTCGCCTTCGAGCTGTACCTGGTCGACCACGATGGGCACCCCGACGGCAGCACCCTCGCCGAGGCCAACCGCCTGCTGGTGCCCGCCGGGCAGAAGATCGCACAGGGTTTTCAGGGGACGTAGGTGCGGCTGATCGTCCTCAACGGACCGCCCGCCATCGGCAAGTCGACGCTGGCGGAGCGGTTCGCCCAGGACCATCCGCCGACGCTGAACCTCGACATCGACCGCGTGCGTTCGCTCGTCGGCGGCTGGCGCGCGCAGCCGAAGGAGTCCGGTTCGGCGGCGCGCGCGTTGGCCCTCGCGGCCGCCCGCGCGCACCTCTGCGCGGGCCACGACGTGATCGTTCCGCAGCTGCTCGCACGCGCGGATTTCCTGGTGCAGCTGGAAGAACTGGCTCGTGACGTCGGCGCTTCCTTTCACGAGCTGATGCTCGCGGACACCCGAGAAAACGTCCTGGCCCGTTTCGTCGCACGCGCGCCCGGACCGCACCACCACGACACCACCGTGGCCGACGTCGCCGCGTTCCACGACCGCCTCGGAGCCCTCCTCACCGACCGGCCGCGGGCGCGTGTCATCACGACGTCGGCCGGTCGCGTCGACGACGCCTACCGAGCGGTGCTCGCCGCTCTGGACTGACCCCGGGGGTACCCGCTCGCGTTGCGGCTATCACTGACCGTGGTTAGCGTTTTACGGTGGCGAACAAGACTGGTGACCAGGAAAAGCTGCTGCCTCGGCTGCGGCGGAAGTACCCGTGGCTGGATCACCTGATCCGAGCCAACGAATCCTTCGGCGAGCATTACGGCAATCACTACGCTGCCGCGATCACGTACTTCAGCGTGCTTTCGGTGTTCCCGATCTTCATGGTGGCGTTCGCGGTCGTCGGCATGATCGTGGGCGGCAACCAGGCGGTGATCGACCAGATCAGCGCCGGCATCAAGAGTTCCGTGCCTGACGCGCTCCAGGGACTCGTGACGCAGATCGTCGACGCGGCGATCAAATCCGGAAGCGGCATCGGAATCTTCGGTCTGCTCCTGGCGCTCTATTCGGGCATCGGCTGGATGTCGAACCTGCGCGACGCGCTCACGGCGCAGTGGGGTCAGGAGAAGAAACAACAGCCGATCGTGTCGACCACGATCAAGGACCTGCTGTCGCTCGTGGGTCTCGGCGTGGCGCTGATCGTGTCGTTCGCGGTGACGGCCGCGGGCGGCGGGGTGGGGCAGTACCTGCTGGAGCTCGTCGGCCTGGAGCACGCGACCTGGGCGGTGTGGGCGCTGCGGGTGGCCACGATCATCCTCGGCCTGGCGGCCAACACGCTGGTGTTCATGTGGGTCATCGCGCGGCTGCCGCGTGAGCACGTGGCCATGCGCAGCGCGGTGAAGGGCGCGATCGTCGCCGCGATCGGGTTCGTCATCCTGCAGCAGGTGGCGTCGATCTACCTGGCGAGCGTGACGAACTCGCCGGCGGCGGCGATCTTCGGGCCGATCATCGGTCTGCTCGTGTTCGCGAACCTCGTCTCGCGGTTCATCCTCATGGTCACCGCGTGGACGGCCACCGCGAAGGAGAACCAGCGCAAGGTCGTGCGGCCGCCGGCGCCCGTACGGCTGGAGCCGCGCGTGACCGTCCAGCGCGGGTTCGGCCTGGGCACGGCCGCGGGCGTGTTCAGCGTGGGCGCGCTGCTCGGCTGGATGGGACGACGGCGGGACTAGGCCTGATCTACTGCCGGGCCTGCTTCTTGCGCTGGTGGCCGATCACGAACCCGCCGATGATGATCAGGGCGACCACCAGCGTGAGGATCCAGCCCGTGGTGCCGAACGGGTCTTCCTTCGCCGAGGCGGCCGACGACGCGGCGCCGGCGGCGACGTTCGCCGGGGGAGCGGGCGGCGCCGTGGCCACGAGGGCCTCGTACGCGATGCGCCCGACGGGCTCGGCGTGGTCGGCTTCGAGCGCGAAGCCGTAGTCGAGCAGATTGCCCGCCTGGTCGACGACCTTCGTGGGCCGCTGCTCCGCGCGCATCATCACCACCGCGAGGCGATGGCCGTTCTTCTCCGCTGCGCCGACGTAGGTGTGGCGGGCGTCGTCGGTGAAGCCCGTTTTGCCGCCGAGGAAGCCGGGGTAGACGCCGAGGAGCTTGTTGTCGTTGTAGACCGGAATGGCGGGTTTGCCGCCCGCTGCCGGAATCGTGTACGACTTGGTGGCCACGGCCTGCGCGATCTCCTGCTGCTTCATCGCGTAGTGGAAGATCAGGCTCAGGTCGTAGGCCGAGGTCGACATCCCGGGCCCGTCGAGACCCGACGGGGTCGCCGCGCGCGTGTCCGTGGCGCCGATGCGCTTGGCCAGCAGGTTCATCTTCGTGGTCGCGATGTCGACCCCGCCGAGCGCGGTCGCGAACGCGTGGGCGACGTCGTTGCCCGAGTGCATCAGCAGGCCGTGCAGCAGCTGGTCGACGGTGTAGCTCGCACCCGCCACGATGCCGACGCAGGTGCACTCCTGCTCGGCATCCTCCTTCGTGGGCACCACGATCTGGTCGGGCTTCATCTCGCTGGTGACGACCAGCGCGAGCAACGTCTTGATGAGCGACGCCGGCCGCTCCCGCGCGTGCGGGTTCTTCGCCGCGATGACGTCGCCGGTGTCGAGGTCCTGGACCACCCACGACGCGGCCGTGTTGCCGTCCGGCGGGTTGAGCGCGCCGTCGGGCAGGATCATCCCGCAGCCGCCCATGCGCAGCCCCCCGACGGGCTCAGCGGGCACCGGCAACGGCGGCGGGGTCGGCTGCCCGGGCGCCGGCTTCTCCGACGTGTCCACCGGCGCCGGCGGCGCGGCCTGGTCCTGACAGGGCTGGGCCTGGGCTACGGCTGCCGTCGGGCCGATTCCGCCGCCGGAAAGCCCGATGACCATCAACGCGACGAGGACCGGGAGCGACCGGGAGAAAACGCTGTGCACCCACGCAATCTAGCGTCGCGAGCCCGGTTGCATACTCAGGGGCATGCGCATTTCGCGAGGTACTGCGGTCTTCCTGCTGTTGTTCGGCGTGTGGTCCTGGATCATCTGGATCACCTTCGCCAAGAACCTGTGGGCCAGCTCCCAGTCCTGGTCAGCCGATGGTTCCCCCACGGCGTACTTCATCGTGCACGCGGTGCTCACGGTGGTGTCCTTCGTGCTGGGGACGATCATCGGCCTCCTGGGCTGGCGGGCGCTGCGCTCCACCCGATCGAAGGAACGACCTTCGGCCGATTCCTGATCAAGGGCGGGTTGGCTCGGCGTTCGCCGGATGCGCCCGTCCGCCGGTATGACAGCGGGGCGCGAATGGAGTATGGTCAGCGAACTCGCGAGCCCTTCCAGCGTCGGCTCGCATTACCCGAATGGAATTCGTATGTCCGGCGGTTCCGAAACGGGTGGCAACTGATCGGTCGTTCCGATCGTGCACCCGAAAAACCCGGAGTCCGCACTCCGGGTTTTTTTACGCCCGTCACGAATCCGGTGAATAGTCGGCGATGAATCCCATGTACTGAGACATTTTCGGGTTCGCCGCGGAGAACTCCACGATCACGTCCTTGCCCTGCCGGAGCCGCCGCAGTCCTTGTGCGCCCTGGTTTCGCACGACAAAGGCCGAGTCGCGCTTGACATTGCGGAAGATCACCCGGTGCTCGAACTTGCTGATTTCTTTGCGGAACATCACGTCGAATGATTCTGGCTCGGCGCCCGACATCAGGTCGACCGAGTACCGCGGCCAAGTCCATTCCACGGTGACCACGTCGCCTTCCTGAACGATCGTGCCGAGGTGGATGTAGATGTCCAGTTTCGGTTTCCCGTTCGCGGAGGTCGACCAGATCGAAGTCGCGTTGGCGCGGGTCTTCTGGTCGATGTCTTCGGGCCCGGCGTGGAAAGCCTTGTACTGCACCAATCGACGGTCCCGCTCAGACATCGGCGTGGTTCCGTAGTATACGAGGTTCACAGACAGGTAACGCGGGACGTTGTCGTTCGCCTCGTGGAGCACGAGCACGCGCCGGCAGAACGCGTCGCCGTTGTCCTCAATGGTCACTTCCTGCATCCACTCCTGCACGGCGATGGGCTTGCGCGTGCGCCCGGCGAGCGCGTCGGCGTACCGGTGCAGCAGCTCCTCGCTGTGCTGCGCCTGGGTGCGGAGTTTGTGGGTGCCGGCGAAGGAGATCGCACTGGCGATCACGAACAGCCCACCCGCGATGCTGGCGAACGTCGTGCGCAACCACTCCATGCCGAGCACCTCGCCGAGCAGGCCCACGCTGCCGAGCATGGCGACCGTCGCCGCGAACACCCGCAAGTAGCCATGTCGGAACACGAGTTCTTCGACGTCTGCGATGAACCGTGCCAAGCGTTGGGAAAGCACCTTACGTAGTTCCGCACCAGCACTCATCTGCTCGTTCCCCGTCGCACGACCGTCCGAGTCATCGGTAACTCGTCAGGTTAGTACCATCACGCACAGTCGCCCTAGCTCCGTTCAGGGGAGTTTTGTCCGTGTCGGCTGCGAATCGGCAACGAAAAGGCCCCCATCCGGCGAACCGGACGGGGGCCTCTCCGCAACGAATTTCTCAGACGCGCTTGAACAAAAGTGCGCGCTTCACTTCCTGAATCGCCTTCGTCACCTGGATCCCACGTGGGCAAGCGTCCGTGCAGTTGAAGGTGGTGCGGCAGCGCCAGACGCCCTCGGAGTCGTTCAGGATGTCCAGGCGCTCCTCGGCCGCGTCGTCGCGGGAGTCGAAGATGAAGCGGTGCGCGTTGACGATCGCGGCCGGGCCGAAGTACGAGCCGTCGTTCCAGTAGACCGGGCAGGACGACGTGCAGCAGGCGCAGAGGATGCACTTGGTGGTGTCGTCGAAGCGGTCGCGGTCGGCCTGGGACTGGATGCGCTCGCGGGAGGGCTCGTGGCCGTAGTTGATGAGATAGGGCTTGACCGACCGGTAGGCCTCGAAGAACGGGTCCATGTCGACGTAGAGGTCCTTCAACGTCGTCAGGCCCTTGATCGGGGCGATGGTGATGACGGTCTTCTTGCCGCCCGTCTCCAGCAGGTCCTTCATGAGCACCTTGCAGGCCAGCCGGTTGATGCCGTTGATCTGCATGGCGTCCGAGCCGCACACGCCGTGGGCGCACGACCGGCGGAACGAGAACGTGCCGTCGATGTAGTCCTTGACGTAGAACAGCAGGTTCAGCAGCCGGTCGGTGCGCTGCGCCGGGACGTCGTAGGACTCCCAGTGCGGCTCGGTGTCGACCTCGGGGTTGAAGCGCAGGATCTTCAGCGTGACCGTGATCGGCGTGTGGTCCTGCGCGGCCGCGGGTGCTTCTTCGGTGGTTGCCGCAGTCATCAGTACTTCCGCTCCATCGGCTCGTAACGCGTGAAGGTCACCGGCTTGTAGTCGAGGCGGATGTCGGCCGAGAGGCCCTCACCCTGCTTGTACGCCATGGTGTGGCGCATGAAGTTCGTGTCGTCGCGGTTCGGGTAGTCCTCGCGGGCGTGGCCGCCGCGCGACTCCTTGCGCGCCAGGGCGCCCACGATCAGGACCTCGGCCAGCTCGAGCAGGAAGCCCAGCTCGACGGCTTCGAGCAGGTCGGTGTTGTACCGCTTGCCCTTGTCCGACACGGTGATCCGCGTGTACCGCTCCTTCAGCGCCTGGATGTCGGTCAGCGCCTGCTTGAGCGTGTCCTCGGTGCGGTACACCGAGGCGTGCGAGTCCATCGTCTGCTGCATTTCCTTGCGGATGTCGGCGACGCGCTCGTCACCGTGCTCCGACAGCAGGCCGGCGATCTGGTCCTCGACGACCTTGGTCGGCAGCTCCGGCAGCTCGACGTGCTCGTGGGCCAGCGCGTACTCCGCGGCCGCGATGCCGGCCCGGCGGCCGAACACGTTGATGTCCAGCAGCGAGTTGGTGCCCAGGCGGTTCGAGCCGTGCACCGAGACGCACGCGACCTCACCGGCCGCGTACAGGCCCGGGATCACGTTCTCGTTGTCGCGCAGTGCTTCGCCGTGGATGTTGGTCGGGATGCCGCCCATCACGTAGTGGCAGGTCGGGAACACCGGCACGGGTTCCTTCACCGGGTCGACGCCGAGGTAGGTGCGCGAGAACTCGGTGATGTCCGGCAGCTTGGTCTCGAGGACCTCCACCGGCAGGTGCGTCACGTCGAGGACCACGTAGTCCTTGTTCGGGCCCATGCCGCGGCCCTGCAGCACCTCCTGGACCATCGAGCGGGCGACGATGTCGCGCGGCGCGAGGTCCTTGATGGTGGGGGCGTAGCGCTCCATGAACCGTTCGCCGTCGGCGTTGCGCAGGATCCCGCCCTCGCCGCGGACGGCTTCGGAGATCAGGATGCCCAGGCCCGCGAGGCCGGTCGGGTGGAACTGGAAGAACTCCATGTCCTCCAGCGGCAGGCCCTTGCGGAAGATGATGCCGAGGCCGTCACCGGTGAGGGTGTGCGCGTTCGACGTCGTCTTGAAGATCTTGCCCGCGCCGCCGGTGGCGAACACGATGGACTTGGCCTGGAAGACGTGCAGCTCGCCGGTGGCCAGCTCGTAGGCCACGACGCCCGACGCGATCGGGTTGCCGTTCTCGTCTTCGCTGGTCACGAGGTCGAGCACGTAGAACTCGTTGAAGAACTCCGTGCCGTACTTGACGCAGTTTTGGTACAGCGTCTGCAGGATCATGTGGCCGGTGCGGTCCGCGGCGTAGCAGGCACGGCGCACGGCCGCCTTGCCGTGGTCACGGGTGTGGCCGCCGAAGCGGCGCTGGTCGATCTTGCCCTCGGGCGTGCGGTTGAACGGCAGGCCCATCTTCTCGAGGTCGAGGACCGCGTCGATGGCCTCCTTGGCCATGATCTCCGCGGCGTCCTGGTCGACGAGGTAGTCGCCGCCCTTGACGGTGTCGAAGGTGTGCCACTCCCAGTTGTCCTCTTCGACGTTCGCCAGCGCGGCGCACATGCCGCCCTGCGCGGCGCCGGTGTGGGACCGGGTCGGGTACAGCTTGGTGAGGACCGCGGTGCGGGCGCGCTGGCCGGCTTCGATGGCCGCGCGCATGCCGGCGCCGCCGGCACCGACGATCACCACGTCGTACTTGTGGAACTGCATGGAAAAGACTCCGCTACATGTGTGGTGGGTGCGCTAGCTGGCGGGCATCTCGGGGTCGAACGTGAAGATCACCAGCGTGCCGACGGCCAGGATCAGGACCATCGAGACGTACAGCAGGATCTTCAGCCAGAACCGCGTGGAGTCCTTGCGGGCGTAGTCGTCGATGATCGTGCGCAGGCCGTTGCCGCCGTGGATCTCGGCGAGCCACAGCATCGCGAGGTCCCAGAACTGCCAGAACGGCGAAGCCCAGCGACCGGCGACGAAGCCCCAGTTGATGCGGTGCACACCGCCGTCGAGGATGTTCATGATCAGCAGGTGGCCCAGCACCAGGATGATCAGCGCGAGGCCCGAGATGCGCATGAACAACCAGCTGTAGAGCTCGAAGTTGCTGCGGCGGGCCGCCGGGCGCCTCGGGGTGCGCGGCGATTCGATGACGAGCGAGTCGGCCATGGTCAGTTACCCCCGAAGAGCATCTCGGCCGTGCGCTTCAGCATGAAGAACGCACCGGGAATCATCACGACGACCCACACGACGCCGATCACCCACAGCATCGTCTTCTGGAACTTCGGCCCCTTGGACCAGAAGTCGACCAGCATGACCCGGATGCCGTTGAGGGCGTGGAAGAGGACCGCGCCGACGAGACCGACCTCGAGCAGGTTCACGAGCGGCGTCTTGTACGTGTCGATCACCTGGTCGTAGGTGTTCGGCGACACGCGGACGAGCGCGGTGTCGAGCACGTGCACGAACAGGAAGAAGAATGTCAGCACGCCGGTGATGCGGTGCAGCACCCAGGACCACATGCCGGGGTCGCCCCGGTAGAAGGTCCCCTGCCGGCGTGAGGCACCCGCCCGATCGCTCGCTCCTGCCTCGGTGGCAGTGCTCGCCGTGGTGGACATCGGTGAACGGCCTCCAACGTCATCTGTTGTGCCCGGCTGACCGGTGAGGTCCGCACCCGCTTCCGCGTCGGTCCACTGGGGACAACGCCGGCAGCGGTGCCGAGATCTAGGGCCATCGAGCGTGGATGAAAGGATGCTAGACCCGCCATCTGGACCCGGCTCACCTCCGGGTTCGTCTCTGTGATGGACCAGACACCCGGAGCGTCCCGCACCACTCGGACGTGTGGCCCCGGCCACGCGGCACGGGCGGTCCAGGGCGAATCCGACCTGCGGCTCCCGGCCCGGTGGATTCGATTCAGCAGACCGGTACCGCTTGCGGCGGCGGGTGAAAAACCAGGCGGGTCCGAACGGTTTTCGTGATGTCCGCAACGCCCGTTCGGCGAGGTCCTCGCCGGGCGGTGGACGAAGATCGTCCGGACGGGTTTCACCGCGCGGCGCCGACGGGCCGCGGCACCCCGGGCCGTGACAGCTGGTGAGCACTTGCCTGATTCAGTTGATCACCGTAAGTACACGATCGGTCGCGGATCAGACCGCTGAGTAAACGTTTGTGTTACGTAGCGTGCCTTTCCTATGGCGCTTGTCTGGCGGTTGGGTACGGTCTGGCGGTTGAACTCGGCACTGGGGAGACACAGGGGCCGGGTCGCTTCCACTTAGTCCGCTGGATCAGCGGGGAGGGAGACACACGTTGCGTCGCATGCGTGGAACCGCGCTGGCCGCCGCGACCATGGCCGGGGTCCTCACCTTGGCAGGGTGCGCGAAGGACACCGGCGGGGGCAGCAGCAGCAACACCGCCGCGGCTGGCAGCTCGGGCTCGAGCTGCGTCACCGCGCCGAAGCCGCCCGCGGCTCCGGCGGCAGCCGCCACCAGCAGCTCGTCCGGCGAGAAGGTGGACGGCAGCAAGCTCAAGGTCGGCCTGGCGTTCGACATCGGCGGCCGGGGTGACGCATCGTTCAACGACGCGGCCGCGGCCGGCGTCGACAAGGCGAAGTCCGAGCTCGGCATCACGACCGTCAGCGAGAGCACGGCCAGCCCGAGCGAGAGCGAGTCGGCCAAGCAGCAGCGGCTCGAGCAGATGGCGTCGCAGGGCCTGAACCCGATCATCGCGGTCGGCTTCGCCTACGCGCCGTCGGTCGCCGCCGTCGCGCCGAAGCACCCGAACACCCGGTTCGCGATCGTCGACGACGACACCATCAAGCTCCCCAACGTGACGCCGCTGGTGTTCGCCGAGGAGCAGGGCTCGTTCCTGGCCGGCGTCGCCGCCGTCTACAAGAGCAAGAACTGCCACATCGGCTTCGTCGGTGGCGTGGACACGCCGCTGATCCAGAAGTTCGAGGCCGGCTACCTGCAGGGCGCGCGGGCCGCGTCGAACAAGGTCAAGATCGAGGACGAGTACCTGACGCCGGCCGGTGACTTCTCCGGTTTCCAGGACCCGGCCAAGGGCAACGTCAAGGCCGCTGCCGAGATCAACAACGGCGCGGACGTGATCTACCACGCCGCCGGTGCCTCCGGTAAGGGTGTGTTCGACGCCGCCAAGACGTCGGGCAAGGCGTTGGCCATCGGGGTCGACTCCGACCAGTACAACCAGGCCACGGTCGCCGCCGACAAGGACATCATCCTCACCTCGATGATGAAGCGTGTGGACGTCGCGGTGTTCGACTTCCTGCAGGCCGACGCGAAGGGTGACCTGAGCGTGCTGCCGAAGCGCTTCGACCTGAAGGTCGACGGCGTCGGTTACGCCACCTCCGGCGGCAAGGTCGACGACATCAAGGACGTGCTGGACGGGTACAAGGCCCAGATCATCTCGGGCGCCATCCAGGTTTCGGACAAGCCGACCAAGTAGCAGCCGCCACGTGCCAGGGCTCGGAAGGATCTTCCTTCCGAGCCCTCACGCGTTTCGACAGAACTGGATGCCTCTCCCATGAGCACTGCCGAGGCCGATGCCGTCCCCGACCGGGGCACGACGGCCGTCCAGCTGACCGGGATCACCAAGCGCTTCCCGGGTGTGGTCGCCAACTCCGACGTCAACCTCACCGTGGCCGCGGGCGAGGTCCACGCCCTCTGCGGCGAGAACGGCGCGGGCAAGTCGACCCTGATGAAGATCCTCTACGGGATGCAGCAGCCCGACGAGGGAACCATCGCCATCAACGGCGCCGAGGTGAAACTGCGCAACCCGCAGGACGCCATCCACGCCGGGATCGGCATGGTGCACCAGCACTTCATGCTCGCCGACAACTTCACCGTCGCCGAGAACGTGTTCGTCGGCGCGGAGTCGCTGCACGGCATCGGCCGCGAGGCGCGCGCCCGGCTCAAGAAGCTCTCCGAGCAGACGGGCCTGCGCGCCAAGCCGGACGCGTTGCTGGAAGAGCTCGGCGTGGCCGACCGCCAGCGCGTGGAGATCGTGAAGGTCCTCTACCGCGGCGCGAAGATCATCATCCTCGACGAGCCCACCGCGGTGCTCGTGCCGCAGGAGGTCGACGCGCTGTTCGGCACGGTCCGCGAGATGCAGGCCGACGGCTACACCTTCCTCTTCATCTCCCACAAGCTCGACGAGGTGCGCGCGATCGCGGACACGGTCACGGTGATCCGGCGTGGCACCACCGTCGGCACGGTCGATCCGAAGTCCATCACGAGCCGCCAGCTGGCGGAGATGATGGTGGGCTCGGAGCTGCCCAGCCCCGAGACGCGCGAGTCGACGGTGACCGACCGCGACGTGCTGCGGGTGAAGGCGCTGAGCCTCACGGCCGAGAACTCCGAGCTGAAGCTGCTCGACGACATCGACTTCACCGTGCACGCGGGTGAGGTGCTCGGCATCGCGGGCGTCGAGGGCAACGGCCAGACCGAGCTCGTCGAGACGATCATGGGCATGCGCAAGGCCAGCGGCGGGCACATCGAGCTCGCCGAGGCCGACGGCAAGACCCACGACCTGGTGAAGCTGGGCACGCTCGCGCGGCGCGAAGCCGGCATCGGCTACATCGCCGAAGACCGCACGCGCCACAGCCTGCTGCTCACGCAACCGTTGTGGGCCAACCGAATCCTCGGCTACCAGACGCGCAGACCCGTCTCGAGCGGACAGTTGCTCGACATCGCGGGCGCGCGCCGCGACACCGAGCGCATCGTGCGGGAGTACGACGTGCGCACGCCGGGCATCGACGTGCCGGCCGCCGCGCTCTCGGGCGGCAACCAGCAGAAGCTGATCGTCGGGCGCGAGCTGTCGGGCAACCCCGTGCTGCTCATCGCTTCGCACCCGACGCGGGGTGTCGACGTCGGTGCGCAGGCCATGATCTGGGAGCAGATCCGGCAGGCGCGGGCCGACGGCCTGGCGGTGCTGCTGATCTCCGCCGACCTCGACGAGCTGATCGGGCTCTCCGACACGATCCGCGTGATGCTGCGCGGGCGCCTGGTGAGCGAGGCCAACCCCGCCACGGTGACCCCGCAGGAACTCGGTTCCGCCATGACCGGTGCCGAAGAAGGTGAAGAAGCGTAATGACTTCGTGGCGCACGCGGCTGCTGCCGCCCCTGCTCGCGATCGTGTTCGCCGTGCTGCTCTCGGCGATCGCGCTCGTCATCTCCGGCGCCAACCCGCTGGAGGCGTACGGGACCATGGTGGGGCAGCTCTTCAAGGGCTCCACCGCCGTGGACACGGTGAACCTCGCGACGGTGTACTACCTGTCCGGGCTCGCGGTGGCCATCGGCTTCCAGATGAACCTGTTCAACATCGGTGTCGAGGGCCAGTACCGGTTCGCGGCCGTGGTCGCCGCGATCATCGGTGGCGCGCTGCAGCTGCCGCCGGTCCTCCACACCCTCGTGATCCTGATCGTCGCGGTCGCGTCTGGTGCGCTGTACGCGCTGGTCCCCGCCGTGCTGAAGGTGACCCGGGGCGTCAGCGAGGTCATCTCGACGATCATGCTGAACTCGATCGTCGCCGGCATCATCGCGTTCCTCGTCAACGCCGACCAGTTCGGCGTGCAGACGGGCAACAACATCGGCACGCGCACGATCGCGCCGTCGGGCCGGATCCCGGGCATCCCGCTCGGCTCGGGTGTGCTGTTCGGGTTCTTCTTCATCGCCATCGTGATCGGCATCGCTTACTGGTTCATGCTCAACCGCACGCGGTTCGGCTTCGAGCTCAAGGCGAGCGGTGAGTCGTCGACGGCCGCGGCCGCCGGTGGCGTGAGCGCGAAGCGGATGACCCTGATCGCGATGCTGCTCTCCGGTGCGGTGGCGGGTCTCGTCGCCATGCCGGAGCTGCTTGGCCGCGACTACAGCTACGGCATCACGGCCACGCAGATGTACGGCTTCACCGGCATCGCCGTGGCGCTGCTGGGCCGCAACCACCCCGGCGGCATCGCGTTCGGCGCGCTGCTGTGGGCGTTCCTCGACACCTCGGCGGTGTCGCTGGAGCAGATCAACGTGTCCAAGGAGATCGCGACGATCATGCAGGGCATCATCGTGCTGTCGGTCGTCGTCGCGTACGAGATCGTGCGCCGCGCCGACCTCGCGGCCGAACAACGCAGGGTGGGCCGGGCGCTCGCCGGCAACGGACGCAAGGCTTCGTCTGTGGCAGAAGGCGGTGCGGTGTGAGCCAGGTGACGGAGTTCTCCAGGCCGGAGCCCGCCTCCGGCATGCCCGAGCCGGTGGTGGAGCCGCGCCGACGGGTCCCCGGCTGGCTGCGCGGCGTGATCTGGGCCGTGGTGGCGATCGCGGTGATGTCCACGGCGTCGTACGCGACCGGTGTCTCGGCGCTGACGTCGAGCAACACGGCGTCGACGGCGCTGCGGCTCGCGCTGCCGATCCTGCTGTGTGCGCTCGGCGGCCTGTGGTCGGAGCGCGCGGGCGTGGTCAACATCGGCCTCGAGGGCATGATGATCCTCGGGACGTTCGGCGCGGCCTGGGGCGCGTACTACGGCGGCGTGTGGGTCGGCCTGATCTCGGCCATCGCGTTCGGCGCCATCGGCGGTCTGCTGCACGCGGTCGCGACGGTGACGTTCAACGTCAACCACATCGTCTCGGGTGTGGCGATCAACTTGCTGGGGTTGGGTATCGCGAAGTATCTGGCGAACCTGATCTTCGAGCCGATCTCGGGCAACCCGCGGCAGTCGCCGCCGGTACCGAAGTTCGACACGTACTCCGCGTCGGGCCTGTCCGACTGGCTCGGCACGCTGGAGAACGAGCAGCGCGTGGGGATCTCCGACGTCGCCGGCATCCTGCGTGGCCTGATCACCGGCGTCGCGCCGCTGACGATGATCGCGATCGTCCTGGTGCCGGTCAGCTACTGGGTCCTGTGGCACACGCGGTTCGGCCTGCGGCTGCGGTCGTGCGGTGAGAACCCGGTCGCCGCGGAGTCGCTCGGTGTCAACGTGTACCGCTACAAGTACCTCGGCGTGCTGATCTCCGGCGGCTTCGCCGGCATGGGTGGCGCTTCGCTGGTGCTGCTCAAGGGCGGCGCGGACTACCTGGAGAACCAGACCAACGGCCGCGGCTACATCGGTCTGGCCGCGATGATCTTCGGCAACTGGCGGCCGGGCGGCCTGCTCGGCGGTGCGGCGCTGTTCGGGTATGCGGACGGCCTGCAGCTCGCCGGCGGTGGCACCGCGGTGCTCGCGCTGCTGTACGGCGCCGTGATCCTCGTGGCGATCATCGTGATCGTGCAGCTGTTCCGGAAGCGCTGGCTGTCGGCCGCGCTCGGTGTGATCGCCGCCGGGGCGTTGTACGCGATCTACTGGACCAACGACACGCTGCCGAGCGACCTGATCCCCTACACCGCACACTTCGTGACGCTGATCGTGCTCGCGGTGGCGTCGCAACGGCTTCGTCCACCGAAGGCCGACGGTGCGCCTTATCGGCGAGGGGAGGGCGACTGATGACCTCGTTCGATTGGGACGCCCTGCGCGCGGCGGCGGTCACCGCCGCCGCTTCGGCCTATGCCCCTTACTCCGGCCTGCACGTCGGCGTCGCGGGCATCGTTGACGACGGCCGGATGGTGACGGGCTGCAACGTCGAGAACGCTTCGTACGGCTTGGGGTTGTGCGCTGAGTGCACGATGGCGGGCCAGCTGCGGTTGTCGGGCGGCGGCCGGCTGGTGGCCGTCGCCTGCCGCAGCGGCGCGGGTGAGCTGCTCATGCCGTGCGGGCGGTGCCGGCAGATCCTGTTCGAGCTGGGCGGGTCCACCTGCCTGGTCGACACTCCGCGCGGGATCCTGCCGATGTCCGACGTCCTGCCCGACGCCTTCGGGCCCGAGGACCTCCCGTGACTTTCGCGGCGGTCGACATCATCCGGGCCAAACGTGACGGCGGCGAGCTGTCCGACGCGCAGATCGACTGGGTGGTGGACGCCTACACGCGCGGGGTTGTGGCCGAGGAGCAGATGGCCGCGCTGGCGATGGCCATCTTCCTGCGCGGGATGGCCCCTTCGGAGATCTCCCGCTGGACGGGCGCGATGATCGCGTCGGGCTCGCGGTTGTCGCTGCCGGTCGGGCGCCCGACGGTGGACAAGCACTCGACGGGCGGGGTCGGCGACAAGATCACCTTGCCGCTGGCGCCGCTCGTCGCCGCTTGCGGTGCCGCCGTGCCGCAGCTGTCCGGCCGCGGCCTCGGCCACACGGGCGGCACCCTGGACAAACTGGAGTCCATCCCGGGCTGGCGCGCGGCTCTGTCGCTGGACGAGATCACGGCGCAGTTGTCTTCGGTGGGCGCGGTCGTGTGCGCGGCCACCGAGGGCTTGGCTCCGGCGGACAAGAAGCTGTATGCGCTGAGGGATGTCACTTCGACCGTGGAGTCGATCCCGCTGATCGCCTCGTCGATCATGTCGAAGAAGATCGCCGAGGGTGCGGCCGGCTTGGTCCTGGACGTGAAGGCGGGCTCGGGCGCCTTCATGAAGACAGTGGCGGACGCCCGTTCGCTGGCTTCGACTTTGGTCTCGATCGGCGCGGCTCACAGGGTTGCGACGACGGCGCTGATCACGGACATGAACGTGCCGCTGGGCCGCGCGGTCGGCAACGCCGTGGAGGTCGCCGAAGCGGTCTCGGTCCTGCAGGGCGGCGGTCCTGCCGACGTGGTCTCCCTGACGGTCGCACTGGCCCGCGAGATGCTCGCTTTGGCCGGTTTGTCCTCGGTGGACCCCGCGGCGGTGCTGGCTTCGGGTGAGGCCTACGAAACGTGGGCGCGCATGATCACCGCTCAGGGTGGTGATCCGTCGGCCCCGCTTCCCACGCCGGCGCACGTTCACGTGGTTCCCGCCCCCGCCTCCGGCGTCCTGTCTTCCCTGGACGCCTACGCGGTCGGCGTCGCCGCCTGGCGCCTCGGCGCGGGCCGGGCCCGCAAGGAAGACCCGGTGCAGGCCGCCGCCGGCGTGCTGTGCCTGGCCAAACCCGGCGACGCGGTCTCCGCGGGCGACCCCCTGCTCGAACTGCACACCGACACACCCGACGCGGTGCCCGGCGCGCTGGCGGCGCTGGAGGGCGCGTTCTCGGTGTCGGACACGGCGCCGGCGGTGGGGCCGATCGTCCTGGAGACCATCCGATCGTGACTCGTGGCCGAGTTGTTCACACCATCTCTGAGTGGGGACAACTCGGCCCCTGTTCGCCTTGGCCGCTGATGGCACTTCACCTCATCGCCGTTGTCCGTGCGGGCGCGTGCTTCGACCACGGCCGGCTCGCCGAGCGGCGGGGAGCGGGGGTGGTGTCGTGAGCACGCCATCCCACCCGACCGGCCGCGCGCGCCAGTGGCCCGCCGACATGTTGACCGCGCTGCGACTCGGCCAGCGACTGGTCGCCGAACTGCCGGCCTCCCGACCCGGGCGGCGAGCATTCATCGACATCAGCCCGCTCATCACCGCAGCGGACACCGAAGCCCGCGGCCAAGGCTGGAAACGAGCCGACCACGCCCGCACCTTCACCGTCCAGCACTGGGACTACGCCGCTGACCGCCTCGACAGCTTCGACCACGACGTCGGAGCAATCCTGATCAAGACCGCAACCGCTGTCGGTGAGCCGGACCTGACCTCCACTCTCGAAGCCTGGCACCTGCACCCCGACCAGTTCCGCTATCCCTGGCACACCGACGATCCGCGGTAGTTGCCCAAGCCGAAGACCGCACAGCACGCCATCTCGACACCGTCGGTGGAGAGCAGGGTTTGTCCCAGCCCTGAACACAAGCGTGTCCCGCAGGAAGCCTGCGGGACACGTTCGTCAGGTGGTCCAGACGACGAAAGCCCCCGCCGAGGCGGGGGCTTTCGACAAGAGCTTCAGACCTCACTCACCGGCGGCATCTTCCGGCTCGGACCCGTTCTTCGCCTTCGGGTCCACCGCCTTCGGGGACCGGCCGTTGCGCGAGCTGCGCCGCGGCTGCCGCGGGGCAGGGGCCGGCGGGGCGATCTGCTGCACGGCCGGGCCGCCGCCCAGCATCAGTTCGGCGAAGGTGGCCATGGCCTCGTCCAGCTGGCCACCGATCCGGCGCACGGACTCGTCGTTCGAGCGGCGCACCAGGGAGTCGACGGAGTCGGTGTCGGGCTGCTTGGCCAGCGTGCCCTCGACCTTGGAGAGGCCGGACTTGATGGAGCCGTCCAGGTCGCCCAGCTGGGAGACGAAGCCGTCTTCGACCTTGTCGAGGCGGTTGCCCAGGTCGTCGAGGCGCTGGGTGACCGTGTCGAGGCGGTTGACCAGACCTTCGAGGCGCTCGGAGGCGTCGACCATCTCGCCGGTCTCGGTGATCGCCGTGCGGAGGGCGTCGGCGGTGTTGTCGAAGCGCTCGCGAGTGGCGCGGTCGAGCTCGTCGACGCGGCTGCGCAGCTCGTGGTCGGCCGTCTCGATGCGTTCGCGCAGGCTCGCGTCGGCGCTCTCGATGCGTTCGCGCAGGGTGGCCTCCGCGAGCTCGATGCGTTCGCGGACCGGGCCCTGCGTGGTCTGCGGGATCGAGTCGAGCTTCGCGTCCTGCTTGTCCAGGTGACCGCCCAGCTCGTCGAGCCGGCGGTGGATGTTCTGCAGCTTGTCCTCGAGCCCGTCCATCCGGCCGGCGACGCCCTCGAAGCGCGCGGCGACGCCGTCGAGCCGGCCGTCGAGCTGCGCGAACGGCTTGGCCAGCTTGTCGACGATGCTCTCGACCGCGTGGGTCAGCGCGGCGATCGCGTTGTCCTGGGCCTCCAGGCGCGTCATGGCCTCGTCGACGCGCTCCGCGATCACACCGACCTCGGTGCGGTCGGGCATCTCGGACAGCCGCTTGCGCACGGCGCCCAGCGAGTCGACCGGGGCGAGGCGCGCGTAGATGTCGTCCAGCGCGTCGAAGATCTGCTGCTGTTCGCTCTCGCGCACTTCAGCCGCGCGCACCAGCATGTTGCGCATCCGGTCGAAGGACGGAGCGGCAATGTGGTTGTCAGTGGTCACTGCTGTGTCCTTCGTCGGCGGGGAAATGGAAGGGACGTGGCCCGAAGCTTATCTAGTGAAAAATTGCTGTGCGTGTGGGCCCCGCTAAGACGGGATAACGGCGGCGTTACCCGGATGGCCGATTCCTTCCTTGATCGTCAAAGCTGAGGGTTGCCTCGACGCTGAGAGTTACCGCCATGTAGGGGAATGACAACGAGACTACCGTTGGTGCATGTCAGACGTAACCCCGCTCGACGCAGCGACCCTGCTCCGAGCCCCCAAGGTCCTGCTGCACGACCACCTGGACGGCGGCCTTCGCCCGGCCACCGTCGTCGAGCTCGCCGAAGCGACGGGCTACGACGCACTGCCGACCACCGACGTCGAGGCCCTCGGCCGCTGGTTCCGCGAAGCCGCCGACTCCGGCTCGCTCGTGTCCTATCTCGAGACGTTCGCCCACACCTGCGGCGTGATGCAGACCGAGGAAGCGCTGGTCAGGGTCGCGGCCGAGGCCGTGGAAGACCTCGCGGCCGACGGCGTGGTCTACGCCGAGCTGCGCTACGCCCCGGAATTGTTCGTCGAACGCGGGCTGTCACTCGATGCGGTGGTCGAAGCGGTCCAGACCGGTCTCGAGGAGGGAACACAGCGCGTGGCCGCGGCGGGCGGTGCGATCAAGGTCGGCACGTTGCTCTGCGCGATGCGCCAGCACGCGCGCGCCCTCGAGATCGCCGAACTGGCCGTGCGCCACCGCGACGCCGGCGTGGCGGGCTTCGACATCGCCGGCCCCGAGGACGGCTTTCCGCCCACCCGAAATCTCGACGCATTCGAATATCTGCGTCAGAACAACGCGCATTTCACGATTCATGCCGGCGAGGCATTCGGTTTGCCGTCCATTTGGGAGGCCATCCAGTATTGCGGCGCCGAACGGCTCGGCCACGGCGTGCGGATCGTCGAGGACATCAAGACCGATTCGGACGGAACGGTCCACCTTGGACGGTTGGCGAGCTACGTTCGGGACCGCCGCATACCCCTGGAGATCTGCCCGACGTCGAACGTGCAGACGGGCACCGTCTCGTCGTTCGCCGAGCACCCGATCGCCCAGCTCGCCCGGCTGCACTTCCGGGTCACGGTGAACACCGACAACCGGCTGATGAGCGGGTGCACGATGACCAGTGAATTCACCGCTCTGGCGACCACGTTCGGGTTCGGTCTTGATGATCTTCGCTGGTTCACGATCAATGCCATGAAATCCGCGTTCCTCGATTTCGACGCCCGGTTGTCGCTGATCAACGACGTGATCAAGCCCGGGTACGCCGCTCTGGCCTGACCCCCGACGCTCCCGGACGCGACCGCCGACAAGGCGGTTGCGTTCGTTAGCATGCCCAACTAAAGTTCAGAATGTAGGAACTAATTCTCAATATGTGAGACGGTGGGAAAGATGTCGCAGGTCGCGGCCGGGGAGTCGATACGCGAAAAGCCCAGTTCTCGACGGTGGCTCATCCTCGCGCTCGGCCTCGCCGCGCAGACCGCGAGCTGTTCCTTCCTCTACGGGCTGCCCTTCCTGGTCCCCGCCATGCGCGCCGCCGACGACCTGACGCTCGCCGAGGCCGGCACCGTCGTCGCCGCGCCGAGCATCGGCCTGCTGCTCACCCTGATCGTGTGGGGCGCGGCTGCGGACCGTTACGGAGAGCGTCTGATCATGGCTCTCGGGCTGGGCGTTTCAGGGTTACTCCTGGTGTACGCCGCGCTGTGGCATCACCCGGTCGGGCTTCTCTTCGGCGTGTTCCTTATTGCCGGAGCGTGCACGGCCTCGGTCAACGCGGCGAGCGGCCGGGTCGTGATGGGCTGGTTCTCGAAGTCCGAACGCGGCATGGCGATGGGCATCCGGCAGACGGCCCAGCCGCTGGGTGTCGGCGTGGCCGCCCTGGGGCTGCCGCCGCTGGCCGCGCGCTGGGGTTTCCAGGCCGCGATGCTGCTGCCGGCCGTGCTGTCGATCCTGGTCGCGCTGCTGGTCGCGGCGTTCGTGGCCGACCCGCCGCGGCCGCCGCGCCCCGCGCGCGGTGCCGAGAAGCCGCCGTCGCCGTACCGCAAGCCGTGGCTGTGGCGCGTGCACGGGGCGAGCGCGCTGCTGGTGGTGCCGCAGTTCACGGTGTCGGCGTTCGCGCCGGTGTACCTCGTGTCGCAGCAGCACTGGAGCCCGTCGGGTGCCGGCGTGTTCCTCGCGGTGGCCCAGGTGCTCGGCGCTGCGGGCCGGCTGGGGTCGGGCTACTGGTCCGACCGCGTCGGCAGCCGGCTGCGCCCGATGCGGCAGCTCGCGGTGGCCGGCGTGGTCGTGATGCTCCTCGTGGCCCTCGGCGACGCGACGTGGCTGTGGCTCGTGCTGCTCGCCCTGGTCCTCGCCGCGATCATCACGGTCGCCGACAACGGCCTCGGCTTCACCGCCTCCGCCGAGCTGGCCGGCGTCGCCTGGTCCGGCCGCGCGATGGCCACCCAGAACACCGCGCAGAACATCGCCGGGGCCCTCACGCCGCCGCTGCTCGGCCTCCTGATCGGGGACAGCCGGTACGCGCTGGCGTTCTGCGTGGTCGCCGTCTTCCCGGCGCTGGCGATCGCGGTGGTACCGGTTCGCGCGGAAGCCGAGGTGCACCACTGATCGGGACGCGGGTCCGAAGAGGACCGGGCGCGCGGCCCGTCCAAGAAGACCCGCGAGGGGCCGGTGCCGGGTGTCCGGGGTGGACTCGCGGATCAGCCGAGACATCGTCGGACATCAGCGGCGCCAGGTCGGGTCGGTTCGAAGTTTCGTTGGGGGCACGTCTGCCTGGTCGGGCATCATGTCGGGCATGCACGACTGGCCGGACCCCAGCTCCGGTTGGCTCCCGACTCCGGAGTTGGCCGCCGCGTGGGTAACGCTCGGCACGGTACCGTCCGAGCGCATCCCCCTTTGGGCAGCGCACTGGCTCGTTCGGGGTTACGACGGGGAGGCACTCAGGGCCTTGGCCGGTCTCAGCGGCGCGGATCCCTACGAGGTCCACGACCTGCTGCCCGCGGCGCTGGCCGACTGCCGCGCAGTCATCCCGGATTCGGAGGCCGCCGCAGCCCAGGTGGTGTTCGTCCGACTTGCGCGGATGCACGCAGACGGGCGAGCCACCGAGCGGTGGGTCCTGGACAAGGTTTGCGAGATCGTGTCCCGATCCGGTTACTCCGACAGCGTCATCGAGCTTCCGCTCGGCCAGGTATTCGGGCTGGACGACGAGTGGGACGCGGGCTGGGGTCGGCCGGAGGATCAACTCGTACCCGAGATCCAGGCCGCCTGCAGCGCTCAACTCGCTGCGGGCGAAGGATAGGCCGCATCAACGACGAAAGGCCACCCACCGGGAATCCCGGCAGATGGCCTTCCGTCAGCCCAAGAGGTTCAGACCACCGTCAGGCGGTTCTCGAACGACTCCACCAGCTTGCGCCATGCGCTCTGTTCGGTGTCGAACGGCGCGCTCGGCTCGAGGCGGGTCGGGTCGGGGCGCAGCACGAACGAGACGAGCCAGCCGAGGCTTTCGTTCTGCGACAGGGCCGTCTCGACGGAGTCGTCCTCGGCCCAGTCGGCGGCGTCGGTGATGAGCTCGACCGCCAGTTCCAGCTGGTTGGGGTCGATGGACTCGACGCCCGCGGCGATGTCGTCGTCGAGGCCGGTGAGCACGTAGGTGTTTTCGGCGTCGACCTCGACCTCGAGCTCGCCGGCCTTGGCCTTTTCGAGCACGTCGTCCCAAGTGGACACGTCGGCGAGGTCGGTGTCGGCCACGTCCTTGCCGTCCTTGAGGGCGGCGAGCAGGGCCTTCTCGGAGGAGAAGACGTCGATCTCGCCTTCGCTGCCGAGGAAGATCGGCTTGTCGTCGAGGTAGCAGCGCAGCGTGTAGTACTCGGCGCCGGCCGTGACGATCTTGATCGGGTCGATGCCGACCTCACCCCAGAAACCGACCGGTTCGTCGTCCTCCTCCTCGTCGGACTCGGGCGCGTCGACGGCTTCGAGGTCCTCCGGCTGCGCGGCCTCGGCCTCGGCCGACTCCTCGTGGAACGCCGCCAGCTCCTCGGCGGTCTGCTCCAGCACGGCGGCGTCGACCTCGGGCACGGTCACGAGGTTGTCGATCGCGTCGAGCACGATGTCCCACTTCTCGGACACGGCCTTCGACAGGTCGTTCCACAGGGCCTCGCCCTCGCGGCCGGTGAACGGCAGCCGGCCCTGCTCCAGGAGCGAGAAGCCCTCGTAGGCGTCGAGGACCTCGTGCACCTCCTCGAGCTCGCAGACGTCGGCGAGCGAACGGACGATGCCGACGATCTCCGCGAGCTCCGAAATCGTCCACGAGTCGGGCTCCTCGGCGACCAGCTCGGGCACGCCGACGAGGTCGTAGGAGTGGTCGTCGTCCGGGATCAGCTCGGGCACGTTCAGCGCCGGCACCGCGTCCCACGCCGGGTGGTCGAGCAGGTCGTGCTGGTCGGACGTGCGCACGAAAGCGGCCAGGTGAGCGGCGTCGGGGAAGGCGTACAGGTCGTCCTCGTCGCCGAGGAACGCTTCCCACTCCTCGCCGTCCTCCCGCCACCGCGGAGCCCACAGGGTGACGACGTCGCCCTGCGGCAGCCCGAGCTCGATCGGGATGATGTCCTGTGCCATTCTGCGAACCCTCCGGAGTACCGCCCGTGTACGCGCGCCCGCCCGAAAGTATCCCCCGGTCGGTGCGCGGTACCGCGAAGCCTACGGGTTGGGGCAAGCAGCCGCGATCGCCCCTGGGGAACTGACGGCCCGGGGATGGCACGATGGGCAGCGCGATGACACTCACAGACCTCCTGCCAGCGGATCCCGACGCCGACTCCCTGTTCGAAGCCTTCTCCACGTGGACGGCCGAGCGGGGCATCCAGCTGTACCCGGCCCAGGAGGAGGCGCTGATCGAGGTCGTCTCGGGCGCCAACGTGATCCTCTCGACGCCCACCGGCTCCGGGAAGAGCCTCGTGGCCGTCGGCGCCCACTTCACGGCGCTCGCCCACGGCCGCCGCAGCTACTACACCGCTCCGATCAAGGCCCTGGTCTCGGAGAAGTTCTTCCAGCTCATCGAGATCTTCGGCGCCGACAAGGTCGGCATGATGACCGGCGACTCCAGCGTGAACGCCGACGCGCCGATCATCTGCTGCACCGCCGAAATCTTGGCGAACATCGCGTTGCGCTTCGGTGCCGACGCACCCGTGGGCCAGGTGATCGCCGACGAGTTCCACTTCTACTCCGAGCCCGACCGCGGCTGGGCGTGGCAGGTCCCGATCATCGAGCTGACGGGTGCGCAGTTCGTGCTCATGTCGGCCACGCTGGGCGACGTCACGTTCTTCCAGAAGGACCTCACCCGGCGCACGGGCCGCTCGACGGCCGTCGTGACGTCGGCGCAGCGACCGGTTCCGCTGACCTTCCGCTACGCGCTCACGCCGATCCACGAGACCATGTCCGAGCTGCTCCACGGCGGCCAGGCACCCGTGTACGTCGTGCACTTTTCCCAGGCCGCGGCCATCGAGCGGGCGCAGACGTTGATGAGCATCAACGTGACGACGAAGGCCGAAAAGGACGCGATCGCCGACCTGATCGGCGACTTCCGCTTCTCCGCCGGCTTCGGCAAGACGCTGTCGCGGCTCGTGCGCCACGGCATCGGCGTGCACCACGCCGGCATGCTGCCGAAATACCGGCGCCTGGTCGAGACGCTCGCGCAGTCCGGGCTGCTCAAGGTGATCTGCGGGACGGACACGCTCGGCGTCGGCATCAACGTGCCCATCCGCACGGTCGTGTTCTCCGCCCTGACCAAGTACGACGGCGTGCGCCAGCGCCACCTCAAGGCGCGCGAGTTCCACCAGATCGCCGGCCGTGCGGGCCGCGCCGGGTACGACACCGACGGGTATGTGGTCGTCCAGGCGCCCGACCACGTCGTGGAGAACGCCAAGGCGCTGGAGAAGGCGGGCGACGACCCCAAGAAGAGGAAGAAAATCGTCCGGAAGAAGGCGCCGGAGGGGTTCGTCAACTGGACGGAGAGCACCTTCGACCGCCTGATCGCGGCCGACCCCGAGCCGCTGACCTCGAGCTTCCAGGTCAGCCACTCGATGCTGCTGAACGTGATCTCCCGGCCGGGCAACGCGTTCGATCACATGCGCCACCTGCTGGAGGACAACCACTCCGACCGACCGGCGCAGCGCAAGCTGATCCTGCGCGCGATCGCCATCTACCGGGCGTTGCTCGCCGCGGGTGTCGTGGAGCGGCTGTCCACTCCGGACGCCGACGGCCGGATCGTGCGCCTGACCGTCGACCTGCAGTTCGACTTCGCGCTGAACCAGCCGTTGTCGCCGTTCGCGTTGGCGGCGGTGGAGCTGCTGGATGTGGAATCGCCTTCGTACGCGCTTGACGTCGTGACCATTGTGGAATCCACTGTGGACGATCCGCGGCCGGTGCTGTCGCAGCAGCAGTTCAAGGCCCGCGGCGAGGCCGTGCAGGCGATGAAGGCCGAGGGCATCGAGTACGACGAGCGCATGGAGCTGCTCGAGGCGGTGACGTACCCGAAGCCGTTGGAGGAGCTATTGTCCGCTGCGTACGCCAGCTACCGCCAGGGCCACCCGTGGGTCGCGGACTACGAGCTGTCCCCGAAGTCCGTGGTGCGCGACATGTACGAGCGCGCGATGAACTTCGTGGAGTACATCGGCTTCTACCAGCTGGCGCGCTCCGAGGGCCTGGTGCTGCGCTACCTGGCGGACACCTACGACGCGTTGCGCCACACCGTCCCGGACGAGGCGAAGACCGAGGCGCTGCAGGACCTCATCGAGTGGCTGGGCGAGCTCGTTCGCCAGGTCGACTCCAGCCTGCTGGACGAGTGGGAGGCCCTGCGGCACCCGTCTTCCGCCGACGGCCCGGTTTCCCAGCGTCCGCCTTCCGAACCGCCCGCGGTCACGCGTAACGAGCGTGCCTTCCGCGTCCTGGTGCGCAACGAGCTCTTCCGCCGCGTCGAGCTCGCCGCCCGCCGCAACTACTACGCCCTGGGCGAGCTCGACGCCGCGGCCGGCTGGGACGCCGACGCCTGGGAAGACGCGATCGAGGACTACTTCGACGAGCACGATTCCCTGGGCATCGGGCCGGACGCCCGCGGGCCCGCGTTGCTGCTCATCGAGCAGGAACCCGACGTGTGGCGCGTCCGCCAGATCTTCGACGACCCCGCGGGCGACCACGACTGGGGCATCAGCGCGGAGGTCGACCTGCGGGCTTCGGACGAGGTCGGCTCGGCGGTCGTGCGCATCGTGGACGTCAACCAGCTCTGACCACGCGCGTCCGTTTGAGTGAGGTTTGTCTGAGTGGCCGTGGGGTCCTCCGGCTCGCCCTAGCGTTGGGCGGGCCGAGAAGGAGGAGGGAACCATGGTGGAGGACAAGAACAACAGCGGTGGCGACGTCGAGGCGAAGCCGGCCGGCGGCGGGGACGTGGAAGCGAAGCCGGCGAGCGGCGGCGACGTCGAGGCCAAGCCCGCGAGCGGTGGGGACGTCGAGTGACGACCGGCGGCAGCGTCAGGCCACGGCCAGGCGCTGCCGCCGCCCGCTGAGCAGGACGATCAGCATCACCAGCGACAGCGCGGGCAACGGGTAGCCCAGCACCAGGCCCACGGTGGTGTCGAGAACC
The DNA here is from genome assembly GCF_040678995.1 of Amycolatopsis sp. NPDC049253. NCBI lineage: Bacteria > Bacillati > Actinomycetota > Actinomycetes > Pseudonocardiales > Pseudonocardiaceae > Amycolatopsis > Amycolatopsis sp. NPDC049253. The sequence goes on along the minus strand of NZ_JBFAQX010000009.1, from coordinate 218,092 downwards.
GGCGCGACGATCGCCGCCACGAACACCCACGTGGGCGCCGCCGCAGGCTTGGCGGCGGGGGACCACGGCGTGCGGGACCACGGCTTCGCCACGGAGATCCACGCCTGCACGGCCAGCCCGCCCGCCATGAGCCCCGCGCCGGCGGCCTGTTGCCACGTCGGGGTGGCCGTCGCGGCGGCGTTCTCCAGAGCGGGCGACAGCAGGAAGATCCCGGCGTAGAGCTGCACCAGCGTGAGCCCGAACTTCACCAGCACCCACCAGTGCCGGAAGAATCCCCAGGCCGTCGCGCCGGCCAGCACCAGCCCGGTGAACGCGGCGGCGTTCGCCATGGGCGCCAGCAACGCCGTGTCCAGGTGCCGCGCCATGTTCATCGCGGCGGCGCGCGTGGCCCGGTCGCCTTGGAGCGCCACGAGCGTCAGCGTCATGAGCCCGAACGCCTGGCTCATCCACGCGATCGACGACACCGCGTGCAGCCACACCACCGCCTGTCGCCACCGCGGCGAAACCCTGGTCACGGCAGTAACCATCGCCTGGGCACCACCGTGGGCACATCCGGTGAACACCCTGAGATCACCCCGAGACGAACGCCGCCCGCGTGTCGAAGCCGGCGCGCCACAGGCCGATCGCGAACGCGGCGGTCGCCTCCAGCAAGGCGGCGCGGTCGAGGCCGCCGGCGGGCAGGGGAGTGCAGCCGACGTCCCGGACGAGCTCCGACACCACGTCGACCGCCGCTGGAGCGCCGCACAACGGCACCGCGAGCGGCCGCCCCTCGAACAGCGGCGGCGTCATCCGCCAAGTTTCCACGGGTGCGAGGTTGAACGCCTTCACCACCAAAGCACCCGGCGCAGCCGCGGCGAGTCGGGTGGCGACAGGCGTTCCCGGAGGAAGGGAATCGCTGTCGCCCGGTGTGTTCGTGCAGTCGATCAGCACTTTCCCGGCCAGCGGCAAACCCGTCACCACCGAAAGCGCCGAAACCGGCAGCCCCAGCAACACCACGTCGGCCCACTCGGCGGCCGAAGCCCAGGGCAGAGCCGAGGCGCCCAGCTCCCGAGCCAGAGCGGTAGCACGGCCGGGGTCCCGTCCCGAGACAGCCAGTGAGTGCCGAGACCAGTGCGCGCCCAGGGCCTGCGCCATTCCGCCCGTGCCGAACAATGCGATCCGCATGCCGAGTCCTTTCGTAACCTGGCACCCACGCTACGAACCCCGGCAGGAATCGAAAGGTAACCGGACATGGACTTCCTCGCGGACTGCCGCACGCGCCTCGCGTTCGACCTCGTCTCGAACACGTGGAACCCGGTGGTGCTGTGGGCCCTGCGCCACGGCCCGCGCCGCCACGGTGAGCTGCGCACGCGCATCGGCGGGATCAGCGCGAAGGTGCTGACGGAGGCCGTCCGCCGCCTCGAGCGCGACGGGCTCGTCAGCCGCGTCGACGGTCGCTACGCCCTCACCGCGCTGGGCGAAAGCTTCCTCGGGCCGATCGAGGCGTTCGGCCGATGGGCTGACGAGCACGGGGATGAAGTGGTCAACGCTCAGAACGCCTGAAGACTTCGTCACAAACCCTGCCCCAGCCGGACAAACCCGGGTTACCGTCCCCGGGACGAAACCCGAGGAGGCGAGCCGTGGTCGATTGGGCCGGATTTGTCCCCGCCGCGGTCCTGGTGTCGCTCATCCCGGGCGCCAACCAGCTGCTCGGCCTGCGCAACGCCGCCCGCTACGGCGTCGGCTACGCCATGGCCGGTATCGGCGGCCGGTTCGTGGCGTTCGTGGTCCTGATCGGCCTCGTCGCGGCCGGGCTGGGGACGCTGCTGGCCGCGTCCGCCGAGCTGCTCACGATCCTCAAGTGGATCGGCGTCGCCTACCTGCTGTGGCTCGGCATCAGCAGCATCCTCAAGGCCCGCCGCGAGATGAGCCAGACGCAGGATCCGCCCAAGAGCAGGAACCTGCGAGCCGTGGTGGTCAACGAGTTCGCCGTCGCCATCAGCAACCCCAAGGCGCTGCTGCTCTTCGCCGCCCTCCTGCCGCAGTTCACCACGACCGGCAGCCCGACAGCGCTCGCCGAGCTGGGTGCCGCCTACCTCGGGGTGGAGCTCGTCGTGGGCCTCGCCTACGTGCTGGTCGGCCGCGCCATCGGCGTCGCCGGCGTCAAGGCCAGGACCCAGCGCAAGGTCGACGCCGGCTCCGGCATCTGCTTCGTCATCCTGGCCGGGGTGCTCGCTGTCGACAGTTCACTCTGACAGCGGCCGTTTCTCCGCCAGTTCCAGCAACGGCACCGCAGCCGCCGGTTCGGTAGTCAGTGGGCGCCACGGTGTTGCTGCCTCGGTTGACCGCGGCGGCCGCGCCCGAGGACTTCGCAGACCCGGGCGGCGGCTACCTCGGCATCGCGGCGGTGGTCATGCGATACGGCAACTTCACTCTGACAGCGGCCGTTTCTCCGCCAGTTCCAGCAACGGCACCGCAGCCGCCGCGTCTGTGATGAGCGTCGAGACCATGCCGGACCTCAGCACGGCGTCCACGGCGGCCGCCTTCGGTTCGCTGTAGCCGATCGCGATCACCTCAGGCACCGCAAGCAGCTCTTCCGTGCTGATCGCCAGGACGTGGTGCGCCAGACCGGTCGACAAAGCGTTGCCCGAGGCGTCGAACAGCCGGGCCGCGACCTCGGCCGTCGCGCCGCGGGCGGCGATGGCGGCGCGCTCGGCTTCGTCCAGGGCGTCGTAGACGGTGGACTCGCCGGGTTGCCAGGCGCCGATGCTCACGACGGCTTTGGTCAGTTTGCCGAACTGCCCGAAAGTCTCCGCGATGCCGGGCTGGTGGCGCAGGATCTCGGTCGTCCGGCGGTCGGGGAGGACGAGCGGGCCGAAGATCGGGTACGCGTCGCCGCCGGAGACCGAGGTCACGCGGCTCACGGTCTCGACGGAGCGCCCGCGCATGTCCATGCCGGCCTGCACGCCGCACAACTGCACGATCGGGCAGCGCGGAAGTGTTCTGATGGCCTCGGTCATCGCGTTGACCGACCGCGCCCACGACAGCCCGATGACGTCCGTCGGGCAAGCGATCTCCTCGAGGAGGTGCGCGGCGAGCGTCCCGACCTTCTTGCGCACGACCTCGCGCGGCTCCTTCGCCACCGCTCGTTCGAGCACCAAAGCTCGGCGAAGCCCGTACGCACGCCTGACCTCGTCGGACAGCTCCACGTCGAGCGGCGCGGGCAGGTCGAACTCCACCCTGACCAGGCCCGTCTCGCGGGCGGTGTCGAGCAGGCGCGCGACCTTGAACCGGCTCACGCCGAACTCCTCGGCGATCTCCAGCTTCGAGCGGCCCTGCACGTAGAAGCGGCGGGCCATGGTGGCCAGCTCCAAGCTCTCGGTCAGCAGAGGCCGGGCCTTCTTCCTGCTCATATGAGCACTATATCGCAGAATCCCGCGGAAAAGGTTGACGAAACCCCGAGAAAACACCTGTAATGCTTCCACTCATTAGCTGCGCCAAACGTTAATACCGCTCAGATGAGCGCCCAGGAAGGGGATGAGGCATGCGTGCCGCGATCGTGGACCGGCCCGGGGAAATCCGGGTCGGCGACGTTCCCGATCCGAAGCCCGGAGAGCGCCAGGTCGTCGTGAAGGTCGGCGCCTGCGGGATCTGCGGGACCGACCTGCACATCGCCGACGGGCACTTCCCGCCGACGCCGTACCCCATCGTTCCCGGCCACGAGTTCGCCGGCGAGATCGTCGAGCTCGGCGCCGACGTGCCGGGCGAGTGGAAGATCGGCGACCGCGTGGCCGTCGACCCGTCGCTGTACTGCGGCTACTGCACGCCGTGCCGCTCCGGCCACGGCAACCTCTGCGCCAACTGGAACGCCACCGGCGACACCGTCAACGGCGCGTTCGCCGACTACGTCGCCGTGCCGGCCGACACCTGCCACAAGATGCCCGACTCGATGACGTGGGAGCAGGGTGCGCTCGTCGAACCCGTCTCCTGCGCGGTGCACGGCGTGCGCCGCATCGGCGTCGAGGCCGGCGAACGCTTCCTCGTGGTCGGGGCCGGCACGATGGGCCTGATCATGCAGCAGCTCATGCAGCGCGCGGGTGCCGAAGTCACGGTCGTCGACCGCAACGCGAGCCGCCTGCCGCGCGCCACCGACCTCGGCGCGACCGCCGTGGCCGAGGACGTGTCCGCTTTGGACGGTGAGCTCTATGACGCCGCCGTCGACTGCACCGGCGCCGCGCCCGCCATCGAGTCGGCCTTCGACGCGCTGCGCCGCGGCGGCCGCCTGCTCGTGTTCGGCGTCGCTCCCGCCGAGGCCCGCGTCGCGCTCTCGCCGTTCCGCATCTACAACGACGAGATCACCATCGTCGGCTCCATGGCCGTGCTCAACAGCTACGCGAGCGCGCTGGACCTCGTCAGCAAGGGCTTCATCGACACCGAAGCACTGATCACCGACACTCTCCCGCTGGAGCAGTACCCCGACGCGCTGGCCAAGATGCGCGGCGGCTCCGGCCTCAAGATCCAGGTGCTCCCCGGAGGCGGCCGTGCGTAAGCTCCTGTGCCTCCTTGCCGCAACAGCGTTGTTCGTCACGGGATGCGCCGGAGCCGGGTCGTTCGGCAACGGTGGGCGGACGCTCGTCATCGCGATCGTCTCCAACCCCCAGATGAAGGACGCCATCTCGCTCTCGAGTGAGTTCGAGAAGGCGAACCCGGGCGTGCACCTCAAGTTCGTCTCCCTGCCGGAGAACGAGGCGCGCGCGAAGATCACCGCGTCCACCGCCACGCAGGGCGGCGAGTTCGACGTGGTGATGATCAGCAACTACGAGGCCCCGCAGTGGGCGGCCAACGGCTGGCTCGAGAACCTCGAACCGCACATGAAGGCCACCCCCGGCTACGACGAGAACGACTTCATCCCCAGCATCCGGCAGTCGCTGTCGTACCAGAACCAGATGTACGCGGTGCCGTTCTACGGGGAATCGTCCTTTGTGGTCTACCGCAAGGACCTGTTCGCCAAGGCGGGGATCACCATGCCGGCGCACCCCACGTGGCAGCAGATCGCGGACTACGCGGCGAAGCTCGACGACAAGAACGCCGGCATCGCGGGCATCTGCCTGCGCGGCAAGCCGGGCTGGGGCGAGAGCCTCGCGCCGTTCACCACCGTAGCCAACACCTTCGGTGCGCAGTGGTTCGACAAGGACTGGAACGCCAAGCTCACCAGCCCGGAGTTCACGCAGGCCGCCAACTTCTACGTGAACCTCGTGCGCGACCACGGTGAGGTCGGCGCCTCCAGCGCCGGGTTCTCCGAGTGCGGCACGCGCTACGCCCAGGGCCAGGCCGCCATGTGGTACGACGCCACGTCGATGACCGGCACCACCGAAGACCCCAGCAGCAGCAAGGTCGTCGGCAAGAACGGCTACGCGCCGGCCCCGGTCGAGAAGACCCAGGCCAGCGGCTGGCTCTACACCTGGGCGCTCGGCATCCCGAACGTCGCCAAGGACAAGGACGACGCCTGGAAGTTCATGGCGTGGATGACCGACAAGGCGTACGCGAAGAAGGTCGGCGAGACCTACGGCTGGAACCGAGTGCCGCCGGGCACCCGCCAGTCGACGTACGAGATCCCGCAGTACCGCGACGCGGCCAAGGCGTACGCCCAGCCGACGCTCGACGGGATCGCCGACGCCAACCAGCAGAAGGCCATGGTGAGCCCGGTGCCGTACCCGGGGATCCAGTTCGTCGGGATCCCGGAGTTCCAGGACCTCGGCACGCGCGTCAGCCAGCAGTTGTCCGCGGCGATCGCGGGCCAGACGTCCGTCGCCGATGCTCTGGCGCAGTCGCAGAAGTACGCCGCCACGGTCGGTAAGTCGTACCAGGAGGTGCAGGGATGAGTACCATCTCGGTCCCCGCCGGCACGGCGCCGGCTACCACTCGCCCGGCGACCACGAAGAAGAAGGCCACCGGCACGGCCGGGAAGCGGCGTCTGCCGCTGCTGCCCGCGTTGATCTTCGTGATCGCGGTGACGCAGATTCCCTTCCTGCTGACCATCTACTACTCGTTCCAGTCCTGGAACCTGGTGCGGCCGGGCTCGTTCCACTTCGTCGGCTTGCAGAACTACGCCGACGTCTTCACCGACACCACGTTCCTCGGCGCGCTGCTCAACACCGTGGTGCTCACCGTGGTGTGCGTGTTCGTGTCGCTGCTGCTCGGGCTGGGCCTGGCGATCCTGCTGGACCGCAAGTTCGTCGGCCGCGGTTTCGTGCGGACGCTGCTGATCACGCCGTTCCTCATCCTGCCGGCGGCCGGCGCGCTGCTGTGGAAGACCACGATGTTCGACCCGACGTACGGCCTGCTGCACTTCGTGTTCGGCACCGACGTCGACTGGCTTTCGCAGTTCCCGCTCGCCGCGGTGATGGCGCAGATCATCTGGCAGTGGACGCCGTTCATGATGCTGCTGACGCTCGCCGGCCTGCAGAGCCAGCCGAAGGACGTGCTCGAGGCCGCGTCGGTCGACGGCGCGGGCCGCTGGCGCACGTTCGTGTCGATCACGCTGCCGCACCTGTCACGGTTCCTGCAGCTCGCGACGCTACTGGGCGCGATCTACATCGTGAACAGCTTCGACGCGATCTTCCTCATGACGCAGGGCGGTCCGGGCACGGCCAGCACCAACCTGCCGTTCTACATCTACCAGCGCGCGTTCGAGGGCTTCGACATCGGCCAGTCGTCGGCGATGGGCGTGGTGGTCGTGATCATCACGATGATCGTCGCGACGTTCGCCCTGCGCCTGATGTTCCGCGCGTTCTCCGTGGACGGAGGGACGAAATGACCACGGCTGTTTCCGGGGTTTCCGGGCGCAAGCGCCGCTACGGGGCGGGTTCGCTCACCGTCGCCACGTGGATCGTCGCGATCCTCTTCGTGTTCCCGCTGCTGTGGATGATCCTCACGGCGTTCAAGCAGGAGTCCGACGCCTACACCGACCCGCCGAAGCTCTTCTTCAGCCCGACGTTCGACCAGATCTCCGGCGTCCTGAAGGGCGGTTTCCTGCCGTACCTTGCGAACTCGGCGTTCGTGACCGTGGTGTCCACGCTGCTGGTGCTGCTGCTCGGCATCCCGGCGGCGTACGCGCTTTCGCTGGCGCCGGTGAAGAAGACGAAGAACGCGTTGAGCTTCTTCCTGTCCACCAAGATGCTGCCGATCGTCGCGGCCATCATCCCGCTGTACGTGATCTCCCAGAACACCAACCTGCTCGACACGGTGTGGGCGCTGATCATCCTGTACACGTCGATGAACCTGCCGCTCGCGATCTGGATGATGCGCTCGTTCTTCCTCGAGGTCCCCGGCGAGATGATCGAGGCGGCCCACATCGACGGCGCCACCCTCCCCACGCTGCTGCGCAAGATCATCATGCCCGTCGTCGCCCCCGGCGTCGCCGCGACGGCGCTGATCTGCGTGATCTTCTCGTGGACGGAGTTCTTCTACGCGGTGAACCTGACGGCTGCCCGCGCCGGCACGGTGCCGGTGTTCCTGGTCGGGTTCATCACGAGTGAAGGGCTGTACTGGGCACAGCTGTCCGCGGCGGCGTTGCTGGCTTCGCTACCGGTGATGATCGTGGGGTGGTTCGCGCAGAACCACCTGGTGCGCGGGTTGTCGATGGGAGCGGTGAAGTAGGTTTGTTTTCGAAGGGTGGGCGTTCCGTTGTGGACGCCCACCCTTTCAGTGTGGCTGGAAGAACTCCAGCATTCTCCTGGCGGGGTTCGGCGACTCCAGCAACTCCTGTATGTCCGCCGGACAGGCGAGCGGCGGCGCTGTTCCGTTCGGACATCTCATGTTCGTAATCCTTGACGGCGGCGGGAAAGTCGTCCGGCCGCGTGGTCAGCGTGAGAGCGAGCCGGGCACCGTCGACCAGCGCCATGTTGGCGCCCTGGCCCGCCGGCGGCATGAGATGCGCGGCGTCGCCGAGCAGCGTGACGTCCGGCCTCGACATCCAGGCTAGGCCGAAGAGGAGTGTGGTGATCGACCGGAGCAGGACCGTGTCGTCGCAGGCCTCGATGAGCACGCGCGCCGGCCAGCCGGCGAACTTCTCGACCAGCCACGCCTTGGCGGCGGCCGGGGTCAACGCTCCCGAGAGGACCGATTCCACCATCGCGCGAAGTGAGCCGGTGTCGCGGTCGCCGGTGCGGTCGGCGAGGAGCAGGTGGCCGGCGCCCACCACTGTGGGCGCGAGGACGGTCACGTCGGCGGTTGCGGTGAGGCGGCCGAGGGGTTGTTCGACTGTCAGGTAGCGGATGAGCATCACTGCGATATCCGACGCCAAGGGGACGCCGCTGCCGGGGCGGGCGGTGCGGAGGCGGGTGCGGAGTTCGTCGCGGAAGGTGATGAGGGCGACGATGGAGACGGCGACCGAGGTGAAGGCGTCGTGCAGGGCGGAGCAGACGTTGTCGACGACCGAGCTGGTGCCGGCGGTGGAGACCAGGGTGTCGGGACTCGACGGCAGCGATGCGGTCCTGCACCCGCTCGGTCAGGAAGCCGTCGAAGTCCGTGAAGTGCTTGTGCAGCACGCCTTTCGCGCAGCTGGGTTGTGCGGTGCTCTGGCGTTTCGGCTGGAGTTGTCCACAGGGCCGTCGAGTTGTGCACTGCTTGGCGCACTTCGGTCTTGGGCCCGGGTTTCGTCGGGGGTGGCCAGTAGACTGGACATGGGCGCGCCCCCCTAGGGAGGGCGGGGGTCTGTCTGACGGGAGTGGGCGTGATGGGGGCACTTGAGCCGCATGAGTTGAGGAAGACCGCCGAGTCGTTCGGGGTCGATGCCGGGCGCTATGACCGGGCGCGGCCGAGGTATCCCGAAGCGTTGATCGCCGAGGTGACGAAAGGCGGCAAAGAGGTCCTCGACGTCGGTACCGGCACGGGCATCGTCGCGCGGCAACTCGAAGGCAGGGGCTGCCACGTGCTCGGCGTGGAGCCCGACGAGCGCATGGCCGACTTCGCCCGAAGCACCGGGATCGACGTGGAGGTAGCCACCTTCGAAGACTGGGACCCGAAAGGCCGCACCTTCGACACCCTCACCGCCGGCCAAGCCTGGCACTGGGTCGATCCCCAGCGGGGCTCCGAGAAAGCCGCCCAGGTCCTCAAGCCCCAAGGCACCTTCGCCGTCTTCTGGCACCTGTTCCTACCGCCGGACGACATCGCTCAAGCCTTCGGCGAGGCGTTCCGCAAGGTGGCGCCGAACTTCCCCATCAAGGTCGACAGAACACCGAACAAAGAAGCCTACAAACCCATCATCGACAAAACCGAAGAGGCGCTGCTCAGAACCGGCTTCCACAGCCCGCAACGGCACTTCTACGAATGGCAACACCACTACACGCGCGACGAGTACCTCGACCTGCTCCCCACCCAGGGCGGCCTCACCCGCCTCCCCCAGCACCAGCAGGACGAAGTGCTGACCGCCGTGGGCGCCGCCATCGACGCCCGCGGCGGTCAGTTCGCCTGTGACTACACCACGGTGCTGTTCACCGCGGCGAAGTAGTTCACTCCTGCAGCGAAAGGGCCTGGCTCGGGCAGACGTTGACGGCCTCGCGGGCCTTGTCGACGAGCTCACCCTCGGGCGTCTCGTTGAGCACGATCACCGTGCCGTCGTCCTCGCTCTGGTCGAACAGGGCGGGCTCGGTGAGCACGCACTGACCGGCGCCGACGCACTTGCCGGTGTCCGCGATGATCTTCATGGTTCCCTCTTCCTTGCTCGTGGTGGGAGCGTTGTGATGTTTACCAGCTCACGGGCAGCCGGCGCAGCCCGTAGACCGAGGCCTTCTCCTTGCCGGCCAGGTCGTCCACGGAAACGGCCAGCCGCAGCGTGGGAATGCGCCGGAACAGCGTTTCGAACACGATCTGCAGCTCGGCGCGCGCGAGGTTCTGGCCCAGGCACTGGTGTGGCCCGAACCCGAACGCCACGTGGTGCCGGGCGCCGCGCGTGAGGTCCAGCTCCGAAGGCGAAGAAAACGCCGCCGGGTCCCAGTTCGCTGCATAAAGCGACGGCAGCACCCCGTCACCGGCCTTGACCGTGACCCCCGCGACCTCGACGTCCTCCACCGCGATGCGCAACGGCACCGTGTCCGTGATCGAGAAGTACCGCAGCAGCTCCTCGACGGCGTCGGGCACGGCGGAGGGCGGCAGGGCGGCCGGCGGGTTCTGCAACAACCCGACGACCCCGAGCGAGATCATGTTCGCCGTGGTCTCGTGACCGGCCGCGAGCAGCAGGAACGCGAGCCCCACCAGGTAGGTGTGGTCGTGGGTGCCGGTTGAGATCCGGCGGCTGAGCAGGTCGTCGCCGGGCTCGGTTTCCTTGACCTTGACCAGCTCACCGAGGTAGCCGTAAAGCCGATCGAACGCGGCCGCCGAGACCTCGGCCGGCGTCTCGCGCGCGAACAGCGTCGCGGTGCTCTCCTGGAAGAAGCCGTGGTCCGCGTACGGCACGCCGAGCAGCTCGCAGATCATCAGCGACGGCACCGGCAGCGCCAGCTTCTCCACCAGGTCCACGGGCCCGCCGGCCGCGAGGATGTCGTCGACCAGGCCGTCGACGATCTCCTGGATCCGCGGCCGCAACGCGGCGACCCGCCGAAGCGTGAACTCCCCGAGCACGGCGCCGCGGGCGGCCTGGTGCTCCGCCGCGTCCATCCCGAGCATCGTGCGCATGGACTCCCCGGTCTGACCGGCCGACAGGCTCGGGAAGCCCGGTTTCGCGCGATCCGAGGAGAACCGCGGATCGCTCAGCACCGTGCGCACGTCGGAGTAGCGGGTCACGAACCACGCGGACCGGCCGCTCGGGGTGCGGACCCGGGCGACCGGTTCGTGCTCGCGCAAGCGCGGGTGCAGCTCCGGTGGCGCGAACGGGCACGTCCGCGCCACCGGCAGCTCCGGGGTGGTCATCTACCAGGTCACCGGCAGCCGGTAGAGCCCGTAGATCGACGCGTCTTCCTTGAATGGCAGGTCGTCCACGTCGACGGCCAGCCGCAGCGAAGGAATGCGCCGGAACAGGGTGTCGAACACGATCTGCAGCTCGGCGCGCGCGAGGTTCTGGCCCAGGCACTGGTGCGGCCCGAACCCGAACGCGACGTGGTGGCGCGCGCCGCGCGTGAGGTCGAGCTTGTCGGGCTCGTCGAACACGGCCGGGTCCCAGTTGGCGGTGTACCCGAGCGCGAGCACGCCTTCGCCCGACCGGATGGTGACGCCGTCGAGCTCCACGTCCTCCACCGCGACGCGCGCGGTGGCCGTGTCGACGATCGTGAAGTAGCGCAGCAGCTCCTCCACCGCGTCGAGCGTCTTGCCCGGGTCGGCCTTGATCGTCTCCAGCTGCGAAGGGTTCTGCAGCAGGCCGACGGTGCCGAGCGAGATCATGTTCGCCGTGGTCTCGTGGCCCGCGACGAGCAGCAGGAACGCCAAGCCCAGCACCGCGCCGTGCTCGTAGGTGCCTTCCTCGCGCAGCTTCACGATCTGCCGGCCGAGCAGGTCGTCGCCCGGGTCGGCTTCCTTCTGCGTGATCAGCTGGTCGAGGTAACCGCGCACGCGCTCGAACGCCGCGCGCCGCTCCTCGAAGCTCACCGTGCGCTTGAGGATCTTCGCCGTGTTCTCCTGGAAGAAGTCGTGCTCGGAGTACGGCACGCCCAGCAGCTCGCAGATCACGAGCGACGGGACCGGCAGCGACAGTTTCTCGACCAGGTCCACGGGCTCCTCGGACGCGAGGATGTCGTCGATCAGCCCGTCGACGATCTCCTGGATCCGCGGACGCATCGCGTTGACGCGCTTCACCGTGAACTCGCCCAGCACCGACTTGCGCGCGGGGCCGTGCTCCGGCGCGTCCATCGTGATCATCGTGCGCTCGGCGTTGGTCTGGCGGAAGACGTTGCCGCCCTTGACCAGGATGGGGAAGTTCGGGTTGAAGCGGTCGGAGGAGAAGCGTCGGTCGTTGAGCACCGTCCGCACGTCCTCGTGCCGCGAGACCACCCAGGCTTCCTTGCCGTCGGGGATCTTCACGCGCGTGATCGGCTGTTCCTCGCGGATCTGCGTGTACTCGGCGGGTGGTGCGAACGGGCACTTTCGCGCCACCGGAAGTTCGAGTTCCTCGGCCGTGGTCATCGCTCCTCCTTCACCGGGTCACGGGCAGTTCGTAGAGGCCGTAGATGAGCGCGTCGTCCTTGAACGGCAGGTCGTCGACGTCCTGGGCGAGCTTCAACGTCGGGATGCGCCGGAACAGCGTGTCGAAGACGATCTGCAGTTCCGTGCGCGCGAGGTTCTGGCCCAGGCACTGGTGCGGCCCGAACCCGAACGCCACGTGGTGGCGCGCTCCGCGCTCGATGTCGAACGCCGACGAGTCCTCGAACACCTCGGGGTCCCAGTTCGCCGCGTACGTCATCACCACCACGCCGTCGCCGGCGGGGATGGTGACGCCGCCGATCTCGACGTCCTCCTTCGCCATGCGCGTGGTGTTGTCCACGATGGAGAAGTAGCGCAGCAGCTCCTCGACGGCGGTCAGCGTCTTGGCCGGATCGGCCTTGATCAGCGCCAGCTGCTCCGGGTTCCGCAGGAACGCGACGGTGCCGAGCGAGATCATGTTCGCCGTGGTCTCGTGTCCGGCCGCGAGCAGCAGGAACGCGAGGCTGACGAGCTTCGCCCGGTCGTAGGTGCCGTCTTCACGCCGCTTCGCGATCTGCCGGCTGATGAGGTCGTCACCAGGATCGGCTTCCTTCTTCGCGATGAGCTCGCCCATGTACGCCTGCACGCGCTCGAACGCGGCACGCCGGTCTTCCGCGCTGGTCGCGCGGTTGATCAGCTGTTTGGTGTTCTCCTGGAAGAAGTCGTGGTCGGAGTAGGGGACACCGAGCATTTCGCAGATCACGAGCGAGGGGACCGGCAGCGCGAGCTTTTCCACCAGGTCGACGGGTCCCTCGGCCTTCAGGATGTCGTCGATCAGGCCGTCGACGATCTCCTGGATCCGCGGCTTCAGCTCCGCGACGCGCTTGACGGTGAACTCCCCGAGCACCGCCTTGCGTTCCGGGCCGTGCTGCGGCGCGTCCATCGCCAGCATCGTGCGCTCGGCCTCGGTGCGGCGGATGACGTTGCCGCCCGGGACGAGCGTCGGGAAGTCGGGGTGAAGGCGGTCGGCGGAGAACCGCGGGTCGTTGAGCACGGCCCGCACGTCCTCGTGCCGCGAGACTGTCCAAGCTTGTTTGCCGTCCGGGATCTTCACCCGGTGCACGGGTGCCTCTTCGCGCGTGGCCGTGTACTCCTCCGGCGGCGCGAACGGGCACTTCCGGGCGACCGGGAGTTCCTCCATCGTGCTCATGCTTCCTCCCTCACCAGGTGATGGGCAGACAGTGGAGACCGAAGATCGCGGAGTCGTGCTTGAACGGCAGCTGGTCGACCGGGGCGGCCAGCTTCAGGGTCGGGATGCGGCGGAACAGCGTGTCGAACACGATCTGCAGCTCCATGCGCGCGAGGTTCTGGCCGAGGCACTGGTGCGCGCCGAAGCCGAACGCCACGTGCTTGCGCCCGCCGCGGGTGATGTCGAGCTTTTCGGGCTCGGGGAAGGCGTCGTCGTCGAAGTTGGCGGCGTAGCTCAGGCCCAGCACGCCCTCACCGGCCTTGATCGTGACGCCCGCGAGCTCCACGTCCTCGGTGGCGACGCGCGTGGTCGCGAACTCGGCGATGGTGAAGTAGCGCAGCAGCTCCTCCACGGCGTCGAGCGTCTTGCCCGGGTCGGCCTTGATCGCCTCGAGCTGGTCGGGGTTCTCCAGGAGCGCGACGGCGCCGAGCGAGATCATGTTCGCCGTGGTCTCGTGGCCGGCGATGAGCAGCAGGAACGCGAGCGACGTGAGGTCGTTGCGGTCGTACTCGCCTTGTTCGCGCTTCTTCGCGATCTGGCGGCCGAGCAGGTCGTCGGAGGGGTTCTTCTCCTTGTCCGCGACCAGCTTGTCGAGGTACTCCTCGAGCGCCACCACGGATTCGAGCCGCTCGTCGGAGGAGACCTCGCGGCTGAGGATGCGCGAGCTGTGCTTCTGGAAGAAGTCGTGGTCGGCGTAGGGGACGCCGAGCTGCTCGCAGATCACGAGCGACGGGACCGGCAGCGACAGCGCCGAAACCAGGTCGGCGGGCTTGTCGCCGGCGAGGATCGCGTCGATGTGCTCGTCGACGATCTCCTGGATGCGCGGCTGAAGCGCCTTCATCCGCTTCACGGTGAACTCGCCGACGACCTCGCGGCGCGCGGGGCCGTGCTCCGGCGCGTCCATGTTGATCAGCGACGGGTTGAGCTTGCGTTCGCGCCGCGGGGCTCCGTCGCGGAACAGGACCGGGAAGCCGGGGTTGAAGCGGTTGGAGCTGAACCTGGGGTCGTTCAGCATCGCGCGCACGTCCTCGTGCTTCGACAGCACCCAGGCGCGCTGCCCGGAGTCGAGCTCGACGAGCTTCGCGCGCTCGTCCTCGAAACGCTTGTACTCCGGCGGCGGCGCGAACGGGCACGTGCGCGCCATCGGGAAGCTGGCGAGCTCGGGTTCGGCAACTTCTGTCATGGTGGGATCCCCTTTTGGTGGTTTCGAACCTTTACGCAATGTATGTGGAGGATTACATTCCGGTTCATTGCCCACGGTACCGAAACGGAGGATCTTCGTCCACTAGCAAAGGGGTGACGGGCTGTGGTCGCAGTGCGTGGAGCGCTGTCCATGCGAGAATTTGCGCGCGTAACGAGTTCCCGGCGAGCGGAAGGTGGGCCATGAGCGCGGATCCCCAGGTCCCCTTGCGCGCGGATGCGCGGCGCAACCGCGACCAGATCATCGCCGCGGCGCGCACGATCTTCGCGGAGTTCGGGCCTGAGGTGCCGATGGAGGAGATCGCGCGCGCGGCCGGCGTCGGCGTCGGCACGCTGTACCGACGTTTCCCGGACCGCGAAGCGCTGATCCGGGCGGTGGCCGTCGACAACTTCTCGCGGGTGCTGGACGACGCGCGTGAGGCGGCCGAGCAGGAGCCCACCGCTTGGTGCGCGCTGGTGCGGCTGCTGCACCAGTCCGTTGAGCTGCACCTTTCCGTGCAGCTGGCGATGTTGTCGAAGAAGGCGCACGAGATCCTGAAGGAAGACCCGGCGATCGCGACGCTGCGCGAAGAGCTGCTGGTCGAGCTGGAAGCGATGGTGCGGGGCGCGCAGAACGAGGGGACGTTGCGCCCGGACGTCGCGGAGGGCGACGTGGCCATGCTGTTCGCGCTGCTGCTGCGTCAGCTGGAGTCTCGTTCGCCGGAAGTCGCCCGGATGTCCACCGAGCGCAGCATCGCGATCATGATCGACGGGCTGCAGGCCCGGCCCGGGACGCCGTTGCCGGGCCGGCCGCTGGGGCGGCACGACATCAACTGAAGCGCGCTGATCAACTGAACCGCGCCCGCGCGCGCGTTCACTCTTTGTGACGCTTCGGGGTGGCTGGGGTTGCGTTTCTGCGGCTGATCCCACAATCGGACATCCCGACTGTGACGTGGACGTCTTTCCCGGTGAGAGCGACCGAGGGGAATGAATCACCAAAACGGTCGTTCTGCCGGGCGGAGAGGCCGCCCGGGGTTCGAACAAGGGGAGAGTCCGAAATGACCACACGCAAGACCATCAGCCGCGTTGCCGCCGCCGTCGCCGTGGCCGGGATCGCCGCCGGGGCAACGGCTCTGGCCGCCGGGACCGCGAGCGCCGCGCCTGCTTCGTCTGCGTCGCCTGCGTCGTCTGTTCAGCCGTGCACGTCGAACCAGTTCACCTCGAAGCTCGTCTACGGCGGTGCGGGCGCGGGCAACCGCTACGGCGCCCTGCAGTTCACCGCCAACCCGGGCGAGCGCTGCTACCTGCCCGGCAACCTCGAGGTGGACCTCGTCGGCGCGCACAACGTGCTGATCAACAACACGGCCCCGGCGGACGCGCCCGCAGTGGCGCTCGTCGACGGTTCCTCGGCCTACGTGCCGCTGCACTGGACCGGCATCGAGCCCTACGCGCAGCAGCAGACGCCCAACGCGGTCAACGTCGTGGCGCCGTCCGACTCCAACCAGCACGGTGACTACATCAACCCGAACGTCACCGTGGACTGGACCCTCGGCGTGGTCGACGCCGACTCGGTCAGCCACACCATCGACGTCGGCGCCGTGACGCGGGGGCTCGCGCCGACTGCGTGACAGCTCTTGTTCCAGGGGCGGGCGGCACACCAGGGGGTGCCGCCCGCCTTTCTCTTGGTCCGGGCCGGCTCAGACGCCCAGCGGGTGCCAGACGGTCTTCGCCTCCAGGTATCGCCGCAGCCGGGAGAGATCCGGCGTCGGCGTCCAGTCGGGTTCGGCGTCGGGGACCGTGAGCACCCGCTTGACGGTGCCCGCCGCCTCGCGCGCCAGCGTGATGCGGTCCTCCGGCGTGGCGCCGGTGGGGTCGAGGGCGTTGACGTCACCGTGCGAGGCCAGCCACGGGCCGAGCTCGGCCGCGCGGCCGGTCAGCACGTTGGCGACGCCGCCCGGCAGATCGGACGTCGCCAGGACCTCCGACAGCGTGATCGCCGGCAGCGGACGCTCGGCGCTCGACACGACGACGGCCGTGGAACCACCGGCCAGCACCGGCGCCAGCACGCTCACCAGGCCGAGCAGCGACGACTCCTGTGGCGCGAGCACGCCGACCACGCCCGTGGGCTCGGGCACGGTGAACGAGAAGTACGGCCCCGCAACGGGATTCGCCGCGCCGAGCACCGACGCGATCTTGTCCGTCCACCCGGCGTACCAGACCCAGCGGTCGATGGCGGCGTCCACAAGGGACTCCGCCCGGCTCGGCGCGAGACCTTCCGACGCGGCGACCTCGCTCACGAACTGCTCGCGCCGGCCCTCCAGCATCTCGGCGACGCGGTAGAGCACCTGGCCGCGGTTGTAGGCCGTGGCACCGGACCAGCCGGGGAACGCTTTGCGCGCCGCCACCACGGCGTCGCGCACGTCCTTGCGCGACGCGTGCGCCGCGTTGGCCAGGAACTTCCCCTGCGGGTCGGTGACGGGGTAGACCCGGCCCGACTCCGAGCGGGGGAAGACCCCGCCGATGTAGAGCTTGTACGTCTTGGCGACTGAGATCCGGTCAGACATCGAGGTAGGCCTCCAGCCCAGTGCGCCCGCCCTCGCGGCCGAACCCGGACTCCTGGTAGCCGCCGAACGGCGCGGCGGGGTCGAAGCGGTTGAACGTGTTGGCCCAGACGACGCCGGCCCGGAGCTTGTTCGCCATCCAGAGGATGCGCGAGCCCTTCTCGGTCCAGATGCCGGCCGACAGCCCGTACGGCGTGTTGTTGGCCTTCGCGACGGCCTCGTCCGGCGTGCGGAACGTGAGCACCGACAGCACCGGCCCGAAGATCTCCTCGCGCGCGATCCGCATCGACTGGTGCACGTCCGAGAACACCGTGGGAGCGAAGAAGAACCCGCGGTCGGGCACCGGGCACGGGCTGGTCCAGCGCTGCGCGCCCTCCGCGTCGCCCGATTCCACGAGTCCGCGGATCTTCGCCAGCTGCTCGGCGGAGTTGATGGCGCCGATGTCGGTGTTCTTGTCGAGCGGGTCGCCCATCCGCAGCGTCGAGACGCGGTAGCGCAGCTTTTCCAGGACCTCCTCGGCCACGGATTCCTGCACCAGCAGCCGCGAACCCGCGCAGCAGACGTGGCCCTGGTTGAAGAAGATCCCGTTGACGATCCCCTCCACGGCCTGGTCGAGCGGCGCGTCGTCGAACACGACGTTGGCCGCCTTGCCGCCCAGCTCCAGCGTGAGCTTCTTGCGCGTGCCCGCCACTGTGCGCTGGATCAGCTTGCCGACCTCGGTGGAGCCGGTGAACGCGATCTTGTCGATGTCACCGTGTTCCACCACGGCCGCGCCGATGTCCCCGGCGCCCGGCAGGATGTTCACGACACCCGGCGGGAGTTCGGCCTGCTGGCAGATCTCCGCGAACACCAGCGCGGTGAGCGGCGTGGTCTCCGCCGGCTTGAGGACGACGGTGTTGCCCGTGGCCAGCGCGGGAGCGATCTTCCACGCCAGCATCAGCAGCGGGAAGTTCCACGGGATCACCTGACCCGCGACGCCCAGCGGCTTCGGGTTCGGGCCGTAGCCCGCGTACGCCAGCTTGTCGGCCCAGCCGGCGTGGTAGAAGAAGTGCGCGGCGGCCGTGGGGATGTCGGAATCGCGCGATTCCTTGATGGGCTTGCCGTTGTCGAGCGACTCCAGCACGGCCAGCTCACGCGAGCGCTCCTGGATCAGGCGTGCGATGCGGAACAGGTACTTCGCCCGTTCGCTGCCCGGCATCCGCGACCAGACCGTCTCGTAGGCGGCGCGGGCCGCGCGCACGGCAGTGTCCACATCGGACACCGACGCCGTGCCGACCTCGGCGAGGATCTCCTCGGTGGCGGGGTTCACCGTCTTGAGCGGCTCGCCCGAACCGTCGACGAACTCGCCGCCGATGAACGGCCGGTAGTGGTCCTTGAGGTTCGCGATGTCGCGCGACTCGGGCGCGGGGGCGTATTCGAAGATGCCCATGTCAGTCCACCGTCACGTAGTCGGGGCCGCTGTAGTGGCCGTCCACCTGGGTGCGCCGCTGTAGCAGCAGGTCGTTGAGCAGGCTGGACGCGCCGAAGCGGAACAGGTCCGGGGTCAGCCACTGCTCGCCGGCCACCTCGTGCACGGCGACCAGGTACTTGATCGCGTCCTTGGTCGTGCGGATGCCGCCCGCGGGCTTCACGCCGCGCAGCTCGCCGGTCTGCTCGTGCCAGTCGTGCACCGCCTGCAGCATCACGTGGGTGACCGGCAGCGTCGCGGCGGGGGAGACCTTGCCGGTGGACGTCTTGATGAAGTCACCACCCGCCAGCAGCGCGAGCCACGACGCGCGGCGGACGTTGTCGTACGTGGCCAGCTCGCCGGTTTCCAGGATCACCTTCAGGTGCGCTTCGCCGCACGCCGCCTTGATCGCGCGGATCTCGTCGAAGACGTCCATGTAGCGGCCCTCGAGGAACGCGCCGCGGTCGATCACCATGTCGACCTCGTCGGCGCCGTACTCCACGGCGAGGCGCGTGTCGGCCAGCTTGACCTCTCGGCTGGTGCGCCCGGACGGGAACCCGGTCGCGACGCTCGCCACGTGCACGGCGCTGCCCTTGAGCGCGTCGACCGCGGCCTCGACCATGTCGGGGTACACGCACACGGCGGCCACGCGCGGGCAATCCTGCCGCTCCGGGTCCGGGCGCAGGGCCTTCGCCGCGAGCCCGCGGACCTTGCCCCGTGTGTCGGCGCCTTCGAGCGTGGTCAGGTCGACCATCGAGATGGCGGTGTCGATCGCCCAGCGCTTGGCGTCTTTCTTGATGCTGCGTGTGCCCAAGGCCGCCGCTCGCTGCTCGACCCCGACCTGGTCGACGCCGAGCAGCCCGTGCAGGAACCGCCGCAGGCTCGCCTCGTCGCGAGTCACGTCCGCCAGCGGCGCCGGGGTGTCCGGCGCCGCGTTCGGGCTGGTGGTTGTGGTCATGCCTGTGAGTGTAGGTGGGCCACGTCCTGTGCCGGGTCACTCACGGAAATCTGGGGATGACCACCCGGGGTCGGGGGAGTTGTCCACAGATCCCGACCGGGGCTTGCCGAGCCGGTGAACCACCGGGCTAGATCGAAGGCGCGACTGGAATTCGGATCACGTGGTTGTGCGGCCGGTGAATGGCGGAGCGACGTAGTCGCGCCAGAACGGGACCGTGGCTTGGGGCGACCAGTCGTCCGGAAGTTCGGGTGTGGGTTCTTCGAACTCCCGGTCGATGTATTCGGCCAAGTCGGTGCCGAAGTAAATGGTGTCCGTGCCCCGTACTGACAGGACGGGGTGTCCGGAAGTGCCGCGGCCGGCGGGGAGGAAGCGGTGTGCGTAGACAGGCACCAGCCTCGGCACGTCGGCCAGGGCCAGGCGGGCCACCTGAAGGGCTGCCTCGAGCGACTCCGGCCGAGTGCCCCAGTCCGGGCGCCAGTATCCGATCTTCTCGACGTCCCACAGCAGGTAGTCGACCGGCCAATCGAGCTGCTTGCGGAGTTCGACGGGGTCGCCGTCGCGCCACTCGGGCCACGGTTTTTCCCAGGTGGTCCAGGTATCCGGTTCCGGGACGAACGGGCTGTTCATCGGCAACCCGGCCGCGAGGAACGCTCGGTGGTCGTCGGCGAATTCGAAGCCGTGTTCGGCCTCGATGCGGGCGAATTCGGCGTCGGTCAGACCGGGCGCGATGGTGCAGCAGCCCAGCTCGGCCAGACGGCGGGCGGCGGCGATGCCCGGATTCACATGCTCACTTCTAGACAACGCGCTCACGACTCGATCTGCCGGTTGTCCTTCTTCGCCTTCTTGCGGTACACGACCACGCCGCCCCAGAAGGCGAGGCCGTTGATGGTCAGGGTGGGGGCGGTGGGGGGGGCGGGTGGGGCGCCGGACTTGTCTTCGAGGACGAAGCCGCCCATGAGGCCGAGGCCGGTGACGTCGACGTTGATGTCGTCGGGGACCGTGATCTCGATGCCGCCCATGATGGCGACGGCGGTGATGGTTGACTGTTTGTCGGCGAAGCGGGCGCTGCGGAGGTCGATCTCCGTGCCGCCCCAGAAGGCGACGCTGGTGTGCTGCGGCGGGAGGACCCAGCTGCCCTTGCGGACGGCGCCGGAGAGGACGCCGATCGAGACGTTCGAGCCCGGGTGGCCGCCGATGCGGCTGTCGGGGAGGCCGAGGGCGCGGCTGGTGGCCGGCTGCAGAGCCGAAGAGGGCGTTGACGGCGTGGCGCCGATCGGCAGGTCGCGGGTCACGGGCTTCAGCTCGCCGATGGTCTTCGCCGCGTAGACAGTGGAGAGCCGCTCCTCGAGCTCCGTCATCGTGATGCGGCCCTCGGACAGCGCTTGGTGCAGAACCTGCGCGACCTGCTCGCGGTCGGCGTCGGAGGCCCGCATCTGGTCGGGGCTCGGAAGGGCTGCGTCGTCACTCACCCGGGGCAGCCTAGCCCGATCGGGGGTGGTCCGGGGTCCATCGAACGACGGATAAGGGCCAAGATGGGGCGATGGCATCTGCACTGGTGGGGACCCTCGCACTGCCCGACGGCGCTCAGGTCCGTGGCCGCGGACTCGGCCGGCCCGCGCCCGAGGGCCCGGCTCCGACTTACGGCCTCTACCTGGGGTCGAACCGCCTGCGCCGCAAACACGACGACAGTCTCACCTGGGACCACGACTGGATCCGCTGGCCGGACTTCCTGCTACCGCTGAACTGGGCCGACGCGCGGCGCAAGATCCTCGCGCTGCACGCCCGCGCGCTGGCGGGGGAATCGGTGGAGGTGGCCTGCTACGGAGGCGTCGGCCGCACCGGCACGGTCCTCGCCTGCCTTGCCACCATTGCCGGCTTGTCCCCGGACGACGCCATCGAGTGGGTACGCGAGAACCACCACCACCGGGCCGTCGAAACGGCCTGGCAGCGGCGGTGGGTTCGCTGGTTCGCTAGCGCGCGGAGCTGAGGAACGCAGTCCACGCGGCCGGCGACACGGTGAGGTGGCCGCCCGCGCGGTCCTTCGTGTCGCGGATCCCGATCTCGACCGGTGAGGTGGCGACCTCGACGCAGATCGACTGGTCTGTGCTGTGCGAGCTCTTGTGCCAGGCCGCGAACTCGACGCAGTTGGAGTCGTTCGTGGTGTAGGAACTCTTGCGCCACGCGGCCTGGGCGAAGTCTGGGGCGATCATGGTTCGTACTCCTCAGCTGGTGTCGGCTCGCCGATGATATCGGCAATCATCCGGGCCGAGTCGCCAGTTGACAGCGCGATGGAGCGAATATCACGCCAAGCGGCCTTGACGTTGTCGACAAAGTCATCCTCTTCGAGGAAGCTGCTTGTCCCTCGGCTCTCGACGTGTGCCAGCGTGGGTTCGTTGAAGAACTCGAGGAGAACGAATGGACCGCGAAGCCCGGCATGTGCACGAGTTGAAAAGGGCACGATCTGGAACGTGACGTTCGATCTGCGCCCAAGGGTCAGGAGGTGGCGAAGCTGGGCGCGCATGGTTTCCTGATCGCCGATCGGTCGGTGCAGAGCCATCTCATCGACCATGACATGGAAGGCAGGAGCGTCTCTTCGGCTCAGAATCAGCTGGCGCTTGATCCGGGCGGCGACTAGTCCTTCGAGTTCAGGGTCGGTCAGGTTGTGATCGCCACCGTGAAGCAGCGCTCGGGTGTACTCGGGGATCTGCGCGATGCCGGGGATCAGCAGAGTCTCATAGTTCTTGATGGCCGAAGCCTGCTCCTCGAACCGGATCAGGTCCTTCCACGTCGGTGGCAATTTCCCGTTCACTTCATGCCAGTTGCGCTCCTCGCCGCCCCTCACGAGGGCCATGAGCTCTTGCCGCAGATCCGACGGGGCCTGCAGGAAACCCAGGATCGCGGCGACGTCGTCGGGATACAGGCCGCGGTCGCCCGTTTCCATGCGGGAGATCTTGCTCTCCGAGAAGTCCACGCCTTCGGCCACCTGTTTGCAGGTCATCTTCCGCAGCAACCGCAGGCGGCGCAGTTCTCCGGAAACTCTCCGCTGCCGAACGGAGACCCCTTTGTTCTTCGTCATGGGCACACTTTGTCCTCTTGCCATGGTGGCACGAAAGATCGCTCACCTGAAGGAAGGTTGCGTGCGGTTCTGGCATCGGGAGAACGTTTGGCTCGTGTTCTCGCGGAGGAGGAAACCCATGCGCCAGTCTTGGAAGATCAGTGGATCGTACGCCAACTGGAGGATGATCGTCTGCATCGAGCCGCCGGATGATGCGAACGTCGCGGATGTGCCGGCGTGGCCGTTCGACAAGCTGGCTCCGGTCGTCGGGCATTTCTTCGAGGCGGTGAACTACTACGAGATGAGCCGAGACGCGGACGACACCAGGCAGCTAAGTTAGGCGGCATGGATGTGCACGTCGTCGATCACCCGCTGGCCAAGGCCCGCCTCTCCACGATGCGTGACGCGCGGACGGACAGCGCGGCGTTCCGGGCCGCGCTGCACGAGCTGACCGTGATGCTGGTGTACGAAGCCACCCGAGACGTGCCGGTGCGCACCGAGCGGATCCACACGCCCGTCGCGCGCACGGAGGCCTACCGGCTGGCCAGCCCGCCGCTGCTGGTCCCCGTGCTGCGCGCCGGCCTGGGCATGGCCGACGAGGCGCACAAGATGATCCCCGACGCGCAGATGGGGTTCGTCGGGCTCGCGCGTGACGAGGAAACCCTCAAGCCGACGCCCTACCTGGAGTCGCTGCCGGAGTCGCTGGCCGACCGGCCCGTGATGGTGCTCGACCCGATGCTCGCCACCGGGGGCTCGATGGAGTACACCATCCGGCTGCTCACCGACCGGGGCGCCACCGACGTCACGGCCATCTGCGCCCTGGCCGCGCCCGAAGGTCTGGAGCACCTGGAGAAGACCGGGCTGCCGGTGCGCGTGGTCACCGCGAGCATCGACGAGCGGCTCAACGACTCCGGCTTCATCGTCCCCGGGCTCGGCGACGCGGGAGACCGCCAGTACGGCGCGGTCTGACCAAGCCGCCTGACCCAGCGGTCTGAACCACGAGAAAACACCCACAACACTTCCGACGTTCCCGGCCACTTCCCGGTGTGACCATCCAAGGGGAAGCCGTGGACGCCGAGCTCTTCGGGCGCGCGGCGGGCGGGGACGAGAGGGCGTTCGGCGAGCTGTTCGAACGCCATGCGCAGGCGGTGTGGAACCACGCCTAC
Source organism: Amycolatopsis sp. NPDC049253 (assembly GCF_040678995.1). NCBI lineage: Bacteria > Bacillati > Actinomycetota > Actinomycetes > Pseudonocardiales > Pseudonocardiaceae > Amycolatopsis > Amycolatopsis sp. NPDC049253. The sequence continues at coordinate 194,387 of NZ_JBFAQX010000009.1, read as the reverse complement.
CGGCTGACCGGGTCGTGGGCGCTCGCCGAGGACCTGACGTCGAACACGTTCCTGATCGCCTGGCGCAAGCGGGCCGAGCTGAAGCTGATCAGGGACAGCGCGCTGCCGTGGCTGTACACCGTCGCGGGCAACCTCGCCCGCACGGAACACCGCGGCGCGCGCCGTCGCCTGAAACTGCTGACGCGCATTCCCGAGCCGCCGGCGGTGTCGGACCACGCCGACGAAGTCGCGGCCCAGCTCGACGGCGAAGCACGCCTGAAAGAAGTCATCGCGGCCGTCTCCGGGTTGCCCAAGGCGCAGCGCCAGGTCGTGGAGCTGTGCCTCCTGGGCGACCTGCCGACCGCCGATGCGGCGGCGCTGCTCGAAGTCGCGGAGGTCACCGTCCGCTCGCACCTGTCCCGGGCGCGAGCCCACCTGCGTGCCCTCCTCGACGAGAAGACTCTGGAGGACAAATGATCGACAACCTCCCGCCGCGCCGCGAACTCCCGCCCGAGGTGCGCGACCGCATCCGGCTGCGGGTGCGGGCCGGGCTCGCCGAGGAAAAGCAGCCGGCTCACCGGCGGCGTTCCGCGTGGCTCGTCGCGGCGGCCGTCGTGGTGGTGGCCACCGGTGTCGTGTTCGCGGCCGGCGTACCGCGCGGCGACTCGGCGGGACCGCTCGCTCCCGCCGCAAGGCGCGACCCGGGTCACGACATACTCGACCGCTGCCGGAACGCGATGAAGCCCTATTACCCGACCATCGCCGATCCGAGCGCCTGGGACATCCCGTTCATCCTGAACCACGGCGGCGCGACGGTGACGGCGGCGATGATCGACGGCCGGCCGCTGTTCTGCGAGACGACCGCCACGACGGTGACCGTCTCGGACCCCGACGCGGTTCCTTCGCCCGTGCCCGGGTCCCAGGCCAAGGTGTACCTGCGCACGGCCGATGGCCTGGTGGCGGGGTTGGCGGACCCGATGTGGCGGGGCGTGCGGGCCGTCACGCCCGGCGTGACGCTGCAGCCGGACGGGCCGACGGCAGCGTGGGTCTCGCCGCTGTCGCACCAGTTCGCGGTGTTCACCGGCGCGGGCCCGGCGGTGCGGCTCGCCTTGGGGCCGGAGGGCAGCGAGGTGGACCCGTCCGCCCTCGTCTCGGCCCCGGCCGCGCTCACCGTCAGGGTCGACCGGCCGGTGCCGGCGGAGCGCCGGTCCGAGGCCGGCCGGTTCCTCGACGAATGCCTCGCGTCCGCTCCGCAGCAGGTGCCCGACCGAGGTGCCTACGTCGCCGGGGCGTATCTGACCTGGAACGACCGCAAGCTGGTCGTCGCCCGGCTGGGGCAGCACGTGCTGACCTGCTCGGCGCGTCCGTATCCGGGAAGGGCCGGAGCCACCTACTACGCGATCGACCCATCCTCGGCGCAGGAGCTGAAGGCGGGCGCCGCCGGCGGTGCGCTTGTCCCGGTGTTGGCGCCGGTGAAGGACACGGGCGAGCCGGAGCGGCTCGTGTTCGCCGGGGGCGTGCCCGAGAACGTGACGAGGGTTTCGGTCACCTACCCGGGAGGGACGCCGAAGGATGCGACGGTGGCGCACGGAACGTTCGCGATCTGGCACAGCGACGCCGACAATTCGTCCACTGTGGACGCGAGGGCGAACGTGAAGGCCTACGACGCCGCGGGCAACGTGGTGATCGAGGCGTCGCTCAAGCTGTTCTGAGCGGCTTCGACCCGAACACCCAGCGGATCCGGGTGATCGGGTCGACGACGGCGGGGCCGGGGCGGGTGCCGTCGTCGAAGAGGCGGCCGATGTCGGTGCCGGTGCCGGCCTAGATGGCGGTGTAGAGGTCGTGCGAGCGCAGGGTGTCGTCTTCCTGGCCGAGCACGATTTCGTACCCGATCTGGCTCTCGGGTGCGGAAAGGCGGTCGACGTCGGCCATCAGCCGGGCCTCGGCGGCGCCGGAGAGGTAGGGCAGCACGCCTTCGACGAGCCAGGCGGTGGGCTCGGCGGGGTCGAAGCCCGCGTCGGCGAGCACGGCGGCCCAGCCTTCGGCCAGGTCGGCGACGAGGAAGCGGTGCTCGACGCGCGGCGGGGCTCCGGCGAGGACGCGGCGTTTGAAGCCGAGGACGTCGGCGCGCGGTCCAGCTCGAAGAACCGCAGGCCGGCGGGCAGGTCGAGGCGCCAGGCGCGGGTGTCGAGGCCGGAGCCGAGGAGCACGGCCTGGGTGACGGTCTTGCTCGCGGCCAGGAGGAAGTCGTCGAAGGCGCGGGTGCGCAGGCCGGAGTAGCTGCCGCCGCGACCCCAGAGCGGGTCGGCGTCGCCTCCTTCGACGTCCTCGATGCGGGTGGGCAGCCGGACGTCTTCGGCCGCGCGGACGAAGCGTTCGGCCCATTCGTCACGGATGAGGCCGTCGGGGCGGTGGGTCTCGATGGCGCGGGCGGCGGCGATCATCAGCGCCGTGGCGCTCACGCCGGGCTCGGTCACTTCAGCCAGCCGGAAGCGTTGGCGCGCAGGGCTTCCTCGTACGCGCCGCTCACGCTGAACTCCGGCGGCAGGTTCCCCGACAGCTCCAGCGACACCAGCCCGTGCACGAGTCCCCACGAGCTGACGATGATCGCCTCGGGTGCGACGTCCGCGAACTGCCCCGACGCGATCCCGCGGCGGACGGTGTCCTCGAGCGGCTCGAGGGTCGCGCGGGCGAGGCGGTCGGCCTCGGCGTTGGGCTCGAAGCCGGGCACGGAACGGGTGAACATGATCGCGTACAGGTGCGGATCGGCCTGCGCGCTGGCGCGGTAGGCGACGCCGAGGCGCACCAGGTCCGCGACGGCGTCGCCGGTCCGCTCCACGGCGTTCAGCCGCTCGCCGAAGCGGCGGAAGCCCTCGACGTACAGCGCGTTGACCAGGTCGGGCTTGCTGCCGAACAGTGAGTACACGGCCGTGGTCGACGTCCCGGCGTCGGCGGCCAGCTTGCGCAGGGACAGGGCCTTCGGGCCGTCGGCGGAGATCAGCTCGCCGGCCCGGTCCAGCAGCTTCAGCCGGAGGGCTTCGTCGTGCGTACGGGGACGGGGCATGCGCTCAGCGTAACGCAACGGTGTTACGGTACGCGACCCTTCGAAGGGTGATCCGGTACTCGGGGAGCGGTTCCGGGACGGTCACGCCTCGGCCGATCCGCTCCACGCGGCCGGCATTGTGGCGCTCGTCGCCTGCTGACCTGCGCAATCCAGGCATCACCCCACCCGGTCGGGATTTGACCTGGAGCGCACTCCAGGTCGTACTGTCGAGCGTATGAGCTACTCGATAGCGGAAGCCGCACGACGTAGCGGCCTGTCGATCGACACCCTTCGGTACTACGAGCGGATCAAGCTCCTGGACCCGCCGGCCCGCGACGCGGCGGGGCGACGCGCGTATTCGGACGACGATCTGAACTGGCTCGGGTTCCTCACCAAGCTGCGGCTCACCGGCATGCCCATCAAGAGCATGCGCGAGTACGCGTCACTGCGGCGCCACGGCGTCGCGAGCGCCGGGCGCCGCAAGGCGATCCTCGTCGAGCAACGCCAGTCGGTGGCCGACCGGATCGCCGAGCTCCAGGGGTGCCTGGACATTCTGGACTACAAGATCAGCAACTACGACCAGGTGGAACGCAAGGTCCTCGGCCACGTATCCGCCATGGAGGAGATCTCCGCGTGATCGCTACGAGGAAACTCGGTGAGCTGGAAGTAAGCGCCCAGGGCCTGGGCTGCATGGGGATGAGCCAGGCGTACGGGGTGCGGGACGACGACACCGAGTCGATCGCCACCGTGCACCGCGCGCTGGAGCTGGGCGTGACGCTCCTGGACACGGCCAACGTGTACGGGGCGGGGGAGAACGAGAAGCTGGTCGGCCGCGCGATCGCGGACCGGCGCGACCAGGTGGTGCTGGCCACGAAGTTCGGCATCGTGTGGAAGGACGGCGGCATGAGCGCGCGCGGCGACGCCGCGTACGTGAAGCAGTGCTGCGACGAGTCGCTGCAGCGTCTGGGCGTCGACCACATCGACCTCTACTACCAGCACCGCGTGGACCCGGACACTCCTGTCGAGGAGACGTGGGGCGCGCTGGCCGAGCTGGTGGCCGCCGGGAAGATCCGCTACGCCGGGATTTCCGAGGCGAATGCCGACACGATCCGGCGCGCCCACGCGGTGCACCCGGTCACGGCGCTGCAGAGCGAGTGGTCGCTGTGGACGCGCGGCATCGAGGACGATATCCTCGCGACCTGCCGTGAGCTGGGCATCGGCGTGGTGCCGTTCTCGCCGCTGGGCCGCGGTTTCCTGACCGGAGCCGTGACGTCGATGAAGGACCTGCCCGAAGACGACATGCGCCGCGGGATGCCGCGCTTCGCCGACGGGAACTTCGAGAAGAACATGGCCATTGTGGACGCTTTGCGCGCGCTGGCCGAGAAGAAGGGCGTGACCGCCGGACAGCTCGCACTCGCCTGGGTGCAGGCCCAAGGCGAGGACGTGGTGCCGATCCCGGGCACGAAGCGGCGCAAGTACCTCGAAGAGAACGTCGCCGCGGCGCAGCTCGAACTGTCCGAAGAGGACCTCGCCGCGATCGAGCAGGCGGCGCCGGCCGACGCCGTGGCCGGGGCGCGCTACCCCGAGCGGCTCGCGCGCGCGGCCGGCAAGTAAACCCCGTTCCGTGAAGGGCCCCAGGACATTCCGGGGCCCTTCACAGACCGAACTCCAGGAGAGAACATGGCTGGATCGACACTGCCTGTGCGCCGCCTCGGCACGCTCGAAGTGAGCGCGCAGGGCCTCGGCTGCATGGGGATGAGCGAGTTCTACGGCGAGGGTGACGACACCGAGTCGATCGCCACCATCCACCGCGCGCTGGAGCTGGGCGTGACCCTGCTCGACACCGCCGACATGTACGGCATGGGGGACAACGAAGAGCTCGTCGGCCGCGCGATCGCCGACCGGCGCGACCAGGTCGTGCTCGCCACGAAGTTCGGCTTCGTGCGCGACCGCGAAGACCCGAGCAAGCGCGGGGTGCGCGGCGACGCGGCGTACGTGCGCGAAGCCGTCGAAAACTCGTTGCGGCGCTTGGGGACCGACCACATCGACCTCTACTACCAGCACCGCGTGGACCCCAACGTGCCCATCGAGGAGACGGTCGGGGCCATGGCCGAGCTGGTGCGGCAGGGCAAGGTGCGCCACCTCGGCCTGTCCGAGGCCGGCGCCGAGACGATCCGGCGCGCCCACGCGGTGCACCCGATCTCGGCCGTGCAGACGGAGTGGTCGCTGTGGTCGCGCGACATCGAGGACGCCGTGGTGCCGGCGTGCCGCGAGCTCGGCATCGGCCTGGTGCCGTACTCGCCGCTCGGCCGCGGGTTCCTGACCGGCAAGTTCACCTCGGCCGCGGACTTCGGCGAGGACGACTTCCGCCGTCAGACGCAGCCGCGCTTCGCCGAGGGGAACCTCGAGAAGAACCTCGCGATGGTCGAGGCGCTGCGTGCGCTGGCCGAGAAGAAGGGTGTGACCGCGGGTCAGCTCGCGCTCGCCTGGGTGCAGGCGCAGGGTGAGGACGTGGCACCGATCCCGGGCACGAAGCGGCGCAAGTACCTCGAAGAGAACGTCGCCGCCGTCGCGCTCGAACTGTCCGAAGAGGACATCCGGGCGATCGAGACCGCCGTGCCCGCCGCCGAGGTGGCCGGCCCGCGCTACTCCGAGACGGCGATGAAGCTCCTGTCACGCTGAGCCACCCGACCGGCAAGGGCACCTCGAGGGACGCGGATTCCCCCGAGGTGCCCTTCCCGGATTTTCGCCCACCCGCTGATCGGGATCTCTGAGCCTTTTCTGAGATCTCCGGTTCAGGCTGTCGGCCGTCAGGCGAAGATCGAGGCTGGAGGCCGGTGTGGTGGACGACGTTCTGGACTATCTGGTGGTCGGCGCGGGGCCCGCGGGCCTGCAGCTCGGCCGGCAGCTCGAACGGGCGGGTCACCGCTACCTCTTGCTCGAAGCGGGTCCCACGCCGGCCACGTTCTTCACCAGGTTCCCGCGTCACCGCACGCTGATCTCGATCAACAAGAAGCACACGGGCTGGACGGACCCGGAGCTCAACCTGCGCGTCGACTGGAATTCACTCCTCGACGACGGTCCCGACCCCCTGCTGTTCACCGACTACAGCGCCGAGCTCTTCCCGCCGGCCGAGACGTTCGTCCGCTACACCGCCGACTACGCGGCGAAGCACAAAATCGCCATCCGCTACGACACCCGGGTGACGCGGATCAGCCGTGACGTGGAAAGCGCTCTCTTCACGCTCACCGACGGCGACGGAAACACTTACTCCACGAAGCGCCTGATCATGGCGACCGGTGTGACCAAGCCGTACATCCCCGACGTTCCGGGCATGGAGCTCGTCGACCAGTACGCCGACTTCGACACCGACCCCGCGCAGTTCACCAACAAGCGGGTGCTCATCCTCGGCAAGGCCAACTCGGCCTTCGAGACCGCCGACAGCATCAACGCCTACGCGGCCGTGCTGCACGTCGCCGGTCCGCGGCCGGTGAAGCTCGCCTGGCGCACGCACTTCGTCGGCCACCTGCGCGCGTTCAACGCGGGCGTGCTCGACATGTACCAGCTCAAGCTGCAGCACGCGATCCTCGACGGCGACGTGCGCGAGATCCGCAAGGACGAAGACGGTTACCACGTGAAGTTCGCCTTCACCCGTGCCGACGAGGTGGTGAAGGAGATCCGCTACGACCGCGTGATCGCCGCCACCGGCTTCCGCTTCGACGCCTCGATGTTCGACGAGGACTGCCGCCCCGAGCTCACGATCAACGACCGCTTCCCGGCTCAGACGTCGTCGTGGGAGTCGGTGAACGTGCCCGGCCTCTACTTCGCCGGCACGATCACCCAGGCCCGCGACTTCAAGAAGGCCACCAGCGGCTTCATCCACGGCTTCCGCTACGGCGTGCGAGCGCTGTCGAAGGTGCTCGAAGAGCGCTACCACGACAACGAGTGGCCGCAGACCGTGCTCAAGGCCGAGACCGGCGAGCTCGTGGACGCCGTGCTCAAGCGGATCAACCGGACGTCGGCGTTGTTCCAGCAGTTCGGTTTCCTCGCCGACATCCTCGTCGTCGAGGGCGGCCAGGCCCGCTACCTCGAAGAGATGCCGGTGGCCCGCTTCGCCGACACCCCGCTCAGCGACGCCGAAAACGCCTTCCTCATCACGCTCGACTACGGCCCCGACCACGACAAGGTCGACCCGTTCGACTTCACCGTGAAGCGGGCGAGCCAGGACGTCGCCAACGACAACGGCGAGGGCCACTACCTGCACCCGATCGTCCGCCACTACCGGCGCGGCGAGCTCGTGGCCACGCACCACGTGACGGAGAACCTCGAGAACGAGTGGGATCGCCCCGTGCACGTGGAGGCGCTCACGAAGTTCTTCACCGACCAGCTGGCCTGAGCCGTGCGCACGATCGCGGAGCTCGAAGCCGCGGCACGCGAGCGGCTCGACCCGGTGCACTACGACTTCTACGCGGGTGCCGCCGGCGACGAGCTGACGCTGCGGGCCAACGAAGAGGCGTTCTCCCGGCGCGTGCTCGTGCCCCGCGTGCTGCGGGGCGCGGCCAAGCGCGACCTGGCGACGGAGCTGGTCGGCTCGCCGCTGTCGATGCCGGTGCTGGTGTCGCCGACGGCGTTCCACCGGCTCGCGCACCCCGACGGTGAGGCGGCGACGGCGAAAGCGGTCGCGAAAGCCGGCACGGTGCTGGTGGTGAGCATGGCCGCGACCACGGCGGTGGAGGACATCGCCGACGCCGCGCGCCAGGCCGCGGCCGACCCGGCGCTGTGGTTCCAGCTCTACCTGCAGCCGGATCTGGAGTTCACGGAGTCCGTGGTGCGCCGGGCCGAACGCGCGGGCGTGCGGGCGTTCGTGGTCACGGTCGACTCGCCGGTGTTCGGCCGGCGCGAACGCGACCACCGCAACGGTTTCCACGACCTGCCGCCCGGGCTGGTCGTGGAGAACCTGCGCGACGGCTCGGGCCGCGTGCGCGACATCGAGATGTCGGCCGGGTTCACGTGGGAGCACGTGGCCTGGCTGAAACGCACGACCGCGCTTCCCGTGCTGCTCAAGGGAGTGCTGCACCCGGACGACGCCCGGCTCGCGGTCGAGGCGGGCGTCGACGGGCTCGTGGTGTCGAACCACGGCGGCCGTCAGCTCGACACCGCCGTGTCTACTGTGGACGCTCTGCCCGCGCTGGCCGAGGCCGTCGCGGGCGCGATCCCGCTCGTGCTCGACGGCGGCGTGCGGCGGGGCACCGACGTGGTGAAGGCGCTCGCGCTGGGCGCCACCGCCGTCGGCGTCGGCCGGCCCGTGCTGTGGGGCCTCGCCGCGGCGGGTGAGGAAGGGGTGACGGAAGTGCTGGAACGCCTCCGGGAAGAGACCGACCACACGCTCGCGCTGTGCGGGGCCGCCGCGCCGGCCGACCTGACCGCGGACCTCGTCCGATGAGGCGGCTGCTCACGGCCGCGCTGGCCGCCGGGCTCGTCGGTTCGCTGCCGAAGTGGCTGCCCGGCCGCGTGGTCGCCTTGCGGGTGAAGATCTTCGCGCTGGTCAACGGCGAGGAAGGCCTGCCGATCCCCGGGCAACGCTTCGGGGTCAAGGACTTCCGCCGCGTGTACGCCGACCCGGCGGCCAATGGCCGCAGCAAAGGCGCGGCGCTGTCGGACCTGTTCTGGTACTGGCTCGCGCCCGGCCCGGAGGTGCACCAGGAGCACCTGGAGGCCGGTCCGCGCTACGACGAGGTCGCCAAGACCACGCGCCACATCCTCGTGAAGACGCGCGCGGAGTCCGAAGAGCTCACGCGCCGCGTCACCGAGCACGTGCTCGACGGCCTGGAGATCGGCGACGGCAAGTACATCCGGCTGCGCGACGAGATGATGCCGATCTGGGCCGAGCTGTACTACGAGCTCGTGTTCGGCGAGCCGTGCCCGCCCGAGGCGCGTGATCTCATCGTGGGCCACGCCGACGACGTCGTCTCGGCGCTGAAGTGCGTCCGGCCCCGCAACATGCGCCGCCGCGCGAAGCTCACGAAGTACCTGCGGCGCCGCCTCGGCGACATCCCGCACGCGCTGCCGACCCGCCTCACGCGCGACGAGCAGGTGTTCTACCTGCAGGGCACGTTCTTCAACACCGCCGTGGTGCAGATGTCGGAGGCGATGGCGCACCTGCTGATGATCATCGCCCAGCACCCGGACGTGCAGCAGCGGCTGGTGGCGAACCCGGACGACGACGAGTACCTCGACCGCGTGATCGACGAGGGCCTGCGCACGTACCCGCTGTTCGGCATCGCCCACCGCATCACCACTGGTGACATCGAGCTCGACGACACGACGATCGACGCCGGCACCGTGCTCCTGTTCAGCTACCCCGACTTCCACCACGCGGGCTTCGAGCGGCCCGACGAGTTCGACCCGTCGCGGTGGGAGCCGCCGGCCGGTTGCCCGGCGCACGCGGGATTGTCGAAGAAAGACGCGAACTTCCTGCCCTTCGGCGTCGCGCAGAACCGCGCGTGCCCGGCCCGCGGGCTGGCGCCGATCACGATGCGCGTGGTGACGCGGGAGTTCCTGCGCCGCTACTCCGTCGCGTCGAGCGCGGCCCACACGCGCTCGATCCCCAACCGCGGCCCGGTGTTCCTCACTCCGCGCGGCTCGGCGCGCTCGACCCGCGGCCCGCTGGCGTACCTCGCCGTGCGCGACCGCTGGGAAGACGTGTGGCGCAGCCTCGCCCAGCTCGTGTTCGGCACCTACATGGTGCTCGACGCGCGGCAGAAGCGTTTGTGCGTGAACTACTTCGCGAACCACGGAGGCGAATGATGACCCCGACCGAGGCCGCGCCGGCGTTCTTCCTGGCGGTGGTGGTGATCCTCGCCGTGGTGCGGCTGGTGAGCGCGCTCGCGGTGAAGGTGGGCCAGCCGCCGGTGGTGGGCGAGATGATCTCCGGGGTGCTGCTGGGGCCGTCGCTGCTCGGGCTGGTGCTGCCCGACGTGCAGGCGGCGCTGTTCCCCGACACGGTCCGCACGTTGCTGTACCTGGGCGGGCAGATCGGGCTCGTGATCTACATGTTCGGGGCCGGCTACGAGTTCCGCGTGGGATCCATCAAGGACTCGGCCCGGTCGGTGGCGGCGGTTTCGGCCGCGGGCACGGTGGTGCCGCTCGCGCTCGGTGTCGGCGTCAGCGTGCTCGGCGCGAGCTGGGTCGGGATCCTCAAGCCCGGTGTGTCGCCCGTGGTGTCGGCGGCGTTCGTCGGGGTGGCCATCGCGATCACCGCGTTCCCGATGCTCGCGCGGATCATCACCGAACGCGGCCTCGGCAGCACGCGGTTCGGCTCGCTCGCGCTCGCGTGCGGCGCGCTCGACGACGTGCTGGCGTGGATCCTGCTGGCGGTCGTGCTCGGCATGCACGCCGGCTCCGCGGGACCGGTCGTGACGGCGATCGGTGGCGGGGTGCTGTTCGCGCTGCTCGTGTGGCTCGTGGTGCGGCGGGTGCTCGTGAAGACCATGGCGAGCCCGCGGGTGAGCGAAAGCCAGCGCATCCTCGTGACGGCGATGATCCTCTTCGCGGCGGCGTGGTTCACCGACACGATCGGGCTCTACGCGGTGTTCGGCGCGTTCGTGATCGGCATCGCGTTCCCCCGCGGCGAGGCGGCGGACAAGGTGCTCGCGAAGATGATGCCGCTCGGGCAGATCGTGTTCCTGCCGTTGTTCTTCACCTACTCCGGGCTCAACACCCGGTTCGCGCTGCTGGCCGACCCGAACCTGTTGCTGTTCGCGGTGGTCTGCGTGGTGGTCGCGGTGATCGGCAAGCTCGGCGCTTCGTGGGGCGCGGCGCGGCTGGCGGGGGAGCCGCAGCCGATCGCGCTGCGCGTCGGGGTCCTCGTGAACGCGCGGGGCCTCATGCAGCTGATCGCGCTGAACGTCGGGCTGGCCGCGGGGATCGTGTCGCCCGCGTTGTTCACCGTGCTCGTGCTGGTGGCTCTGGTGACGACGATCATGACCTCGTCGGTGCTCGGCTGGCTCGACCGCCGGGATCGGCGCAAGTACTCCGCCGATCAGCTGCCGGAGTTCCTCCTTTCGGCTCAACCGGCGGGTAAATGATCGATTCCCTACGAAAGTTGAGGGTTCAATCGACGCTCTGACTGCGAGTATGGACACGTGCACGAAGAGGCAGGAACCGCAGCCCGAGTGCTCCTCGTGGAGGACGATCGTGAACTGGCCGGGATGTTGTCCGAGCTGCTCACCGACGAGGGCTACGAGGTCGAGCTCGCCCATGACGGCCAGCGCGGCCTGCACCGCGGCCTCACCGGGAACCACGACGTGATCATCCTCGACCGGCGGCTGCCGGTGATGGACGGGCTCGAGGTGCTCGCCGGGCTGCGGCGCCGGGCCGTGACCGCGCGCGTGCTGGTGCTCTCGGCGCTGGGCGAGCTGGCCGACCGCGTCCACGGCCTCGACGCCGGCGCCGATGACTACCTGGTGAAACCGTTCGAGACCGACGAGCTGCTGGCCCGGCTGCGCGCGTTGTGCCGGCGGGACCTCGACGGCGCCGAATGCCTGCCGCTCGGCACCGCGGCGCTCGACCTGCTGCGCCACGAGGTCGTGTTGTCCCGCGGCGAGCGTGTGACGTTGTCGGGGCGCGAGTTCGAGCTGCTGCGCACGCTCGCGCAGCGGCCGAAGGCCATCCACCCGCGGGAGGCGCTGCGCACCCACGTGTTCGCCGACTCGACGGGGGAATCCATTGTGGACACCTACGTGTACTACCTGAGGCGCAAGCTGGGGCGCGAGGTGGTGAAGACCGTCCACGGCCTGGGTTACCAGATCGGGGCCATGTGACGGTGATCGTCGATCCCGACGCGCGGGCGCTGCGGCGCGCGCGGCGGACGATCGCGAGCCAGATCGCCGTGGTGATCACGCTGGTCGTGCTCGCCGCCGGCGCCATCGCGTACTGCGTGCTGGTGCACGGCCAGCGCGAGGAGGTCGACCGGCAGATCGAATACACGCTGGGCCAGGGCCTTTCGGCGACGCCGCCGGGCTGCGTGTTCCTGGTGACGCCGGCGGGGCACGTGCCCGCCGCGCTGCCGTTCGCGCCGCCGCCCGCGCCCGCCGTGCCGCCCGGCGGTTCCGTGACCGCGGAACAGGAACTGGCCGGCTCGACGTACACGGTCCGCGCGGTGGACCACGGCGGCCAGGTGTGGCAGGTCTTCGTCGACCAGCGCTACCAGGCCGCCGACCGGCAGCAGCTGCTGATGGGCCTGGTGATCGCGGAACTGGTGGTGCTGCTGGTTTCCGTCTTCAGCGGCTACGTCCTCGCCGCGCGCGCGATCCGGCCCCTGGGCGAGGCATTGCGGCGCCAGCGCACCTTCGTCGCCGACGCGTCGCACGAGCTGCGCGCGCCGCTCACCCGCCTGCACACGCGCGCGCAGCTGCTGGCGCGGCGGGCCCGGATGGCGCCGGTGCCGTCGGACGACCTGGACCTGCTGGTGTCCGGCACGCGCGAGCTGGGTGAGGTCGTGGAGGACCTGCTGCTGTCGACGCAGGCGTGCAACGAGCGGCCGTTGCTGGAGCCGGTGGAGCTGGGGCTGCTGGCGGAGCAGGCGGTGGAGGCCGAAGCCGTGCGCGCGGGGGACCGGCGCGTGCGGATCGAGGTGCGTCGCTCGCCGGGGCTGCTCGACGTGGTGCCGGGCGTGCCGGCGGCGTTGCGGCGGGTGCTCTCGGCGTTGCTGGACAACGCGATCGGCCACACGCCGCCCGGCGGGTCGATCGAGGTGACCCTGGAGAACCCGGACGACCGGCACGTCGAGATCCGCGTCGCCGACACCGGCGTCGGCTTCGCGCAACGGGACGCGGAGCGGCTGTTCGAACGGTTCGCCCACGGCGGCCAGGGCGAAGGCCGCCGGTTCGGACTCGGCTTGGCCTTGGTACACGAAGTCGTGACGGGCCACGGCGGAACCATCGCGGCGGCCGGGGTGCCGGGTGTCGGGGCGACGTTCACGTTGAGGTTCACGCGGGCCTGAGCCGGAGCGGCCGGCGCCCCGGCCCCCGGCTGCTCCGCCTCCACCTCACGCCCGGCAACTGTGGTCGAGCTCGTTCCCGAGCCGTCTGCGACTACGCACCACCGCCCACGAGCCGAGTAGCAGCAACGTTGATCCTCATCGCCCACGGCACCAAGCCATCCACCGCGAGAGGTTCGACCTGCGCCAGGAACCTCTCCCGTAACTCGGCCACCTCATCCTTTCCCACCACGGACAACTCGTAGAACGTCTCCGCGTTGTCCTGCCACACCGCCAGCGGGGTACTGCGGTGCCGGATGGTGATCCGTTCCCATGTCACCGGCGCGAACCCCACCGGCCCGAGGATCTCGTCGAGCCCCTCCCTGGTCCGACTGCGCCGATCACCGAAACTCGGCAGCAGCCCTTGCTCGCGAGCAGCCCGGAAGAGCGGCAGGGCGAGCGATCGGAACACCTCGAGGGCGGCACTTCCCTCGGCGCCACCGCTTCCGACCGCGATCGCGAACCGCCCACCGGGCAGCAGTACGCGCGCCGCTTCCGCGGCAACCTGCTCCGGCTCGCTCATCAGCATGAACGCCATGTGCGACACCACCGCATCGAACGACTCGTCTTTCCAGAGCAGCTCCTGTGCCCGACCTACGCGAAGATCCGCGTACTGCAGCTCCGGCCGCCGGCGTGCGAACGCGAGCTCGTTCGCCGAAAGATCGATCCCCGCCAACCGCCGCGCTCCGCGATCGGCGAACACGGACAGCAGCTCCCCGTCCGCGCATCCGAGGTCGAGCACCCGATCCGCGTCGCCGACACGGTCGGCGAACGCCTCGTACGCCGTGCGGCCGTCCGAAGTCAGGACTGCGCGAATGCTCACCGACTGCTTGCCCGGGTCACGGTCGTGAAAGGTCCGGAGGAACCGCTCGACGGAAGGTCGTGAAGTCATCGGTCGACCCTATTCGCCGGGACGGCGACCGAATTTCGGCGCCGCGCCGCCGCCGACGTCGGCCGAGCGTGCCGGTGGGTGTTGCGAAGGACGTAGTGTGACAGTGTTTTAAAACAGTGTTATGGTTACGTTCGGAAACGCTCTGGGAGGAGAAAGCCATGCACGGACCGGTCCAGCTGTTCACCGTCATCGCGCTCGTGTCGCTGCCCACCGTGATGTACGGGGGCTACGCCCTGATGGGGCTGCTCAAGCGCGGGGTGCTCGACGACCGGCAGAAGAGCCTCTTCCGTGCCGGCCACGCGCACGCCGGGGTGCTGCTCGTGCTCGCGCTGGTGGCGTTGCAGGTGCTCGACCGCAGCGGGCTCGGTGACACCGGGCGGTGGGTCGCGTGCTTCCTGCTGCTGTTCGGCGTGCTGGCGCAGTCCGGCGGGTTCTTCCTGGCGATGCTGCGCACGCGCCTCGGCATGGCGATCACCACGGCCGGGGCCGTGCTGCTGGGTGCGGCGATGCTGCTCACCGCGTATGGGGTGGCGTTCCGTTAACGGTTGGGCGCGGTCGTTAAGCTTGATGACGTGCCTGAATACCTGTCGACCGCGCCTGTCAAGGGGACCCGAGACTTCGTCCCCGCCGAAATGTCCGTTCGCACGCAGGTGTTCGGCCATCTCTACGACGTCCTGGAGCGCTACGGCTTCCTCCGCTACGACGCTCCCGTGCTGGAGCCCGCCGAGATCTACGAGCGGAAGTCGGGCCAGGAGATCGCCGACCAGCAGCTCTACACGCTGACGACGAAGGGCGGCGAGCGCCTCGCGCTGCGCCCGGAGATGACGCCGTCGGTGGCCCGGATCATCGCCGGCAACGCGAAGTCGCTGTCGTTCCCCGTGCGCTGGTACAGCCACCCGAACTGCTTCCGCTACGAGCGCCCGCAGCGCGGCCGCGTGCGCGAGCACTGGCAGATCAACGCGGACATCTTCGGTTCCGAGAGCGCGAACTGCGAGATCGAGATGTTCGAGCTCATCCACGACCTCATGGAGTCGGTGGGCGCGTCTTCGGACATGTTCGCCGTGCGGGTGAACGACCGGAACCTGCTGACGTCGGCGCTCACCGACGTCGTGGGCGTCTCCCCGGAGCACCTGCCGGCCGTGTTCGGCCTGGTGGACCGCTGGGAGAAGACGTCGGCGGAGGAACACGCGACGTCGGCCGAGGAGATCGGGCTCACGGACAAGCAGTTCGAGAAGCTCACCGAGGCCCTCGGCTCCGGCGCCGCGCTGCTCGACGAGCTGCCCGCGGAGGTCAAGGAGCAGTCCAACCTGGTGCGCGTGCTGTCCAGCTCGGCCGCGAGCCTGGTGCAGTTCGAGCCGATGATCGTGCGCGGGCTGGCGTACTACACGTCCACCGTGTTCGAGGTCTTCGACACCTCGCCGAAGAACCGCCGCGCCCTCTTCGGCGGCGGCCGCTACGCCGACCTCGCGTCGCTCTTCACCAAGGAGCGCATCCCGGGCATCGGCTTCGGCATGGGCGACGTCACGCTCATCGACTTCCTCGACACCCACGGCCTCACGCCCGCCCCGCGCAACGAGGTGGATGTGATGGTCATCCCGGTCACGGAGGAGCTCGCCGACGCCGCCCGCCAGGTCGCGACTTCCATGCGCCGGGCCGGCCTCCGCACGTCGACCCCGCTTGAGCACCGCAAGCTCGGCAAGGAGCTGACCCGCGCCGACAAGGCCGGCGCGGCGGCCGTGGTGATCGTGGGCCAGGAGGACTGGGACGCGGGCAACGTGACCGTCCGGAGCCTCGCCACGCGGGAACAGCAGCAGGTCGCGCTGGCGGACGTCGCCGCGACGGTCGGTGGTCTGGTCACGCCGGCTTGAGTTTCTCGTGGTAGATCATCGAAAACAGCCCCGCCAGGCGAAAGCCCGGCGGGGCTGTTCCGTTTCGAGGCCGGCGAAACGCCACTCCGGGGTTCGGCCGCCCTGCGCCGGCACCAGCGGTGCGCTTGGCCGCCGATGGCACGTTGAGTCCATGGACTGCGCTGATTCCTGGGAAGGGCAACCTCGCGGGCTGGTGGCGGGCTGCTCACCCGCGTGCATGAGCGGCGGCCGCTTCCTCGGCGGGCCGACTGCGGCCCGCGCTAGCCGGGTCGATCGTCGCTCACGCTGGTGCGTGCGGCCACCTCGCCTGCAGGCAAGTCCCGCCAGTGGAGGTTGCTGCGCACAGCATTGCCGCGAGTCCGGCCTCGGGTCGGCCGGCAGGGAATCCCGCCGGGCGACACGGCTCACCTCGTCGGGCCCTTCCTTTCCACCGAAACCGAAACAGCCCCGCCAGGCGAAAGCCCGGCGGGGCTGTTCCGTGTCTCCCGTGCAGCCGCCGCAGCGGTCCCGCCCCCTCGGCGGGGCCGGGTCAGGGCTGGCGGGAGAAGGAGGCGACCAGCGAGGCGACTTCGGCCGGCTGGTCGGCGAACGGGGTGTGGCCGGCGTCGAGGAACGTGACATCGGCACCGGCGGCGCGGTAGCGGGTCGCGCTGCCGGTGTGGTCGTAGAGGCGGTCGCGGCGGCCGAGGATGGCGAGGGTGGGCAGGCCGAGCGCGGAGACCTGCGCGTCGAGCGGGTGGGTGGCCAGGAGGCGGCGCCGTTCGGTGAGGATGGCCTGGGCCATGGCCGGGCTGGTGGCGGAGAAGTCGGCGTGGGCCTGGCGCAGCGGGGTCGGGCGCAGCACGAAACCGAGCGGGGCCAGGGAAACCAGACGGTGCAGCGAACGCCCGATGAACGGTGCCGCGAGCAAACCGTTGCCCGGCGGGAAAGTGGCGTGGCGGTAGTCCGGCGCCTGTCCGATGAGGACGGTCCGGGTCACCGCCCCCGAAAGCGATGCCAGCGCCAGCACCACGTCGGCGCCGAAGGAGTGCCCGACGGCGGTCATGCGTTCCGCGCCCACGAGCTTCAACGCGCCGGCCAGGGTCGTGGCCTGGGAAACGGCGTCGAGGCCGGTGTGGCCGCCCGTGCAGCCGTGGCCGCGCAGGTCGGGGCGCAGCACGCGGAAGCGGTCGGCCAGCAGGGGCGCCAGGCGGTCGTAGGAGTGCAGCGAGCCGCTGAAGCCGTGCACCAGCAGTACCACCGGCGCGTCGGCGGGGCCGTCCTCGCGCAGGTGCAGGGCGGTCCCGCCGACGTCCAGCACCGTGCCGGTCGGGCGGCGCGTCACTCCACCGCCCGGGCCATGGCGCGCCCGGCCGCGCGGCCGGAGAAGATGCAGCCGCCGAGGAACGTGCCCTCCAGTGCGTTGTAGCCGTGCACGCCACCGCCGCCGAAGCCCGCGACCTCGCCCGCCGCGTACAGGCCGGGCAGCGGCGCACCGTCGGCCCGCAGCACGCGCGAGTCGAGGTCGGTCTGCACGCCGCCCAAAGTCTTGCGCGTGAGGATGTTCAGCCGCACGGCGATCAGCGGCCCGTGCGCCGGGTCGAGGATCCGGTGCGGCTTCGCCACGCGCGCCACACGGTCGCCGACGAACCTGCGCGCGTTGGCCACCGCCATCAGCTGCAGGTCCTTCGAGTACCGGTTCCCGACCTCCAGGTCCCGCGCCACGATCTGACGCTCCAGCGTCGCGACGTCCAGCGCCGGCCCGCGTGCGATCTTGTTCATCCCGTCGACGAGCGTCGCCAGGTCGTCAGCCACCACGAAGTCGACGCCGCGACGCTTGAACGCGTCCACCGGCCCCGGCGCGCCCTTCGCGGCGCGGCTGAGCAACGTCTGCTTCAGGTCCTTCCTCGTGATGTCCGGGTTCTGCTCGGAGCCCGACAGCATGAACTCCTTCTCGAGGATCGACTGCGTGAGCACGAACCACGAGTAGTCGTACCCGGTCGACAGCACGGCCTTCAGCGTTCCCAGCGTGTCGAACCCCGGGAAGTTCGGCGCGGGCAGCCGCACCCCGTTGGCGTCGAACCACATCGACGACGGTCCGGGGATGATCCGGATCGCGTGGTCCGGCCAGATCGGGTCCCAGTTGTGGATGCCCTCCACGTAGTGCCACATCCGGTCGCGGTTCACCACGCGCGCGCCCGCCGCCTCGCTGATGCCGATCATGCGACCGTCCACATGGGCCGGAACGCCGGGGATCATCGTCCGCGGCGCCGGACCCAGCCGGTCGACGGGCCAGTTCCGCCGCACCAGCTCGTGGTTGTGGCCGATGCCGCCGGAGCTCACCAGCACGGCCGGCGCGGACAGCTCGAACTCACCGGCTGCCACGCGCGAGGACTTCTTGCCCCGCGGCAGATCGCTCGGCTCCAGCACGGTCCCGCGCACGCCCGTGATCACGCCGTCGGTCTCCACCAGCTCGTCGACCTGGTGCCGGAACGCGAAGCGCACCTGACCGCGCTGCTCCGCCGCCAGCACCGGCTCGGCGAACACCCGCACCACCTCGGGCCCGGTGCCCCACGTCAGGTGGAACCGCGGCACGGAGTTGCCGTGCCCGCCGGCCTTGCCACTGCCGCGCTCGGCCCAGCCGACCAGCGGTGTCACGCGCAGGCCCAGCTCGTGCAGGTAGTCGCGCTTCTCGTACGTGGCGAAGCGGACGTACGCCTCGGCCCACTTGCGCGCCCACCGGTCCTCGTCCGCACGGTCGAAGCCGGCCGAGTCGAGCCAGTCGCGCAACGCCAGCTCGTAGGAGTCCTTGATCCCCAGCCGGCGCTGCTCGGGGCTGTTCACGAACAGCAGGCCGCCCAGCGACCAGAACGCCTGGCCGCCGAGGTTCGCGCGGTTCTCCTGGTCCAGCACGAGCACACGGCGCCCGGCCTTCACCAGCTCGTGGGTCGCGACGAGCCCGGCCAGACCCGCGCCGACCACGATCGCGTCCGCTTCGAAGGCGTCCAACTCAAGTCTCCTCGGTGTAAGCCGTGATCACCTGCACGTACAGGTCACGGCGCCGCTGCCACACGAGCGGGTTGTCGGGGGCCATCAGGCATTGCACGCTCGTGCCGTCGTGCGTCGCGACGAGCGCCTGGCCCAGCGCCACGGGGTCGGGAATCGAGCGGCCGGCCCGCGCGAGCAGCTCGACCATCAGCGGCATCAGCGCCTCGGCGATCGCTTCCTCGCGAGCGGTCATCACGCGCCGCAGGCCCGGGTTGCGCAGGGCGTGGGCGGTGAACTCGGCGCTCACGCGGAACCACGCGTCGTCCACGGGGATCGCGGGCAGCACGCGCTCGACGACCGCCCGCACGTCGGGCAGCTCGACCGGCGTGAACGCGTCGAACGCCGCGCGCACGGCCGTGATCATCGCCGCCGACCGCCCTTCCCACATGGCCAGGAACAGCTCGTCGAGCGAGGCGAAGTTCGAGTAGAACGCACCGCGTGTGTAGCCCGCGCGCTCGCAGATCTGCTCCACTGTGGACCGTCCGAAGCCCTCTTCGGCGAACACCGGGAGCGCGGCTTCGAGCAGGCGCCGGCGGGTCTCCGCGCGACGGCGCGGCACGCGGTCCGCCGTCGGTTCGATCATCAGGCCTCCCGCTTTCGATACATCAGCGTACTCAATACGTCCGTGTATCGAAAGGGAGCGTGATCAAGGTCAAGACCGGACCCTGCTCAGTACTTCAGTGAACGAGCAGCTCAGGCGGCCGCGACGCCCCGCGCCATGACCAGCAGCGGCTTGCCCAGCGCCGACAGCTCGGCCAGCGGGTCACCGTCGACCACCAGCAGGTCGGCCGCCAGCCCGGGCTCCAGCCGTCCCGTGACCGAGCCCAGCCCGAGGCCCGCCGCGCTGTCCTCGGTGGCGATCTCGAGGATCCGCCGCCGCGAGAAGCCCAGCCATTCGTACAGTTCGAGAGCACCCACGGGGTCGTCGAACGTGGAGCCCGGCAGGCCCGCGTCGGTGCCCGAGAGCAGGCGCACGCCGTGTTCCTCCAGCCACGGCAGTCGCCCGTAGACGCGCCGCGCGAGCTCCTCGCCCATGCGCTCGACCATCATCCGCCAGTTGCGGCTGCTCGTGGAGCACGCCGCGACGCCTCCCTTGGCCATGCGCCGCGCGACCTCCGGACGCAGGTCGGTCTGCTGCGGGCCGGTCATGAACGTGCAGTGCTCGATCGTCGAGACGCCGGCCTCCACGCAGTCGGCGATCGCGGCGGCGCCGTGGGCGTGCGCGGCGACCGGCAGGCCGCGGCGCGCCGCCTGCGAGACGACCACGCCGAGCTGCCGCGCGTCGAACTGCGATTCCCACATCTGGGCGCCGCCCGGCGTGATCTGGCCGCCGCCCGCCATCACCTTGATCACGTCGGCGCCCGCGGCCGCGTTGGCGTCGATCCGCGCGCGGATCTCGGCGTCGGAGGAGACCACGCCGCCGAAGAAGTGGCAGTGTCCATCCGGGACGGTCAGCGGCGGCCCGGCCGCGAGCACCCGCGGTCCGCCTGCCGGCTTCACCACGGTGCGGCCGCCGAGGTCGCGCACGGTCGTGACGCCGCTGCGCAGCAGCTGTCCGAGCCGTTCCTCCGCACCGGCCGAGACATCGGCGTCGTCGGCGGCCAGGAAGTTCGGCAGCATCTCTCGCGTGGCGTCGAAACACAGGTGCACGTGGGAGTTGAACAGCCCCGCCAGCACGGTCGCGTCCGGGAAGTCGCGCACCACGGGGTCGACGGCCGCCGCCGCCACGTCGTCCGGCCGGCCGACCGCGACGATCTCGCCGTCGCGCACGAGCACGGCGCCGCCGTCGATCGGGGTCGAGGGCCGGGGCAGCACCCGGGCGGCCGTGATGAGGGTGTCCAACGTTCAGCTTTCCTTTCCCGCCAACGAAACCGACAGCGACAGCAGCGGCCGCACGTCCGATTCCAGGTCCGTGCCGCCGGCCGGCAGCACGAGCTTGGCCCGCCCGTCGCTCACCGCACCCGACGCCTGCCGGGCCAGCGCGGCCCGCAGCGCGGCAGCCGCGGCGGAGGGATCGTCGGCCGCGAGCGCGGCCAGGTCCGTCTCCAGGTACGGGCTCAGCTGCACCAGGCCGTCGCGGATCTCGATCACGCGCCGGTAGTAGCGGCGGTGCACGGCGAACCGGTCGCGCAGGCCGTTGCCCGACGGGGTGCGCAGCACGATGCTCGGGTACGCGGTCACCAGCAGCGTCCACAGTGGAGCGAGCCGGTGGTGGTCGGCCCGGTGCCGGCGCCGCCGGACCACGGCGGCGATCCGTGCTCGCACGCCGGGGTAGGTGATGCCCGCGAGGAACAGCACGCTGCCCAGGATCACCAGTGGCACGCCGAGCCACAGCAATGCCGGCACGGTCACGTCGAACACCCACGCCACCACCAGGTACAGTGCCCGGAACACGCTGCCGACGGCCGCCGCGACGAGGCTCGCCGCACCGATACGCAGGCCCGTGCGCAGGTGCGGGTCGGCCACGCGCTGGTAGCGCACGATCCACACCACGCACGCCGTGATCGCGTAGATCAGGTACGCCCCGCCACCGAAGAAGAACAATGCGATCCCGGGCTCGTGCACCGTGTCCGGCCCGAGTGCGGCGCCCCGCAGCGGCACCGGCGTGATCGCCAGCGCGAACGTCATCACGGCGATCGCGACGGCCGGCGGCACGAGCTCCAGGGCAACGCGGCGCGCCTGCCGCGGCCCGAGCGCGGAGCCGAGGAAGAAGATCAGCAGTGCGCACACGCCGCAGGAGAGCAGCACGTTGTTCGCCAGCCGCGCGCCGCCCGGCGCGGTCAGGCCGTCGAACCACGCGGTGACCGCGCGTTGCTGCACGAGGAACGCCAGTGCGAACGCGGCGATGGTGACCGTGACGGCCCAGTTCGGCAGCCGCGGCGAGCGCACCAGCTGGTAGCTGCGCCAGGCGAGCGCGGCGGTGAAGAGGACGAAGAACGCGGCGGTCACAGCCAGCCCTGGTGGTCGCCCAACGTGCCTTGGATGCGCCGCAGGCCGTGGTCGGCCGCGGCGCGCGGGATCGTGTAGTTCAGCACCGACGCCCACTCGAGGATGATCGTGGCGACTGTCTCGGCCTCCCACTCGTGGGCCTCGTCGTAGGAGGTGCGCCGCAACGCGCGGCGCACGGCGTCGCCGTCGAGGCTCTCCACGGCCGGGCCCCGCAGGAAGTCGGCCGGTTCCGCGTCGCCGCCGGGTTCGTGGTCGGCGAGCAGGTGGCCGAGCTCGTGCAGGATGATGTGGTCCTGGTGGGCTTTTGTGGTTTCCTGCTGGAAGAAGACGTAGTCGGCCACGGCGGTCGCGATCCAGCAGCCGAACGGGCCGGGCACCTCGAGCGGGTAGGCCATGAGCCGGATCGGGCGGCCGCGGCGCTCGCCGAGGCGTTCGCAGAGCTGGCCGACGTCGAGCGGCGGGCTGATGTCGAGGTCCTTCAGCAGTCGCCGGCAGCGTTTGCGCAGTTCGCGTTCCTTCACGGTCCGCTGTGGCCTTCCCGTTCGGCACGCTCGTAGCGCTCGACGAGATCGAGCAGGTCCATGACCTGACGGCGGCCCTGCGGCGAGAGCTCCTGCGCGCGCATGGCCATCAGCTTGGCCTCGACGGCCGGCGCGTCACCGGCGGTGCGCTCGTCCTCGTCGTCGAAGAAGTACGTGACCGGCACCCCGAACAGCTTCGCCAACGCCTCGACGTAGTGGATCTTCGGGTTGATCCGCTTGCCGGTGGCCAGCTGCTGCAGGTACGCCGGCGACATCGCGGGCCCACCCGCGCGCTCGATCGCCGCCGACATCTCCCGGTAGCTGTGCGGTGCGCGGCCGTCGGCCCGGGACGAGTCGATGAGCGAGCTCAGCTTCTCCGCGAAGGTGCGTTGCCGTGGCATCACCGCCCCCTTCTCCGTTGTCCGGATACTAGCGCCGTGTCCACTGTACGCACCTGTTGACACCACCTGTATGCAGTGGTTTACAGTGGCCGCGTCCCGCTTCGGACACGTCCGCACTCTGGGGGTGTTCGGAACCCGGAGCGGGATCTTGTCCTGCGCCTGGCTCGCCGTGATCAGCCATTTGTAGTACGCTTGCGTGGTCAAGGTTGATCGCCTCGTAGCGAACCCTTGATCTGGCCTGTTGCCGGAGGTCGACCCCCAGGGCTTCCGGTGACAGGCCCCTTACTTTTCCGGGGTCTGCCTTTTCCGGGGTCTGTCGTGTCGGGGCCAGCCGATGAGCGGCCGGTCAGTCCATGAGTGTCGCGGCCACCGTCGCGCCCAGCTCCTGCAACGCTTCCAGTGCCGCTTTGTCGGGTTCGCCCGTGAGCAGGACGAGGTCCGCGACCTGAGTCCAGCCCAGCCCCGTCGTGATCGACGCGAGCTGGCGTGCGGTGCCGGCCGTGTCGTTGTTCCCGTGGACATACGCGCCGAACGGGCGGCCCCGCGTCGAGTCGAGGCACGGGTAGTAGACGGTGTCGAAGAAGTGCTTGAGGGCGCCGCTCATGCTGCCGAGATTCGCGGGTGTGCCGAGCAGGTAACCGTCGGCGGCCAGCACGTCGGCGGCGGTCGCGCCGAGTGCGGGGCGGCGGACGACGTCGACGCCTTCGATGTCCGGGTGCTTCGCACCGGCGAGCACGGCTTCGAACATCGCCTGCATCGACGGCGACGGGGTGTGGTGCACGAACAACAGCGTGGCCATGAGCGCAGCCTGCCACTTGTGCCCGTGCTCACGCGCGGGCAGGCTGGGTCCGGTGATGGGGGAGAGACTGCGGCCCCGTCTTGCCGTGGCCGCACTCGTACTGCTCGGCTTGGCCGGGCTCGTCAGCACGCTGTCGCTGGTCTTCGCCGCGTTCGCCGACGCGATCTTCGCGCCCGGCGGCTGGACCAGTGAGGTGGACCGGCTGTGGCCGTGGATGGTGCCCGCGGTGGTCGGCCTGCTCGTCGCCATCGTCTTGCGGCGGCGGGAGTACATCGCGGCGTTCGTGGTGTTGCTGCTGGTCGACGTCGTCGGCCTGCTCGGACCGAGCCTGCTCGGCCGCGACGTCGAACCCGGGATCCCGGTCCCGATCAGCTCAGCAGTGTGCTTATGTCCTCCCGCACCGCGCTGAGCCGCGCGGTCGCGGTTTCGCGCGCCGCTGCCAGGTCGCCGGTCACCGGCGTGACCACCTGCAGGTAGGCCTTCAGCTTCGGCTCGGTTCCCGACGGGCGGATCACCACGCGCAGGCCGTCGCCGCGCAGCCGCAGCACGTCGGCGTCGGGCAGGAGGTCTTCCTGCGTGACAGGAGTGCCGCCGAGTGTCACCGGCGGTTCGGCGCGCAGGCCCGCCATCAGCTTGCCGCGCACGGCGAGGTCGGTGACGCGCAAGGAAACCTGGTCCGTCAGGTGCACGCCGTGGCGGGTGGCGATGTCGTCGAGCACGTCGAGCGGTGTCCGGCCCTCGGCTTTGAGTGCCGCGGCGAACCCGGCGGCGAACACGGACGCGGCGATGCCGTCCTTGTCCCGCACGAAACCCGGGTTCACGCAGAGGCCGAGCGCCTCCTCGTACGCGAAGATCAGGCCTTCGCCCGCGCGCACCAGCCACTTGAAGCCCGTGAGCGTCTCGGCGTAGCGCGCGCCCGCGGCCTTCGCCAGCTCGCCGAGCAGCGAGGACGACACGATGGTGGTGGCCACGAGCGGGTCGGGATTGTCCGTTGTGGACAGCAGGTGCGAGCCGAGCAGTACGCCCGTTTCGTCGCCGCGCAGCATGCGCCACTCGCCGTCGCGGCCGCGCACGCCGAGGGCACAGCGGTCGGCGTCCGGGTCGAGCGCCACGGCGAGGTCGGCGTCCACTTCGGACGCGAGCGCCAGCAGCAGGTCGGTGGCGCCGGGCTCCTCGGGGTTGGGGAACGAGACGGTGGGGAAGTCGGCGTCGGGCCGCGACTGCTCGGCGACGAAGTGCACGTCGGTGAACCCGGCCTGCGTGAGCGCCGTTTCCAGCGTCGCCGCGCCGACGCCGTGCAGCGCGGTGGCGGCGATCCGCAGCTCGCGCTCCGGGCTCTGGGGCAGGTTCGCGACGTCGGCTAGGTACGCGGCGCGCGGGTCGACGACCTCGGCGCCGGGCGCGCGCGGCACGTCGACCGCGGCGGGCGCGGCCTGGATCGCGTGCTCGATCTCGCCGTCGGACGGCGGCACGATCTGGCCGCCGGTGCTGTCGTAGAGCTTGTACCCGTTGTCCGCGGGCGGGTTGTGCGACGCGGTGATCTGGATCCCGGCGATCGCGCCGTAGTGCTTCACCGAGTACGCGAGCAGGGGTGTCGGCAGCGGCAGCGGCATCGTCTTCACGGCGAAGCCCGCCGCGGTGAGGACCTCGGCGGCCGCCTGCGCGAAGGCTTCCGATCCGTGCCGCGCGTCGCGCCCGACCACGACCACGCCGCCCGCGAGGCCCTTGCCCGTGAGCCACTGCGCCACGCCCGCGGTGGTCCGGGTGACGACGGCGACGTTCATCCCGTTCGGTCCCGCTCGCACCGGCCCGCGCAGCCCGGCCGTGCCGAACTCGAGCGGTCCCGCCATCCGGTCGGCGACCTCGTCGGCCGCGGTGGCGTCACCGGCGAGGGCGCGGTCGAGCACCGACTGCAGCTCTTCGCGCGTCGACGGGTCGGGGTCTTCGGCGATCCACCGGTGGGCGGCGTCGCGCAGCTCGGGGGTAATCGTGTTCTGCACCGGGTCAGCCTACGGGTTTCGGGCGTCGCGCTCCGGCCACGACGGCCCTCGGCTCGACCCCGGGCCCGGCCGCCCCGGCCCGCTTAGACTGACCGGATGTCGGCCGCCGAGCTCACGTTGTGGCACATGCGGGCCATCCGCGAGGTCGCCCGGTGTGGCGGTTTCACGACGGCTGCGCGGCATCTGTTCGTGTCCCAGTCCTCTCTCACCCGCCTCATCAAGGAAGCCGAGCGGATCGTCGGGGCTCAACTGCTCGATCGCACGTCACGTACCGTCGTCCCGACGCCGGCGGGGTTACGGCTGCTCGAGGCGATCGACACGGTGCTCGAGGTGCACACCAGCCGGATGTCGACGGTCGACGCGTTCCTGCGGGTCGAATGGGGAGTGCTGGGGTTGTCGATGCTGCCGTCGGTGGCGGCGGTGGTGCTGCCGCTGGTGCTGCCCGACCTGCAGGCTCGCCACCCCGGGCTCCGGCTGAGCACGTGGGACGGCCCGGCCGACGAGGTCCTCGCCCACCTGCGCCAGGGCAAGGCCGAGGTGGCGTTGACCGCCTGCACGGGTGACGACGAGGACCTGACCGAGATCCCGCTGCTGCGCGAGCGCCTGGTGGCGGTGTCGGCGGCTCCGTCGCCGTGGGGGCAGCGCGACTCGGTGACGTGGCAGGAGCTGTTCGACCAGCCGCTGATCACCACGCGCCGGGGGACCAGCATCCGGTCGATCGTGGACGTCACCAGGGCCGCGGTGACGGGTGCCGAGGGTGAGCTCGCGGCGGAGGCGTCCACTGTGGCCACCGTCGGGGGCCTGGTCCGCAGCGGGATCGGGGTTTCGGTCCTACCGGCGCTGGAGCTGGCCGGGTACGGGCTCCATGACCTGGTCGCCGTCGCGCTGACCGAGCCCGTCGCCGAGCGGACGCTCGGCATCGTCCACCTCGCCGAACACAGCCTGTCGCCGGCGGCGACGGTGTTCGTGGCGGCCGTCCGGACGGCGCTGCGGCAGGACGCTCGGCTCCCGGCGGGTGTTCAGCCCCGCTGAGGCGCTTTGCGCCAGGTGGAACCGTCCTTGCGCAAAGCGCATCGACGCCTCGTCCGGCAGGTCTTGAAGGAGCGATGTCCGGCAAATAGCTTGTTCGCAACGCATCCCAGTCAAAGGTGGAACAGTTGCGGACAACGCTCAGTCTGACGTGGGACGAAATCGAGAACGGAACCACGTTTTCGAGTCCGACCAGGACCATTACCGCCGGAGACGTCGGGACGTTCGCCGGCTTGACCGGTGACCACGCCGAGCACCACACGAGTGCCGTCGTCGCAGCTCAAGGCGCCTTCGGGCGGCAGATCGCCCACGGTCTGCTCGTCCTCTCGTGCGCCCACGGCCTGATGCTCGGCGACGGCCTGCTGCGCGGATCCGTCGACGCTTTCGCCGGGATATCGGACTGGAAATTCGTCGCTCCGGTGTTTTTCGGCGACACGATCAAAGTGAATTTCTCGGTCGTCGAAAAGCGAGAGAGCCGCAGCCGCCCGGGAAAGGGGATTCTGGCCTTTCAGGTCGAGGTTCTCAACCAGGACGACGTGCTCGTCCAGCGGGGCCGCAAGGTCCTGTTCATGTCCACGAGCAACGGGAAGAGCGAGGAATGAGCAGCGCGACCACCAATCCGGCCGCCTACGCCGGCGTGCGCGTCCTGGACTTCACGCAGCTGGAGCAGGGGCCTTCGGGCACGCAGGTACTGGCCGACTTCGGCGCCGAAGTGATCAAAGTGGAGCGGATCGACGTCGGCGAGATCGGCCGCGACCACCACCCGCGGGTGCGCGGCATGAGCCCGCACTGGGCGGCGAACAACCGCAACAAGCTGAGCCTGTCGCTCAATCTCAAGGATCCGCGTTCGCGCGAGATCCTCGACCGGATCCTGCCGACGGTGGACATCGTCGCCAGCAACTTCCGGCCCGGCGTCATGGAGCGGCTCGGCCTGGGGCACGAGCAGCTCTCCGCGCGCTTCCCCCGGATCATCTCGGCGTACGCCTCCGGCTTCGGCCAGGACGGGCCCTACCGCGACCGTCGTGGTCAAGATCTCGTGGCCCAGGCCCTCGGCGGCTTGATGGCCCTCACCGGCAACACGCAGTCCGGGCCCGTGGCACTGGGCACCTACGCCGTCGATTACGTCGCGGCGATGCACTTCGCGCAGGGCATGATGGCGGCGCTGGCGGCTCGCGAGCGGACCGGGCGCGGGCAGCTCGTCGACGCGAACCTGCTCAGCTCCGCGGTCGCGCTGCACCTGCAGGAGGGCACGACGCACCTCAACACCGGCCGGGCGTATCCGCGACCGGAGCACGGCATCGCCCACGCCAACACGAGCGCGCTCTACGCGACCTACCAGACCGCGGACGGCCGGCAGCTCGTGCTCGTCGGCGAGCTCTTCGTCGACACGCCGTGGCAGCGGGTCTGCAAGGCGCTGGAGCTGCCCGACAGCATCGGTCACGATCCCCGCTTCCAGACCCAGGACGGCCTGCTCGCCCACACCGCGGAGACCGTCGGGATCCTGGAGACCGCGTTCGCGCGGCTCACCCGTGACGAGGCCTTGGCGAGGCTGGCCGAGCAAGACGTCCTCGCCGCGCCGGTGAACGAGTACGACGAGGTGTTCACCGATCCGCAGATCCTGCACAACGGCATGGTCCTGCGGACCGAGCACCCCGACGTCGGGGAGATCCAGCTGGTCGGCATGCCCGTGCGGCTCTCGGAGACGCCGGGGACGCTGCGGAAAGCACCGCCGCCGGTCGGCCAGGACAACGAGGCGCTGTTGCGGGAGCTCGGATATTCGGCCGAGCTGATCGGCGAGCTTCAGGACGCGGGTGTCGTGGGTTCGGAGAACCGGAACCACGTGGCGGGGCAGGACCGGCAGTGGTGAGCGACCAGCCGGCGGTTCTGGTGACCGGGGCCTCGGGCGGCATCGGCCGCTGTGTCGTCGCCGATCTCGCCCGCCGGGGCCACCGTGTCATCGCGGCGATCGCGGCCGGCGAAGCCGCCGACGAGGCCTCTCCCGCCGTCGCTTCGTTCGGCGTCGACGTCACCGACACGCGCTCGGTGACGGACCTGTTCGCAAGCGTCGGCGAGGTCACCGACCGGCTGGACGGGCTCGTCGTGGCCGCGGGCGTGCTGGAGGACGTCCCGTTCCGGGAGCTGGGCGAGGACGGGTGGCGGCGCACCCTCAGCGTCAACCTCGACGGCGCGTACCGCACCGTCGCCGGTGCGCTGCCGCTGCTCGACCGCTCTCCCTCGGCGGCGATCGTGCTGCTCACCTCGCAGCTGGCCTATTCCGGCGGCCCGAACGCGGTCGCCTACAGCGCGTCCAAGGCGGGGCTGCTCGGGTTCGCCCGGGCGCTCGCGCGGGATCTCGGGCCGGCGATCCGCGTCAACACCGTGGCGCCGGGCCCGATCAACACCCCCATGACCGCGGCCTTCGCCGACGTCCCGGGCTGGGTGGAACAGAAGACCTCGCGCCAGGTCATGCGCCGGTTCGGCGAACCGGGCGAGGTCAGCAGTGCCATCGCGTACCTCCTCTCGGAGGAGGCGTCGTTCTTCACCGGGCAGACCCTGTCCCCCAACGGGGGCGGAGTCATGTTGTGACCAGGCAGAGCCGAGCTGTTTCCCGATAGAGAGGGACAACGTTGTCCAGCACCGCACCTGCTCGTGTCGAGGACAGAACGTCCTCCGTACGCCGAGTCGCCCTCGCGGGCGGTATCGGAACCTTGATCGAGTACTACGACTTCGCGCTCTACGGCTACCTCGCGGTGGTGATCGCGCCGATCTTCTTCCCCGGCAGCGATCCGACGGCGGCACTGCTGTCGACGCTCGCCGTGTTCGCCCTGGCTTACGTCATCCGGCCGCTCGGCGGCATCGCGTTCGGCCACATCGGCGACCGGTTCGGCCGGCGCACCGCCCTGCTCGTGACCGTGGTCGGCATCGGACTGGCCAACACCGCGGTCGGGCTGCTGCCCACGTTCGCGGCCGCCGGGGTCGCGGCACCCTTGCTGCTCGTGCTGGTCCGGTGCGCTCAGGGGTTCTTCGCCGGCGGCGAGGTCGGCGGAGCGGCCACGATCATCTCCGAAGCCGCTCCGGCGGGCCGCAAGGGCAAGTGGTCGGCCTTCACGCCGATGGGGACCAACGCCGGGTTCGCGGTGGCCTCGGCGGTGGCCGGCCTCGTCGCCTTCGCGGTCGGCGACCAGCAGATGTCCACGTGGGGCTGGCGAATTCCGTTCCTGCTCGGACTTCCGCTGACCATCGTGTGTTTCCTGGCCCGGCGCTCGGTGCCGGTCGAGGAGCCGGTGGCGGGTGCGCACAAGCACGCCGGGGTGCCGATCCTCCAGGTCATCCGCAAGTATCCGCGGGCGCTGCTCAAGGGCATCGGCATCGGCATCGCCGTGCAGGGCGGGGCGTACATCAGCCTGACGTACATCACCATCTACCTGGTCAACAACCTCCACTACGGCAAGCAGCCGGTGTACTGGCTGACCACCGCTGTCACCGTCTTCGCCGTGGCCCTCATGCCGTTCACCGGGCGGCTGACCGACCGGATCGGCGCGTTGCCGGTGGCCGTGATCGGCATCGCCGGCTACGCGGTCCTCGTCTTCCCGGCGCTGGTGCTGATGGGGCTGGGCAGCTTCGGCCTCGTCGTCGTGGGCTACCTGATGCTGATGGTGCCCATCGCCTTCCTCCAGGTCGCTTCGTACACGCTCTCGCCGCTGCTGTTCGACGCGTCCGTCCGCTACACGGGTATGGCCTTGGCGACCAACATCTCCGTCGTCGTGGCCGGTGGCTCGGCGCCCTACGTCGCGACCTGGCTGGTCCGGATCACCGGCAACCTCCTGTCGCCGGCGTGGTTCGTGTTCGCGACCTGCCTGATCGGGATCATCACCATCCTGACGCTCCGGCGTGATCCGAACCTGCACCGCCGCATCGAAACCGTCCATCCGTGAGGCGCGGCACCACCCTTCGAG
The DNA here is from genome assembly GCF_040678995.1 of Amycolatopsis sp. NPDC049253. Taxonomy (NCBI): domain Bacteria; kingdom Bacillati; phylum Actinomycetota; class Actinomycetes; order Pseudonocardiales; family Pseudonocardiaceae; genus Amycolatopsis; species Amycolatopsis sp. NPDC049253. The sequence goes on along the minus strand of NZ_JBFAQX010000009.1, from coordinate 163,884 downwards.
AAACCCGGAGCTGACCGGTGAACACCGTCACCCTGCTCGCCGCCGACGGCGGAGTGTCGCAACTGGACCTGCGAGAACCACTCCCCGCGGCGCCGGACCGCCGAATCCGATCCCGGATCGCCTTCGCCGCCCCGCACGTCGTCCCCGTCGTCTCCGGCGACAACACGCCGGGCGCCCCCGCGGAAATCGACTGGGACACCACCCTCGCGTTCCGCCACCACCTCTGGGCCTGCGGGCTGGGCGTGGCCGACGCCATGGACACCGCGCAACGGAACATGGGGCTGGACCCGGCCGCCACCCGCGAACTCATCGCCCGGAGCGCGGCCGAGGCCAAGTCCGTCGGCGGCAAGCTGCTGGTCGGGGTGGGCACCGATCATGTCGAGGACGAATCGGTGCCGCTCCCCGAGATCATCGACGCCTATCTGCTCCAGCTCCACCACGCCGAGGACCACGGCGCCGACGCGGTCCTGATGGCGAGCCGGCACCTGGCCCGGGCTGCGACGTCGGCCGCCGACTACGAGCACGTGCTCGGGGAGGTGCTGAAGCGAGCCGCGGCACCCGTCGTCCTGCACTGGCTCGGGCCGGCGTTCGACCCGAACCTCGACGGCTACTTCGGTTCTCCGGACCTGGACGCGGCCGCCGACACGGTCGTCCGGATCATCACCGAGCACCGCGACAAGGTCACCGGCATCAAGCTGAGCCTCCTCGACGCCGACCGCGAGCGCCGGCTGCGCGCCCGGCTCCCCGACGGCGTCCGCATGTTCACCGGCGACGACTTCAACTACGCGGAACTGATCGAAGGCGACGGCACCCGGCATTCCGACGCCCTGCTCGGCGCGTTCTCCGCCTTCGCACCGGTCGCCGCGGCCGCCCTCGACGCTCTCGGCTCCCCGTCACCCGCGCGGTACCGGACACTGATGGAGCCGACGGTTCCGCTGTCCCGGCACCTGTTCTCCAAGCCCACCTACCACTACAAGACCGGCATCGCCTTCCTGTCGTGGCTCAACGGCCACCAGCGGTCTTTCTCCATGCTCAACGGCATGCACGCCGCCCGCAGCCTTCCGCACCTCTCGGCGACGGTCGCCCTCGCCGACGCGGCCGGAGCACTGGAACGCCCAGACCTGGCCGCCGCGCGGTGGAACGCCTTGCTGGCTCTGCACGGCGTGTAGACCAGCAGCGAAGAACTGTCGAGGTTCCGTCGGGATCTGCGCCGCCTTCGCCCTCGCGGCCGCGCACGCCGGCCGTGCCGAACTCGAGCGGTCCCGCCATTCGGTCGGCGACCTCGTCGTGTTCTGCACCGGTCAGCCGACGGGTTTCGCCCGGCGCACTCCGGCCACGACGAGGGCGCGAGCGGGGCGTCGGCGCGGCCCGCGTCGTCCTCTCCAGCCGGCGAGATCGCGTCGACGAGCAGCAAAAGGGTCTTCGATGCCGGTGGCTTCGTGCGCCTCGCCCGCCTGCTGCGCGCCCGCCGGAAACTGCTTCGCCTTCGCCGGTTGACGCCGGCGCGAGGATCACGTGACCGGGGCGGGCGACGTGGCGGTGGTGGGTGGCGAGGAAGCCCTGGCCACGCCGGTGGCGCGGCTGCACGACACCGGCGTGACCGAATTCTTCTTTTCGCCCCAACGACCTGTCGCCGCGCAACGGAGAACCGTCGAGGTTCTGCCGGAAACTGCCTCGCGGTGGCGGGGAAAGTCGTTACCCTCGGGAAAGTGCGACTGATCTTCACCTCCCTCGCGTCCTACGGCCACCTCTACCCGCTGCTCCCGCTCGCCGTCGCCGCCCGGAAGGCCGGGCACGACGTCGTGTTCGCGACGGCGGCCGACTTCCACCCGACGGTGGAGAAGGCCGGGCTGGAGCCCGTCGACGTCGGACTCACCATCCAGGACGCCTTCATGGCGCAGTACGACGGCGACTTGCGCAAGCGCAACGACGTGCCGCCCGCCGCGCTCGAGGCGACCATCGCCCGGGTGTTCAGCCGGGTGCTGCCCGATCGCTTCATCGCGGATCTCGACGCGGTGTTCGCGAAGCAGCGGCCCGACCTGGTGGTCTACGAAATCGGCAATCCCGGCGGCGCGTTCGCGGCGATGAGGGCCGGGATTCCCGCGATGGGCCACGGCTTCGGTCGGGTCGCGACGGGCGGGATCGCGGACGGGATCCGCGAGTCGGTCGAAGAACACGCCGTCGAACTCGGCATCGCCGGGGAGGAGCGGTTGTCCTGGGGTAACCCGTTCGTGGACATCTGCCCGCCGTCGGTGCAGTCGCCGGAGTTCCTGGCGGGCGCGCGGCGGCTGCCGCTGCGGCCGGTCGGCTGGAGCGAGCCGGGGGACCTGCCGGTGGGGGTCGCGGGCCGTGACCGCGGCCGTCCGCTGGTCTACCTGACGCTGGGCACCACGCCGATGAGCCAGGCGCACATCCTCACCTCGGCGATCACCGCGCTGGCGGCGCTGGAGGCCGACGTGCTCGTGGCCACCGGGCCGTCGGTCGAGGTGTCGTCGCTCGGTGAGGTGCCCGCGAACGTCCGGCTGGAGGCGTGGGTGCCGCAGTCGGAGCTCATGCCGCACGTGGATCTGGTGGTGCACCACGGCGGCAGCGGCACGACGCTGGGCGCGTTCACCGCGGGGGTACCGCAGCTCGTGCTGCCGCAGGGGGCGGACCAGTTCAGCAACGCCGAGGCCGTGACCGCGGCGGGGGTGGGTGACCAGCTGGTGGGCGACGCGGTGACGACCGAAGCCGTGCGCGAGAAGGCCCAGCGGCTGCTGACCGACTCGGCCGTGGCCGATGCCGTGCGGGCGCTGGCGGCGGAGGTGGCGGCGATGCCGTCACCGGACGAGGTTGCCGCGCAGCTGCCCGACTACGTCTGACGATCGGTGACGGGCACCCGGTCGAGGTGCCCGTCACTCGTCACGCGCGGGCGATGAGCTCCTTGAGCAGCGAACCCATGCGCGTGGCCGCCTGGCGACCGGCTTCGAGGACCTCTTCGTGGTTGAGTGGCTCGCCCGTCATGCCGGCGGCGAGGTTGGTGACGAGCGACAGCCCGAACACCTCGACCCCGGCGGCGCGGGCCGCGATGGCCTCCAGCACCGTCGACATGCCGACGAGGTCCGCGCCCATCGTGCGCAGCATGCGGATCTCGGCGGGCGTCTCGAAGTGGGGACCCGTGAGGCCCGCGTAGACGCCTTCCTCCAGCGAAGCGTCGATCTCCTTCGCGAGGCCGCGCAGGCGGGCGGAGTAGAGGTCGGTGAGGTCCACGAACTTGGCGCCGACGATCGGCGAGCGGGCCGTGAGGTTGAGGTGGTCGGAGATCAGCACCGGCTGCCCGACGCTGAAGCCCTCGCGCAGGCCGCCGGCCGCGTTGGTGAGCAGCACGGTGCGCGCGCCGGCCGCCGCGGCGGTGCGCACGTTGTGCACCACCGGGTCGATGCCCTTGCCCTCGTAGAAGTGCGTGCGGCCCAGCAGCACCAGTGCGCGCTTGTCGCCGATCTTCAGCGACCGGACGGTCCCGCCGTGCCCCACGGCGCCGGGAGTGGTGAAACCGGGCAGCTCGCCGAACGGGATCTCCGCCTCGGCCGTCCCGATCACGTCCGCGGCCGGGCGCCAGCCCGAGCCCAGCACCACGGCGATGTCGTGCTTGTCGACGCCGGTCCGCTCGGCGATGGCGGCCGCGGCCGCTTCCTCGTGGTTGGTCATGGCGCCGAGCGTATCCGGGCACTGCGCAGCGCCAGGAACACCACCAGCCCGAACGGGGACAGGAAGATCGTCAGCACCAGCACCGGGCTGACCTGCCACCACGGGATGCCCCGCTCGCGCGCCTCGAAGAACATCCACCGCCCGAGGAACAGGTCGAACGCGATCAGCTGCGCCCACAGCAACGCCGCCCCCGCCGACGACCCCGCAAACGCTTGCAGCAGGGACAGATCCGGCCGGCTCACCGCCTGCCACAGGTCTCCGAAGTGCGGGATAGCGATGGCGAAGTAGCACATCAAGGGCAGCAACGGCACCCACGGCGACGCCATGATTCGCCGCGTCCACCGCCAGGCGGGAGCGAAGATCATCAGCGCCCAGAACGGCGCTGCGAGCGGGAAGGTCCAGGTGAACAGCTGCTGGGTCATCGCGCGGGCTCCCGGTGGGGTGGGTGGGTGGCGGCACTGGCCTCGCGCCGCGGCGGGATGGTGAGCGGTCGCGCGCCCCGGCCGCCGAGGGCGACCGTGAGCGCGGGCATCGCACGAGTTCCTGACCGGATCGGCGCGCGGGAAGGCCTGCCGGCTACGGACGCGGTCCCGGCCCTTGCGCGAGTTCGCGCGCCGCTTCGCGTGGTGGGGCCACGCCGCTGTCCGGTCCAGCAGCCGAGAGCCGCGGGCGTTGCGATCCGAGACCACCCGATCGCGTGATCCCCGGCGGCCCGGGCGTCCGTACGCGCGGTCATCGCACGAGCTCCCGGGTCGGGCGGTACACCGAGGCGAATCCGCCCAGTGTCACCGCCGCGAGCAGGATCCCGGCGGCCGCGAGGGTCGGGGCGGTGGGGTGGATCAGCGACTCACCGCGCAGCGCCTGCCAGGTCACGAGGGCGACGAGGCCCGCGTAGCCGAACGTCGCGACCCACACCAGGCGGACGCGGACCGCGCTGTCGCGAAGACGCGGCACCCGCGTCGCGAGCAGGCCCAGCCCCAGGGCCACCAACGGCAGCAGCTGCAGCGCGTGCATGCCCGTGAAGTGCGGGATGCGCAGGTCGCCGCCGGTGGTGCTCCAGCCGACGATGGGCAGGCCGGGACCGCCGTCGGGGACGCCGACGCTGTGGGCGCCCACGAGGGCCGACACACCGGTCGTGTTCAAGGCCTGCTGCTGGGCGGCCGTCGGGCCAGTCATGAGGGCGCCGAGGCCGATGCCGATGAGCGAGATCACCGCGCCGGTGCGCACAGCCCAGTGGGTTGCGCGGTCTTCGAGGCGCGTGAACATCAGGAGCACGGTGAGCACGAGCGTCGCGACCCAGATGGTGGCGACCATGCCGCCCATGAGCTGGAACAGCCTGTTGTCCAGGGGTGTCGCGTTGTTGAAGTGGCTGGGCCGGCCGCGCACCGCCTGGAAGACCATCACCACGTACTCGGCGGCGAACAGCACGATCACCACGTTGGTGGCGACGTGGGCGGTCCGGCGGAAGCGGGGCAGCAGCGATACCAGCCAGCCCCACGTGAAGAAGTACAGCGCACCCGAAATGGCGAACTTCAGCAGCTTCGCCCACACGGGCGCGCCGAGCACCGTGCGCTGGTCCACCACCATCGCGACGACGCAGGCCAGCGCGGTGACGACGAGTCCCGCCGCGAAGAGTGTCGACGGCCGGTGCCAGGTGTTCGTCCGGCTCGGAAGCAAGGTCATGATGCCCTCCCAGGATGGATAGTCACAGTATCCATTATGGGAAGCTAGACTATCCAAGCTGAGAAGTCCTCAGGGATGTCCCTGAACTGACCCGGTCCTGAAAAGCCGGGGTCCCGGAACGTGGAACACCAAGGAGTTGATGCGGCCGTGCGGATGGCCGAACTGAGCGCCGAGTCCGGCATGCCGGTCGCGACGATCAAGTACTACCTGCGCGAAGGCCTGCTCCACCCGGGCGAGCGCACCAGCCCCAACCAGGCGCGTTACGGCGACGACCACGTGCAGCGGCTCAAGCTCATCCGCGCGTTGCTCGACGTCGGCGGTCTGTCGGTGGCCACCGTCGGCGGCGTGCTGGCGGCGATCGACGCCCGCGAGCCCACCAACGAGGTCCTCGGCGTCACCCAGCGCGCCCTCGTCGGCGGCGCGAGCGACGTCGACGAGGAGGCCCGCGCGTGGGCGCTGGACCTGCTGCACAAGCTGGCCGCGGCCCACGGCTGGAAGTTCGGTCCCGAGCACCCCGCGGCGCCCGGGCTGATCACCACCCTGTGCACGATCCGCGCACTCGGTCACCCCGCTCTGCTCGACCGCATCGAGGACTACGCCACACTCGCCGACCGCATCGCCGAGGTCGACCTCGACACGCTCGCCGCGCATCCGTCGCTGGACCGGATCGTGGAGGCGGCCGTGGTCGGCACGGTACTGGGCGACCGGCTGTTCGCGGGCCTGCGCCGCTTCGCGCAGGCGGCCGAGTCGGGCCGGCGCTACCCGGGCGGGCTGGGCTGAGGCGCTACTGGTCGCCCGGGAACGACAGCGTCTGCTTGATCCGGTCCCACGTCGCGGCGCCGTCGGGCTCGATCTCCGGCGGCACGGTGAGCGAGACGGCCCACAGCGACTCGCCCGAGGTCTTCAGCAAGGCGAAGGTCGTGCGGGTGATCGAGGAGTCGGCGCCGCGCCGCCCGGAATCACCGTGTTCCACGGTGCGGTAGATCATCTCGGTCCCGGCGTCGGTCTGCGCGGGGACCTTGGCGAAGGCGAACCCGCCCGGGTCGCTGCCGGCCCGCAGGCTCAGTTCGTAGTTCGAGACGTCGTGTTTCTTGAGGAAGTTCGGGAAGCGTTCGATGCGCAGCGACTGGTGCCCGTCCGGCGACACGTACTGCACGACCGTGGACGCGCCGACGATGGTCGAGGACCGCGCGGCGATGAAGCGCTGCCAGCCTTCCGGCACCGAGACGACGTACTCGGTTTCGCGCGTGGCGTTGGCCGTTTCGCTCGCGTTACCGCGCTGCTCCACCAGCTTCAGGTCCTGTGGCGGCGCCGTCGTGCCCGGTGCACCGGCGGAGGCCGCGCTGCCGGTGGGCGGGATCAGCGACTGCCCGCTGATCAGCCGCGCCAGCGCGAACCCGCCGACGCCGGCGATGAGGAACAGCACCACCGCCGCGACGGCCAGCAACGCCGACGCCCGCGGGCTGCGTCGCCGCGAAGCGGAAGCAACCGGAACAGCGACAGCAGGAGCCGGAGCCACGCCCTGCCGCAGGAACGGCAACGGACCCGGGTCCGCCGCGAGCGCGCCACTGGCCTCCGACTTCTTGTCGGTCGGCGCCACCGTCTCCAGCACCTGCGTGTCGGTCGCGTCGAGCTGCGCCGAGGTCTTCTTGCCGTCGGGCGTGCGGAACAGCTCCGGTCCGAACAGGTCCAGCGCCGTCTTGCCCTGCAACGGGTACAGCCGGTGGCGCACCTCGCGCAGCGAGATCCGCTTCTCCGGCTCCTTTTTCATCAACGCGGCGATCACGTCGGCCAGCGGGCCCGGCTTCGGCTTGGGCACCGAGCCGTTCACGACCTTGCCGACTGTCTCCAGTGGATCGCCGTCCGCGTCGTACGGCGGCGCGCCCTCCACGGCGGCGAACAGCGTCGCGCCCAGCCCCCACAGGTCGGCCGCCGGCGTGACCGCGCCGCCCGACGCGACTTCCGGCGCGATGTAGGCGGGCGAGCCGAGCATGATCCCGGTGCGCGTCATCGTGGCTTCGGAGACGTTGCGCGCGATGCCGAAGTCGGTGAGCTTGATCCGCCCGTCGCCGGCCACGAGCACGTTGCCCGGCTTGACGTCGCGGTGCGTGATGCCCGCGTCGTGCGCCGCTTCGAGCGCGGCGGCGACGGCGATGCCGACGGCGGCGGCCTGCTCCACGCTCAACGGCCCGTGGTCGCGCAGGATGTGCGCGAGGCTGCGCGAGGGCAGCAGCTCCATGACCACGAACGGTTCGTTGTTGTCGCGCGCGACGTCGTGGAGGATGATCACGTTCGGGTGGGACAGCACCGCGATCGCGCGCGCCTCGCGCAGCGTCCGCTCACGCAACTCGTCCGCCTGCGACGCCGGGACGCCCGGCGGCAGCTTCATCTCCTTGACGGCCACCGGCCGGTGCAGGAACTCGTCGTAGGCCGACCACACCGTGCCCATCGACCCCGAGCCGAGCACGGATCGCAGCCGGTAGCGCCCGGCGACCACACGGGACCGCGGCTCGGCCGCACCCGACTCTGCTGGGGTCGGCTCTTCCTTCGAGGAGGACACCCCCTGATTGTGTCGTAAGGCACCGACACTGTTCGACCCAGTGTGCAAGACCTGCCCACCCGTGTTCCGCGGATACCCCTGAACACTCTGGTGGGGCGACTAGAGTCACAGGTGCCGGCACTGGCGTGCCTCTACCATCACTGGGTATGACGAACGTGGCTGGGCCGGAGTCGGTGCCGATCTCCGAACCCGAGCTCGCGCTGGCGGCCGAGTTTCCGGCCGCCGACCGGGCCCGGTGGCAGGAACTCGTGGCGGGAGTGCTGCGCAAGAGCGGCCGCCTGCCGGAGGACTTCGCGGGGGCGCCGGAGAGCAAACTCGTCACCCACACGTACGACGGCATCGACATCCAGCCGCTGTACACGCGCGAAGACGCCGTCGGCGAGCCCGGCTACCCGGGGCTGCCGCCGTTCGTCCGCGGCGCGCGGCCCGAAGGCGTGATCGGCACCGGGTGGGACGTGCGCGTGCGCCACCTGCGAGCCGACGCCAAGGCCACCAACACCGCGATCCTCGCCGACCTCGAAGGCGGCGCCACCTCCGTATGGCTGCGCGTCGGCGGGGAAGCGCTCGCGCTCGACGCATTGGCCGACGCGCTCAACGAGGTCTACCTCGACCTCGCGCCGGTGGTCCTCGACGCCGGCGCCGAGTACGCCGCCGCTGCCGAAGCGCTGCTGGACGTGTTGGCCGAGCGTGAAATTCCGCCCAGTGAGGCCGTCGCAGTGCTCGGTGCGGACCCGATCGGCGTCGGCGCGCGCACCGGCGAAGCGCTGCCCGTCGCCCCGGCCGCCGAGCTGGCCGCGCGCGTCGTCGCGAAGTACCCGAAGGTGCGCACACTCGTGGCCGACGGCCTGCCGTTCCACGAGGCCGGTGGATCCGACGCGCAGGAGCTGGGCGCGACGATCGCCGTCGGCGTCGCGTACCTGCGGGCGCTGACCGAAGCCGGTCTGGACGTCTCCGCCGCGGCCGCGCAGCTGGAGTTCCGTCTGGCCGCCACGGCCGACCAGTTCCTCACCATCGCCAAGTTCCGCGCCGCCCGCCGGCTGTGGGACCGCGTGCTCGAAGTTTCGGGCGCGCCCGCCGGAGCGCGTGGTATGCACCAGCACGCCGTGACCTCGCCCGCGATGCTGACCCAGCGCGACCCGTGGGTGAACATGCTGCGCACCACCGTCGCGTGCTTCGCCGCGGGCGTCGGCGGTGCGGACGCCGTGACCGTGCTCCCGTTCGACTCCGCGATCGGCCTGCCCGACGCGTTTTCCGCGCGCATCGCCCGCAACACCAACGCGGTGCTGCTGGAGGAGTCGAAGCTGGGCAGCGTGATCGACCCGGCCGGCGGCTCCTGGTACGTCGAGCAGCTCACCGACGAGCTGGCGAAAGCCGCGTGGGCCGAGTTCACCGCGATCGAGGGCGCGGGCGGCGTCGAGGCCGAGCTGGCGTCGGGCGCGCTGGCCGCGCGGCTGGCCGCGACGTGGGACAAGCGCGCGAAGCGCCTGGCCACGCGCCGTGACCCGATCACGGGCGTGAGCGAGTTTCCGAACCTGGCGGAGAAACCCGTGAGCCGCGCCGCTTTGCCGTCCACTTCGGACGGTGGCCTGCCGCGCCACCGCTACGCCGAAGCGTTCGAAAAGCTGCGCGACGCGTCGGACAAGTACCTGGCCGAGCACGGCGAACGGCCGAAGGTCTTCCTGGCCACGCTCGGTCCCGTTGCCGCGCACACCACGCGCGCCGGCTTCGCCGCGAACCTGTTCCAGGCCGGTGGCCTCGAGGCCGTGAACCCGGGCGCGACCGACGATCTGCCCGCCGCGTTCCGGGAAAGCGGTGCGCGCGTCGCGTGCCTCTGCGGCACCGACGCCGCGTACGAGGAGCAGGCGGCCGACGTCGCCGCGTCGCTCGGCGCCGAGACGGTGCTGCTCGCCGGCAAGGCGAGTTACCCCGGAGTGAGCGGCAACGTCTTCGCCGGCTGCGACGCGCTCGAAGTCCTGACCGGCATCCACGTCAAGCTGGGAGTGTCCGCATGAGCATCCCGAACTTCGCCGATGTGCCGCTCGGCACCCCCGAGCCGGGAGATCGCGCCGCGTGGGCGCAGGCCGTGCAGGAGGCCACCGGCAAGGGCCCCGACGCGCTGGCCTGGGAGACGCCCGAGGGCATCGGCGTGAAGCCGGTGTACACGGCCGACGATCTGTCCGATGTGGACTTCCTGGGCACGTACCCTGGCATCGCGCCGTTCCTGCGCGGGCCCTACCCCACGATGTACGTGAACCAGCCGTGGACGATCCGCCAGTACGCCGGGTTCTCCACCGCGCAGGAGTCCAACGCCTTCTACCGCCGCAACCTCGCGGCCGGGCAGAAGGGCCTGTCGGTCGCGTTCGACCTGGCCACCCACCGCGGCTACGACTCCGACCACCCGCGGGTGTCGGGTGACGTCGGCATGGCGGGCGTGGCGATCGACTCGATCTACGACATGCGCCAGCTCTTCGACGGCATCCCGCTCGACAAGATGAGCGTGTCGATGACGATGAACGGCGCCGTGCTGCCGGTGCTCGCGCTCTACGTGGTCGCGGCGGAGGAACAGGGGGTGAAGCCGGAGCAGCTCGCGGGGACGATCCAGAACGACATCCTCAAGGAGTTCATGGTCCGCAACACCTACATCTACCCGCCGCAGCCCTCGATGCGGATCATCTCCGACATCTTCGCGTTCACCTCGCAGAACATGCCGAAGTACAACTCGATCTCGATCTCCGGCTACCACATGCAGGAGGCGGGGGCGACCGCCGACCTGGAGCTGGCGTACACGCTGGCCGACGGCGTCGAGTACATCCGCGCCGGCGTCGACGCGGGGCTGGACGTGGACAAGTTCGCACCGCGGCTGTCGTTCTTCTGGGCGATCGGCATGAACTTCTTCATGGAGGTCGCGAAGCTGCGGGCGGCGCGGCTGCTGTGGGCGAAGCTGGTGAAGCAGTTCGATCCCCGGAGCGAGAAGTCGCTTTCGCTGCGCACGCACTCGCAGACGTCGGGCTGGTCGCTGACCGCGCAGGACGTGTACAACAACGTCGCGCGCACCTGCGTCGAGGCGATGGCCGCGACCCAAGGCCACACGCAGTCGCTGCACACCAACGCGCTCGACGAGGCGCTCGCGCTGCCCACCGACTTCTCCGCGCGCATCGCCCGCAACACGCAGCTGCTGCTGCAGCAGGAGTCGGGCACCACGCGCGTGATCGACCCGTGGGGCGGCAGCGCGTTCGTCGAGAAGCTGACCTACGACCTCGCGCGCAAGGCGTGGGGCCACATCACGGAGGTCGAGAGCGCGGGCGGCATGGCGCGCGCGATCGACGAGGGCATCCCGAAGCTGCGCATCGAGGAGGCTGCCGCGCGCACGCAGGCGCGCATCGACTCCGGCCGCCAGCCCGTGATCGGCGTGAACAAGTACCAGGTCACCGACGACGAGCAGATCGACGTGCTCAAGGTCGACAACGCCGGCGTGCGCACGCAGCAGCTGGAGAAGCTGCGGCGGTTGCGCGCCGAGCGGGACTCGCAGGCCACCGAGGACGCGTTGCGGCGGCTGACCGAGGGGGCGGGCAACGGCGGCAACCTGCTCGCGCTGGCCATCGACGCGGCGCTCGCGAAGGCCACCGTCGGCGAGATCTCCGACGCGCTGGAGAAGATCTGGGGCCGCCACTCCGGACAGATCCGCACGATCTCCGGCGTGTACCGGGAAGAGGTGGGGAAGTCGGACAACGTCGAGAAGGCGCGCTCGCTGGTCGAGAAGTTCGCCGAGGACGAGGGGCGCCGGCCGCGTATCCTGATCGCGAAGATGGGGCAGGACGGCCACGACCGCGGCCAGAAGGTGATCGCCACCGGCTTCGCCGACCTGGGCTTCGACGTCGACGTCGGCCCGCTGTTCTCCACGCCCGGCGAGGTGGCGCGGCAGGCGTCGGAGGCCGACGTGCACGTGATCGGCGTGTCCTCGCTGGCCGCCGGGCACCTGTCGCTCGTGCCGGCGCTGCGCCACGAGCTGGCCGAGCTCGGGCGGTCGGACATCATGGTCGTCGTGGGTGGTGTCATCCCGCCGCAGGACTACGACGAGCTGCGCGCCGCCGGTGCCGCCGCCATCTTCGGGCCGGGCACGGTCATCGCCGACGCGGCGATCGGCCTGCTGGAGCAGCTCGCGCACCAGGAGTCCTGAGCCTTGCCGCGCAGGATCGACGTCGCCGCGTACGCGAAGGGTGTGCTCGCGGGCGACCGTGGCACCCTGTCCAAGGCGATCACGCTGGTCGAGTCGCACCGGGCGGACCACCGGGCGCAGGCGCAGGAGCTGCTCGTGGAGCTGCTGCCGCACGCCGGGGGCGCCCAGCGGGTCGGCATCACAGGCGTGCCCGGTGTCGGTAAGTCGACTTTCATCGACCAGCTGGGCACGGACCTCACGGCGGCCGGTCACCGCGTCGCCGTGCTTGCCGTGGACCCGTCCTCCACCCGCACGGGCGGCTCGATCCTCGGCGACAAGACGCGCATGTCGCGGCTCGCCGTGGACCCCCGCGCCTTCATCCGGCCGTCTCCGACGTCGGGGACTCTGGGCGGCGTCGCGCGGGCCACCCGCGAGACGATCGTGCTGATGGAGGCCGCGGGCTTCGACGTGGTGCTGGTGGAGACCGTCGGCGTCGGGCAGTCCGAGGTCGCGGTGGCCAACATGGTCGACTCCTTCCTGTTCCTGACGTTGGCCCGCACGGGCGACCAGCTGCAGGGCATCAAGAAGGGCGTGCTCGAACTGGCCGACGTCATCGCCGTGAACAAGGCCGACGGCCCGCACGCCCGCGACGCCGCCCGCGCCGCGCGCGAGCTCTCGGGCGCCTTGCGCATGATCTACGGCAAGGACGCGCCGTGGACGCCGCCCGTGCTGACCTGCAGCGCCCTGGAGGGCTCCGGCCTGGACGAGGTCTGGGAAACCATCGGCCGCCACCGCACGCTGATGCAGGAGTCGGGCGAGCTTTCCGGCCGCCGCCGCCAGCAGCAGGTGGACTGGACGTGGTCCATGGTCCGCGAACAGCTGCTGGACCGGCTGACCTCGCACCCGTCGGTGCGGGCGCAGGTCGCGGACGTCGAACGGGCGGTCCGCGAGGGTGAGCTCACGGCGACTCTGGCGGCGGAGCGGATCTTGACGGCGTTCGCGGAGCCGACGGACGGCTGAACCGCCTTCCTCTTCGGGTGGCCGCCACCTGGCGTTGCCGGCCGCCCGGCAGCCATCCCGCGGGCGGGGTAGGTGTCGCCCAGCGGCGGGCCGCCGCGGCCGACCGGGGGTGTGCACGAGCACGACGTCACGAGCACGACGTCACCGGCCCGGGGCCAGGGGATCGCGGGGTGTCGAATGGCCCGTCGGCCGGGACTCCGGTGGGGTGGGGTCCGGTCCGGTAGGGCCGTCAGTCGGCGTTGCGGAGGCGCTGCCGGTACTCGCGCATGCGCTGGGGGGTGCCGCACGTGTCCAGGTTGTGCCACACCTTGCTGTTGTTCTTGGACAGGTCGTAGAACGCGGTGCGGCAGAGGGGCTCGCGGCACAGCTTCAGGCGGCGCAGGGTGTCGTCCCGGTGGGCCAGGACCAGCTCGGCGCCGACCGCGGACTCCAGCCAGTGCCCGTCGGTGCCGGTGGGGACCAGCTCGGCTCGTGCGCCGGCGATCGCCGCGTCGACCGGGACGCGCAGGCTCACCGGATCGGCTTCGTCGTCCCGCAGCAGGATCGCTCGCACAGTGGTCCGCAGCCGGCGCAGGTCCTCCAGTCCCGATCGGCTCAGCTTGATCCGTGGCTCCGGTCCACCGTGGACGGTGGTCCATTCGCGCGTCAGAGCGTCCAGCCACGGCTGGGCCGTGGCGAGATCGTGCAGCGGGTCGTAGTCCTCCGGCGTGCGGGCCGACGAGTTCGCCAGCGTCTGCGTGATGCGCAGATCCGGCGGGGCGAGCTGCGCGCCGTACCGGTCGTTCACGTCGTGCCACGTCGGCTCGTTCGTCATCCCGCTCACCTCCTCGGCCCGACGGCCAGCATACGATCACTGGACAGTTACAACCATACTGATTATGGTCGTAACAAGATCGAGTGCTGAAAACCCGCCGAACCCCACTGGAGCATGTTGTGAAAGCTGTGCAGGCCGTCGCCGCGGGCGACGCGCGTGAGGTCCTCCGCGTCACCGACCTCGAACCGCCGGCCGGCCCTTCGGCCGGCGAGGTTGTCGTCGATGTGGAGTACGCCCCGCTGAACAAGCACGACCTGCTGGCCATCGGCGGCTACCTGCCGGTGCCGTCCCCGCCGTGGGTTCCCGGCAATGAAGGAACCGGCATCGTGTCCGCCGTGGGGGAGGGGGTGACCGACGTCGGGGTCGGCGACCGGGTGGCGTTGCCGCTCATGCGCGGCACCTGGCGCGAACAGCTGGCGGTCCCGGCCGACGGCATGTTCCCGTTGCCGGCGGCGGACCCGCGGCAGCTGGCGATGATCGGCAGCAACCCGCCCACCGCGGTCCTCGCCTTGACCGAGTTCGTCGACGTCCGGCCCGGCTCGTTCGTCGTGCAGAACGCCGGCAACTCAGGGGTCGGTCGCTCGATGATCGCCGTCGCGCACGCGCGTGGCCTGCGCACGGTCAGCTTCGCGCGCAACGAGGCGACCTTCGCCGAACTGACCGCGGCCGGCGCTGACCTCGTTCTGCCAGATCGGCCGGAATCCGTGGACGCCGCGCGGAAGTTCATCGGCGACGCACCGGTTCGCGTCGCGATCGACGCCGTGGGCGGGCCCTCCACCGAGAACCTGACCGCGCTGCTGACCGACGGCGGTGCGCTGGTCGCGTACTCCGCCGAGTCCGGCTCGGCGTTGTCGGTGCCGTATGCCCACCTGACCGGAAAGCACCTGACGGCCCGCGGGTTCTTCGCCGGCGAGTGGGACTACGCCACCAAGGTGGCGCCCGCCATCCGCGAAGTTGCCCCGCTGATCGCCGCCGGGAAACTGACCGTTCCGGTAGCCGGGGTCTACCCCTTGGACGAGATCGGCGCCGCTCTGGACCACCTGCACCGCGGTACCGGAAAGATCCTGCTCGCGGTGAAGGCGGCCGGCTGAAGACGCGTCCGGGGCGGCCGTGATCCATGCCGTGCGGGATCGTGGCGAGACGTGCCGGCGTCGCCGGTTCCGGCCGTCCCCGCCCCCGGTGCCTCGGCCCCGACCTTGAAAAACGGCCAAAACGGAACCTGGGGGACAACTCCGCCGGCCGCACGCACCGTGTGGATGAATGCCGAACCACCGCCAACCCCCGTTAGAGCCGGCGAAGCGAAGAAAAGCCCACCGGACCCACCCTCGGTGGGCCACCGGCCCCGTTCGGCTGACGAACGGCCCCTCGAAGTGACTTTGGTCTGACCTCACGACCGCTCCACGATCCGTGACGACCGGTCACCGTGTGGAGATGCGGTCGGCGGGCGGTGGCGCGGGCCGAGCGGAGCGGCTCCACCGCGTGGCGGCTGACGTCCCGGCCGTTCGGCGGGCAGAATGCGACGCAGTGCCGTAGAAGGGATGTCATGGCGAAGGTGCGGGGACTGCTGCTGGTCGGCCTGCTGGGCGCGTTGTTCTACTGCGCGGCTCCGGCGCAGGCGGCCGTCGTCGAGGCGCCGGCCCAGGCCGGCGTCCAGGTCCAGGCGCAGACCGCGGCACCTGCGGAAGCGCTGCTCCCGGCCCCGCAGCAAGCGGCGCCGGGTCCGGTGCTGGACCCGACGCAGACCGACAAGGCCAACGCGCAGAAGACGCGGAACAAGCTGATCGCGGGCGGCATCGCCATCGTGCTGCTCGCCATCGTGTTCTTCGGGCGCCGGAAGCGGAAGAAGGGCAACGGCTGAATCGGCCCGGTTCACCCTGACCGAATTCCGTCGGGCCGTTCAACGCAGATCCGGTACCGGCCGTCTCGGGTCCCCGGTCGCGGCGAGCGGCTTGCCACCTGCATGGTGCACGATCATCTGCAAATGCGTATGACAGATCGAACGGCACGGTGCGGGTCCCCAGGCACCACCCGTGTTGCGGGAGGAGGTGCGGCGTGACTGTGCTTGATTCACGTCCGGACGTTCCAGGTGATTCCGAGGGGCGCATGGCCAACCCGATCGAGGCGCCCACCGCGCTGATCACCGAAGCCGGCGTCAGCATGGCACCTGTGGAGGATCTCGGTGCGGGCCGCGGCCCGTTCTGGCTGGATGACTGGCTGCGGGCCAACGTCACCGACGTGCTCGCGTGGCGTCGGCACATCCACGCCCACCCGGAGCTGTCGCGGCACGAGTTCGCGACGACCGAGCTGGTCGTGTCGCTGCTGCGCGCCGTCGGTCTCAAGCCGTGGGTGCTGCCCGGCGGCACCGGCGTGGTGTGCGACATCGGCCAGGGCGAGCGCTGCGTCGCTCTCCGCGCCGACATGGACGCGCTGCCGCTCACGGAGGACACGGGTCTGCCCTACGCCTCCACCACGGAGGGCGCGGCCCACATGTGCGGGCACGACGCCCACACGGCCATCCTGCTGGGCGCGGCCCGTGCGCTGGCCGGCGCTCCCGAGCTGCCCGGCCGCGTGCGCCTGATCTTCCAGGCCGCCGAGGAGGTCATGCCCGGCGGCGCGCTGGACATGATCGCGGCGGGCGCGCTCGAAGGCGTCGAGCGGATCTACGGCCTGCACTGCGACCCGCGGCTGGAGGTCGGCAAGATCGGCACCCGCGTGGGCGCGCTGACCTCGGCCGCCGACCTGATCGAGCTGCGCCTCACCTCGCCCGGCGGCCACACGTCGCGGCCGCACCTCACCGCGGACCTCGTGTACGCGCTGGGCACGGTCATTACGTCGCTGCCGTCGGTGCTGTCCCGCCGGGTCGACCCGCGCTCGGGCACGGTGCTCGTGTGGGGCGCGGTGCACGCCGGCCAGGCCGCCAACGCGGTCCCGCAGGACGGCGTGCTGCGCGGCACCCTGCGCACGGCCGACCACGAGGTGTGGACGGCGCTCGAACCGCTCGTCGCGGCGTCCGTGGAGTCGCTGCTAGCGCCGACCGGCGTCGGCTTCTCGCTCGACTACCGCCGCGGCGTGCCCCCGGTCGTCTCCGACCCGGAGTCCACGGCACTGCTGCGCGCGGGCGTCGAAGCCGCTCTCGGCGAGCAAGGCCTTGCCGGCACGGAGCAGTCCTCCGGCGGCGAGGACTTCGGCTGGTACCTCGAGCACGTCCAGGGCGCTTTCGCCCGCCTCGGCGTGTGGCCCGGCCCGCCGGCCCCTCAGGCCGACATCCACCGCCCCACCTTCACCCTCGACGAGCGGGCGCTGATGGTCGGTGTCCGCACGCTGGTCCACACCGCACTGGCCGCTCTGGCCTAAGTTGTCCACAGCCTCACCCGCTTGAGTTATCCACAGCCCAGTCAAGTTGTGGATAACTCAAGCGGGTGGTTTTTGCGTGTGAGCAAAGCCCTGTGAACACCTATTTCACCCGGTCTCGTGAACCCTCATCGAGCCGCCGGGCCGCCTATTCACAGCGGGTGATCGACAGTCACCGGGGCGCTTCCGGGAAAGTGCTTGAAACGAGCGTTTTTACTTGCACCCCAGTGGATTCACGCTGCCTATAGCCACCTTTGACAACTCGCGCGACGGCCGCAAAACAAAGCGTCGCAAGCAGAAAACGTGGAGCGGTGTCAGAGCTTTACCGGCTGATGGTGAACACCGTTCATGATGCCCAGGTGGGCGCGTGAATCGGCCGAGTTGTCCACAGGGCGGTGGTCAGCCGGTGATCCCGGAGCACGGCCGGGTGCGCAGGTCATCCACATAGTCGGCGGGGGCTCCGGCGGCCTCGGCCGCGTCGGCGAGCACGCCCAGGTAGCGCGCAGACGGCAGGCCGCCCTCGTACGCGTCGAGCACGTACAGCCAGGCGAGCACCGAGCCGTCCATGGTCTGGACCCGCAGGCGGATCTTGTTGTGCATGCCGAGCTCGCCGCCTTCCCAGCGGTCGAGCCCGGCCTCGTCGAGCGAGGTCACGTCGTAGAGCACCACGAAGACCCGGGACGCCGGGTCCTCGACGATGGTGGCCAGCGCGCCTTCCCAGCCGAGGTCCTCGCCCCCGAAGGTCAGCCTCCAGCCCTCCAGCCAGCCGGTGCCGGCCATCGGTGCGTGCGGGGCGCGCTCCAGCATCTGGGCGGGCTCCATGTTCGATCCGTAAGCGGCATACAACGGCACGGGCGACAGCCTAGCGACCCGCTCCACGCGCAAGCGGATGCGCATGCCGTGTCCGGCCACTTCGCTGGTGGCGGACCCCTCCGCGTAACGTTGTGACCACCGGCCACACGCGTATCGAGGAGGACCTCAGGTGACCAGGATCGTGATCATGGGCGGGGGCCCGGCGGGTTACGAAGCCGCCTTGGTCGCCGCGCAGCACGGCGCCGACGTGACGATCGTCGAGCGTGACGGCCTGGGCGGCGCTTGTGTCCTCTACGACTGCGTTCCGTCGAAGACGTTCATCGCGTCGTCCGGCGCGCTGGCGAAGATGCACGACCTCGGTGAGCTGGGCATCAACACCGATCTGGCCGACACGAGCGTCGACCTGCCGACCGTCCACGGCCGGGTGAAGGGCCTCGCGCTCGCGCAGTCGGCCGACATCCGCGCCCGCGTGCAGCGCGAGGGCGTGCGCGTGGTCAACGGCACCGCCCGCTTCTGCGACGAAGAGCCGGGTCTGGCGACGCACAAGGTCGCCGTGACCCACGCCGACGGCACCACCGAGGCCCTGCAGGCCGACGTCGTCCTCATCTCCACCGGCGCCACCCCGCGCGTGCTGCCCGGCGCCGTGCCCGACGGCGAGCGCATCCTCGACTGGCGCCAGCTCTACGACCTCACCGAGCTGCCCGAGCACCTCGCGGTGATCGGCTCGGGTGTCACGGGCGCCGAGTTCGCCTCCGCTTACACCGAGATGGGCGTGAAGGTCACCGTCGTGTCCAGCCGCGACCGCGTGCTGCCCCACGAGGACGCCGACGCCGCCGCGGTCCTGGAAGAGGTGTTCTCCCAGCGCGGCACCACCGTCGCCAAGCACGCGCGCGCCGAGCGCGTGGAGCGCACCGAGAAGGGCGTGGAGGTGCACCTCGCCGACGGCCGCGTGATCGAGGCCAGCCACGCGCTGATGACCGTCGGGTCCATCCCGAACACCTCCGACATCGGTCTCGACCGCGTGGGCATCGAGCCCGGCCCCGGCGGGTTCATCACCGTCGACCGCGTTTCGCGCACCACCGTCCCCGGCATCTACGCGGCGGGTGACTGCACCGGCGTGCTGATGCTCGCGTCCGTGGCGAGCATGCAGGGCCGCATCGCGATGTGGCACGCGCTGGGCGAGGGCGTCGCGCCGATCAAGCTGAAGACCGTGGCCGCCAACGTCTTCACGCACCCGGAGATCGCGACCGTCGGCATCAGCCAGCACGCCATCGACTCCGGTGAGGTGCCCGCGCGCACGATCATGCTGCCGCTGGCCACCAACGCGCGCGCCAAGATGGAAGGTCTGCGCCGCGGTTTCGTGAAGCTCTTCTGCCGCCCCGCCACCGGTGTGGTGGTCGGCGGTGTGGTCGTGGCGCCGTCGGCGAGCGAGCTGATCCTGCCGATCGCGCTGGCCGTGCAGAACCAGCTGACGGTGGACCACCTGGCGCTGACGTTCTCGGTGTACCCGTCGCTGTCGGGTTCGATCACCGAGGCCGGGCGCCAGCTGATGCGCCACGACGACCTCGACTGATCTGGTTCGAAGGTTTTTCCGTTCCCGCGCAACCCCACGTGGCTCGCCGCGTCTTGTGCGGTGACAGGCTGATGACTGAGCGGGACAAGGGGCCGAGGGTGCGCAAGAGGGCGGTTTTCGTTGCGGCGGTGGCGATCGGGACGGTCGCCGTGGCGGGCCAAGCGGTGGCGGCGACCGGAGGGCCCGCGCCCGCGGCGGCGCCCGCGCCGGCCGTGACCGTGCAGCTGAACCAGGACACGGCGGCCCTGCACGGGCTGGTGAACCACTTCCAGCGCGGCGAGTCCAACGTGGCTCTCGCCGACTGCCCCGGCGCCAAGGCCGGCTCGACCACGTTCAGCTCACCCGTGCTGAAGTTCGCGAACTACGACTTCGGCCCCTTCCTCGGCGTGCACGCCACGGTCTCCGCCGACGCCGACCTCCTGTCCGGCACCGCCGCCGGTGACTACCCGCTCACGGTGGCGTGCGGCGGAAAGACCTACACCGCCACGTTCACCGTGCCGGCCGCTCAGGTCGCGACGGTTCCGGCGGGCGCCGCCAAGGCGGGCGACGGAAGCCTCGCCGAATAGCGCAGCCAGTCCCACAAAAAAGCCGCCGGAAACCATTTCCGGCGGCTTTTTCGTGCGCGCCGGCCCGAGTTCCCGACGTGCTCCAATCGTTACCCTGCCTGACAGCCCGGTGCAGGTCAGAGACGTCTTCATGGTGTCGGAGGAGCACGGCCGCGCGGCAGGGGGAACTGTACGCGCGAGGTTGCGGAATCCACTGTTCTCCGTTGCGGAAAATCAGCTGAGGGGAAATTCCATGAAACGCATTGCCGTTTTTTCGTCGATTCTCGCGGTCGGCCTGCTCAGTGCGGCGCCCGCCTTCGCGGCCGAGTCCGCCACGCCGGAGCAGCCGCCGTCGAGCACCTCGACGCCGGTCCCGTCCACGTCGGACAAGCCCACGCCGCCGACGGGCGACCACCGGCCGCCCAAGCCGTCGCTGACGGTCCTGCCGCGCGCGGCCAGAGCCGGTGACTCGGTCACGGCGCGCGTGGTGTGCCCGCCGAAGACGAGCATGAAGCTGTCTTCGCCGGTGGTCACGTTCGGGGAGCTCGAAGCCGTCGGGACCGAGCAGCCGCCCGAGACCGCGTACGTCCACCAGACGCTGGCGGACGTGAACAAGAACGCGAAGCCGGGGACCTACACCGTCACGTTCCTCTGCGGCAAGGCCGCGCTCAGGCAGAGCTTCAAGGTCCTGCCGGCCGAGGACGCCGCGGTGACCACGCCGACGGCACCGAAGCAGGTCACCAAGGTGCCGGTGGGGGCGCCGCAGACCGGTGGCACCGACGGTCCGGTCGACGACTCGTCCTCCGGGCTCGCGGTGGCCGCGGGTGCGATGGGCGTGCTCGCCGTCGGCGGCGCGGGGATGGTGCTGGCGCGGCGGCGCTCGCGCGGCTGACGAAACCCGGTCGCCGGAGGGGAGTCGTGGCCCCTCCGGCGACCGCGCTCGGTCACCTGGTTGGGTGCTCAGTGCGCCCTCGGGACCCGAAGGGGGAGACATGCTCGGAAAGACTTTCGCCGCGGTGGCTCTGGCGGCACTGGCCGTGCTCGGTGGCTGCGCCGCGCCGTCCGCGTCGTCCCCGCCACCGCCGGTGGGGCATTCCGTGACCTTGCCGGCGCCCGAGACGGCCGTGGTGCTGCCGAAGTCCAGACCGGTGTCGCTGGACATCCCGAAGATCGACGCGCACTCCACGCTCGTCCCGCTCGGGCTCAACGCCGACAACACCGTGCAGGTACCGCCGGTGAGCACACCGTTGCAGGCCGGCTGGTACGAGTACTCGCCGACGCCGGGGGAGCGCGGGCCGGCGGTGGTGCTCGGGCACGTGGACGGCAACAAGCACGAGGGGATCTTCTTCCACCTCAAGGAAATGGCGCCCGGGGACGAGGTGTCGATCAAGCGGGAAGACGGCACCACGGCGCGGTTCGAAGTGACCAAGGTGGACCAGGTGCCGAAGGACGTGTTCCCGAGCGACGCGGTGTACGGCGACACTCCCGACGCGCAGCTGCGGCTCATCACGTGCGGTGGCGCGTTCGACCGCGCGGCGCACAACTACGAGGACAACGTGATCGTCTACGCGCGGCTCGTCGCCGACGGTCACTGATCGCTGCTCGTTCGTGACGGTTCTCCGGTTTGTCGGTGGCCGGTGCAAGACTGTGGCCGCAGACACAATCCGCATCGCAACTGATCATGGGGAGTGCAGATGTTGTTCCGCGACGAACGCTGGCCCGACGGCACGCCGTGCTGGGTCGACCTGATGGTGCCCGACAGAACCGCGGCCGCGAAGTTCTACGAAAGCCTGCTGGGCTGGGATATCCAGTTCGGCGGCGCCGAAACCGGCTACTACGGCATGGCGCAGCTCGCCGGGCGTCCGGTGGCCGGCGTGGGGGAGATCCCGGCCGAGCAGGCGGGCATGCCGGCCGCGTGGACCACGTACCTGGCGGTGTCCGATGTGGACAAGTCCGTGGCCGCCATCACCGGGGCCGGCGGCCACGTCGTCGCACCGCCGATGGACGTGATGACCCAGGGCCGCATGGCGATCGCGACGGACTCGACGGGTTCGGTGTTCGGCCTCTGGCAGGCCGGTCGGCACTACGGCACGGAGGTCACGCTCGCACCGGGCGCGATCGCGTGGAACGAGAACATGTCCCGCGACTTCGCCGCCGCCAAGACCTTCTACGGCAACGTCTTCGGCTACTCGTTCAACGACATCTCCAACGACGAGTTCACCTACGCCACCCTCGACATCGACGGCCGCCCGACCGGTGGCCTCGGCCAGGCGAACGGCGACTACGAACCGGGCTGGATGACCTACTTCTGGTCCGCCGACGTCGACGCCGCCGCCGCCAGGATCCCCGAGCTGGGCGGCACCGTGACCGAGAACCCGGTGGACACGCCGTTCGGGCGGATGCTCATGGCCAAGGACAACCAGGGCGCGTCCTTCCAGCTCATGGCGCCCAACGAGCAGTCCGGCACCCAAGAGGGCTGGGGCGCCTGAGCCGAACCAGCCGTAGTGCCGTAGCCAGGAAGGCGAACGGCCCCCGTCCGAAGCCGGACGGGGGCCGTTCGCCGAAACGAAAGCGCGGTCAGTCGACCCAGTCGAACGTCTTCGTCACGGCCTTCTTCCAGTTGCGGTACTCCGACTCGCGGCGCGACTCGTCCATCGACGGGTCCCACTGCTTGTCCTGCGCCCAGTTCGTGCGGATGTCGTCCTCCGACTCCCAGAACCCGACGGCCAGCCCGGCCGCGTAGGCCGCGCCCAGCGCGGTGGTCTCGGCCACCACCGGCCGGATCACGGGCACACCGAGGATGTCGGCCTGAAACTGCATGAGCAGCTCGTTCACGACCATGCCGCCGTCGACCTTCAGCGACTTCAGCGGCACGCCGGAGTCGGCGTTCATCGCGTCGATGACCTCACGCGACTGGAACGCGGTCGCCTCGAGCACGGCCCGCGCGAGGTGGCCCTTGTTGACGAACCGCGTGAGGCCCACGATCGCGCCGCGCGCGTCCGAGCGCCAGTACGGCGCGAACAGACCGGAGAACGCCGGCACGAAGTACGCGCCACCGTTGTCCTCCACCGTGCGGGCGTGCTCCTCGATCTCCGCGGCCGAAGCGATCATGCCCAGGTTGTCGCGCAGCCACTGCACCAGCGAACCGGTGACGGCGATCGAACCCTCGAGCGCGTACACCGTGTCGTTGGAGCCGATCTTGTAGCAGACCGTGGTGAGCAGCCCGTTGTCCGACATGACTTTTTCAGTGCCGGTGTTGAGCAGCACGAAGTTGCCGGTGCCGTAGGTGTTCTTGGCCTCGCCGGGCGAGAGGCAGGCCTGCCCGAACGTCGCGGCCTGCTGGTCGCCGAGGATCCCGGCGATCGGCACACCCGCGAGCGCGCCCTTTTCGCGAACCTTGCCGTACTCCTCCGACGACGAGCGGATCTCCGGCAGCATCGAGAGCGGAATGCCCATCTCCGCGGCGATGTCCGCGTCCCACTGCAGCGTGTCGAGGTCCATCAACAGCGTGCGAGACGCGTTGGTCGGGTCGGTGACGTGGATGCCGCCGTCGGAGCCTCCCGTCATGTTCCACAGCACCCAGGTGTCCATGTTGCCGAAGATCAGGTCACCGGCCTCGGCTTTCGCGCGGGCGCCCTCGACGTTGTCGAGGATCCACTTGACCTTCGGGCCGGAGAAGTACGTCGCGAGCGGGAGGCCGACCTTCTGGCGATAGCGCTCCTGGCCACCGCCCAGCGCGCCGAGCTCGCCGACGATCTTGTCCGTGCGCGTGTCCTGCCAGACGATCGCGTTGTACACCGGTTTGCCCGTGGTCCGGTCCCACACCAGCGCCGTCTCGCGCTGGTTGGTGATGCCGACGGCGGCGATGTCCTTCGACGTCAGGTCCGCCTTGGCGAGCGCGCCCGCGGCGACGGCGCGCGTGTTCTCCCAGATCTCCTCGGCGTTGTGCTCGACCCAGCCGGCCTTCGGGAAGATCTGCTCGTGCTCGCGCTGGTCGACGGCGACCACCCGGCCGGAGTGGTCGAAGATCATGCAGCGGGTCGACGTGGTGCCTTGGTCGATCGCGGCTACGTACGAAGTCATCGTTGCTCCCTCGCTCTGGCGAGATCCGTCGGAACGGCGATCTTGCCGGTCATTCGGCGGCCGTCCGCTGGCCTTCCGCCGACTGGTCGGCAGGGACCCGTCCCGGCTCAGGCAGGAACTCACCGGGAGCCTTCTCCCGCGCCGTGAGGACCTGGCCGATGAGCAGGTCGTAGATCAGGATGCCGACCAAACCACCGACGAGTGGCCCGACGATGGGGATCCACCAGTAGTTGCTGAACCAGTCACCGTTGCCGGGGAAAGCCTTGTTCCCCCACCCTTCGAACAAGGTCAGCAGCCTCGGTCCGAAGTCACGCGCGGGGTTGATCGCGTAACCGGCGTTCGTGCCGTACGACAGCCCGATCCCCACGACTACGAAGCCGATCAGGGCCGGCCCCAGGTTGCTCTCCGGGGCGTTGTTCCGGTTGTCGATCAACGCCGCGATGATCCCGACGAGGATCGCGGTGCCGACGATCTGGTCGATCAGCGGTCCCCACACCCCGCCGCCGAAGTACTCGGCCGGGAAAGTCGCGAAGATCGAGAACGTGCCCAATGAGTCCGGTCGCGACAGCGGTGGGTTTTGCGCTGCGTTGAAGGCGTCGATGGCGTCGTGGTAGACGGCGTAGACCACCGCGGCGCCGGCCAGCGCGCCGAGTACCTGGGCGACCCAGAACGGCACCACCTTGGCCCAGGCGAACTTCCGCCGCACGGCGAAGGCCAGAGTCACCGCCGGGTTGAGGTGCGCGCCGCTGACGCCGGCTGTCATGTAGACCGCGAACATCACCGCGAAGCCCCAGCCGAACGCGATGATCAGCCAGTTGGACGCACCGAAATCGACCGATTGCCGGCCGGATCCGGGGAGACCGACCACCGCGACCGCGACCGAGCCACAGCCGAGCAGGATGATGACGGCTGTCCCGAGAAACTCGGCGAGCATTTCGCCGCCAATGTTCGAGCGTAATCGGCTCCAAGCGTTTGACCTCTGAGAGTTTTGCTCGCTCATCGCTTCCCCTCTCAATTCGACGCCTCCTTGCGTCGAGACCTACCATGCTGCTCTGCCTCGCCGGAACGGACAAGTTTCCGGCCGGGCGGAACGCTCGGTCCTCGTGCGATGCTGGGAGTGTGTACAACCGTAAGTTGCAAGGAGGGCAGGCGCTGTGACGGAAGCGAAGCTGGGACCGGCGGCGCGTGAGGAGTCCTGGCAGCGCCTCGGCAAGGAGACCTTCGACCTGGTCGTGATCGGTGGCGGGGTCGTGGGTGCCGGGACGGCACTCGACGCGGCGACGCGCGGCCTGCGCGTGGCCCTCGTAGAGGCCCGTGACCTGGCATCCGGCACGTCCAGCCGGTCGAGCAAGCTCTTCCACGGTGGTCTGCGCTACCTGGAACAGCTGGAGTTCGGGCTGGTCCGGGAAGCGCTCCACGAGCGCGAGCTGATGCTGACCAAGCTGGCCCCGCACCTGGTGAAGCCGGTGAGCTTCCTGTACCCGCTGACCCACCGCGGGTGGGAGCGGCCCTACACCGCCGCGGGTCTGTTGATGTACGACACGATGGGCGGCGCGCGGTCCGTTCCGGGGCAGAAGCACCTCACCCGCGCGGGTGCTTTGCGGATGGTTCCCGCGTTGAAAAGGTCGGCCCTGATCGGTGGCATCCGCTACTACGATGCGCAGTCCGACGACGCCCGCCACACCATGACCGTCGCCCGCACCGCCGCGCACTACGGCGCCGTGGTGCGCACGTCGACGCAGGTGGTGGGTTTCCTGCGCGAGGCCGACCGCATCTCGGGCGTGCGGGTGCGCGACGTCGAGGACGGGCGCGAGACGGAGATCCAGGCCGGCGCGGTCATCAACTGCACCGGCGTGTGGACCGACGAGCTGCAGCGCCTTTCGGGCGGGCGCGGGCGGTTCCGCGTGCGCGCGAGCAAGGGCGTGCACATCGTGGTGCCGCGCGACCGGATCGTCTCGGAGTCGGGGCTGATCCTGCGCACTGAAAAATCCGTCCTCTTCGTCATCCCGTGGCGCAACCACTGGATCGTCGGGACGACGGACACCGACTGGCACCTCGACCTGGCGCACCCGGCGGCCACGAAGCACGACATCGACTACATCCTCGACCACGTGAACACGGTGCTGGCCACGCCGCTCACGCACGATGACATCGAGGGCGTGTACGCCGGCCTTCGTCCGCTGCTGGCGGGCGAAAGCGAGGAGACGTCGAAGCTGTCCCGCGAGCACGCCGTCGCGCGCGTGGCGCCCGGGCTGGTGGCCATCGCGGGCGGCAAGTACACGACGTACCGCGTGATGGCAGCCGACGCCGTCGACGCCGCCGTGGTGGATCTGCCGGGCCGGCCACCGTCGTCCATCACGGACCAGGTGCCGCTCGTCGGTGCCGACGGTTACCACGCGCTCGTGAACCAGGCCGACCACCTGGCCGCGCAGCACGGCCTGCACCCGTACCGCGTGCGGCACCTGCTCGACCGCTACGGCTCGCTGGTCCACGAGGTGCTCGCGCTGGCCGACGGCCGTCCCGAGCTGCTCAAGCCGATCGACTCCGCGCCCGACTACCTGGGCGTCGAGGTCGTGTACGCCGCCAGCCACGAGGGCGCGCTGCACCTGGAAGACGTGCTCGCGCGGCGCACCCGCATCTCCATCGAGTACGCCCACCGCGGCGCCGACTGCGCCGACCAGGTCGCGCGCCTCGTCGGCGAGGTGCTCGGCTGGTCCGCGGAGACGATCAAGCGCGAGGTCGACGTCTACACGGCCCGTGTGCAGGCCGAACGCGAATCGCAGTCGCAGCCGACGGACGAGTCGGCGGACGCGTTGCGCGCTTCGGCGCCCGAGGCTCGGTCGGGGATCATCGAGCCGGTGAGCTGAGGTCCGTGAAGGGCACCTCGAGGGACTCGGAATTCCTCGAGATGCCCTTCACGGCGTTGCCCGGAGGGAGCCCTGGCTCGGCCGCGGCGCCCTTCGCTGAATTTTCACCGCTGGTTCAGGCCTTGCGGATCCATCGGATCAACGGCTCACCCGTCGGCGCCGGTGTCCGCTCCGGCCCCACGTAGGTGAACCCGCACTTCGCGGCGACCGAAGCCGACACGACGTTGCTCTCCTCGTGGCGGTAACTGATCTCCTGCAGCCCGAGCCCGCCGAAGCCGTAGCGCAGAGCCGCGCTCAGCGCCGTGCTCGCCACGCCCTTGCCCCGCTCAGTGGGATGCGTCCAGACGGAAGCTTCGGCCGTGTCGAACGTCAGGTCCAGGTCCCGCAACCCGACCTCCCCGAGCAGCCGCCCGGTCGTCGGCTCCGCGACCGCCCACGAGCACCGCTCGTCGCACGACCACTGCGCCGTGCGCAGCGCGATGTACTCGGTCGCTTCGTCGAGCGTTCGCAGCCGGTAGTTCAGCACGTACCGCCGGTGCTCCGGATCGGCGAACGCCTCCATCAGCGCGGCCCGGTCGTCGAGGTGCCGGTCCGCCCGCAGCTGGCGCAGGTAATACGCGCCCGCGTTGATCTCCACGGGTTCCACGCCACGAGCGTAACCAGAGTCGGGCCCTCAGCGCGCCCAGATGACGGGTGCGCCACCCTCGTCGAGCGGCCGGTTGGACACGATTCCCACGACGGTGCCGTCTTCGCCGACGGCGTGGATGTTGCCGCTGCCGTAGCCGTCGGGCAGCGGAAGCTTGCCGACGGGAGAGGTGCCTTGCCACACGAAAGGCGCTCCGGCGTTGGGGATCTCCCGGTTCGGCAGCTGGCCGCCGATCAGCCCGGAGCCGTTGAGGTCGGTGGCTTCGTCGCCGTCCGGGAGCGCCTCGGGGTGGCCGGGGCTGGTCCAGCGCAGCGCCTGGTTGGGCGTGGCGGACTCCGAGATCCCGGACCCGACGACCACGCCGTCGCGGATGGCGCTGCCGAACACCGAGGAGTAACCGTCCGGAACCGCCAGCGGCAGCACGGTCCCGTCGCGCCAGAGGTGATCGGTGAACAGCACCGTGCCGTCTTCGTCGAGGTCGACCTCGTTGGGCCAGTCGCCGGTGTGGCCGACGATGATCGGGCCCTGCCCGAAGGCGGGCCACAGCGCGACCGCGTCCTTGGCCGGGTCGCCGGCGAAGAGGCGCGCCAGCACGTCGCCGCGGTTGTTGAGCGCGGTGACCTGGGTGCTGACATAGCCGGGAACGGTCGGCAGGAGGTGGAAACCGTTGCCGTCCAGCACGAACCCGCGGGTGAGGCCGGTGTCGTAGTCGACCGCGTCGCCGAGGACCACGCCGGAGCTGTTCTCGTCGCGCACAGAGGCGAACTCGTAACCCGCCGGGAGCCCACGCACGGTGGGCTGCCCGTTGGTCCACGTCACGACCTGTGAAGTGCCGTCGATGGCGAACTCGCCGGCGAAGCCGCCGTGGCCGTCGGTGCCCGTGAGGAAGCCGGTCGCGTCCTCGTGTCCCTCGGGCAGGGGCAGCAGGGTCGCGTGCCAGGTGTCCGCGCTCGCCGGGACCGCCCCCAGGCCGGTCACGACGACAGCGGCCGCCGCGACCGCCAGTGCTTTGAGCTTCATGTGATTCCTCCCCTTTGTCGGAGAGTTCACGAAGCAGACGAACCGGACGTTGCCTGGCAAATGGGTGAAGGTCAGAGCAGCCCGCGCCGGTAAGCCTCGCCGACGGCGGCCGCGCGGTCGTTCACGCCCAGCTTGGCGTAGACGTGCAGCAAGTGGGTCTTGATGCTCGCCTCGCTGATGAACAGCTGGTTCGCCGCCGCGCGGTTGGTCGCGCCCGCCGCGACCAGGCGCAGCACGTCGAGCTCGCGGGACGTCAGCGCGCCCGGCGCAGGACGCCGAAGGGGCGCCATCAGGCGGGCGGCCACCGCGGGCGCCAGCACCGACTCGCCGCGCGCGGCGGCGCGGACGGCGTGCTGCAGGTCGGCGACGGGCGCGTCCTTGAGCAGGTAACCGGTGGCGCCCGCCTCGATGGCGGGCAGGACGTCGGCCTCGGAGTCGTACGTGGTGAGGACCAGGACGCGCACGGCGGGGTGCTCGGTGGCGAGCCGGCGGATCGCGCCGACGCCGTCGAGCTCGGGCATGCGCAGGTCCATGAGGACGACGTCGGGGTGGTGGCGCGCGACGAAGGCCAGCGCCTCGACGCCCGTGGCGGCCTCGCCGATCACCTCGATGTCGGGGCAGCCCTCGAACGCGCCGCGCAGGCCGTCGCGGACGATCGGGTGGTCGTCGGCGAGCAGCAGGCGGATCATCGGTCCGCCGGGATGGCCGGGAGCTGCACGTTGACCGCGGTGCCTTCGCCGGGTGCCGATTCGAGCGTGAACGTCCCCGCCACGCGCCGCACGCGCTGGCGCATCGCCTGCAGGCCGAAGCCGGTGCCGTCACCACGCGCCGGTGCCGCGGGGTCGAAGCCGGTGCCGTCGTCGCGGACGTCGAGCAGGACGACGTCGCCGGCGTAGGTGAGGGAGACGGCGATCCGCGAAGCGCGCGCGTGCTTTTCCGCGTTGGCCAAGGCTTCCTGCGCCACGCGGTACAGCGTCACCTCCAGCTCCGGCAGCAGCGGCACGGGTTCGCCACTCGTTTCCGCGGTCACGGCGACGCACGAAGTGTCCGTGACGCGCCGCACCAGCTCTGCCAGCGCGTCGGGCAGCCGCGAGTCCGTGAGCGGCTCGGGCCGCAGCGCCTGCACGGCGCGGCGGGCCTCTGTGAGGCTGTCCTTGGCGAGGGTGTGGACCTGGGCGAGGTGCCGCTGCCGGGACTCCGCGGACGAGGCCCGGTCCGCCGCCTGCAGCTGCGTGACGATGCCGGTGAGCCCCTGCGCGAGCGTGTCGTGGATTTCGCGCGCCATGCGCTGACGTTCGTCGTGCACGCCGGCCTCACGCGCCTGCGTGAGCAGCTGCGCGTGGAGCCCGGCGTTCTCCTCGAGCGCGGTTTCGAGCCGCGCGTTGGCCTCGGCGAGAGCCGCGTTGGCGCGCCGGCGCTTGTCGTTCTCCGCGCCGACGAACCACGCGGCGTACAGCATCGGCCCGACCACCGAGGCGACGAACACCCAGGCCGGCGTCGGCGTGTCCGTGCCCCAGATTCCCTTGGCCAGCAAGGGAACCACGGCCGTCGCGGTCACGGCGAAGATGCTCCAGCGCGCGGCGAACAGCACGAACGCGATGGGGTAGCCGACCGACGCGAACGCCGTGTACGTGGTGTCGAGCGTCGTGAGGGCGGCTGCCCCGGCCAGCAGGCCGGCGAAGAACCCGACCGCGAGCCACGGGTGCTGCTCCCGCCGCGGGAACAGCGGCACGAGCAGCAGCAGCCACGCCGCCGACAGGCCCGCGACGACGAGCGTCACCGAACCGACGTGGCCACCCGTCGCCGCCCAGATCGTGCACACGGCGAGCGCCACGATCCCGATCGCGGCGAACAGCGGCCCGGCCAGCCGTTCCCCGCGCGCGTGCACGGCACCCGGCACCACACCCATCATGGGCGCGATTCTCGCAGCTCGAAGCGCACGCCGGGGTCCACCGTTCGACGCCGGCCTCCACCGATCGGTGGATCAGCGCCGGCGCCAACCCGTGATCAGCAGGATGGCCAAGGGCAGCGCGAAGACCAGGATGAGCCGCCCGCGCGACAGCACGAACACCGCGATCGCCACCACCACCGCGATCGGCACGGCGAACCGCAGGGCGAACCGCATCAACGCGCTGTCGCCGGCAGGGCTCGGGGCGGGCACGGCCGTGGCCCCGGCCCGCGGAATCGCCAGCAGCGCGCTCGGCCGAGGTGAGGGCAGGTCGTCGAACAGGGGTTCCAAGTCGCTGACCCGCTTGGCGGCCGTGACCTTGGCCGAACGGGTGCCGTATTCGTCGACGTCCAGGCGGCCGGTGCGGACGTGCTCGGAAAGCACGTCGAGCGCGTCCTGGCGTTCCTCGTCGCTCAGCCGCATGTCGGGCACGGGGTGCGCCTTACCAGCGGTCTCGTCGGCGACGGAACTCGTCGCGCATCTCGTCACGCATCTCGCGCCGGGCTTCGCGGTGGTCGATGCGGTGTTCGCGCCGGACCCGGTCGCGATCGCCGCGGTGGTCCCAGCCGTGGCCCCACAACGCCCGGCCGACCACTGTGAGCGCGATCGGCGCCAGGATCAGCGGGAAGGCCGGCAGCGTCGAGCTCGCGATGAGCGCGATCGTCGCGATCCACACCAGTGGCACCAACGCCGCCGCCGCTCGCTGGCCACCGTTCCAGCCCTGCGGCCGGGCCACCGCCGTCTGCGGAGCAGGGGCGGGAACCGGAGGCGCAGCGGGAACAGGCGCGGGCGCGAGAGGCGCCGCACCGCCGTACACCGGGTGCGGAGCGGGCAGGTCGTCGAACAGACCCGCCAGCTCACCCCGCGTCTTGGCCGCGGTGATGCGCGCCGAGCGCTCGCCGTACTCGTCGATGTCGATCCGCCCCGCGCTCATGTGCTCACCGAGCGCATTCAGCGCGGATTCCCGTTCCTGGTCGCTGATCCGCAGTTGCGGAGACGGCACCTCTGTCACACCGATGATGGTATGCCGCCGCGGGTCCGCGGACCCACGACATTCGGCACAACTTCAGTCCTTGAGCTCGAGAAGTTGCGTGCCCTGGGTCACGGCGGCGCCGACCTCGACCGAAAGACCCGTGACGGTGCCCGCTTTGTGCGCCGTGACCGGGTTTTCCATCTTCATCGCCTCGAGGACCACGATCAGCTCGCCCGCTTCGACGTGCTGGCCTTCCTCCACCGCGATCTTCACGATCGTGCCCTGCATCGGCGCCGTGACGGCGTCGCCACTCACCGCTGCCTTCGCGCCGCCAGAGCGCTTGCGCGGCTTGGCCTTCGTGGCCGTCGCGCCGCCGCCGGAGCCTTCGAGCGCGAAGCCACCCGGCAGCGACACCTCGAGCCGCCGGCCGCCGACCTCGACCACCACGTTCTGCCGCGGCGCTTCTTCTTCGGAATCAGGCACAGTGTTGTTGTCGAACGGCTCGATCTTGTTGTCGAACTCGGTCTCGATCCAGCGCGTGTGCACGGAGAAGCCGTTTTCGTCGCCGACGAACGCCGGGTCGTCCACGATCACACGGTCGAAGGGCAGCACGGTCGCCATGCCCTCCACCACGAACTCGGCCAGCGCGCGCCGGCTGCGCTCGAGCGCGTTGTTGCGGTCGGAACCGGTGACGATCAGCTTCGCGAGCATCGAGTCGAACTGGCCGCCGATCACGCTGCCGGACTCCACGCCGGAGTCGACGCGCACGCCGGGGCCATTGGGCGAGATGAACTTCGTGACGGTGCCCGGCGCCGGCAGGAAGCCGCGACCGGCGTCCTCGCCGTTGATGCGGAACTCGATGGAGTGCCCTCGCGGCTCGGGGTCTTCGGTGATGCGCAGCTTCTCGCCGCGCGCGATGCGGAACATCTCGCGCACGAGGTCGAGGCCCGTCGTCTCCTCCGAGACGGGGTGCTCCACCTGCAGGCGGGTGTTCACCTCGAGGAACGAGATGGTGCCGTCGGTGGCCACGAGGTACTCGACGGTGCCGGCGCCGTAGTAGCCGGCCTCCTTGCAGATCGCCTTGGCCGACTCGTGGATCCGGGCGCGCTGGTCGTCGGTGAGGAACGGTGCAGGCGCCTCTTCGACGAGCTTCTGGTGGCGGCGCTGCAGCGAGCAGTCGCGCGTGCCGACCACGATCGCGGTGCCGTGCTGGTCGGCCAGCACCTGCGCCTCGACGTGGCGCGGCTTGTCGAGATAGCGCTCCACGAAGCACTCGCCGCGGCCGAAGGCGGCCACCGCTTCGCGCGTGGCGGATTCGAACAGCTCGGGGATTTCCTCACGCGTACGGGCGACCTTGAGGCCGCGCCCGCCGCCGCCGAACGCCGCCTTGATCGCCACGGGCAGGCCGTGTTCGTCGGCGAACGCGATGATCTCGTCCGCGTTCTTCACCGGCTCCTTGGTGCCGGGCACGAGCGGCGCGCCGGCGCGCGTCGCGATGTGCCGCGCGGTCACCTTGTCGCCGAGGTCGCGAATGGACTGTGGGCTCGGGCCGATCCACGTGAGCCCGGCATCCAGTACGGCCTGGGCGAAATCGGCGTTCTCCGACAGGAACCCGTATCCCGGGTGGACGGAGTCGGCGCCGGATCGCTTGGCCACGTCGAGGAGTTTGTCGATGGACAGGTAGCTCTCGGCGGCGGTCGTGCCGCCCAGCGCGAACGCTTCGTCGGCCAGGCGCACGTGGGGTGCGTCGCGGTCGGGATCGGCGTACACGGCCACACTTTCGAGACCCGCGTCCTTCGCCGCCCTGATCACGCGGACCGCGATCTCACCGCGGTTGGCGACGAGGATCTTGGTCACCGGACCACCCGTGCTCGCGACGTCCTGCTCGGTCACCCGGTACCTCCCGTGAGCTCCACTGCCTGGTGTCCCGGAGTCTACGGACCGCACTACCCGCTGGGATGAGAGCTGGACCACCCGGTGGTTTCGTTATACCCGCGCGGTGTGGCGCAGCTCGACCGGGAGTTCGGAGTCGAGCACGATCACGTCGTAGGGGTTGACCTGGTGGATCTTCGGCAGGTGCTCGGTGTTGATCATGATCCACGGCTGGTGCTCGCCGCAGCAGTCGATCAGCCGGTCGAGCGCGGTGAAGGCGACCAGGGCCACGCGGCCGTCAGGCGTGCGGCGCAGCTCGATGTTGGCACCGGTGCCGCCGTCGGTGGTCGCGGAGACCGGGCCGGTCGGCAGGTACAAGGCCGGGGGGAGGTTGGGGTTCGTCACGGGAACAACATAGACGGCCACCGTCTGCAAGGTCGCCTACAGTCTCGGATATGCGGACTTCGCCGACCCGGACCCCGTGGTCCGCGCTGCTCACGGCGGTGCTCGCCGCCGTGGTGACGGTGGCGGCGCTGGTGGTCGTCGTCGTGCTGCGCCCGAAACCCGACGGTGCGCCCGGCGTTCCGCCCGTGAGCCTGGAGCCGGCGGCACCCACCATGGCGACCTGCGGCAGCGGCGCGTGCCGCCAGCTGGCCGCGATGACCGTGGGCGGTACCCCGGTCGTGTTGCTCTCCGACGCGTCCGGCGGCTGGGGGCGGGTGCAGGTGGGGCCGCAGCCGGGCATGGAGTTCGAGCTCGCGATCACCACGATGGGGGCGAAGCTCACCGCGCAGTCGTTGCACTGCATTGCGGGAGAGACGTCGGCGTGCCTGGTAACCGGCGACGTCGGCGGCGGTGACGGCGCGGGCGGCGCGTACGGCGAGCTGCTCATCGGCTCGGGCGGAGTGTGGCGGGACTTCGGGAAGCCCTACTTCGCCGATGCCGGCACGCTTTCGCTGTTCGACGTCGACACCGACGGCCGGCCCGACGTGATCGTCGTCCGGCACGAGTGTCCGGATGCGACACCGGGCACGCCCAAGTGCCAGGCCGCGCCGGTGCTCGCCGAGGTCTACCAGCTCAGCGGTACGGAGCTCGGCTGCACTCGGACGGTGGTGTCGCCTTCGGATCTGCGGGGGTGGCCGCAGGTCGAGGTGCGGGCCTCGGAGCTGCGGCCGTGTGCGGACGGCGGCTGAGCTGTTCGTCCCAGCCGCCGTCGCGTCGGATCAGGCGGGTCGGTCAGGCACTGACCGGCTGGGCCTTCGCCCTGGGGGCCGGGGTGTCGCGCACCGTGTCGTCGAGCAGGCCTTCGACGCGGGCCACGATGGTCGGGACCACGATCTGGCCGGCGACGTTGGTGGCCGTGCGCATCATGTCCATGATCGGGTTCACCGAGTAGATGAGCGCGATGCCCAGCGCCACCTGCTTGGCGTCGAGGCCGATGAACGCGGTGGTGAGCGTGAGCGCGGTGAGCCAGCCCGTGGTGCCCGCGGTGGCGAGCGCGCCGAGCACGGCGACCACGACGATGCCCGCGTACTGCCCGATGCTCAGCTGCACACCGGCCAGGTTGGCGATGAAGATGGTGCCGATGGCCGGGAAAACGGCCGCGCAACCGTCCATTTTGGTCGCACTGGCGAGCGGGGTGGCGAAGGCGGCGTAGGACGGTTCGACACCCAGGTTCACGGCGGCCTGGCGGGTGAGCGGCAGCGTCGCGGCGGAGGACTGCGAGGCGAACGCGAACTGGATCGCCGTGCCGGCCTTGGCGAAGAACGTGGCCGGGCTGATCTTGGCGACGAACTTCAGCAGGATCGGGTAGACGACGAACAGCACCAGCAGGCAGCCGACGTAGACCGCGGCCGTGGTGGAGAGCAGCGGGCGGAAGAGGGCGTCGCCGTAGTTGGACACGGCGGCACCGATCAGGCCGGCGATGCCGAGCGGGGCGAGGCGCACGATCCAGCCGAGGTAGCGCTGGATGATCTCGAAGACGCTCGTGGTGAAGTCGACGAACGGCTTCGCCTTGTCGCCGAGGCTGTAGGCGGCGGCGCCGATCAGCACGGCGAGGAAGAGCACCTGCAGGGTGTTGCCCTCGGCGAAGGCGGAGAAGAAGTTCTGGGGGAGCAGGCCGTCGATGAAGGCGTCCCAGGAGCCCCAGCTGCTCACGCTCTTGGCGGCCTTGTCGGCGTTCTTCGCCGTGGCCGCGATGCCGGCGCCGAGGCCGCCGGAGCCCGGGTTGAACAGCTTGCCGATCGCGATGCCGATGAGCGAGGCGATGAACGACGTGATGGCGAACCACAGCACCGTGCGGCCGCCGAGCCGCGCGGCCGTGCGCCCGCCGCCGAGGCCGCGCAGGCTGGTGATGCCGACCACGATCGCCGTGAAGACCAGCGGGATCACCGCGATCTGCAGCAGCGTCGTGAAGATTTCGCCGATTTCGTGGAGGACGTTGGTCAGCGTGGCGGCGCCCGTCGTCCGGGCGAGGACGCCGAGCGCCGCGCCCACGACGAGCGAGCCGATCACCGCGGCCGCGAAGATTCGAGGTTTGGTGTACGCGCGGAGGAAGGACACGAAGCCACCCCAGAGGTCGAAAGTTCCCGTTCGGGCCCGAACCGGGCCGAACATGAACTTTCTTCGATCACTCGGTGGGGTGAAAGTCTTCTCAGGATGTGGGAGGCTTCCAGAGATCCACGACACTCACGCCGACCTCGGTCAACAGGCGGCGCACGAGCGGCAGGCTGAGCCCGATAACGCTCGACGGGTCACCCTCGATGCCCTCGACGAACCAGCCGCCGAGCCCGTCGAGCGTGAACGCGCCCGCCACCTGCAGCGGCTCGCCGGTGGCGATGTAAGCGTCGAGCTCCTCGGCGCTGGGCCGTCCGAAGTGGACGGTGGTGCGCTGTGTGCCGGCGGCTTCCTTGGTGCGGTGGCCGTTTTCGACGCGGATGACGGCGTGGCCGGTCAGCAGCTCGCCGGAGTTGCCGGCCATCGCCTCCCACCGCCGCCGCGCGACCTCCGGCGTGCCGGGCTTGCCGACCATCTCGCCGCCGATCGACAGCATCGAGTCGCAGGCCACGATCACCGCGTCGGCGTGGATGCCGGCCACCTCGGCGAACACGGCGTTGCCCTTCGCCGCGGCGAGCGCCATCACCAGCTCGTCGGGCGCCGGATCGGTCAGCGCCGCCGCCACGGCGTCCTCATCGACACCGGACACCACGACACTCGGCTCAACCCCGGCGGCGCGCAACAAGGCGAGTCGGGCGGGGGACTGGGAAGCAAGTACGAGACGCACGGGTGAAAGCTACCGCGCGTAGCGAGAGTTGCCGAATTGTGACCTGCAACACCCGATCGTGGAGCTAGTTTGTTGTTGCTCGCAACATATCGGCCTCAGCTCGCCTCGACGGTATCAAGGCAGATGCCGGGAAGGGACCACGGTGCCGCATGACGGTCCGGGTGACGGAATCCACGCCGCCGACCAGGCTGCGTTCCGCGTGGTGGGCACGCCTGCGCGCGCCGAAACACCGCGACCCTGTTCGTGCTGGTAGTGCTGAGGCTTCGAAGGGCTCCCCACCTTTGCGCGGGTGAGCTGTGCCGATGACCGGCTGCGGCTGGTCCCACCTGGCTGTTGCTCCCCGACGCCCGCCTGATCCGACGTTGACCTCCTCGACTTTCTCTCCCGCGGTAAACGTGCCGCCCCTCGGCCCCGGCTCCCGCACCGGTGGCCGAGGGGCAGCATGTTTTTTCGTGCCGCGGCCTGAGGCCCATGCGCACTCACGAGCGGCGCTGCCGGAGCGGCCAGCCGTCGGTCGAGTTGGTTTGCCGATGCAGCGAGGCCGGTACGCGCATCCGGTTGTCCGCGATCGCCGCTGCTGACGGGGCAGCCTCGCCGCCGTGTGGCCTTGCGCCTGAGTGCCGTGCCGCCGGTACCCGATCGAATGAGCCGCGGTGCTATTGCCATACCCCGCCAAGCCTCGCGAGCGCCAGTTGAAGCCCGGCTCGCGAGGCTTGGCTGCCATGTCAGGCGGTGACCGGGGTTTCCGATGAGGTCGGGCTGGTCGGCGTCGGGGCGGGGCGGGGGGTGACGCGGCGCAGGAAGGAGGCCGAACCGACGCCCAGGATCAGCACGGCGATCGGCAGGATCAGGGTGGCGCGGGCGGCGTCGGTGAGGCCGTTGTGGACGGCTTCGGAGGCGAGGCGGCCCGCCTGGGCGGCGATGTCGGCGGGGAGGCCCGGGATGGGTGCGGGGCCCGCGGAGGAGCCGAACTCGCCGGTGGAGGCCGCGGCGTGGGCGATGCCGTCGGCGAAGGGCTGGCGGTACTGCTCGGGCAGCTGAGTCGCGGCGGTGGTGGCCTCGTCGGCGATGGAGGCGCTGATGCGGGCCTGCAGGAGCACGCCGATGGCCGCGCTGCCGAGGACGCCGCCGACTTGGCGGGCGGTGTTGAAGATGCCCGACGCGGTGCCGGCGAGCTGGGGCTGGACCGAGGCCATGGTCAGGTTGCTCATCGGCGAGAAGATGCAGCCGATGCCGAGACCGCAGACGAGCAGCGCCGGGATCAGCGCCCACGGGCTGGTGTCCGGGCGGGCCTGCACGGCGATGATGCCGATGCCCAGCGCGAGCAGGGAAAGCCCGCCCATCACGAGGTACTTGCCGTTGATGCGGTCCGACGCGCGGCCCACGAACGGCGCGATGACGCCCGACAGCAGCGACATCGGCGCGGTCAGCACACCGGCGAGCGTGGGGCTCAGGCCGAGCACCGTCTGGATGTAGATGATCAGCGGCAGGAACATGCCGGTCATCGTGAAGCCGACCGTCGTGGCCGTGAGCGTGCCCGCGGAGAAGTTGCGGTTGCCGAACACGGCGAGCGGCACGAGAGGTTCGCGGCGGTTGTACTTCTGCCACAGCACGAACGCCACGAGCAGCACCACGCCGGCGCCGATGAACTCGAACACGGTGATGCCGGCGAAGACCGTGCCCCAGTCGTACTGCTGGCCGTTCTGCACGCCGAACACCAGACAGAACAGGCCCGCCGCCGACAGGAAGATGCCGATGAAGTCGAACGCGTGCGCGTGTTTCGGCTGCCAGTCGGGCACGAGCAGCACCGTCAGCACGATGGCGATCACGCCGATCGGCACGTTGACGAAGAAGATCCACTCCCAGCCGAGGTGGTCGACCAGCACGCCGCCGAGCAGCGGGCCCGCGATGGTGGCCAGGCCGGCGACGCCGCCCCATGCGCCCATCGCCGGGCCGCGCTTGGCGGGCGCGAACAGGTGCGTGATGAACGCCAGCGTCTGCGGCGTCATCAGCGCGGCGCCGAGACCCTGCACGGCGCGCGCCGCGATCAGCATCTCGACGCTGCCGGACAGGCCACACCACAGCGACGCGCCCGTGAACACGATCAGGCCGGCGAGAAACACGCGCTTCGGCCCGAAGCGGTCACCCAGGCGGCTGGTGAAGAGCATCGGCACGGCGTAGGTCAGCAGGTAGACGCTGATCACCCACACCACGGAATTCAAGCCCGTGTTGAGCTTGCTCAGCATATTCGGCACGGCGATGGACACGATGGTGGTGTCCAGCAGGATCATGAAGAACCCCAGGCACAGCGCGCTCAGCGCGGCCCACGGGTTAGCTTGTCTTGCGTTCATGGTCTTCCTTGGTGATGAGGCTGAGGGAGGGCTTCTCGTCCTGGAACCGGATGCGCCCTGAGGAAAGCTCGGCGTGCAGGCGTTCGCACCACTCGAGCTCGAAAGCCCGGTGGGCGGCCGCGTACCGGAAGTCGAGCCAGTAGATCTCGGGGACCGCGTCGTCACGGACGCGCTTGAACATGACCTGATCCGCCGCGACGCTCGCGCGCAGCAGCGTGACGCGGTGCTCCAGCTCGGCCAGCGACTTGTCCCGGCCGAGGTCGTCGATGACCGCCAGCCCGCTGAGGAACTCCGGGTACTCCTGGGCGACGTCGCCCAGCATCTCCCGCGCTCGCTGCTCGAACACGTCCTTGCCGGCCGCCGTCATCGCGTACACGGTCCGCTCGGGCCGCCTGCCGTCGCGCTGAGTGTCGACTATCTCGACAAAACCGTTGTGCTGCAACCGTTCCACGGTGTGGTAGAGCGACCCGGCCTTCAGCTTCACGCGCTGATCCACGTAGCGCTCGCGCATGAGCTGAGCCATCTCATAGGGGTGCATCGGCTTTTCGTGAAGGAGCTCCAGTACAGCCACCCCCAGAGCGGTCAGCTTCGCCGCAACCATGGCTGTTGATCCTTTCGAGTGATCCAGTGTGGTTATTCCATGTGGACTATATGCAGCAGGACTGTACGGCTTCGAGTACGGCTGGGTCCAGTGCGATTCACGCTGGTGAGCACGCTGTCGCGCACGGTGATGGCAACGCTGGGACCCGAGGAGAACACGCTAGCGGCGGATACCGACAAAAACCGCGCTCGCTGCGTGTGCCCAGCGCAAACGATGAAACGATCGATCCGAACGTGGACGGAGTTCGGCGAACTGACGCCGGTTCCCGGTCTCAGGTGACGGTGGTTCCCGGGAACAGGTGTTCCGCGGATTGAGCCAGGATCGTGGGGTTGATGCGAGCGAGGTGCCGCAAGGTCATCAGGTCCGCGAATTCCTTGGCATCGCGCGCTGTCGCGCGGATCTCTTCGGCATCGCGCAAATAGTCGCGGGTGCGGTCGAGGTGCCGGGGATCGTCGTCGCTGCCGGGCGCTTTGTGCCCGGCAACGACGGCCGCGGGGTCCAGCGCCGCGATCTTGTCGATCGCGGCGATCCAGTCGCGTCGGCGTTGTGCGTCTCCTCCGGCGAGGAAGGGGTGGACTCCGTTGTAGACGATGTCGCCGGCGACGACGAGACCGAGGTCGGGGACGTGGACGAAAGTGGTGTCCTGGGTGTCGCTGTCCCCGGCTTCGACGAAGCGGACCTCGTGCCCTTCGAGGAGGAACGTGTGACTGTCGATCACGCTGGGCACGATGACGTTTTCGACGATCTGGCCGGGGAACTGGCTGGTCCAGAAGTCCATGCGGCCGGTGGCCTGGTACTGGGCGAGCGCGACGGTTCCTTCGGTGCCGAGAATGGGCACACCGGGGAAGCACTGGGCGACTTCGGCGAAGCCGAACCAGTGGTCACCGTGGCCGTGGGTGGCGTACATGGCGACGAGGTTCTTGCCGGAGGCCACCACCCAGTCGGCGACTTCGCGGGCCTTTTCGGTGGTGTGCGGAGCGTCGACCAGAATGGCGTCCCGTTCGCCGTGGATCAGGGTCGAGGAGATCGGCGACCACGCCGGCAAGGGCCGCACCGAGGTGCCGTCCGGCAGCACCGCTCTCGGTGGCAGCGTCACCAGGACGTCGTAGGCGAGTGTCATCGGATCGTGCTCCTTGAGCCGAAGGGCAGGACGGTTCTGCGGGGTCCGCTCGCGGCGGGCTGCACTGCGGCGGTCCGTTCGAGCGAGCTCCGGTTCTCAGTGTTGGTGCCCGGCCTTGAGATGCGTGTCGAACCAGTCGATGGCGACCGAGGAGGAGAACTCGAACTGCTGGACGTAGGGCGAGAAGTGGTTGCCGTCCATGATGACGAGCTTCTTCGGTTCACGGGCGCGCTCGAAGCCGTCGAGGGCGAGGTCGGTGGGAGCGACGTCATCGTTGGTGGCCACGAGCATCAGCAGCGGAGTGGGCGCGATGCGTGGCAGCCACAGGCCGGGCTCGTAGGCGCGGGCGCGGCGGTTGGACTGGAGCGTGACCTCGTTGGTCCACTTGTCCTCGGGAGCCCAGTTCAGGTAGAAGTCGACCGCGTCGCGCTGGCGGTAGGCGGCCTGGTTGCCGGGGTCGGCATCGACGAACGGCACGTAGACGGGCGGCTTGCCGGCCAGCTGGTCACGCTCGTCCTGGTTGAACCGCGCTTCAAGGGCACGGACTTCGTGTGGCGGCACCCGGCGCAGGCCGGTCTCGTAGCCGCTGACGGTGGGGACTTGCGCGAAGACCGCCTTGATGCGGCGGTCGGTGGCCGCGAGGACGAGGGTGTGGCCGCCGGCGTAGCTGGATCCCCAGATACCGATGCGCTGTTCGTCGACTTCCTCTCGGGTGCCGAGGTAGGTGATCACCCAGCGCCAGTCGGCGAGCTGCTGGTGGGGATCGATGTCGTGGCGGGGGGTTCCTTCGCTGTCGCCGAAGTTGCGGTGGTCGTGCAGGAGGACGGCGTAGCCGGCTTCGCTGATGCGGCGGGCGATGGGCTCGATGGCGTGGTAGCGGGTGCCGCCGAAACCATGGGCCATGGTGATGGCGGGCAGGGGCTGCGTTGCTTCGTCGGGCAGGAAGAGCCAGGCGGCCAGCTCGATACCGTCGGGCAGGGGGATGCGCACGTCGATGCGTCGGGTCATGGTGACTCCTTGAGTTGTGGCCGGGTTGCTGTCAGGTCGCGGCTGGGGATCGGGGGGTGGCTCGGTGCTCGCCAGGGCTTCGAGAGCACGGCGGTCGGGGCGGGCGGCGCGTCGTCGCGCTGAGGCAGGCAGCGCCGTGCGTCAGGTCTGGTGGGGGGTGATGTCGGCAACGATCTCGCCCAGCTGAAGCTCGGTCGTGCCGCGCGTCTGCAGCCCCTGTTCGAGGAGCCACGCCGCGCGGGAGCCGACCGATCCGTGGCGGACCAGGTCCTGGAAGACGACGGCTGCGGCGCGGATCTCCTCGTCGGACGGCGCGCTGATGAGGTGGACAGCCGGCTTCACGGCGGCGATCGCGTCCGCGGGGAAACCCGCGACCCGGCGGGCGAAGCGTTCGACGAAGGTGTCGAGTTCGCTGTCGGGTACGGCGCGATTGATCCAGCCGTAGCGCTCGGCGACGTCGGCGGTGAAGTCGTCGGCGCCCACGATGACCTCAAGAGCGCGGCCGGGGCCCAGGAGTCTGGTGAGCCGCTGTACGGCGCCGGCGCCGGGCGGGGCTCCCATGCCGACCTCGGGCTGGCCGAGGATCGCTTTTTCCTGTGAGGCGAAGCGGATGTCACAGGCGAGCAGGAACTCGCTGCCCCCGCCGCGGGCATGGCCACGCAGCTTGCCGACTGTGATGACCGGCAGTCGGCTCAGGCGCTGGAAGAGCATGCCGAGCGAGGCGTCGCCGGGGCCGCCGGCCTTGGCGGCTTCGGCGGTGTACTCGGCGATCTTCGTCAGATCCACGTGCGGAATGAAGAAGTCCGGGTCGGCGCTGTCGAACACGACCACGGAGAAGGGGGTGGGCCCGCTCAGGTAGTCGATGAGCCGGACCAGGTCGCGGACGAATTCCGGTCCGATCAGGTTGAGCGGTGGGGCGTCGAGCGTTGCGTACAGGACACCGCCGTCGGCGCGCAGGCGGATCGTTTTCGGCTGAGGCGGGAGCTCTTCGGGCATTTCACATCCTCCCTGGGCGGGCCCCGGTGGGCGCCGTCGGAAGTCAGCGTAAACCGAGTCGGTTTAAAGATGCAACCACACGAGATGTGTCGCATGCCGGGGGCTCCTGGAGCGGGGGTGGCAGCGGCGCGCGGCGGCGCCCGGTATGGTTTAAATTTGAAACTCTCATGCGGGTGAGGGAGGGACGCGCCCATGCGGAAGACGGATTTCAGCGGTCAGACCTGCCCGGTCGCCCGGTCGCTCGGCGAGGTCGGCGACTGGTGGTCGCTGCTGATCGTCCGAGACGCCTTGAACGGGGTGAGCCGGTTCAGTGATTTCCAGCGCAGCTTGGGATGTGCGCGAAACATCCTCAGCACCCGGCTGGCCAAGCTGGTGGAGGCCGGGGTGATGACGACCGGGCCGGCCTCCGACGGAAGCCCCTACCACGAGTACCGCCTGACGGAGAAGGGCAAAGCCCTTCGGATCGTCCTGGTCGCCCTGCGTCAGTGGGGGGAGGCTCATCTGTTCGACGACCGGGAGGAGCGCCTGCAGTTGGTCGACGTCCGCGACGGCGAGCCGGTGGCTCCACTCGAGCTGCGGGCCCACGACGGGCGCGTGCTCTCGGTCGACGACGTCGGGATCCAGTCGGCCGCTGGTGCGGTCCGCCTTGCTGGCGACGAAGCACCCGCCGCATCGTGACCGGCGAGGGACCTTGGCCGAGCTGGAAGTGCTGACCGGGTTCGACGACGACTTGGCCGGCGAAGCCACCCGCCTCGGCAAACCGCATCCGCGGCCTCCTCACCGGCATCCGCCCGGGGACCGGTTACTCGGCAAACGCGTCGTCGCCGATGTCGACCCGTCGCAGTGTGTGCGGCAAAGGCGATCATTGCGAACGGCGACCCCGATCCCGGCGTTCGGGTCGCGGTCGACCTTGCCTCCAAGGGCGGCAACCGGTCACCTCGGCGCGACGACGAGTGCTCGAGATCCTGTCCCGCCGCGGCGGACCGACCGGCATCGCTCAGGCCGGCCGCCGCAACCTTGCCGCGATCACCAAGCCCACGCGGTCGGTGGGACCCGGATGGGAAGCGGCTGCCTGACGGGCCAGCGCGCAACAGCGAAATTCAGACCGAGGGGTCCACGCCCCCGGATCAGACTTGTGACCCGTCATGCCGGACCTGGCGACCGCTGCTCCTTGATCGGGAACCACGAAAAGGTGGGGGAAGCTTCACCGGAACACGCTCGCTGACCCGTCGCCAACCGGAACACTCGCCGCCCGAACCTCAATCAGCCACGTGCTGCAGCTGCTTCCGAGCCTCCCGCGCCCGCTTTCCCCACAGGGAGTACCAGCCGGAGATCCCGGTGCCGACCGTCAGTGCGGCCGCGCTCAGGCCCAGGGACCAGTGCACCCCCACCGCCGCGCCGAGCAGTCCGACGGTGAACCCGCTGCCGGCGCGCAGGCCGTTGGCGGAGACGTTGTAAACGCCGATCACGCGGCCGCGTTCGGCCGGTTTCGCCAGCAGCTGCACGACCGTCTG
This sequence comes from Amycolatopsis sp. NPDC049253, assembly GCF_040678995.1. Classification (NCBI taxonomy): domain Bacteria; kingdom Bacillati; phylum Actinomycetota; class Actinomycetes; order Pseudonocardiales; family Pseudonocardiaceae; genus Amycolatopsis; species Amycolatopsis sp. NPDC049253. The sequence continues at coordinate 119,400 of NZ_JBFAQX010000009.1, read as the reverse complement.
CCCGATCGACATGGACGCCAGGTTCGCGACGCCGCCGATCACCAGCAGCACCAGCGCGAGGGGGTAGCTCGCCGTCATCGCGAAGAACAGGCTCGACAACCCGTAGATCGCCGTGCTGACCACCGCCGCGAACACGCTCGGTTTGATCCGGCCCGTCGCCTCCAGCAGGATGCCGCCGAGTACGCCGCCGGCGCCGTTGGCGAACAGCAGCACGCCGTACGCCGTGCCGGCGCTGCCTGCGCCCAGGTCCTGGGCGAAGATCGGCATCGAGCTCTGCAGGGAAGCGCCCACGAAGAACGCGCCGAGCCCGGCCAGGATGATCATCCCGACCATCGTCGGGTTCGCGCCGACCTCGCGCAGCACCCGCACCGAGTCGAACAGCCCCACGCGCGGCCGCGCCACGATGCCGCCGTCGCGCGTGTGGCCGGTGAACTTGGTGCGGAACAAGAAGAACGTGAGCGGCAGGTAGAAGGCGACGTTCACGAAGATCCCCGCCACCGGTCCCAGCCCGAGCAGCAGGGCCGACCCGACGACCGGGCCGAAGAGGATTCCCAGGCTGCGGAAGGTCGCGTTGAGCCGCACCGCGCTCGGCAGCTCGGCGGGGCCGACGAAGTCGTGCAGCATCAGCTGTTCACCCGGGCCCCAGACCGCGCCCGCGATGCCGTGCAAGATCAGCAGTACGCACGCGCTCCAGACCTGCAGCGTGTCGGTGAGGATCAGCACGCCCCACAGCGCCGACACGAGCATGAACAACGCCTGCGCGGCCTGGATGATCCGCCGGCAGTCGTGCCGGTCGGCCAGCCCGCCGAAGTACACCGAGAACAGCAGGAACGGCACCCAGTGGCTGATCACCTCGAAGCCGGTGAGCGCGGGCGAGTGGAACTTCTCCCACAGCACCCAGTACGTGATGACGTGCTCGATGTTGTCGGCCATCATCGCCAGCGCCGCGCCGAACAGATACGGGCGGCAGTCCTTGTTGTACAGCGCGGCGAACTTGCGCGGCGCGGTCGCGACCGCGCCGTTCTCGCCGCCTTCCTCCAGGACGTGCGTCGGCACGCCACACGCGGAACACATGTCGAGTGACCCCCTTTTGCCGCGGCCTACGCTAGACGCGACGTTGCGTCTTGTCTAGAAGCCGATTAGGCTCGCCGACGTGGGAAACACCACCGCGCCGGACACGCGCCGGCACCACGGGAACCGCTACGGCCGCAGCGAAGACGCACGCCGCGCCGTGCTGGAGGCCGCCGACGACCTGCTGGTGGAACACGGGTTCGCCGGGCTCACGATCGAGCGGATCGCGGCCGCCGCGGGCGTCGCGAAGCAGACGATCTACCGCTGGTGGCCATCCAAAGTGGACATCCTGCTGGACGCGCTGGGCGACGACCTCGCCGAGGAGCTCGTGCCGCCCGACCACGGCGACCTGCGCCGCGACCTGCGGGAGCACCTCGCGGCCGTCGCCACTTTCCTGACCACGGCCGACGCGGGCGCGGTCTTCCGCGCGCTGATCGGCCAGGCCCAGCACGACCCGGAGCTGGCCGCGCGCCTGCGTGCGGAACAGATCCATGGGCAGCACGAACGCGACCGGCTGCCGTTCGAACGCGCCGTCGCCCGCGGCGAGCTCCCCGCCGACACCGAGCTCGACCGCCTGGTGGAGCAGGCCATCGGGCCCGTCCACTACCGCGTGCTGGTCACGGGTGCGCCGGTCACGCGCGAGTTCACCGACGCGCTGGCCGACCGCGTCGTGGACAGCTGCCGATAGCCAGGGTCAGCGGGGCAGCGCCGAAGCCCGCCACGCGCCGTCGCCCGGCTGCGGCGTCGTGCCCAGCCGCGTCGCGCGGTCGTTCCACCACGACGTTCGACGCCGGGGCGCGGGAGAGCCACCCGAGGACGCCGCCGCCACCGCCGCGACAACGGCGGTGAGAGCCGCGAGTTCGGCGTCGTCCGGGTTGCCGCGGACGACGCGGAGCAGAGGGCGATCGCTCACGGGAGACCTCACAGGGGGATGTTGCCGTGCTTCTTGGGCGGCAGCGTTTCGCGCTTGGTCTTCAGCAGTGCCAACGCCTTCGTGATGTGGCCGCGCGTGTGCGCCGGCACGATCACCGAGTCGACGTACCCGCGCTCGGCGGCGGCGTACGGGTTCAGCAGCGTGTCCTCGTACTCCTGGATCAGCTCGGCGCGCAGCGCGTCGACGTCACGCCCCTCGGCCGCGGCGGCCGCGAGCGTCTTGCGGTGCACGATGTTCGCAGCGCCCTGCGCGCCCATCACGGCGACCTGCGCGGTCGGCCAGGCCAGGTTGACGTCGGCGCCGAGGTGCTTGGAGCCCATCACGTCGTACGCGCCGCCGTAGGCCTTGCGCGTGATCACGGTGACCAGCGGGACCGTGGCCTCCGCGTACGCGTAGATCAGCTTCGCGCCGCGGCGGATGATGCCGTTCCACTCCTGGTCGGTGCCGGGCAGGAAGCCGGGCACGTCCACGAAGGTGAGCACGGGGATGTTGAACGCGTCGCACGTGCGCACGAACCGCGCGGCCTTCTCCGACGCCGCGATGTCGAGGCAGCCGGCGAACTGCGTCGGCTGGTTCGCGACCACGCCCACGCTCTGCCCGTCGACGCGGCCGAAACCGACGAGGATGTTGGGCGCGAAGAGCTCGTGGACCTCGAGGAACTCGCCGTCGTCGAGCACTCGGGTGACGACCTCGTGCATGTCGTACGGCGTGTTCGGCGAGTCGGGGATGATCGTGTCGAGCTCGCGGTCGGTGTCGGTCACGTCGTCGAAGAACCCGGCGGGCTCACCCGGCTCGAACGCCGGCGGCTCGGACAGGTTGTTCTGCGGCAGGTACGACAGCAGTTCCTTGACGTAGGCGATCGCGTCCTCGTCGTCGGAGCCGAGGTAGTGCGCGACACCCGACTTGGTGTTGTGCGTGCGCGCGCCGCCGAGTTCCTCGAAGGTCACGTCCTCGCCGGTCACGGTCTTCACGACGTCCGGGCCGGTGATGAACATCTGCGACTTCTCGTCGACCATCACCACGAAGTCGGTGAGCGCGGGGGAGTAGACGTGCCCGCCGGCGTTGGCGCCCATGATCAGCGAGATCTGCGGGATCACGCCCGACGCGTGGGTGTTGCGGCGGAAGATCTCGGCGTAGAGACCGAGGGACACCACGCCTTCCTGGATGCGCGCGCCGCCGCCCTCGTTCATGCCGATGATCGGGCAGCCGGTCTTGATCGCGAGGTCCATGACCTTCACGATCTTCTCGCCGTAAACCTCGCCGAGCGCGCCGCCGAAGACCGTGACGTCCTGGGAGAACACGCACACGGGCCGCCCGTTGACGGTGCCGTAGCCCGAGACCACGCCGTCGCCGTACGGGCGGTTCTTCTCCAGCCCGAAGTTCGTGGAGCGGTGGCGCGCCAGTTCGTCGAGCTCGACGAACGACCCCTCGTCGAGGAGCAGGTCGATGCGCTCGCGGGCCGTTTTCTTGCCCTTGGCGTGCTGCTTCTCGATGGCACGCTCGGATCCGGCGTGCACGGCCTCGTCGTAGCGGCGGTAGAGGTCCGCGAGCTTGCCGGCCGTGGTGTGGATGTCCGGTTCTTCCTCGGGCGGAGTCCCGAGCGGCTGCGTCGCACTGCTCATGAAGCGGAGCTTAGCTACCGCCAGGTCGCTTCGCGTGTGGCGTACGCCTCCCCGGGCATAGGCTGGCGCCGTGCTTCCCGTCCGCCCGCTGGGGCCCGCCGACCTGTCCGCCTGCCTCGACCTCGGAGCCGATCGCGACTGGCCGCGGGAGCACCGCAAGTGGTCGATCCTGCTCGACGTCGGCCGCGGCTTCGGCATCGACGCGCCCGACGGCGGTCTCGCCGCCACCTCGATCCTGGTCGAGACGGGACCGGTCGCGTCGATCTCGATGGTCGTGGTCGCTGCCCGCTTCGCGCGCCAGGGCCTGGGCGGCCGGGTGACGTCGGAGGCCGTCGCGGCCGCCGGCGACGCCACGGTGTTCCTGCACGCGAGCGACTTCGGGCTGCGGCTCTACGAGTCACTGGGCTTCGTGGCCGACGGCGGCTGCGAAGGCCACATCGGCGTGCTCACCGACGACGGCGGTCCGGTTTCGCGGCCGATCACGCCGGCCGACGTGGCTCGGGTCTACTCGCTCGACGCCGGCGCGCAGGGCTTCGCGCGGGAGGCGCTGCTGGACCGGCTGCTGTTCGAGGCCGAGCACGTCCACGTGACCGACGACGGGTTCGCGCTGGGCACGGTGCTGGACGGCGTGACCGTGATCGGCCCGGTGGTCGCGCCCGACGAGGAACAGGCCCGGGCGTTGATCCGCGGTATCGCGCGTGCGGCCGGCGGGCGGATCCGCGTGGACGTGGATCTGACCCAGGCGGGCCTCTCGGAGTGGTGTCGCGCTTCGGGGCTGCTCCCGATCGCCCCGGCTCCCCGCCTGGTCCGCGGCGGTAGGCCGCTGCCGGGCGACGCGGCGCGGCGGTTCGCGCCGTACAACCGCGCGCTGGGCTGAGTTCCCGGGCGCCCGGGCCGGAGTCAGGCGGTTCGGACCGACGCGATCGCGGCCGCGAGTGAAGGGTCGGCGCCCGCCTTGTCGAGCGCGGCCGTGAGCGTGGTGCGGTAGGTCGCCTCGACCTCGGCGTGCCGGGCCCGGCCCGCTTCGGTGATCACGGAGTAGACACCGCGGCGGTCGTCTTCGCAGAGATCGCGGACGCTCAGGCCCCGGTCCTCCAGGCGGGCGACCATGCGGCTCACCGAGCTCTGGTTCAGCCCCACCGCCTCGGCCAGCTCCTGCATCCGCAGCTCGCCTTTGGGGGCGGCGGCCAGCTTGCCGAGCGCGCGGTACTCGGACAACCCGATGCCGTGCTTGCGCTGCAAGGCTTTCGCCAGCTCCTGCTCGACCCGGGCGTGGAGCGTGAGCAGCCGGCCCCAGGCGTCTTCGTCGTTGCTCATCGGTCCTCCCCTTGACGCCAGACTACATGCAGTGACAACATTTGAATGTACATGCATAGATGACTGGGGAGAGATCATGACGGATCGGAGCTTCTTGTTCCTGGTGGCGGCCGCTCGCGCCGGGGGCAACACGGAGATGCTGGCCCGGCGGGCTGCCAGGGAGATCCCCCGGCAGTACGAGCAAACGTGGATCCGGCTGCCGGAGGTGCCGCTGCCCGCGTTCGAGGACCGGCGCCACGGCTACGGCGAGCACCCGGAGCCGGAGGGCAACGAGAAGCTGCTGATGGACGCGACGTTCGCGGCCACGGACCTGGTGATCGCCTCGCCGGTGTACTGGTACTCGGTGGCAGCGAGCGTGAAGCTGTATCTGGACTACTGGTCGGGGTGGCTGCGGGTGCCGGGCGCGGAGTTCAAGGCGCGCATGAAGGGCAAGACGCTGTGGGGCGTCAGCGTGCTGAGCGAGGGGCCCGAGCAGGCCGACCCGCTGGTGGGCACGCTGGAGAAGACCGCCGCGTACCTCGGCATGAACTGGGGTGGCGTGCTGCTGGGCAATGGCAGCAGGCCCGGTGACGTGGTGGCCGACGAGACGGCCATGAAGTCGGCCGCGTCGTTCTTCACCGGGTAGGCGGCAGCGGCCGCACGCCTCGGGTGCGAGCGGTGGCGGACCCGGGTCGGTGGCGTCGGGGGACTACCGCGCGGAAGTGTCCTCTGTGGACATCAACGCGCTCGGGCTGGTGCACCTCGTCGAGGTGATCCGGCAGCCTCAGCCGAGGTGGACGTCCAGACCTGAACGGCCCGGCGCGACTTCTGACCGCAGCACCAGGTCGCGGCCGTAGTCACCGCCGTTCTGGGGACGGAACGGAAGGGGCTCGGTACACGCGAGGTCCCGCAAGCGCGTGCGCAGCGCCGAAACGGCCGAAGCGAAGGCGCACGGCGTCATCCGATCCGCGTCGTACACGGCGAAGGGCGGCAGGACCGACATGCCGGTGTAGAAGAGCGTGCCGTGCTGGAGGCCGAAGAGCAGGTCGGGCAGGTTGCCGTTGACGCCGCGCGGGCCGAGGGCGGGGGCGGGCGAGCCGGTGGTGACGACGACCAGCGCGCGTTTGCCGGCGAGGGCGCCTTCGCCGTAGCGGAGGGTGCGGCCGTCCGCGCCTCGGACGTCGTAGGCGTAGCCCTTCACGAAGACGCGGTCGAACCAGCCCTTCAGCATGGCGGGCGTGCCGTACCACCAGAGCGGGAACTGGAAGACCACGGCATCGGCCCAGGTCAGCTTGGCCTGTTCGGCCGCGACGTCGTCCGGGACCGCGGCGATCTCGTCGACGACCGGGTTCCAGCGCATGGCGTACAGGTCCGACTCGCGCACGTCGTGGCCGAGGGTGCGCAGCGTCGCCAGGCCCTCGTCGCGCAGCGCGCCGCCGAGGGAGTGCGGGTCGGGGTGGGCGAAGAGCCAGAGCACGTTCATGCCGTCAGGGTCGCTCGCGGGCCGAACCGGAAAAAGTGGCCCGATGGACAACCTGTGCAAGAATCGGGCCATGTCCGTTTTCCGGCACCCGGAGAGGCACCACGTGGCGGTGCTCGTGCGCCACGGCATGCTCGTGATGGAGCTCGGCATCGTGCACCGCCTGTTCGGCCAGGCACGCACGGCCGAGGACGAGCCGCTCTACGAGGTGGTCACGTGCACACCCGAGCCGGGCGACGTCCGCACCGACTCCGACATCGTCATCCCCGTCGCGGTGGGGCCGGAGGCGATCGACGAGGCCGACACGGTGGTGATCCCGGCGTCGTCGCTCGAGTACGAACCGACGGGCCGCGAGTACCCGCCGCCGCTGGCCGGCGCCATCGACCGCATCCGGCCTGAGGCCCGCATCGCGTCGATCTGCACCGGTGCCTTCGTGCTCGCGGCCGCGGGCCTGCTCGACGGCCGCCGCGCGACCACGCACTGGCGCTCGGCCTGCGAGTTCCAGCTGGAGTACCCGCGGGTGAAACTCGACCCGGACGTCCTCTACACCGAGGACGGCAACGTCTTCACCTCCGCAGGCGTCGCGTCCGGCATCGACCTCTGCCTGCACCTGATCCGGCGCGACTTCGGCGCGGCCGTGGCCAACGAGGTCGCGCGTGGCACCGTCGTCTCGCCGCACCGCGAGGGCGGGCAGGCGCAGTTCATCCGCCGCCCGGTGCCCGAGCCGCAGACCGCGTCGACGGGCGCCGCGCGGGGGTGGGCGCTGGAACACCTCGACCGGCCGCTGACGCTGCGCGACCTGGCGTCGAAGGAGGCGATGAGCGTGCGTACGTTCACGCGGCGCTTCCGCGAGGAGGTCGGGGTCTCGGCGTTGCAGTGGCTCACGCAGCAGCGCGTGGAACGCGCGCGGCAGCTGCTGGAGGAGACGGACCTGCCGGTCGACCGCATCGCGGCCGACTGCGGCTTCGGCACGGCGGCGTCGCTGCGCCAGCACCTGCAGAGCGCGCTCGGGGTTTCGCCCAGCGCCTACCGGAGCACGTTCCGCCGCACGGCGTGAAATCGGCGGTCCGTGGGGCACCCCGAGCCCGGGCCACCCCACGGACCGACCCCCAGAATCCGTCGAAGACGGGGGAGGGACGCCTTCGCTGCGATCCATTTTCCGGCGGGCACGGGGGTGTTCGGTACCGACCTGACCAGGTCTTACAGAATCTGACAGCGTCAGGGGACGACGGTCACCAGCACGTACACCGGACGCTTCGTCGAGAAGAACTCCGTGCCCGCCGCGTCGACCATCTTCCAGCCGATCCAGCAGCGGCCCGGCCCGTCCGACGCGGTCACCGGCACGCTGACCATCACGTGCTCGCCGGGCGCGGTGTCGCCGATCAGCACGCGGTCGGGTGTGCGGCAGGTGCCCGGGGCCGGCGGCAGGTCCATGCGCTGCAGGTAGCGCTCGTGCCAACCGACCGAGCCCGCGTTCTCGAGCTCCCACACCTTCTGCACGGTCACGCCGACGTGCACCGCCGTGCCGTCGGGCACCGTCACGTCGGCGATGAACTTGGTGTTGTCGCCCGGGATGCGGGCGCTCGCGTCGCCGGCCGGGGTGCTCAGCTTGCCGGGGATGACGAAGGCGGCCACGGCCGCCAGCACGGCGATCACGGCAGCGGCCACGACCAGCGCGTTCCGCCGGGTGGCGCGCTTGCGCGGCGGGGGCGCGAGGCGGACACCTTCGACGCCCGGCCCGGCGGCACTCGGCTCCGCGGCACCCGGGTCGGCAGCACTCGGCTCGGCAGCACTCGGCTCCGCCGCGCCGAGCTGGGCCACGACGGGTTCCGGCACCGGCGGCACGCCCTTGAGCTCCACCCACCGCGCCCGCCACGGCTCCGCTTCCGCGCCGCACGCCTTCACGAACTCCCGCGTGGTCTCCCACGATGGGAACCGCGTGCCCTTCACCGCCTCGTGCAAGGTCGTGTGGGAGATGCAGCCGGAGCGTTCGGCCATCTTGCGGAACGACGGGTTGCCGGCGCTCGCGCGCAGCGCGGCCAGCTCCGCGGCGAGCACGTCGGCCGGGTCCGGCTCCGCGCTCATCGGTCTCCCTGGATGTCAGATCCGCTCTTCCGGACAAGTCTGACACCCGCCGGGGGCCGGGTGACGATCAGCCCAGCGCGGCCGGCGACTCCGCGTCCGGCACGAGCACGCGCGGCACGCCGCTGCCGTCGGCCGGCACCGTCCAGACGTCCGAGTGCTGGGTGCCGCGCGGGATCGCGTACGCGACGGACCGGTCGTCGAGCCACGCGGCCTGGTCGTCGACGCTGCGGGTCTCGGCCAGCGGCGTCACCCGGCCCGACGCGAGGTCGAGAACCGAGAGGCGCCAGCCCTTCGCGGGGTCGTCGTCGATGGCCGATTTGAACGCGATGCGCGTGCTGTCCGGCGACAGCGACGGGCACTCCACGTTCTCCCGGATGGACACGATCGTGTGCGCCCGGAAGTCGCCGCGGACGAGGTAGCGGTGCCCGGCCGTGGACATCGTGGCGTAGAAGGTGTGGTCGTCGCGGGTGAACGTGACGCCCCAGAAGTTGAGGTCCACGGCCTGGTACGGCTTGCCGTTCAGCGTCACCGCGAAGTCCTCCAGCGTCGGCGCGAGCTCGCCCGTGCGCGTGTCGAGGATGCCGGCGCGGGTGGAGAACACGCCGCCGTTGTAGGAGTCGCCGGTGACGAACACCGTCCACGCGACCAGGTTGCCGCTCGGCGAGACGCGTGCGCGGTTGGGCAGGCCGACCAGCGGGATCTCCCGCTTCGACGTGAGCCCGGAGTCGAGCACGGCCAGCTGATACGTGGTCAGGTCGCCGTCCTGGCGCAGGCACAGGCCGGTGCCCGCGGCGGCGTAGACGCGCGCGCAGGTCACCGGCGACACCGCGCGCGGGCCGCCCGGATCCGCCGCCGACACCGTCACGACGTGGCCGCGCGAGGCGTCGGCCGTGCTGCGCACGAGCAGCCGCGGGCCGGGAACCAGGGACACCGTGCCGGTGGCCGCGACGTCGCGGTTGCGCGCCGCCGCCATCCCGACGTACACCGCCGCCGCGGCGACCAGCACCACGATGCCCGCCACCGCCACCAAGATCCGCGTTTTCATCGCGCCTTCCGAAGGAGTCCGAACGTCACCACGATCGCGAGCACGGCGGCGCCGGTCGCCACGGCCATCGACGGCCCGATGCCCCACACCTGCCACGCCAGCCCGAACAGCGCGGACGAGACGAAGTACGCCACCGCTTAGCCGGTCTGGATGAGGGAGATACCCGTCGTGCGCAGGGCTTCCGGCAGGACCGGTCCCGCCAGCGCCATCAGCACGCCGTCGGTGGCCGCGTAGAACGCGCCGTAGAGCGCGAGCGACAGCACCACCAGCGGCCAGCCCGACACGGGCCCGGCCAGCAGCAGGTAGACCACGACCAGTGCGCCGTAGCCGCAGAGCACCACCGGCAGCCGGCCGAACCGGTCGGCCAGCGAGCCCAGCGGCGCGGCCAGCACGAGGTAGGCGAGGTTCGTACCCACGGCCAGCAGCGGGAACCAGCCCGTGCCGATGTCCTCGCGGCGTTGCAGCAGCAGGTAGACGAAGCCGTCGCCGATGGTCGCCGTGCCGAGCACGCACGCGGCGATCAGCAGCCGCCGCACGGGCGCCGACTTCAGCAACGCTGCCGCCGCCCGAGGGGACACCGTGCCGGTGGCCGGGCGCGGCATGCGGTGGTCCCGCACGAAGAGGATCAGCAGCAGCACGCCGATCGCCGCGATGCAGAAGCTGGTGACGAACACGGCGTCGAACGCGTCGGTGCTCGAAGTGCCGACCAGCGCGAGCACGCCCAGCGCCACGAGCGGCCCCGCGAACGCACCGGCGCTGTCCATCGCGCGGTGCACGCCGAACGCGCGGCCGAGCATGTCCTGCGGCGCCGACAAGGTGATCAGCGCGTCGCGGGGGGCCGTGCGCAGGCCCTTCCCGGTGCGGTCCGCGGTGATCACCGCGCCGATCGCGCCCGCCGACGCACCAGCCGCGACGAGCCCCAGCTTCGCGAGGGCCGAGATCGCGTACCCGATCCCGGCGATGGTCTTGCGCCGGCTCACGCGGTCGGCGAGGTAGCCGCCGACGAGCCGCAGCAGCGCCGTCGCGCCGGTGTAGAGGCCGTCGACCAGGCCGTAGATCGCGGGGCTCAGGTGCAGGCTGAGGACGAGGTAGATGGGCAGCACCGCCGTGACCATCTCCGAGGAGATGTCCGTGACGAGGCTGACGGTGCCGAGCGCGAGCACGTTCGCGGCGATCTTCCCGCGGGAGACCTTGTGCTCGCTGCGGCCGATGGTGGAGAGGTACACGCCACGCGCCCTTCTGGAGCCCGCGGGTGCGCCCAGTGTGTCTACTGTGGACACCATGGACGCACCCGCGGGAGGGATCACTGCCAGACGTCGAGGATCGGCGACTTGCTCGCCGCGCCCGCGATCCCCGGCAGGCCGTAGGAGGCCTCGATGGTGCGCAGGACCGTGTAGTGGTTGATGGATTCGGAGTAGCTGCCCGGCTTCACGTGGGCGCCGACGAACGTCGTGTAGATCTGGTTGACCGAGGTGCCGCTGTCCTCGTCGAACGTGACGATCAGCAGGCTGTTGTGCGTCTTGGCCCACTGCGCGTACGTGTCGAGGTGGCTCTTGAGCCAGGTGTCACCGATGCCGATCGAGCAGTCGTGCATGTCGCTGCACATGTTCGGCGTCACGAAGGAAACCGTGGGCAGCGTCGTGTAGTCGGCGGGGAAGCTAGAGTAGCGGACGTTGCTGGCCGCCGGCACGTTCGAGAAGTCCACCCAGCTGTTGTGCTTGCGCTGGTAGTTGCCGCTGACGCAGCCGGTGTAGCCGTCGGACGGCATGGACTCCGAGTAGCCCTTGAACGTCTTGCCGGCGCCGATCAGCTGCTGGCCGAGGTTGGCCTTGCTGCCGAGGTTGGCGGGGCAGGAGTCGCTCGTGACGCCCTGGGTGGCGCCGGAGAACAGGGCGACGTAGTTGGGCTGGCTGGGGTGGGTGATGGCGAAGGAGCTGGTGAACTTCGCGCCCTGGCCGGCGAGGGAAGTGAAGTACGGGGCGGCTGACGAGGTGATGGACGAGGCCTTCTTGTTCTCGAACATCACCAGCACGATGTGGTCGAACGCCGGCACGGCCGCGGCGGCGGGCGCCACGTCCGGAACGCCGGCGGTGGTGACGGCCGCCGTCACCACGCCGGCCGCGGCCAGCGTCGCCGCGGCGAGCGCGGCCACGATCCGCTTGCGGATCATGAGTCCTCCTGGGTCGGGGGGAAGGGCGACTCATGATGGGGACGCCAGCGGGCCGGGGCGTGCCCGGTCGGAGTCCGGCGCGTGGTCGGAAAATGAACAACAAGGGGGTGGAGTAGCGCATTCGTCCGGTTGGCGCGGTGTGTGGCCCGATCAGACCCGAGCGACCAGGAAGTCCTCTCCGGTGGACGGCCGCAGCCCGTCCGCGCGGCCGGTGAAGTACCGCTCGGCCAAGGCGGTTCCGGAGACGTGGCGGACGTCGGCGAATCCCGCGTCCCGGGCCATCGCCTGCAGTTCCTCCGGGCGGTAGAAGCTGACGAACGGGGTGCCGGCGGCCTTCGCGCCGTCCTGGCCGGCGCGCAGGCCAGGACGGTCGGCGGTGTCGACCAGGTCCTGGGGCAGCAGGAGGGTCATGGCCAGCGTGGTGCCTTCCGCCAGGCCGGCGATGGCGCGCAGGGTGTCCGCGGTGGTGGCCTTCGACAGGTACATGCTCACGCCCGTGGACGCGAAAACCGCGGGTCGCGCCGGGTCGAAGCCCGCGGCTTCGAGTTCGGCGGGCCAGGACTGGCCGGACTCGAAGTCGACGGGCACCAGCGTCGGCAGCGGGTGGCCGAGGGCTTGCAGCCGCTCGCGTTTCCACGCCTGCGTGCCGGGTTGGTCGATCTCGAAGACGGTCGTTTTCCCGGGCCGGCGCTGGGCGAAGGAGTCGAGGCCGGCGCCGAGGATCACGTACTGGGGTGCTTCTCGTTCGAGCACCAGCTCCTCGACGAACCGTGCCCGCGCGACCATGCTCGCCCGGAACCCTTGCGTGGTGACGGGATCCATGTCCGGGCGCTGCCGCCAGCCGGCGTCGGGCGCGGCGAGCTCCAGGCCGATGCGGTCCTCGAACACGTGCGGCGCAGCGTCGACCTCGAGGTGCAGCGCACGCCACAACGCGGTGCGCAGCGCGGTGTTGTCGACACTCACGCCTTCAGCGTCCACAAGCGACCGTCGGGATCGCGCACGGTCATCTCTTCCGTGCCGTAGTGCGTGGGTTCGTACGGGGTCACGACCTCGATGTCCGGGCCCGGTTCGGCCGCGCCGGGCGCCTTGAGCACGAGCCGCGTGCGCGTCTCCTGCGTCTCCGGCACCTCGGCGATGAACACGGACGGCCCCTGTTTGCCGCGGAACTGTCCCGAGTGGTGGTCGGTCTCGAACTCCAGCTCGAACCCCAGCGACTGGAAGAACTTCGCGGCTTTGCCCCAGTTGTGCGTTTCGAGGACCACGGCCTCGATGCCTTCGGTGGTCATTCGTCCTCCTGTCCGAGGTATTCGCGCAGCGCCTCTGCGACCAGCGCGGACAGCGACGAGCCCGTCTCGATCGCGCGGATCTTCACCTGCTTGATCAGGCTGACCGGCAGGTACACGTTGAACTGCTTCACGTCCTCGTCGCCCACATTCACGAGGCTAGCATGCTAGCAAGCTAGCTTGCAATGGTCCGCCGCCAGTCCGAGGGGCTGGCGCCGCGGGCGCGCTTGAACGCCACGCTGAACGCGAACGCGTCCGTGTAACCGGTCTCGCGGGCGACCTGGGCGATGGTCTTTTCCGTGTCCCGCAACAGGTCTGCGGCCAGCGTCATGCGCCAGCCGGTCAGGTAGGTGAGCGGCGGCTCGCCGACGAGCGTCGCGAACCTGGCCGCAAACGCGGCTCGGGACAGGCCGACTTCGGTGGCCAGCTCGCCGACCGTCCACCGGCGCGCGGGGTCGCCGTGCAGCAGCCGCAGCGCCTCGCCGACGCCCGGGTCGGCCAGTGCGCGGTACCACGACGGCGGAGTCGGCGACTCGGCACACCAGGCCCGCAAAGCCTGTACCAGCACCAGATCCAGCAGCCGGTTGAGCACGGCGTCCTGGCCCGGTTCGTCGCGGGAGACCTCGGCGGCGAGCAGGTCGAGCGTCGCGCCCGTGCGCGGTCCCGCCGGCACCACGGCCAGCTCCGGCAGGAGGGCGAGAAGCCGATCGCTGACCTCGCCGTGGAGTTCGTACGCGGCCCGGAGCAGCACGCTCGCGCCGGGCAGCCCGTCGCCGTACGTGCGCGGGGCGAGAAACCAGTGCTCCGTCGTGGGTTCACCGCTGGGCAGGTACTTGCGGTTGCCGCGGATCGTGACCTGCTCCGCCGTGCCCGGGTCGTCGGCGATCGTGTAGTCGCGGCTGGTGACCAGCGCGATGTCCCCGGCTTCGAGGCGCACCGGCTCGCCGCCGACCCGGATCGACGCCTGGCCGCCGAGTGTGGCCATCACGGTGAGTGCGGGCGCGTCCTCGTAGGCGATCGACCACGGCGGGCGCTGGATCAGCTGGCGCACCAGCGCGGTCCTCGCGCGAGCGCGGTGCAGAAGGTCGGTGAGCACGTCCATGCACTCGAAGGGTAGACGATCGCAAAGGAAATCTGGACCCTCGACCATGGATCGTCTGGCGTCAGTGGAGTTGGCTGATCACCATGACCAAGTCACTAGTCGTGTTCGGAGCCGGCCCGGGAGTCGGGCGCGCCATCGCCCGCCGTTATGCGAAGGAGGGTTACGACGTCGTCCTCGTCGCTCGCCGCCCAGGCCCGCTGGAGGAGCTCGCCGCGGAGCTGACCGCCGGCGGCAGCACCGCACACGTGCTTCCCGCCGACCTGTCCGAAACCGCTTCGATTCCCGCTCTCGCCACGCGTATCCGCGCGGTCGTCGGCGACCCCGACGTCGTCTACTACGCCCCTTCGCCCGGCGACCCGGACTTCACCGCCGCCGTCTCCCTCACCGCCGCCCGGCTGCACGAACTGATGCCACTCACGTTCGACGCCCTCCTCGCCGTGGTGCACGAGTTCCTTCCCGCCATGCTCGCTCGCGGCGAGGGCGCGATCCTCACCGCACAGGGCGCCGCCGCCGTCTCCGGCCGGGCCGGCATGACCGGCTGGGCGACGCTCCTGGCCGCGCAACGCCACTACCTCCAGGCGCTGGCCGCGGAGGTCGCCGACCAGGGCGTGTTCGTCGGCCAGCTCCACATCGGCGCTCGCATCACCGGCACGCCCTTCGACGACCGCTACCGCGCGTCGGGCCAGCCCGAGGCCGCCTTCCCGGCCGCCGACCCGGCCGATCTGGCCGAGCTGCTGTGGACCATGCACGCCGACCGCAAACCGCAGGAGCAGCTGGTCCCCTCGGACTGGTGACGCGGTTCCGGGCGCCGTAACTCGGTTGAACCCCGTCGTACGGTGATCAGTACCCAGGGGGACTCGTCGAAGGAGCCGGCCGTGCCATTCACCGAATCGACCGAACCGGTTCCCCCGGAGCTGAAGACCGACGAGTTCGTCTTGCGGCCGATCGTCGTCGGCGACACGGAGCGGGACTACGCGGCCGTGATGGAAACACGGGAACCCCTGCGGTTGTGGCGGCAGTCGACGTGGCCCGAGGACGAGTTCACGGTGGCGGAGAACCGAAAAGACGTCGTCGACATGGCAGAACGCCATGCCGCGCACCGCGCGTTCAACTACACGGTGCTCGACTCGGCCGGCACCAGGTGCGTCGGCTGCGTCTACGTCTTCCCCCCGACCGCAACGTTCCTCGCGAAGTCCACGGTGGTTCCCGTCGGGGACGACGACTGGGCGGACGTCGACGCCGTCGTCTTCTTCTGGGCGCGGCTGCCCGAAATGGAGTCGGGGATGGACGAACGTCTTCTCGCGGCGCTGCGCGCGTGGTTCAGGGACGAGTGGAAGTTCGAGAAGACCGGCTACGCCACGAGTGAGCCGTTCACCCAGCAAGTGCAGCTCTTGGAGCGCACCGATCTGAGCCTGAAGTTCGAGCTGCTCGAACCCGGCAAGGAGGGAAAGCGGCTCGTCTTCGGCTGAGTGGCCCCGAGCTGGGTGCTCAGCCCAGTTCGGGGAAACACGCGGCCGCGAGGAGGCGCAGGTCCTTCGCGTTCCCGGCGGGCGACCGGCCGCCACCGCTCGGCCCGGCCGGGCTGGACCCGGCCCGCAGCGCCGCGGCTGACCGAGCCCGCCCGTCGCCAGGCCGGCTGAGGTGACGGTGGTCAGGCCGGGCGGCCCGCGCCCGCGTAGTCGTCGCCGCGGGAGTGGTAGGTGTGGATCTGGATGGCCTGGCCCTCCGTGGGCGCGTTGATCATCAGGCCGTTGCCCAGGTACAGGCCGACGTGGTGGATGCGCGTGGCGGGGGAGCCGTAGAAGACGAGGTCGCCCAGCTGGGGTTCGCCGGTGACCGGGGGCAGGGCGCGGAACTGGCTGTCGGCCGTGCGGGGCAGCGCGACGCCGGCGCTGTCGTAGGACGCCTTCGTCAGGCCGGAGCAGTCGAAGCCCGCGGCGCCCGCGTCGGGGCCGTTGCCGCCCCAGACGTAGGGGAGGCCGAGCTGGCCGAGGGCGAAGCGGGTGGCTCGGACGGCCGGGCTGTTCGCCTTCGCGGGGTCGAGGGACAGCGTGGCGTAGAGCTGCGCGTTGCCGAGCACGCGCTGGCGGAACAGCTCGGTGTCCTTGCTCGCGTATGCGGCGATCGCCTTCCACCAGCCCGTGCCCGCGGACAGGTCGGCGCCGCCGGCGCACAGGGCGCGGCCCGCGGCGACCGACGCGGAGCTGGGGTCGGTCAGCGCCGGCTTGTCGATGCCGGGGATCTTCGTGCCGTACTTCTTCCACGCCGCCGGCGAGAGGCCCATCGGGTTGTCGCCATGGCGGCCGTGGTCGGAGCCGGCCTCGCCGACGCCCGCGAGCGTCACCCACGACAGGTGGCAGCCGGGGTCTTCGGAGCGCAGCGCGAGCTCGCCGTTGGCGTAGCCGATCAGCGCGTCGGCCGGGATGTCGAGGGGGCCGGCGAGCGACTCGGCCCACTGCTGCAACGGCGTCTTGCCGCCGCCACCGGAGGCGCCCTGCCCCGGTTCCCGAGCCGCGACGGGCGCGCTCACCTCGAGCACCGACGGCCCGGCCTGAGCCGTGGCGGCGGTCGCGACGGGAGTCTGCGGCGCGGGTTGGTCACGGTCGGCCACGAGCCAGCCCGCGGTGACGAGGCCGGCCACGAGCGGCAGCGCGACGAGTCCCCGGTGGAACGCACCGCGCGCCCAGGACTTGGGCGCGGCTTTTTCCTCCGGCCCGGTTTTCGACTCCGGCACGGCTTTCGAATCGGGCACAACGCTGTGCTCGGGGTCAGGCGGCGTCACGGCGTCCAATCTAGAAGAGCGCACCTCTGCGTAACGAGCGAGTCGCTTGCACGTTAGGGGGACTCTCATATTCTGGGCACATGTCAGGCATGGACGCAGCGCGACTGCGCGAGGGACTCGGCGATCGGTACTCCCGGGTGGACGTGGTGGAGACCACCGGGTCCACCAACGCCGACCTGCGGGAAGCCCTGGAAAACGGGGGTGCGGACCGCACGGTGCGGCTCGCCGAGCAGCAGACCGCGGGCGTCGGCCGGCGGGCGCGGTCGTGGAGCTCGCCGAAGGGTGCCGGGCTCTACTTGAGCGTGGCGCTGCGGCCCACGGGAGTCCCCTTCGCGGCGCTCGGCTCACTGTCCGTGGTGGCGGGGCTCGCCGTGCGCGGGGTTGCCGCCCAGCTGGGGGTGGACGCCGTTCTCAAATGGCCCAACGACGTGCTCGCCGGGCCCCGCCGCGCCAAGTGCGCGGGGATCCTGGCCGAGGCCGTCGCGGGCGGCGAGCCGGCGGTCGTGCTCGGCATCGGCCTCAACGTGCTGCCGCTCGGCGAAGACGTACCGGCCGGCCCGGGTGGCCTGCCCGCGACGTCGCTCGCCGAGCAGGGCGCCGCCGATCCGGACCGCACCGAAGTCGCGCTCGCCCTGCTCACCCGCTTCGACGACCTCGAACGCCGCTGGCGCGCCTCGGCAGGCGACCTCACCGCGGCCGGCCTGCTCGACGACTACCGCGCCCACTGCGCCACCCTCGGTCAGGAAGTGCGCGTCGAGCTGCCCGGCGACCGCGTCCTCACCGGCCGCGCCGCCGACCTCGACGCGACCGGGCAGCTGCTGGTCGACGCCGCCGACGGCCGCCGCGTGACGGTGTCCGCCGGCGACGTGGTGCACGTGCGCCCGGCGTGACCTGAAACGCGGTGTCCGGGCGCCGCGAACGCCCTCGCGCCGGTACGGTGAGTCGACCGGCGCAGACAACGCGCCGACACAGCACAGGCACACACCAGGGGAGCGTCCGCCGTGGCCTATCCGGACGATTTGCTCAGCCAGAACGAGGAAGTGGTGGTGCACAGCCACCCGCATTTCAAGATGCTGATCTTCCCGTTCGTGGCCTTCGTGATCACGATCGCGGCCGCCGTCTGGCTCATCCTGCTGGCGCAGGACGCGACGCCGCCGTGGAACAACGTCGCGATGATCGCCATCGGCGTGGTGGCGCTCGTGCTGGTGGTGTGGCTGTTCCTCGCGCCGCTGGTGCGCTGGCGGACCACGCACTTCATCGTGACCACCGACCGGCTGATCGCGCGCGAAGGCGTGGTGAAGCGCACCGGCATCGACATCCCGATGTCGCGCATCAACAGCGTCCAGTTCGAGCACGGCCTGCTGGACCGGGTCTTCGGCTGCGGCACGCTGATCATCGAGTCGGCCTCGGACGAGCCACTGAGGTTCGACGACATCCCCCACGTCGAGCGCGTGCACACGGTGATCTACCGCGAGGTCAACGACAACCCGTACGACGACTACCGCGGCGCACCGGGCCAGCCGGGCCCGCAGGACACCGAGCCGTTGCCGCCGACGAACCACCCGCCGCGCGGACGGCGGCGCTGACGTGGGCGCCCGCGAAGTCGGCCTGCCCGAACGGGTCCCCGCCGAAGGCCTGCCCCAGCGCGTGACGATCTGGGAGGTCGGTCCGCGCGACGGCCTGCAGAACGAGTCCGCCGTCGTCCCGGTCGAGGTGAAGCTGGAGTTCCTCGACCGCCTGGCCGCCGCCGGCCTCACCACGCTCGAGGCGACCAGCTTCGTGCACCCGAAGTGGGTGCCGCAGCTCGCCGACGCCGAACAGCTGCTCGCCGGCCTCGACCGCCGTGAAGGCGTGCGCTACCCGGTCCTCGTGCCCAACGAGCGCGGCCTCGACCGCGCGCTCGACGCCGGCGTGTCCGACATCGCGATCTTCGCCAGCGCCACCGAGACCTTCGCGCAGAAGAACCTGAACTCCACGCTCGACGAGCAGTTCGCCATGTTCGAGCCCGTCGTCACGCGGGCGCGAGCCGAGGGCTTGGCCGTGCGTGGCTACCTGTCGATGTGCTTCGGCGACCCGTGGGAAGGCGTGGTGCCGGCCGAGCAGGTCGTGCGCGCGGGCAAGCGGCTGCTCGACTTCGGCTGCTCGCAGCTGTCGCTGGGCGACACCATCGGCGTCGCGACCACGGGCCAGGTCACGCGGCTGGTCCAGGAGTTCGAGAAGTCCGGAGTGGACGTTTCCACGTTGGCCGTGCACTTCCACGACACCTACGGCCAGGCCCTGGCCAACACCGAGGCCGCGCTGCGCGCCGGGGTGTCCACTGTGGACTCCTCGGCGGGTGGCCTCGGCGGCTGCCCGTACGCCGAATCGGCCACGGGCAACCTCGCCACCGAGGACCTCGTGTGGCTGCTGGAGGGCCTCGGCGTGGAGCACGGCGTGGACCTCGGCAAGCTCGTGGACACGAGCGTGTGGATGGCCGGGCGGCTCGGCCGGCCGTCTCCCTCGCGGGTCGTGAACGCCCTCGCGGGCTGACCTGCCCGAGTTCGTCCCGCTTGACGCGGCTTCGTGGCCGCAGTTCGAGCGGCTCCTCGGGCCGGGCGGCGTGCAGGGCGGCTGCTGGTGCGCGTTCTTCCGCCTGACCGGACCGGAGTTCAAGGCTGCGGGGCGCGACGGGCGCAAGGCGCACGTGCGCGGCGAGGCCGAATCCGGCGGGCCGCTGGGTCTGCTGGCCGTGGTCGACGGTGAGCCGCTCGGCTGGGTCGCGGTATCGCCGAAGGCGGACAACCCGCAGCTGGCGCGCTCTGCCGTGGCGGCTTTCGGCCGAACCCGGGAACGTCTGGGCGGTCACGTGCTTCTACGTCGACCGCCGCGGCCGCCGGCGCGGGCTGGCGGCCGAGCTCCTGCACGCGGCCGTCGAGTACGCGGCGGAGCACGGCGCCGACGTCGTCGAGGGCTACCCCGTGGCCTCCGGCGACCGCCCGCCCGCGGATCTGTACCACGGGACCCTAGGCCTGTTCACCCGCGCGGATTTCGAGCTCGTCGAACGACGCGGAGCGGCGCGGGCGTTGGTGCGGCGGAAGATCGCCCCCCGCCGGATAAGGTGGAATCACCACCTTGTCCGGTGCCGCGCGGAAGTTCCCCCTATCGGGGAATTGTGTGGAACCGGCTGGCGCGGCGGACGTCTTTCCTGAAGCCGGAGCAACCGAGAAGAGGGTGTCCGTGTCCGAACACGCCGAACCGGTCGACACCGACTTGGCCACCGGGCCCATCCGGCTGCCCGCGCAGTACGGCGGTTTGCTTGACGGCGGGTTCGACGACGTCCCGACACCCCCGACCGGCACCCGCTTCCCGCCCGCACAGCCTGCGCCGCGCCTGCCGTTTCCGAGCCGGGCGCACGACCAGGTCTTCCGCGGGCCCGCGCCGTACCCGGCGCCGCCGCCCCCACCGCCGCCGATGGGCGCGCTGCGCACCGAGCGCGAGAGCGTGCTGGCGTTGTTCCTGGTCCACATGTTCCCGATCGGGCACCTGCCCGTGGCCGCCGACCGGCCCGCGCTGCAACTGCCGTTGCCGGACAACGGGTCCGGGCCGTTCGACCACCCGGACTCGGCGCTGCTCGACGACACCGCGACGCTCGAGTACGTCTCGCGCGGCCTCCGACGCACGCCCGCGCCGCCCGCCGACCCGCAGCCGCCCGCCGCGCTGTTCGAGGGTTACGAGCCGGGCGCCGAGGACCCGGGCTGGCCACCGGTTCAGGAAGAAACCGCCGCGGTACTCCCGGAAAACACGTTGCTCGACCGTTTCGGCGACGAACACGGCCGCCTCTTCGCCGCCGACGGCACGCCGTTCGCGCAGCGCTCGCTGCCCGAGTCCGCGCGCCACGCGGGCTACCGGCGCTACCGCGTGGTGAAGCCGGTGCCGATGTGGACCTCGACCGCGTCGGAGTGGTTCGGACAGCCGGGCGGCGGGATCCGTTACCGTGCCGTGCTGGCCGCCGACGAGCTGGTCACCCTGGGGTTCCTGACCGACGTCACGCGGGAGGCGCGATGAACACGCAGTCGATCCGGCGCTGGCTCGACCGGCTGGGCGTGCCCGCGGAGGTCGTCTCCGTCGGCACCGAGGCCGACAACGCGTGGTGCCTCATGCCGGCCGACGACGAGGGCTGGGAAGTCTTCTGGCGCGAACAGGGCAACCGCTACGACTGGGCGCGCTTCACGTCCGAGCAGGTCGCCTGCCACTACCTCTTCGGCCGCCTCGCGTGGTCGCAGGTCGCGCGCGGCGCCGTCGGCGTGCTGCCCGGACACTGAACCGATCAGGGCCGGGCAGCACGTGCCGGGTCAGCGCTTGAGCACGGACAACGCGGCGTCGTGCAGCGCGCCGTTGCTCGACAACGCCGAGCCGCCTTCGTAGGTCGCCGCGCCGGTGAGGTCGGTGAACCGCCCGCCGGCTTCCGTCACGAGCACCTGCGCGGCCGCGACATCCCACGGGTTCACGATGCACTCGGCCGCGAGGTCCAGCGCGCCTTCCGCGACGAGGCAGTGCTGCCAGAAGTCGCCGAACGCGCGGCTCTCCCAGCAGGCCTCCGTCAGGGCGAGGTACTTCTCGCGGGAGTGGTACTCGGTCCACGTGTCGAGGTCCGTCGTGGAGAGGTACGCGTCTTCCAGCGAAGCCACGGCCGACACCGCGAGCCGCCGCACGCCGGCCGTGTCGCTGCTGTACGCGCCGTCGCCGCGCGAAGCCCACCAGCGGCGGCCCAGCAGCGGCGCGGTGATCATGCCGACGACCGGCGAACCGTCCTCGACCAGCGCGATCAGCGTGGCCCAGACCGGCACGCCGCGCAGGAAGTTCTTGGTTCCGTCGATCGGGTCGAGCACCCACGCGCGGCCGCTCGCGCCGGCCGTACCGCCGCGTTCTTCGCCCGCGACGGCGTCGCCGGGCCGCTCTGTGGCGAGGATCGCACGGATGGCGTCCTCGACGGCGGTGTCCGCGTCGGTCACCGGGGTGCGGTCCGGTTTGCGGGACACCGAGAGGTCGAGCGCGCGGAAACGCGCTGTGGTGATCGCGTCGGCGGCGTCAGCCAGCCGGGTGGCAAGGGTCAGATCATCCTCGTAGCCAGGCACGGTCACGATGGTTTCACGGGTGTTCGCCGTAAGGTTGGCGAGGTGAGCATGGTCCTACTTGCCGAAGACGATCCCACCATCGCCGAGCCGCTGTCCCGAGCGCTCCAGCGGGAAGGGTATGAGGTCGAGGTCGTCACCGACGGACCGGCGGTGCTGGGCGCCACCTCCGCCCATCGCGTCGACCTGCTCGTGCTCGATCTGGGCCTGCCCGGCATGGACGGGCTCGAGGTCTGCCGCAGACTGCGCGCCGGCGGCACCGAGCTGCCGGTGCTGATGCTCACCGCCCGCACCGACGAGGTCGACTTCGTCGTCGGGCTCGACGCGGGGGCCGACGACTACGTGGCCAAGCCGTTCCGCCTGGCGGAGCTGCTGGCCCGCATCCGCGCGCTGCTGCGCCGCCGGGTGCCGGAGGTGCTCGAGTCCGGGGGTGTCCGCATGGACCTCGGTGCGCGGCTCGTCACCGTCGACACGCACGAGGTGCAGCTGGCGAACAAGGAGTTCGAGCTCCTGCGTGTGCTGATGAGCCGCGCGGGCCAGGTCGTGAGCCGCGACGAGATCCTCGCCGAGGTGTGGAACGACCTGGAGTCGAAGACGTCGAAAACGCTCGACATGCACATGTCCTGGCTGCGGCGCAAGCTCGCCGTCGCGGCCGACGAGGCGGCCGGGCGCCCCGCCAAGTCCACCCATTCCGACGGTGAACGGCGCATCGCGACCGTCCGCGGCGTCGGCTTCCGCTTCAACGTCGAATAGCGCCGCGCGATGAGCATGCGCCGACGCATCCTGATGGCGATCCTGCTGGCCGTGCTCGTGACCGCGGCTGTGCTCGGCATCCCGCTGGGCGTCACGGCCTGGCGGCTGGTGGAGAACCTCAACCGCGAGAGCCTGGCCGAACGCGCGCGCGTGATCGCCGCGACCGTCGACACACAGGTCGCCAACGGCGACGACATCGACATCCAGCAGTTCCGTGTCGGCGTGCCGCACGGCGGGTTCCTGGAGGTCCGCGGCGACGGGCTGATCGAGAAGCACCTCGGCGTCAACCCGGGGCCCGACCCGGTCGTGGAGATCGTGCCGACGGCGCGCCACGGCGAGGTGGTCCTGTCGATCCCGAGGGGTCCTGTCCGCACGAAGCAGACGCAGGTGACGCTGCTGGTGGTGCTGCTGGTGGTGCTGTCCGTCGGCACCGGCGCGGTCGTGGCGACGGTGACCGCGCGCCGGCTGGCGAAACCGTTGCGGCACGTCGCGGACCGCGCGTCGCGCCTCGGCGGCGGCGACTTCCGGCCCGACCCGGGCCGCTACCGCGTGGCCGAGCTGGACATGGTCGCGGAGGCGCTGGACACGTCGGCCTCGGCGCTGGCGCAGCTCGTGCAGCGGGAGCGGCAGCTCGTCGGCGACGTCTCGCACCAGCTGCGCAGCCGGCTCACCGCGTTGCAGCTGCGGCTGGAACCGCTGACGGTGCACGGTGACCCCGACGTCGTCGAGGAGTCGCGCGCCGCGCAGGAGCAGGCCGACCGCCTGGCCGAAGCCCTCGACGAGCTGCTCGCCGCCGCCCGCGCGGCCCGCGAGGTGGACGCCGAGCCCGTGGACCTGCACGCGACGCTGCCGGAGGTCGCCGAGGAGTGGCGCCAGCTGCTGCGCGTCGAGGGCCGTAACCTGCGCCTGAAGATCGCCGACGGCCTCATGGCCCGCGCGACTCCCGGCCGCCTGCGCGAGGTCATCGGCGTCCTCCTGGACAACGCCCTGCGCCACGGCGCCGGCACCGTGACGCTGGCCGCCCGCCGCGGCGAGTCCGAAGCCACGGTGGTCATCGAGGTCGGCGACACCGGCTCCGGCGTGCCCGACGAGCTCGCCCCGCACATCTTCGAACGCGGCTTCTCCGGCGGCGGCTCCACCGGCGTCGGCCTCGCCCTGGCGCGCGCCCTCGTCGAAGCCGACGGCGGCCGCTTGGAGCTGTCCAACAAGCGTCCGGCGATCTTCAGCCTGTTCCTGAAGGTGCCCCGCCCGGACGACGTCGGCGAGGTCCGCTGGCCGGCGGAGCCGGTGCCGCGCTAGCGCGCCCGACGCGGGTAGCGGCCGAGGTGAACCGCCTGCTTCGCCCGTTCGAGCAGCGAGGAGCCGTTCTCGACCAGGCCCGCGACGCCGATCCGCCCGCCGTCGCGCAGCTCGACCGTGCCGACAGCCGTCCAGCGCGTGCCGCCGGTGCGCTGGTGCACGTAGGCGACGTCGGCCCACTTGACCGTGCGCGTGCCGTGGCGGTCGGTGTGGACGAAACCGCCTTCGTGCGGTCGGAACTCCTCGTCGCCGTGCCGCACCTCGCTCACGCCGACGCTCACGCCGCTCACCAGCACGGCGAACGCGAGCCCGGCCAGCGCCGCGTAGCCCCCGATCGGCACCACGTGGTCGTACGAGTCGTCGCCGAGCGCGGTGAAGGCGAACCAGAGCACGGCCGCGAACCCGGCGAAGCCGATCACCGTGGCCCACAACGCGACCCGGCGCCGCCGGTGCCGGCCCGCCGTGCGGTGGACCGACACCAGCGAACCCAGCTCGGCGGGACCCGGCTCGGTTTCCCTGACCCGGGCGATCTGACGTACCTGCTGTCGCCGAAACGCCCTGGACGAGCGGATCTTCGCGATGGTGTACCAGATCGTGCCCACCAGCCAGATGCCGCCCATGACGAGCACGACCTCGGGCACCTCCGGTTCCGCGTCCACCTCACGCCCCCTTCCGGAGGCCGAGGCTAGGGCCGCGGGCGGGGACCGGTCCCCGGCCCGGCGGCTTCCCGGGCCCAGTCGGCGAACGTCAGCGGTTTGCGGCCCAGCAGCCGTTCCACCGTGTCGAACACGACGTCCTCCCGGCCGGCGGACTGGCGCTTGAGCTCGAACGAACCGTCGATCGCCTGAGCGGGCCAGCCCAGGGCGAGCAGGCGCGCGCGGGCGGCGGGTTCGGGCTCTTCGACGTAGCGCACCGGGCGGCCCAGCGCGTCGGCGAGGATGGCGACCTGCTGGGCGGGCGTGAGGGCTTCGCCGCCGGTCAGCTCGTAAGTCGCGCCCTCGTGGCCGGGGGTGGTGAGCACGAGCGTGGCGACGGCGGCGATGTCGCGGACGTGCACCAAGGCCGACGCGGGGTCGCCTTCGGGGATGTACACGACGCCGTCGGTGCGCGCGGAGTGGAGCCAGAAGCGGCGGTTGTCCATGAACGCGCCGGGGCGCAGGATCGTCCACGCCGGCCCGGCTTCGCGGATCGCCTGCTCCGCGCGGGCGTGGGCGACGGTGATCGGGTCCGTCTGTCCGAAGTGGACGCCCGTGGTGGACAGCTTCACGAGGTGGGCGACGCCGGCCCGGGCCGCGGCGCGGGCCACCGCGGTTTCCTGCGCGGCCGGGTCACCACCGTGGCCGGAGGTCAGGACGAACACCCGGGAGACGCCGGTCAGCGGCACGGAATCGACGTCGTCGAGGTTGCCGCGCACCACTTCGGCACGGGGGTCGATGCGGGCGCGGGCCGGGTCGCGCGTGAGCGCGCGGACGGAGGCACCGGCGTCCAGCAGCGCGGGAACGAGGGCGCGGCCGACTTTGCCGGTGGCGCCGAGAACGAGGATCACGAGAAGAACTCCTTGAGACAGAACGAAAAACGCACGAGGGCGGGCGAGGGCACGAGACGGGAAAAGGATCCAACCGGCACCCGTGAACGGGTGCGGTCCTCTTCGCGCTCGGCGACCACCTCGGATTCGTCCCACCGGCCCGGTCGACCCCGGACGGCGTCTCAAGAAGGAACAACAACAAGCATGACTCTAGACAAGTGCATGTCTGAGAGCAACCAATTTACCGCGGCAGGCGCGTGACCTGCTCACGTCGACGTTCGCCCAGCTCGGCCGGGAAGACCCACTTCTTGAAGCCCCAGAACCGGAACACCATCGCCAGCAGCATGCCGATGATCGAGCCGCTCGCGAAGTCGGCGAACTCCTGCACGAACCTCGAGACGAAGGGCTCTTCGAGGTGCAGCACGTACCGCGAGACGTACAGCGGGATCAGGTTCACCACCACGGCCACACCGCTGATCACGAAGAACAACGCGGCCTCGTGGGTCCGCTCGCGCCCGCCCCGGGTGCGGAAGGACCACTCGCGGTTGAGCACGTACGACACGATCGTGGCCACGATGATGGCGATGGCCTTCGCGGTCGTCGGCTTCGACTCGAGGACGCTGAGCTTGAGCAGGTACCAGATGCCGTTGTCGACCACGAAAGTCGTGCCGCCGACGATCGCGAACTTCAGCATCTCCCGGTGCTTGATGAGCACCGAGCGCAGTGGCTCCGGCGTGCGGGCCAGCACGGTCTCGACAACGGTCACGCCCGCCAGTTTAGAGAACCCGAGGTCACCGTGGGTGTCAGGCGGCCTTCCTGTCGGGAATGTCCGCATCGTCCGATGACCTCACCGCACGCAGGCGGGCACCCTCCGTGGGGAACACCCACTTCTTGAACGCCCACCAGCGGAACAGCGTACCCAGCAGGGTCCCGAGGATCATGCCGCTCACGAAGTCGGCGATCTCCTGCCCGAGCAGCGTGAGGTGCGGCATCTGCAGGTCGAGCACGTAGCGTGAAATCCACTGCGGCAGCGCGTTGAGCCCCAGCGCGATGCCGCTGATGAGGAAGAACAGCGCGGCCTCGTGGGCGCGCTCGCGGCCGCCGCGCGTGCGGAAGGACCACTCGCGGTTGGCGACGTAGGAGAAGATCGTGGCGATCAGCACGCCGATGATGAGCGCCGTGACCGGGTTGCTCCGCAGCACGGTGAACTTCAGGACGTAGGTGATCGCCGTGGTGATCAGGAAGCTGATCCCGCCGACCACGGCGAACCGCAGCAGCTCGCGGTGCTTCGCCAGGAACCCTCGCACCGGGGCGACGCTACCCCCTCAGCCAGTCGAAAAAGCCGCGGGGCTCGATCGACGGCGGGGTCTCGCCGGGTTTGCCGGAGTTGCCGCTTCCCGGTGTCGGGGGCGCGCTCGTGGTGGTCGCCGGCGTGCTCGGCGGGGTGGTGGTGACCGGGTCCGTCGGCTTCGCCGGCGGGGTGCTCGACGGGGTCGGCTTCCGGTGCGGAGGCTTCTTCGACGAGCTGGACGATTCGGGGGTGTCCGAGGTCGTCGTCGAGGAAGAAGGGGAAGAAGTCGGCGTCGGCGGGACTCCGGTCGTCGGGTACGGCACGTCGCAGATGCCGAGCCAGCAGCCGAACGCCACCTTGGCCTGTTGCGCCGCCTTGCCGAGCGTCGCGTTCACCGTCACGGCCGCGTTGTGCGCCGGACGGCCCTTGAGCCGCACCCACAGGTTCACGTGCTGGCCGGGCGCGAGCGCGCCGCGCGTGGTGCACGTGGCGCCCGTGTCCGTCGAGTGGCACGGGAAGCCGCTGAGGCTCCACGACTGGTACAGCGCGTGGTCGAACGTGACCGTGACCGGCTTCGTGGTGTCACCGGTGTTGCGGACCCGGACGTAGACGAGCGGGTTGCGCGTCCACGGGAACGCCGAGAGCCCGTCGGTGTCGGCCTGCAGCGCGAGCAGGTCGGGCGGGGACTTCACGGTGACCTTCACGCTCACGGCGACCTTGATCGTCGCGCCCGCCGTGACCGAACCCGTGACGGTGCCGCCCTGCGCGGAATCGTCCGCCTGCAGGCGGAAGGTGAGCACCGCCGTCTGGCCGGGCTGCAGGCCGGAGCCCGTTTTGCACGTCACGGTGCCGGTGCCGCCAGGGCAGTCGACGCTGAGCTGGGTCGTTTCCGGCGCATCGGCCTGGCGGGAGAACCCGCTCACGGCACCGCCGCCGCCACCCGCGGGCACGGCGGACACCCCGGGCGGCAGGTTCAACGCGACCTGCACCGGGTCGGACGGGCTGCCGCCGTCGTTGCGGACCGTGATCGGCAGGTTCACCGGCCCGGCGCCGGGCTGGAGTTCGAGATCACCCGAAGGTGTGGTCGCCGACATCTTCGCCGCGGCGGGTGCCGCCGGCGGAGGCGGTGCCGCGGGTGGCGCGGCGGGCGGCGGCTGGACGGGCGGGGGCGCGGGGACCGCGGGCGGCGGCGCCTGTGGGGGTGCGGGCGGGGCCGGCGGTGCGGGAGGCGCGGGCTTGGCCGGCGGCACCGCAGGCGCGGCGGCCGGCGGCGGGACCTGTGCGGCCACGGGGATCTCCTGCGGCGAGCCGGCCGCGGCCAGTGCGACCGCCACCGCCGCCACGATGGCGGCGCCCGAAGCCGCGACGCCCGCGAACTGCCGTGGCGCGGAAGCGGCGGCCGCGGCGCCGGCCTTGGCGCCACCCGCCGCGGCGGCGCCGGCACCGACGGCGGCACCCGCCGTGGCCGCGCTCGCCTTCGCGGCGCCGATCGTCGCGAGGTAACCCAACGCGGCGCCGCCCAGCACGATCGGGGCGATGATCGCGCGCAGGCCGCCGTTGACGTCGGCGAGTTCGGCCGCGAGGCCGCGGCAGTTCTCGCACTCGTCGAGGTGGCTCTCCACCTGGGCACGCTCGCGTTTGGACAGCCCGTCGCGCGTCCACGCGCCGAGCCGCTCGGCGGTGGCGTGGCAGCGTTCGGCGGCGGTTTCCTGCAGGTGGACCTGCAGGTACGCCTGGCGCAGACCCTCACGGGCGCGATAGGCGAGGGCGGACACGCCGTTGGCGGTCAGGCCCAGCAGCGGCGCGACTTCGGCCGGGCTCTGCTGCTCGATCTCGGTGTGCCAGAGCACGGCCTGCCAGCGTTCCGGCAGCCGCGCGAACGCTTTCGCCGCCAGCGTGCGCTCGAGCCCGGCGACGGCGGTGTCGGAGAACGGGACCGTGAGCGCCTCGCCGACGGCACCGCCGACGTCGCTCATGTCCTCGTTGAGGTCGACCCGGCGGTCGCGGCGGGTCTTGTCGTACGCGGTGTGGCGCAGCGCCGTGAGGAGGTATGCGCGGAACGCGGTGTCCGGACCTTTGCCGCCGCGCAGCGTCTCGAGGACCTTCGAGAAGGCTTCGGACACGAGGTCGTCGGCCTCGGAGCTCGACCGCGCGAGCTGGCGGGCGAGGTTGTGGGCGGCGCCGCTGTGGCGTTCGTAGAGGGGCCCGTAGCTGGCGATGTTCCCTGAGCGGACCTCGGCGATCAGCTCGGCGTCGCTCTTACCGGACAGATCGGCGGGAACGGTGGACACGGGGCTCCTTCATCTGGCACACGCGGCCTGGCCAGCCACGATCTACCTCGCTAACGCGAGCACAAGTGTGACGGACGCGGCGATACGCGTCACCTCGTGGTCGGTGTGTTGACTCCGTCGGCGCAACAAGTTCACCCGGGTCTGGGGTGTGTCGCTGCGGCGGTCCTGCGAAAAAGACCCCGGAACGCCGTCACGCGGACGGCGGTGTCACGTCCCCTGAGTGGAGCAGGACAAGATCGACATCGACCGGGAAGGAGCGGTGGCCAGTGGACGTACCGGCGACCGGGGCACTGTCCGGTCCCGCCGGCGAGCAGGAGTCCCGCGCCCGGTTCGACCGGGATCGGAACCTGCGCGCCCTGCGGGCCAGGTGGCGCACCGCCAGTCTCGCCGCGGGGTGGCGCTTCCCGAGCGACTGGGCACTGCCCGAAGTGGACGCCGTGTGCGCCGCAGTGGTCCGCCACGGCGCGGGGGGCGCCGAAACGGCGCTGGCCGGCCTCGGCCGTGCCCGGGCCGCGGCGGGCGCGAACCTCGCGGAGACGCTGTCTGACCTGGCCGCGTTGCACGCCGTGCTCGCCGACCCGGAGGCGGTCGACGGCTTCGTCTCACCGGATGTCGACGCGACACCCGCGCGGCTACTGCGCGTGACCGCGCTGGCGTGGGCGGACGTGGCGACGGACCAGCTGGTGCACACGGAGGTGACCGACCCGCTGACCGGGCTGCCTTCCGCCGCGTATCTGCGCACGCGGCTCGCGGAGGTCTACCGGGCGAGCGCGGTCGACGAACACGTGCTGCTGGTGGTGGCGATGGACCTGACCACGGTGTCCGGCTGGCCCCGCCTCACGGGGATGATCTTGGTGGCCGACGCGTTGCGCGCGGTCTTCGACACCGGCGAGAGCCACGCGACGTTGGGGCCGTCGGTGGTCGCGGTGCTGTGCCGCCGGGACGGCCGGCTGGCTTCGCGGGGGGTGGCTTTACGGCGGGCCCTGAACGACCGGCTGTCGGTCGACGCGCAGCTTCGGGAGGTCAACCGGCCGCGCGTCTCGGCGGTCCGGCTGCCCGCTTCGCACGACGGCGCGTGCGACTTGCTCGCGGACCTCGCGCGGGTCTGACGCTGGGCCGCGGCCCGACCCATCGGGCCTGCTCCGGCGCGTTCATGATTTCCTGGTGGGGTGACCAGGACCGTACCCTCCGCCGTCGACGGCGAAGTTCCGGTGAGCGCTGACCAGCCTCGCCTGGCCCTGCGCAAGTCACTCGCAAGGCTGTCGATGCGGCCGCGGTCGATCCTGATCCTCTCGGTGATCCCGCTGATCGCGATCGGGGCCGGGATCTGGGGCTGGACCCACGAGTGGCACCTGGGCGTCGACAGCGCGGTCTACCGCGGCGGCGCGCTCACGCTCCTGCAGGGAAACTCGCTCTACGACACCAACACGCTGTCCACCGAGCCGTTCTGGGCGCTGCTGCCCTTCACCTACCCGCCGACGGCTGCGTTGTTCTTCGTTCCGCTGGCGCTCGTGCCGACGCAGGTGGCGTGGGGGTTCCTCACGGCCGTGTCGCTGGCCGCGCTCGCGCTGTCGGTGCGGATCTCGATCGGCGCGCTGCCGCGGCCGGAGGAGGACGGGCCGCGGTGGTGGGCCTCGCCCGCGCGGTCGACAATCGTGTTCTTCGTGGTGTTCCTCGGCCTGGAACCCGTGTGGCGCACCATTTTCCTCGGTCAGATCAACTTGATCCTGATGGCGCTGATCATGCTGGACATGCTCGTGCTCGGCGCGCGCGGCAGCCGCTGGGGCGGCGTGCTGGTGGGCGTCGCGGCCGCGATCAAGCTGACGCCACTGGTGTTCCTGGGGCACCTGTTCATCACCGGCCGCCGCAAGGACGCACTGCGTGGGCTGGCGACGTTCGTGGTCCTGCAGGGCGTGATGTTCCTGATCAACTCGCACGACGCGTGGCGCTACTGGACCGCGACGCTGCCCGACACCAGCCGCATCGGCCCGGTGCACTGGGCGGGCAACCAGTCGCTCAACGGGCTGATGAACCGTGCCACGGACCTCGCGCCGTGGGCGTCGAAGGCCGCGATGGGCATCGGTGTGCTGCTGGCGATCCCGGCGCTGTGGCTGCTGATCCGCTTCCACCGCAAGGGCCAGGCGCTGGCCGCGCTGCTGGTCACGGCGTTCTGGACGCTGCTGATGTCGCCGATCTCGTGGTCGCACCACTGGGTGTGGGTGGCGCCGCTGATCGTGCTGCTCGTGTCGCGCCTGCCGAAGACGACGCCCGCCACGGCGTGGAAACGCTGGCTGGGCACGGGGCTGGTGGCGTTCGTGTTCGTCAGCTGCGTGCTGCTGATCCTGCCCAACGGCCGCAACGTGGAGCTGCACTGGAAGGTGTGGCAGAACGTCCTCGGCGACGCGTACATCCTGACGCCGGTGGTGCTCGGGGTCGCGTTGATCGTGCGGTGGGGGCTGCAGCGGAGGGCGCGCGATCGTGCCGCGGGCTCGGGGCCGGATTCGGATTCCGGTTCGGGGTCAGGGGAGGCCGCGGACCGTGCCGACGCCACGCCGGCTCATTGACCCGCGCCTGCTGGCGCTTCCCTTCCTCGCATTCGTCCTCGGAGCCGTCGTCTGGCTCACCCACCGGCACCTCGGCGCCGACAGCGCCGTCTACCGCGCCGGCGCGCTGACGCTGCTCAAGGGCGAGCCGCTCTACACCACCGGCGACCTCACGACCCTGCCCGACTGGGTCCGCCTGCCCTTCACCTACACGCCCGCCGCGGCCGCGTTGTTCCTGCCGCTCGCCCTCGTGCCGGCCGGGCTGGTGTGGGGCGTGGTGACGGTGTTGTCGGTGGTGTCACTGACGGTGGTGATCGCGGTCGTCGCGCACCCCTCGCGCTGGTGGCTCATCGGCGGCACCGCGTTGGCGCTGGCTCTGGAACCGGTGTGGAAAACGCTGTTCCTGGGCCAGATCAACCTGGTCCTGATGGCGTTCGTGGTCGTCGACGTCCTGGTGCTCTCGCTGCGCGGCGCACGCTGGGCGGGCGTGCTGATCGGCGTCGCCGCGGCCATCAAGCTGACGCCGCTGATCTTCGTGCCGCACCTGTTCTTCACCGGCCTCTGGAAAGACGGCCTGCGCGCCCTGGCGACCTTCGTCGGCCTCGAAGCGGTCATGTTCGCCGTCATCCCGCACGACGCGTGGTTCTTCTGGACGAAGTCCGCCACCGACCCCAGTCGCGTCGGCTCGGTCACGTGGATCTTCAACCAGTCGCTCAACGGCCTCGTCAACCGCGCCTCCGCCCTCGCCCCGTGGTCTCTCACGGTGGCCGTCGCCGTCGGCGCGGTGCTCGCCGTGCCCGCCGTGTGGCTCGTGATCCGGTTGCACCGCCGCGGCGAACCGGTGGCCGCCCTGCTCGTGACGGCGTTCTACGGGCTGCTGCTGTCGCCCGTTTCCTGGTCGCACCACTGGGTGTGGGCCGTGCCGCTCATCGCCCTGCTCGTCACCACGGGCCGCCTCTGGTGGGCCCTCGCGGCCACGGCCCTGTTCGCCTCGGAAGTCGTCATGCTCGTCCCGAACGGCGCCGACGTCGAGTTCACCTGGGGCCTGGGCTGGTCGATCCTGGGCAACGCCTACGTCGTCGCGGCGGCCGGCACGATCGTCGGCCTGGCGGTGCGCGAGCTGCGGCTGAGTTCTCCGGCGGCGAGGCTGGCGAAATAGCCTCGCCGCTCCCCAGCACCGAATTCGCGTCGTACAGTGGAACGACTGCCGGGAGGTGCATGGCGGTGGTGAACGGCGAGGCGGCCGAGCGGGCCTTCGCCGGACAGGCGTGGCGGGAGGTGTACACACGGCTCACCGAAGGCCGTGCGGCACTGGCCGCGGACGATCTCGTACGCCTTTCGACGGCGGCTTATCTGCTCGGGCACGACGACGAGAGTTTCGAATCGCGGGAGCGCGCGTATCTCGAGTACGTGCGCGGCGCCTGCCCGGCCGAGGCTGCCCGGTGTGCGTTCTTCCTGGCCCTGCCCTTGCTGTTGCGCGGTGAGCCGGCGCGGGCGAACGGCTGGCTGGCGCGGGCCCGGCGGCTGCTCGACGACCACGGGCTGGACTGCGTCGAACGGGGTTACCTCCTGGTCCCGGTCGGCCTGCAGCGCATCCACGGCGGCGACACGCGGGGCGCACACGACGCGTTCACCTCCGCGGTGGAGTTCGCTTCCCGCTTCGGCGACGCGGACCTGCTGGCGCTGGGCCGGCACGCGCAGGGCCGGGCCCTGATCAAGCTGCACCGCACCGCCGAAGGGCTGGCCCTGCTCGACGAGGCGATGGTCTCGGTGACCTCGGGCGAGGTGTCACCGATCCCCGCCGGGGTCGTCTACTGCAGCGCGATCGAAGGCTGCCACGAGGTTTTCGACGTCATCCGGGCGCAGGAGTGGACGGCGTCGCTGAGCGCCTGGTGCGCGGCGCAGCCGGACCTGGTGCTGTTCCGCGGCCAGTGCCTGGTGCACCGCTCGCAGGTGCTGCAGGCGCTCGGCGCGTGGCCGGAAGCGCTGGCGGAGGCCCGCCGCGCCGGTGAGCGGCTGTCGGGCCCACGCCGGCAGCCGGCGCTCGGCATGGCGCTGTACCAGGAAGCCGAGCTGCGGCGGCTGCGCGGCGAGCTCGCCGCGGCCGACGACGGATACCGGAAAGCCGGCGAGTACGGCCATCCCACCCAACCCGGCTGCGCGCTGCTGCGCCTGGCCCAGGGCCGGACGGCGGCGGCTGTCTCGGCCATCGGCCACGCCGTGGTCGAGGCGGCGGACGACCACCTCGTGCGCGCCCGGATGCTCGCGGCGCAGGTGGAGATCGTGCTGGCTGCCGGAGAGCCGGGGGCCGCCCGCGGCGCGGCCGACGAGCTGACGGCGATCGCGGCCGAGATCGGGATGCCGCTGCTGCGGGCGACGGCCGCGCACGCACGGGGCTCGGTGCTGCTGGCGGAGGGCGATCCCTCGGCCGCGCTCGGCGAGCTTCGCGCCGCGTGCGACGCGTGGGCCGAGCTGGACGCGCCGTACGACGGGGCTCGCACGCGCCTGCTCATCGGCCGGGCCCGGCAGCAGACGGGTGACGCCGACGCCGCCGAAGTGGACTTCGCCACCGCGCGCGAGGTCCTGCACCGCCTCGGCGCCGGCATCAGCACTCCGCCGGGCCCGCCTGCCTCGCCGACCTCGCTGACCGACCGGGAACTGCAGGTGCTGGCGCTGGTGGCCGAGGGGCTGTCGAACCGGCAGATCGCGGCACGGCTGGTGATCAGCGAACACACCGTGCGCCGGCACCTGCAGAACGTGTTCGCGAAGCTCGGCGTGCCCTCGCGCGCCGCCGCGGCCACCCACGCGGTGCAGCAGCACCTCATCTGAGTGGTACGGACGGACCATCCCGCCCCGGGCGAAGTGGTACGGCTGTTCGATGCCGTCCGCGCCACCGGCTCCTAACGTGCTGGTCAGGAGGTGCACCTCATGAACGAGCACGAGCGCACCGAGACCGTGGTCATCGGGGCGGGGCAAGCGGGGCTGTCGGCCGGTTACCACCTCGCGCGGCGGGACCGCGACTTCGTGGTCCTCGACGGCAACGACCGGATCGGGGACAACTGGCGCTGCCACTGGGACACGCTGCGGTTGTTCACCCCGGCCTTGGCGGCGGGGCTGCCCGGGATGGCCTACCCGGGGCCGCCGATGCACTACGCGACCAAGGACGAGATGGCCGGCTACCTCGAGACCTACGCGCGCAGGTTCGCGCTGCCCGTGAGGGGTGGGCAGCGCGTGGCGCGGGTGTCGCGAACCGGGGCCGGGTTCGAAGTGAGCACCGGGACCACGACGTTCACGTGCGACAACGTGGTGGTCGCGACGGGTACGTTCGGCCGCGCGCCGCGCGTTCCGGAGTTCGCCGGCGGGCTCGACCCCGGGATCCAGCAGCTGCACTCCAGCGAGTACCGCAACCCGGCGCAGCTCGAGCCCGGGCCGGTGCTGGTCGTCGGGGCGTCGCACTCGGGCGGCGACATCGCCTTCGAGGCCGCCCGGGCGGGTCACCGGGTGGTGCTCAGCGGGCCGATCCGCGGGGAGCTCCCGTTCGACATCGACCGGCGCCCGGCGCGGGTCCTCTTCCCGGTGCTGTTCTTCGCGGCCAAGCACATCCTGACCATGCGGACGCCGTGGGGCCGGAAGATGCGGTCGGAGATCCGGACGCACGGCGGGCCGCTCATCCGGATCAAGCGCGCCGACCTGGTCCGCGAGGGCGTCGAGCACGTCGCCGACCGCACGACCGGCGTCCGCGCCGGTGCGCCCGTCCTCGCCGACGGCCGGGTGCTCGACGTCGCCAACGTCGTGTGGTGCACCGGGTTCCGCCAGGACTTCTCCTGGATCGACCCGCCGGTCACGGACGAGTCGGGCTGGCCGCGCGAGGAGCGCGGCGTGGCGACCACGGCACCGGGCCTGTACTTCGTGGGGCTGTCGTTCCAGTGGGCGTTCTCGTCGATGCTCGTCGGTGGCGCCGGCCGCGACGCCGAGTACGTCGTGAAGCACTTGACCGCGCGTACCGAGGCGGCGGCCGGGGAGCGAATCGGACGTGCGCGGCTGGGCGCGGGTGCCGGTGGCGCAGGTCACTGAGCCGGTACCCGCAGCTCCGCCAGGTCTCGCCCAGTAATCTGATCGGCGCTATGGACAAACGAACCGGTCTTCCCGTGGTGGGCATGGTGGGCGGTGGGCAGCTGGCCCGCATGACGCACCAGGCGGCGATCTCCCTCGGTCAGTCGCTGAGGGTCCTGTCGGCGAGTGCGGACGATTCGGCCGCGCTCGTGGCGTCCGACGTGGTCATCGGGCACCACACGGATCTCGAGGCGCTGCGGAAGTTCGCGCAGGGTGTCGACGTGCTCACGTTCGACCACGAGCACGTGCCCGGCGAGCACCTGCTGACGCTCGTGATGGAGGGCGTCGTGGTGCGGCCGGCGCCGTCGGCGCTCGGGTTCGCGCAGAACAAGCTCGTGATGCGCGAGATGATGGCCGGCATGGAGGTGCTCGGGCCCGCGTTCGCCGAGGTGTCCACTGTGGACGACGTGATCGGCTTCGGCGCGGCGCACCGGTGGCCGGTGGTCCTCAAGGCCGCCAGCGGCGGGTACGACGGCCGCGGCGTCTGGATGCTCGACACTGCGCAGCAGGCGCGCGAGGTGGTGCCGCGGCTGCTCGACGCGGGCACGGCGCTGCTGGTCGAGGAGAAGGTCGAGATGAAGCGCGAGCTGGCGGCGCTGGTCGCCCGCTCGCCGTTCGGCCAGGGTGCCGCGTACCCGGTGGTCGAGACGGTGCAGACCGGCGGCATCAACACCGAGGTCCTGGCCCCCGCGCCCGGCCTGTCCGAGGAGCGCGTGCACGAAGCGCAGGACCTTGCGTTGCGCATCGCGTCGATGCTGGACGTCACGGGGTTGCTGGCCGTCGAGCTGTTCGAGACGGAGCGGGGCTTGCTCGTGAACGAGCTCGCCATGCGCCCCCACAACTCCGGCCACTGGACGATGGACGGCGCGCGCACGTCGCAGTTCGAGCAGCACCTGCGCGGCGTGCTCGACTACCCGCTGGGCCGCACCGACCTCGTCGCGCCGGCGTGTGTGATGGCCAACGTGCTCGGCGCCGACGTCGCGCCGCAGATGAGCCCGGATGAGCGCGTGCACCACCTGTTCGCGCGCTACCCCGAGGTGAAGATCCACCTGTACGGCAAGCAGGACCGGCCCGGCCGCAAGCTCGGCCACGTCAACTTCGTCGGCGAGAACATGGACGACCTGCGCAACCGCGCGCTGCTGTCAGCCCACTGGCTGTCCCACGCCGTCTGGCTCGACGGCTACGAGATCCACTGAGATCCACTGAGTCCACTGAAGGGAACACATATGGCGCCGCAGGTGGGCGTGATCATGGGCAGCGACTCCGACTGGCCCGTCATGGAGGCCGCCGGCCAGGCCCTGGCCGAGTTCGGCGTGGAGTACGAGGTCGGCGTCTACTCCGCCCACCGCACGCCGCAGCGCATGCTGGACTACGCCACGTCCGCCGCTTCCCGCGGCCTGCGCGCCATCATCGCCGGCGCCGGCGGTGCGGCCCACCTGCCCGGCATGGTCGCCTCCGCCACCGTGCTGCCCGTCATCGGCGTCCCGGTGCCGCTGAAGTACCTCGACGGCCTCGACTCGCTGCTGTCCATCGTCCAGATGCCCGCCGGCATCCCCGTCGCCACGGTCTCCGTCGGCGGCGCGCGCAACGCCGGCCTCCTCGCCGTGCGCATCCTGGCGGCTTCGGACCTGCAGCTGCAGTCGAAGCTGGCGGAGTTCCAGTCCAGCCTGGAGACGCTGGTGCTGGAGAAGGACGCGGCGCTGCGCGAGAAGGCCGGCCAGTAGCTCAGGGCAGCTGCCTGCGCAGCTCCCGCTTCAGCACCTTCCCGGCCGCCGACACCGGGATCTCGTCGACGAAGTACAGCTCCCGGATCCGCTTGTACGGCACCACCTTCTCGTTCACCGCGGCGATCAGCCCCTCGGCGGTCAGGCCGGCGTCCGGCTGCCCCACCACGAACGCGACGGGCAGCTCGCCGACGTCGGCCTGCGGACGGCCGACCACCGCGGCCGTCGCGACGCCCGGCAGCGCGATGAGCAGCTCTTCGAGCTCGCGCGGGAAGACGTTGTACCCCTTGTACAGCAGCATGTCCTTCTTGCGGTCCACAATGGACAGGTACCCGTCCTCGTCGAGCACGCCGATGTCGCCGGTGTGCAGCCAGCCGCCGACGAGCGCCGCGGCCGTTTCGTCCGGCCGGTTGCGGTATCCGCGCATCATCTGCGGCCCCCGCAGGCACACTTCGCCCTCGACGCCGGCGGGCAAGGGGGCCTCGTCGAGGCCCACGATCTTCACCTCCGTGTCGAAGATCGGCCCGCCGACGGAGCCGACCTTGCGCACACCCGAGCGGTACGACGGCGAGATCACCGCGCCCATCGTCATTTCGGTCAGGCCGTAGCCCTCGGCGATCACGACGCCGGGGAAGCGCTCGTGGAGCGCGCGGATCATCTCGTGGTTCATCGGCGCCGCGCCGGAGCCGATGCTGCGCACGGACGACAGGTCGGCCGTGTGGAACGCGGGCGTCGCCAGCAGCGCGGCGAACAGCGCGGGCGCGCCGCCGAGTGACGTCACGCGCAGGCGTTCGGCGTCGGCGACGTACGCGGCCGGGTCGAAGCGCGCGTGCAGCACGGTGTGGGAGCCGCTGAGCAGGACGGCGTTGAGGCCGGCGATCACGCCCATCGCGTGGAACCAGGGCGTCAGGTTGATCGCGACACCGGTGCCGAGGCGTCCGGGCCACTCGTCCTCGCTGCCGATCTGGTCGAGGATCACGTCACCGTGCGTGTCCAGCGCCGGGACGGAACCGCTGCTCCAGCACGCGCTCTGCAGCGTGTTGGCCACGATGTTGCGGTGCGTGAGCTCCACGCCCTTCGACCGGCCGGTCGTGCCGCCGGTGTAGGCGAGGTGCGCGAGGTCGTGGTGGACGTCGATGGCCACGTCGGGCCGGGTGGCCGGCGCTTCGGCGAAGAACTGCTTGAACTCCACGACGTCGTCGGACCAGGCCGGCGCGCTCGGCGCGACGACGATGGTCAGCCGGGCCGGGATCCGGTCCGCTACGGCGGCCACGGTGCCCGCGACCGGCCCGAACGTGACCACGGCGGCGGCTTCGCAGTCGGTGAGCTGGAAGGCCAGGTCGTCGGGCGGGAGCAGCGGGTTCGTCGGGCTGAAGGTCGCGCCGGCGAGCAGGGTGCCGTAGTAGGCGACGGGGTAGGCGAGGCAGTTGGGCAGGTGGATCGCGACGACGTCGCCGTGGCCGATGCCGCGGGCGAGCAGGGCGTTGGCGAACTTGCACGCGCCTGCATACGTTTCGGTGAAGGTGAGGCTGTCGTCGCCCATGGCGAACGCGGTGCGATCACCGAAGCGGGCGGCGGCGCCGGCGAG
Source organism: Amycolatopsis sp. NPDC049253 (assembly GCF_040678995.1). Taxonomy (NCBI): domain Bacteria; kingdom Bacillati; phylum Actinomycetota; class Actinomycetes; order Pseudonocardiales; family Pseudonocardiaceae; genus Amycolatopsis; species Amycolatopsis sp. NPDC049253. The sequence continues at coordinate 80,292 of NZ_JBFAQX010000009.1, read as the reverse complement.
TATCGAACCCACTGGAACTTCGGGGTAAGTGAGGGAAGCGGGCAATCCGGGCGGCGGCGTCGACGCGGTGATGGCCATCACCCGACCTTACGAAGAGTGCGGCCAAGGACACAAGAACGAGCTGCGCGCCCGGCGTGAACGAGCGCTAACATCGACAAAACTCTCCCCATTGCTGCAGAGAAGGTGACGGAAGTGGCCGAGGGCCTGTACCAGCTTGCCGAGGAGCACGAGGAGCTGCGGGCCGCGGTCCGGGCTCTGGCCGAGAAGCAGATCGCGCCGTACGCGGCCGAGGTCGACGAGAACGAGCGGTTCCCGACCGAGGCGCTGGAGGCTCTGACCAAGTCGGGCTTCAACGCCGTGCACATCGGTGAGGAGTACGACGGCCAGGGTGCCGACGCCGTGGGCGCCTGCATCGTGATCGAGGAGGTCGCGCGGGTCGACGCGTCGGCGTCGCTGATCCCGGCGGTGAACAAGCTGGGCACGCAGCCGATCATCCTGTCGGCCTCGGAAGAGCTGAAGAAGATCGTGCTGCCGTCGATCGCGCGGGGCGAGGCGATGGCGTCGTACGCGCTGTCGGAGCGCGAAGCCGGCTCGGACACCGCGTCGATGCGTGCGCGGGCGAAGCTCGACGGTGATCACTGGGTGCTCAACGGCACGAAGGCGTGGATCACCAACGCGGGTGAATCTTCGTGGTACACGGTGATGGCCGTGAGCGACCCGGACGCGGAGAAGAAGTCCAACGGTATTTCCGCGTTCGTCGTGCACAAGGACGACCCGGGCTTCTCCGTGGGGCCGAAGGAGCGCAAGCTCGGCATCAAGGGCTCGCCGACGCGCGAGATCTACTTCGAGAACTGCACGATCCCGGCCGAGCGCATCATCGGCGAACCGGGCACGGGGCTGAAGACCGCGCTGAAGACGCTCGACCACACGCGCCCGACCATCGGCGCGCAGGCGCTGGGCATCGCGCAGGGTGCCCTGGACGCCGCGATCGCGTACGTCAAGGACCGCAAGCAGTTCGGCAAGTCGATCTCCGAGTTCCAGGGCGTGCAGTTCATGCTCGCCGACATGGGCACGAAGATCGAGGCGGCCCGCCACCTCGTTTACGCCTCCGCCGCCGCTTCCGAGCGCGGCGACAAGCGCGCGGGCTTCATGGCGTCGGCCGCGAAGGCCTACGCGTCCGACATCGCGATGTCGGTGACCACCGACGCCGTGCAGCTGTTCGGCGGCGCCGGCTACACCCGCGACTTCCCGGTCGAGCGCATGATGCGCGACGCGAAGATCACGCAGATCTACGAAGGCACCAACCAGATCCAGCGCATGGTGATGGCCCGGGCGCTGCTCAAGGGTTGAGTTTCCTGGTTGTCGGCCCGCGCACCCTTCTCCGGGTGCGCGGGCTTTTTCATTGGCGTCGCCAGCCGGCGCGGATCTTGGCGGCGTCTTCGATCCGGTAGAGGACGTCGAGGCAGATCAGTTCTTTTTCTTCGAGCTGCAGCAGTCTCGACTCGGTTTCGGGGTCGGTCGCGTCGGCGTTCTTCGCCAGGTTGATCCGCTGGTGTTTGAACGATTCCCGCTGTTCGCTCCAGGCGTCGGCCAGGCGGTGCAGATCTCGCGCGGTGTAGCGCAGGATCTCTTGCAGGCTGGGGACTTCACGCTCGACGAAGCGGCTTTGCAGCGTGCGGACTTTTTCCTCGGCATCGTCGCGGTGACGGTTGGCGGTGTCGGCGGCGTCGGTCGCGGATTCCAGCTCTTCTGTCGCGTGGGACAGTTGCTCGAACAGGCTCGAGCGCGCGGGCAGGACCATGTTCGCGAGCGATGTGTTGAGGACCTTCGCGATGGCGACGGCTTCGCTGAGACGAATTGTCCGCCCGGTGGTCCCGTCGGCGTGTTTCTCGATGCGGGTGATGGCCGTGCTGTCGAGCTGGATGCCCACTCGTTCCAGCTTCTTCGCCAGCCCTGCCTGGGACACGCCCAGTTCTTCTCTCAGCGCCCGCAAGTTCAGGGCGAAGGCGCGCTCGGCTTGGGCGCCGATGGCGTCGCCGGGCGCTTCGCGCTGCGGTTCCGGGTGATCCTGCACGAGGAGCAGTGTAGTGCTTGACGCGCAGCGCCGCTTGAGGCACGCTGGGTGACAGCGGTGCTGATGGAGCACTGTGCTGCACGAGGAGCACTGGATGAGTCTCCGCGACGGCCGGGTGGCCTCCGGTGGGTCGGTCGCTGGGCGGGAGAGGGATGGCGTTTGCGGAAGAAGCGCTCGCTGCGTTTCGGTGAGGGCAGACGGCGGTTGTCGAGCGGTTGAGTCGCGCGGAGCTCGGGCGGGCGAAGGCCGCGGGTGACGCCGCCGGCGAGGTCGAGGCGCTGTGCATGTTGGCCAGGGTTGCCGTGCGGAGTGGGGACTTGGCCGGGTGCCGGGAACTGGCCGTGGAGGCGCTCGAGGTCGCGCGCCGGGATGGTGATTCCGCGTTGGAGCGGGGGCCAGTGCATGTGCTGGCGGCGGTCGCTCGGATGAGGGGCGAGCCGGAGGAAGCGCGGGAGTTGTTCGCGCGGAGCATCGCGTTGCGGGAGGGGGCGGGGCTGGCTGATCTCGTGGTCTGGGAGCAGCTGAACCTCGGGTACGTGGAGCTGGAGGCGGGCGACGTCGACCGGGCGCGGGAGTTGTTCGAGGGAGTTCGGCGGTACGCGGGGGAGCACGGCGTCGGTGACCTGGTGCCGTACGGCGTGCTCGCGAGTGCCGTGCTGGCGGAGCGGGATGGGGACGCCGCAGGGGCCGTGCGGCTGCTGGCGGAAGTGGAGCGGGTGTTGCGGGAGCGGGGTCAGGTGCTCGATCCCGACGACGCCGAGGTGTGGGAGGCGTTGCGCGCACGTCTGGTCGCGACCCAGGGAGAGGAGGAGCACTCGAGGGGAAGCTAACCGTCCACTTTGGCCGGTGACATCCAGCTCGCCAGGAGGCGCAGGCGTTCCTCGGAAGGGGAGCCCGGCTCGACGGTCGTGATGCCGAGGGTTTGCTCGGGGTCGTCGACGGGGGTCATGGCTTCGTAGCCGAGGGTCAGCTCGCCGACGAGCGGGTGGTGGTAGTGCTTGACGCCGTGGGTGCGTTCGAAGACGTCGTGGTCGGCCCACCAGCGGCGGAAGTCCTGGTCGCGCAGGGAGAGTTCGCCGATGAGCTCCGCGAGCGCGGGGTCGTGGGGGTAACGGCCGGCGTAGAGGTGGAGGGTGGCGACGACGCCGCGGGCGGCGCTTTCCCAGTCGGTGTAGAGGCCGCGGACGGTGTCGTCGAGGAAGATGAGCCGGGCCATGTTGCGGGAGCGAGGCGCGAGGGCGTCGAAGTCGGTGTAGAGGGCGCCGGCGAGGCGGTTGGCGGCGAGCACGTCCATGCGGCGGCCCAGCACGATGGCCGGCACGTGGTGGAGGCTGTCGAGCACGAGCTGCAGGCCCGGGCGCACGCGCTGGGGCGGCAGGGGCCGCGGCCGGGAGCGCGTGGGCTTGGCGAGGGTGAACAGGTGGGTGCGCTCGAGGTCGTTGAGCTGCAGGGCGCGGGAGATGGCGTCGAGGACGGACTCGGAGACGTTGAGGTTGCGGCCGCGTTCGAGGCGGACGTAGTAGTCCACGCTGACGCCGGCGAGCTGTGCGACCTCCTCGCGGCGGAGGCCGGGCACGCGCCGGGCGCCGGGGTGCGGGGTGAGGCCCGCGTCGGCGGGGGTGATCTTCGCGCGGCGCGAGCGCAGGAAGTCCCGGAGTTGCTCGCTCATGCGACCCAGCGTAAGGCCGATCGCCGCCCCGAGAGGGGGTCTGCTGGACCCCCGGTCGAGGGAGTCCTCTCACCTCGGGCGCGAACGGTGGTTGCGTGGGAACCATGAAACGACGCATTCTCGGCGGCACCGGCATCTCCGTGAGCGAATACGCGCTCGGCACGATGATGTTCGGCGCCATGGGCAACACCGACCACGACGAGTCGGTGCGGATGATCCACGGGGCGATCGACGCCGGCATCAACTTCCTCGACACGGCCGACGTCTACTCGGCCGGGGAGTCGGAGGAGATCGTCGGCAAGGCGCTCGCGGGGCGGCGCGACAACGTGGTGCTGGCGACGAAGTTCGGCCTGCCCATGGGCGAGGACCCGAACCAGCGCGGCGGCTCACCGCGCTGGGTCAAGCGCGCGCTGGAGGACAGCCTGCGCCGCCTCGGCACCGACTACGTGGACCTCTACCAGCTGCACCGGCCCGACCCGGACACCGACATCGACGAGACGCTCGGCGCGCTGTCGGACCTCGTGCGCGAGGGCAAGGTGCGGGCGATCGGCAGCTCGTTCTTCTCGCCGGAGGAGACCGTGGAAGCGCAGTGGATGGCCGACCGCCGCGGCCACCACCGGTTCCGCACCGAGCAGCCGCCGTACTCGATCCTCACACGCGGCGTCGAGCAGCGCGTGCTGCCGACCGCGCAGCGCTACGGCATGGGCGTGCTCACGTTCGGCCCGCTCAACTCCGGCTGGCTCTCCGGCCGCGCCGACCCGACGGCCGGGCACCGCAACGCCGGCCGCGGCGCGCAGATGTTCGACCTCTCGCGGCCGGGCGTGCGGGCGAAGGCCGACGCCGTGGCGGAGCTGACCAAGCTCGCCGCCGACACGGGGATCTCCGTGCCACACCTGGCGATCGCGTTCGTGCGGGCACACCCGGCGGTGACGTCGGTGCTGATCGGCCCGCGCCGGCCCGAGCACCTCACCGACCTGCTGGCCGGGGCCGACGTGGAGCTGAGCGACGACGTGCTCGACCGCATCGACGAGATCGTGCCGCCGGGGGTCGACGTGCACTCGGGCGACTTCTACATCAACCCCACGCCGGCGATTCTCGACAAGCGCCTGCGCCGCCGCTGATCAGCCGACGCTGATCACCGAGCTGGCGAAACGGCGGCGCGTCACTTCGCGGTGGCGAGCAGCAGCCCGATGACCTGCACGGCGTCGTCGAGCCGCGGTTCGCCGCCGAGGAGCTGGGAGTACATGAACGAGTCGCCGATGCGGATCACGGCCTGCGCGACGGCCGCCGTCGGGGCGTCGAAACGCAGGCCGTTGCGGTCGAGCAGCTCGGTGAACAGGCGCGCCGCCCGTGACTCGACCTCGCCGGGTGACATGATCACCTTCGCGAACAGCGCGGGGTCGCGCCGAGCGAGGTCCTTCAGCGGCGCGAGCGTGACGACGGTGCGCATGAACCGCTCCACCACCACCAGCGTGCGCGCGAGGCCCGGGGGACCGGTCACGTCGGCCTCGATCGCCAGGTAGGTCCGTTCGGTGCTGTCGGCGAGCACACGCCCGAGCAGCTGCTCGTGGTTGCCGACGCGGCGGTACAGCGTCGCGCGGCTCAAGCCGAGCTCGGTCGCGAGTGCCGACATGTCGATCGGCCGGCCGCGCAGGTACGCCTCGGTCGCCGCTCGGACGACGTCGTCGGTGGAGGGAGGGCCGGCCATCCGCGCAGTATGGCCGAGTCCGCTTGCCAAAACACCCTGAACGTGAGACAAAACGTCTGACTGTCTCAATGCGGAGGTGCGGTGTGGCCACGGTGACCGTGAACGGTGGGCAACAGGTCCACTACGTCGACCACGGTGGCGACGGCCCGGCCGTCGTGCTGCTGCACAGCTTCCTGATGGACGTCGACATGTGGCTCCCGCAGGTCGAAGCGTTCCGCGGTGACCACCGGCTGATCGCGATCGACGAGCGCGGCCACGGCGAAACCCCGGCGGACGGGCCCTTCGACTACTGGGACGTCGCCCGCGACGCGCTCGCGGTGCTCGACCACCTCGGCTTCGACCGCGCCGCCGTGATCGGCACCAGCCAGGGCGGGTTCGTCGGCCTGCGCATGGCGCTGCTCGCCCCCGAGCGCGTGACCGCGCTGGCCGTGCTCGGCACGTCGGCCGACGCCGAGCCCGATGAGGTCGCGGCCGTCTACCGGCAGCTCGGCGACGTGTGGGCGCAGGACGGCCCCGACGGCGTGATCGACGGCGTCGCCGCCATTTGCTTCGGCGACAGCTTCGACGCCGCGGGGTGGAAGACCAAGTGGCGCGAGCGCTATCAGGGTGAGCACGCCCGCCGGCTGATCGGCGTCCTCGCCGGCCGCGACAGCCTGCTCGACCGCCTCGGTGAGATCCAGACCCCGACGCTCGTCCTGCACGGCGCGGCCGACCGCGCGTACCCCGTCGAGAAGGCGGAGGAACTCGTCAACGGCCTGCCGAACGCCAAGCCGCTGGTCACGATCGTGGACGGCGCGCACTTCCTCAGCCTCACCCACGCCGCCGACGTCAACCCGCACCTCAAGGGTTTCCTCGCCGCGCACGCCGCCGTGCACTGACCCGCGCCGCGCCGGGAAACCGTGCCACCGTCGGGCATTCGGGTGAGGGTTTCCCTGCCTCTTGCCCGATCCGGGCGCACGTGAGACATGTGCCATGCTGGTCCCCAACGCGGAGGTGTCGGATGGCTACGGTGACCGTCAACGGTGGGCAGCAGGTCCACTTCGTCGACTACGGCGGTGACGGCCCCGCTGTCCTGCTGCTGCACAGCTTCCTGATGGACATCGACATGTGGGAGCCGCAGGTCCAGTCCTTCGGCGCGGACTACCGGCTCATCGCGATCGACGAACGCGGCCACGGCGGCACTCCGGCCGACGCGGACTTCGACTACTGGGACGTCGGCCGCGACGCGTTCGGTGTACTGGACCACCTCGGCATCGAGCGCGCCGCCGTGATCGGCACCAGCCAGGGCGGGTTCATCGCCCTGCGCATGGCGTTGCTCCAGCCCGAACGCGTGACCGCGCTGGCCGTGCTCGGCACGTCCGCGGAGAAGGAAGCCGAGGGCACCGCCACGGTCTACCGGCACCTGATCGCCGCCTGGCTCGACGCCGGGCCGGAGCCGCTGGTCGACGGTGTCGCCACCTTCTGCCTCGGCGACTACGAGGCGTCCGCCTGGAAGACGAAGTGGCTCGAGGTCCCGGGGGAGAAGTTCCAGCGGATCATGGAGACGCTCGTCAGCCGCGACAGCGTGCTCGAACGCGCGGGCGAGATCCAGATGCCGGTGCTCGTGCTGCACGGCAGCGGCGACAACGAGTACCCGATGGCCCGCGCCGAGTCGCTCGTGGCCGCGCTGCCCAACGCCGAACCGCTGGTCACGGTCGTGAGCGGTGCGCACTTCCTCAGCCTCACCCACGCGTCGGACGTGTACCCGCACCTGAAGAAGTTCCTCGAAGCCCACGCTGCGGGCAAGTAACCCACTTGGAGGAGTTTCCGTTCCTCTCTCAACGCGTTAACTGATCAGGTGACTGGGGTCACCATCGGTTCACAGAGAGGTGGAGCGGATGGGTGTGCGCGCGTTCGGGCGCCGGGTCGTGGTTCTCGTGGCGGCTCTGGGAGCGGTCGCCCTGAGTACCGGCACCGCGGACGCGGCGGTGAAAGAGCCGACCGGTCCGGTCCAGCCGAACATCATCTCGGCCGCGCTGTACTCCGTGGTGCAGCCGACCATCGCGCCTCCCGGCGCCAACGACTGGAACTGCAAGCCGACGGCCGAACACCCCAACCCGGTCCTGCTGTCCAACGGCACCACGGCCAACGCGTACGAGAACTGGGCCAACCTCTCGAAGGTGCTCGCGGACCACGGCTACTGCGTGTTCGCCGGCAACTTCGGCGGCTCGCCGGGCAGCTTCCTGCAGACCGTGGGCCCGGTCGCGGGCACGGCCGCACAGCTCGCGGCGTTCGGGGACAAGGTGCTGGCGGCCACGGGCGCGGCGAAGCTCGACGTCGTCGGCCACTCGCAGGGCGGCATGAACCCGCGCTACTGGATCAAGTACCTCGGCGGCGCCTCGAAGATCGGCAAGCTCATCGGCCTCTCGCCGTCGAACTACGGCACGAGCCTGTACGGCCTGCTCAGCACGCTGCAGGCCATCCCGCCAGTGCGTGACCTCGTGGGCTTGGCGTGCGCGTCGTGCAACGAGCAGTCCACCGGCTCGGCGTTCCTGACCGACCTCAACGCCGGCGGCGACACCGTGCCCGGCATCGACTACACCGTGATCCAGACCAAGTACGACGACGTGGTCACGCCCTACACCAACGCGTTCCTCAAGCCGGCTTCGAACGTGAAGAACATCGTGCTGCAGGACGTCTGCTCGGCGGACTTCACCGACCACCTGGGCATCCCGTACGACCCGATCGCCGAGCGCGAGGTGCTCAACGCCCTCGACCCGGCGCACGCGCAGACCCCGAAGTGCGTGTTCGTGCCCCCGGTGGTCAGCTGAGCGACTGGTACATCACGTGCAGCCCCACGTACCCGTGCACCGGGTGGTGGAACGCTCCGGGCACCGTGCCGATCACGGTGAAGCCGAGTGATGTCCACAGGGCGACCGCGCGGGTGTTGGTCTCGACCACGGCGTTGAACTGCACCCCGCGGTAGCCCTCGGCGCGTGCCCACTCCAGCATGTGCTCGCCGAGCGCGCGACCGACGCCTCGACCCGCGGAAGCGGGCGCCACCATAAAGCTCGCGGTCGCGATGTGCGAGCCCGGTCCTTCGCGGTTCGGCCCCATCTTCGCCGAGCCGAGAATGTCATCTGAATCGTTTCCAGCGACAACGGTGCGGCCGGGCGGGGACATCAACCAGAAGTCGCGTGCGGTCTGTTCGCCCAGGTCACGGGGCAGGGCGTAGGTCTCGCCGGCGGCGGCGATGTCGTGCAGGAACGGCCAGATGGCGGGCCAGTCTTCGCCCGTCGCGTCGCGGATCAGCACGTAACGAGGATTCCAGAAGTAGGTACAAACGCGAACTCTTTTCGTCCCGTTGTGCCATTCCGGTTGTGCAGGCCCGCGGCCGAGTGTCACAGTCGTCGACATGTTCTGGCCGGTCCCTGACACCTGGAAGCCGAGCGACGACGCCGAGCTGGTCGCCGGCTGGCGCCTGTGGCTCGAGCTGAGCGACCGCGCCTGGCCCACGGCGGCGTGGGACGGCACCCCCGCCGACGCGGTCAAGCAGCTGCGCGAACTGCTCGACGCGTGCGACGACATCGAGACCGTGTACCGCGAGACCTCCGCCGACCCGTCGGAAGAGTTCGTGCACGTCATCCAGGCGCTGGCGCTGTGCGCGAGCGCCGTGATCGGGCTGTGGTGGGACGACTTCGCGCCACTGGACTCCGACCGCGCGCCCAAGCTCCACGAAGACCTCCAGCGCTTCGCCGCCCACGCCGAGCAGGTGCTGACGCTCCTGGCCACCCACGGCGGCTGGGCCGAGCTCGACTCCGTGCGCCGCCGGCCGGCCTGAGTCCACACGCGACAGTCGAGTCGGTTGCGCCGAACGGCCCAATCACCGGCACCATCCACGTCCGGGCGGGTAACGGCCGGCGCGCGCGGGTAAGCCTCCGGGAACGGAGGTGCCCGATGACCGCTCCACAGTCCGCCGCGGCCGCGGCGAGATCCCACGTCGAAAACCCGCGCCGCAGCAAGGTCGCGCAAACGCTCGGCCGCGCCGGGATGTCGTGTTATGGCCTGGTGCACTTGATAATCGCGTATCTCGCGCTGCGTATCGCGTCCGGCGGTGGCAGCGGTGAACCCGCGGACCAGAACGGTGCGCTGGAGGAGATCGGCTCCAACGCGTTCGGCATCGTGGTGCTGTGGGTGCTCGCGGTCGGGCTGATCGCGTTCGGGTTGTGGCAGGTGCTCATGGCCGCGACCGGGTACGAGTGGGTGTCCGGCGGCAAACGGGTGCGCAAGCGCCTCGGCTCGGGCGGCCGCGCGATCGTGGTGTTCGCGCTGGGGTACAGCGCGATCCGGATCGCGGCCGGCGCCGGTTCGTCCGCGGGCAACCAGCGCCAGCAGGAGGCCACGGGGAAGGTGCTCGCGTTGCCCGCCGGGCCCGCGCTCGTGGTGATCACGGCGTGCTGCGTGGCCGCGGTGGCCGTCGCTTCCGGCGTGAAGGGCGTGCGGCAGTCGTTCCTCGAAGACCTCGACACCAGTGAGCTGCCGCGGGGCAGCCGGCGCTGGGTGGCCCGCCTCGGCACGGTCGGATACGTGGCGAAAGGCGTGGTGCTCCTCCTGGTTGCCGTCCTCCTCGGGTACGCCGGTCTGCGGTCCGACGCGCGTGAGGCCGGCGGTCTCGACGCGGCGCTGCGGACGTTGGCCGGGCAGCCGTTCGGCACCGCGCTGCTCACGATCGTCGCGTTGGGACTCGCCGCCTTCGGCGCGTACTGCTTCGGGGCGGCGTGGGCGCACAAACGGTGACGCTCAGCGCGGCCGGTATTCTGCGAACTCGCTGAAGAACACCCCCTCGCCCTGCGTCAGCGCGGGCAACGCCTGTTCGAACTCGTGCAGGGCCGCGGCCGGGATCGTGCCGGTGACGGTGCAGCCGGTGGCCGTGACCTTCGGCTCGTCGGGCACCGCGCGCAGCTCCACGAGCTTGCGGAGCACGCCGCTCACCGCGTTCGCCGGGGCCTCGACCTCGAAGCTGTGCACGGGTTCGTGCACGCGGGTGACGGCTGCGCGCAGGGCTTCGGCGAGCACGAGCGCGGTCATGCCACGGAAGTCGCCTGCCGTGGTGAGCGGCGGGAAGAACGCGGCTTCGGTCAGGGTCACCACGCAGTCGATCACCGGACGCGGACGGTGGCGCAGCTGTTCGCGCACGGTGTCCTCGATCGCCTTGTGGAACGCCAGCGGCAGCGAGCCGAGCTCCACCCCCAGCCGGTACGCGACGCCCGAGGCCGGCGGGCCGGGTTCCACGCGCAGGCCGACGGTGGCCCAGAAGTACACGCGTTCGTCAGGCGCCCGGTGGCCCACGGCGTGGCCCGCCCGGCAGAGGCGTTCGACGAGCAGGATGCGGGACTCCTCGAACTCCGCGGCCAGTCCGAAGTCCTCGGCCAGCGTCGAGCGGACCACCTCCTTCTGGACTTCGCCGTAGAGCCGTACGGACAATTCGTGTTCGTGGCGGCGGACGCTGATCAACGGGTCCTGTTCGGACAGTCGTTCCAACGCCGAGTACAGGGCCACGGCGTCGTCCGGGTCGACGGGCCGCACCACCGTCTCCAGGCTGGGCGGGGCGAAGAAGCCGGGCGCGGCCGTGTCGTCGGGCTCACCCAGGTGGTCGCCGATCCGCACGTCCTTGAGGCCCCACACGCGGGCGACGTCGCCGGCGCACGCCGGGCCGTCGACCGGGGTGGCGCCGTGTTCGTAGACGCGCACCGCGGAGGCGCGGCCGGTCAGCTCGGTGACCGTGCCATCGGTTTCGCGGCGGTGGAAGGGAACCGGCCGGCGCGGGCTCAGCGAACCCGACCGCACGCGGACGTACGCGATCTTCTCCCCGGCCCGCCCGCGCTCGATCTTGAACACGGTGGCGGCCAGCTCTCCGGCCTCGACGCGTTCCCTTGCCGGGAACAGCTCCCGCACGCGCGAAACGAGCGCGGCCACGCCCGAGCCGGTGATCGCCGAGCCGAAAACCACCGGGTGCACGGCTGCGCGCGCGACCTGGCGGACCAGGGCCGCCTGGTAGTCCGGTTCGCGTCCCTCCACATAGGACGCCAGGAACTCGTCGTCGTCCGCCAGCGCCTCGGCCAGCTCCTCGCCGGGTGGCAGCGGAACGGGTTTCGCCTGCGGCGTCCCGAGCCCGGTCACGGTGTCGAGTGCGACGCAACGCGGGGAAAGCCTCGCGCGCAGGGCGTCGAGCAGGGCGGTTTCCTGCGCGCCCACGCGGTCGATCTTGTTCACGAACACGAGCACGGGAATGCCGAGGCGCGTGAGGGTCCGCATGAGCACGCGGGTCTGCGCCTGCACGCCGTCGGCCGCGGACACCACGAGCACGGCGCCGTCGAGCACACCGAGGGCACGTTCGACCTCCGCGATGAAATCGGAGTGGCCGGGGGTGTCCACGAGCGTGAGCCGGTGCTCGCCCGTGGTCACGGCGACCACGGCCGACTTGATGGTGATGCCGCGGCGGCGTTCGAGCTCCAGGGAGTCGGTCTGGGTGTCGCCGGAGTCGACGCTGCCGAGCCGGCCGATCACGCCGGTCTCGAAGAGCAGTCGCTCGGTCAGGCTGGTTTTACCGGCGTCGACGTGCGCGAGGATGCCAAGCGTGAGCGTCTTGAGTTGCGGGGTCATGGGCGGGTGAGGTCCTCATCGATGCGATGGACAGGCCGAACTGGGGTCGGTCGGACTGTCGGCGCATCGGGGTCTCCTCACCGTCTCGAACAGGGCGGTGGGCACGCTACCGCTCGGTGACGGGCGCGTACAGCGAGTATTTTCCGGTGCCTGTCGGTTTCCTGTCGATCACTCGCCGAAGCGGGCTTCGGCGGCGCCCGCCGACCTACTGTGGGCCGGGACAGTGGGAAGATCACCGATCAGGAGTTTTCATGTTCGCTCGAGTCAAGGACGTCGCACTGCTGCTCGGCCGCATCGGCGTGGCCGTGGTGTTCTTCGCCCACGGCCTGCAGAAGTGGAACAGCGGGGTCGGCGCCACCGCGGACTTCTTCGGCCAGGTCGGCGTGCCGCTGCCCACGATCGCGGCGGTCTTCGTGATCATCCTCGAGGTGCTCGGCTCGATCGCGTTCGTCGCCGGCTTCCTGCTGCCGCTGATCGCGGTCGGCTACGTCGTGGACATGGCGGGCGCACTGCTTTCGGTCCACGCGGCCAACGGCCTCACCGGCACGGGCGGCTACGAGCTCGTCCTGGTGCTCGGCCTGGCCGCCCTCGCCCTCGGCTTCAACGGCGGCCGCCTGTCGCTGGACCACGTCCTGTTCTGGCGCAAGCGTGAGGCCCGGGTGGCGCAGGTCGGTGAGCTGGAAACCGTCTGACCACGGCGTTTCCGTGCCGGGCACCTGCGGAGGTTCTCCTGCAGGTGCCCGGCAGGGACGTCAGCCGAGGTCGGTGGTGGTGCGTTCGGCGTCGCGTTTGCGGTCGAGCTTCGCCGGGTCCGCGTGGGTGACCTGGACGAGGTGGGTGCTCGCGGCCAGGGGCACGAGGAAGCCGTCCAGGACACCGTCGGGGATCGTCCAGTCCAGGGTGGACAGGGCGCGGTCGGAGGCGCTCAGGCCCAGTTTCTCCGCCCGTGCACGGGCCTCCGCCAAGATCTCGTCCACAGTGGACGATCCCAGAGCCGGTGTGTCACCGGGGATGGGGGACAGCGGCGTGAACTGGTCGCCCGACATCCGTGCCTCGGTGAGGTAGTCGAGGGCGCCGCCCGCCGGGGGAGCGGACAGCCCCCGGCCCATCGGGTCGAGGGAGACCACCGCGACGGCCGGGGCGTCGACGGAAGCGTCCGGGCCGATGAACACCACGCGGGCGCCGTTCGGCTCGGGGACGACGCGGGCGCCGCACCACCAGGCGCCGAGCAGGATGCCGGCGGTCTGCCAGTGGGCGGGCAGCTGCACGGCGACGTCGTCGCCCGGCTCGACGTCGAACTCGTCGACGAGCCAGTTGGCCGTCTTCGCGGCCCAGTTCAGAGTGGTCGCCACCGACAGCTCGACGCGGCTGCCGAGCTGGTCGTCGTAGTGCGTGATCAGCGGTTTCGCGGGCGACGCCAGCAGCGGGCGCAGCAGCTGTTCGGTGAGGCTCATGCCGCCCAGGCTAGCCGGGGCTTCAGTCGACGCAGGGCACGCCGGGGATGCCCGACTGCAGTTGCCGGGCGGGCGCGCCGGCCGCGGCCCCGCCACCGCCCATCGGCGTGCGCCCGACCAGGCCGGCGACGAACTTGCGCACTGCCGTCGGGTCGATCTCGACGATGCTCTGCCCGTCGGCGCTGCGGCCGTTGGCCGTGATCACCGGCACGGTCGTGAAGTTCAGGTCGCCGGACGCCACGCCCTTCACCTGCTGCGCGAAGTCGAGCACGTCGAGGCCGTCGTCGAGCGTGATCGAGCGGTGCACGGCGTCCATGAGGCTGCTCATCGTCGACGGGCTGGTCAGCGTGCCCGCCGACAGCACCTGGTGCAGCGCCGAGGACAGGAACGCCTGCTGCCGCACGATTCGGTCGAGGTCGCCGTGGGGCAGGTTCTTGCGCTGGCGCACGAACGACAGCGCCTCGCCGCCCGACACCGTCTGCACGCCGCGGCGGAAGTCCGCGCCCGAGTCCTTGTCCGACGTCGAGTGGTTCAGGCACACCTTCACGCCGCCGAGGGCCTCGGTGAGGAGGTAGAAGCCCAGCAGGTTGATCTCGGCGTAGTGGTCCACCCGGATCTGCGTGAGGTCCTGCACGGTCTGGACCAGTACGCGCCGGCCCTCGCTGTCGGAGTCGCGCTCGATCTTCGCCTGGTCCCGCTCGCCCTTGGCGCGCTCGGCCTCGGCGAACTGGGCCTTCGCCACGCCATACGCCGAGTTGATCTTCGCCTGGCCGCGGCCTGGGATGTCGACCCAGCTGTCGCGCGGAATCGAGACGCCCGACGGCTTGCTGCCGTCCTTCGGGAAGCGCAGCAGGATGATCGTGTCGGTGTTGATCCCCGCTTTCTCCTCGGTGCGCAGCGACTTCAGCATGCTCGGCGGCAGCGGGTTGCCCTGCGCGTCGGTGCGCGCGTCGCTGCCGACGAGCAGGATGTCGGTGGCGCCGTCGTCGGCCGGCGGGGCCGGCGGTTCGCCCGCGCGGGGGGTGAGGACGTCGGTGGTGGGGACGTTGCTCTGCAGCTGGTCCTTCGTCACGTACGCGTAGCCGGTGGCGCCCAGCGCCAGCACCGAGACGAGCCCGAGCGCGATCCGCCGGGTGATCCGGCCGGCTCGGCCCGGACGGACACGCGGGGTCCGCACCGTCGGCTGTGGCAGGTCCAACCGGGGGTAGGGCGACGGCTTCCACTCGGAAGACTCCGTGGATTCGTCACTGTCCGTGTCCGGGGTCTCGTCGGCTGCGGCCGGCTCGGCAGTTTCTTCCGAAGCCTCTTTCGAAGTCTCTTCCGAAGACGGCGCTGGCGGCTCCGACGGCTCCGAGCTCTCGGCCCGGTCCGGCTTGTCCTCGTTCTCGTCCACCCCACGTACCTCCCCATAGCCCAGCCTAGAGGCCGCCCCCGGCCACCACGCTGAGTGCCCGACTCTAGTTGACGCAGGGCACTCCGCCGGCCGTAATCGGCGGAGCGGGTGGTGCGGGCGGCGTGCTCGGCTTCGTCGGGGTGGTCGTGACCGCCGACCCCGATCCGGCACCGGCGCCGAGGCGGTCCTTGCCCAGCAGTACGCGCACGTGCCCGGCGGTGACGTCGGAGTCCGGCTCGGCCTCGAGGTCGCCGCCGAGGGCCTGGCGGACGAGCGTGAGCGCGGCGTCGTCGGCAGGGTTGTAGCGGACCACCGTGCTCGACCGGGTGGACAGCTTCGTGTCGCCGGTGAGCTTGAAGCCCTTGCCCTGCAACAGGGCGCGGGTCTGCGTGGCGACGTCGGCGCCGCTGCCGTCGAACAGCTCGACCGTGACGGCGCCGGCGCCGGGCAGGGTGGCCGGCGCCGAGGTGGGGGTGTCGGGCGTGCCGTCGGAGGTGAGCCGGTCGACCTCCGCCTGCACCTGGGCCGGGTCGACGCGCAGCACGTCGGCGCCGCCGATCACCGCGTTGCCCTGCGTGGGGATGGTGTGGAACTCGACGTTGCCGCCCGTCAGGCCGCGCATCTGCTCGGCGAACTCGGTGAGGTCCCAGCCCTCGGAGAGCACCACGGACTTCTTCACCGCGGCCACGAGCTGCGCGATCTTGGCCGGGTTGGTCAGCACGTCGCCGGAAAGCACCTTGTTGGCCAGGCCGGAGAGGAACGCCTGCTGGCGCGCGATGCGGTCGAGGTCGCCGTTGGGCAGGCCGTAGCGCTGGCGCACGAACGCGAGCGCCTGCACGCCCGAGATGCTCTGGCGGCCCGCCGGCAGGTCCACGCCGGACTTCTTCTCCTTCACGGCCTTGTTCAGGCACACGTCCACGCCGTCGATGGCCTTCGTGATCTCGTAGAAGCTCGCGAGGTTCACCTCGGCGTAGCGGTCGATCATGCCCGGCTTGCCGATGAACTTCTCCAGCGTGGCGACGAGGTTCTTGCGACCGGCCACCTTGGACTTCTGGTCGACGTCCTTGAGGTCGGTGTCGCCCTGGTTCTGCAGCGTCTTGAACGTGTCGTTGTAGGCGTACACATACGCGCTGTTGAGCTTGTGCTTGCCGAAGCCGCCGGTGATCTCCACCCAGGAGTCGCGCGGGAAGGAGATCGCGACGGCGTGCTGACCGTTCTGGGGGATGTGCACCAGGATCATCGTGTCGGTCTGCTTTTCACCGTCCGCGATGCCGGCGTGGAGCATGTCGAGCACCTCGCGCGGCAGCGGGTTGCCCTGCGCGTCGGTGCGGCTGTCCTGGCCCACGAGGAGGATGTCGATGGCGCCGTCGAGCGGTCTGGCGTGCGCCTCGGGCTGGTCGAAGATCTGCGTGGTCGTGAACCCGGCCTGCGGGTCGCCGATGAACTGCCAGCCGTACCAGGTCAGCGCGAGGACCACGATCGAGAGGACCGAGAGCACGACCTTGCCACCGCGGCGCAGCCCCACGAGCACGCCGCGGCCGCGTGCTGCGGGTACCCGCTGCGACGGCAGCGGCGACCCAGGCCACTCGGTCACGCGTTCCTCCCCCACCCATGCCCCCGTGGGCACCGGAGTGCCTCCGGGAGACTCTACCGAGTCTCGTGTGAGTCATCCGTAGTCTGGTGGTCGGATTGCCCGGTCGGGCACGAGAAGCGGGCACGAAGGGTGGAGAAGGATGCGAGTCCTGGTCACGGGCGGTGCGGGGTTCATCGGATCGCACTACGTCCGGCAGGTGGTTTCGGGTGCCTACCCGACTCTGCGTGACGCCGAGGTCGTGGTGCTGGACAAGCTCACGTACGCCGGCAACGAGGCGAACCTCGACCCGGTCGCCGGCAGCCCCCGCCTGCGGTTCGTCCGCGGCGACATCTGCGACGCCCCCCTGGTCTCGGACCTGATGCGCGGCGTCGACCTGGTGGTGCACTTCGCTGCGGAGTCGCATGTGGACCGTTCGATCCTGGGCTCGGCCGACTTCGTGCTCACCAACGTGCTGGGCACCCAGACGCTGCTGCAGGCCGCGCTGGAGGCCGGCGTCGGCAAGTTCGTGCACGTGTCCACCGACGAGGTCTACGGGTCCATCGCGGACGGTTCGTGGTCGGAAGACCACGTGCTGGAGCCGAATTCGCCGTACTCGGCGTCGAAAGCGTCCTCGGACCTGATCGCGCGCTCCTTCTTCCGCACGCACGGGCTGCCCGTGTGCGTCACCCGGTGCTCGAACAACTACGGGCCGTACCAGTTCCCTGAAAAGGTCATCCCGCTGTTCACCACCAACCTCCTCGACGGGCTGAAAGTGCCTCTCTACGGCGACGGCCTGAACGTGCGCGACTGGCTCCACGTCGACGACCACTGCCACGGCATCCAGCTCGTCGCCGACGGCGGGCGGGCGGGCGAGATCTACAACATCGGCGGTGGCACGGAGCTCACCAACCGCGAGCTGACCGGGCGGCTGCTCGACGCGGTGGGCGTCGGCTGGGAGCGCGTGGAGCCGGTTGAAGACCGCAAGGGCCACGACCGGCGCTACAGCGTCGACATCACCAAGATCAGCTCCGAGCTCGGTTACGCTCCGCGGGTGTCCTTCGAGGACGGTCTGGCGGGTACGGTGCGCTGGTACACCGACAACCGCGCGTGGTGGGAGCCGCTGAAGGGCCGCGCCGCGCTCGGCACATCCTGAACTTTTTTCGTGCTCGTGAAGTTTTTCGTGTGGAGGTAAGACGGTGCGGCTCGCTCTGCTCGTCCCCGGCGGTTCCGGCCAGCTCGGCCGCGACCTGGCAGCGCTCGCGGGTCCCGAGGTGGAGGTGGTCGCGCCGGCTTCGGCGGAGCTGGATCTCCGCTCGGCCGGCGAGGTGGTCGGGGCGCTCGCCGCGCTGGTCTCCCGTGCCGCCGCCTCGGGCGCGGCCCCGGTGGTCGTGAACGCGGCGGCCTACACGGCGGTCGACGCGGCCGAGCAGGACGAGGTCCGCGCGTTCGGGGTCAACGCCGACGGGCCGCGGGTGCTCGCCGCGGTGTGCTCGTCGCGGCGGGTGCCGCTGGTGCACGTGTCCACGGACTACGTGTTCCCGGGTGACGCTTCGCGGCCGTACGAGGTCACGGACGAGCTGGGCCCGAAGAGCGCGTACGGGCGGACCAAGGCGGCCGGCGAGGACGCGGTGCTGGGGTCCGGCGCGTCGGCCTGGGTGGTGCGCACGAGCTGGGTCTACGGCAAGAGCGGGACCAACTTCGTCAAGACCATCCAGCGGCTGGAGAGCGAGAAGGACCAGCTGACCGTGGTGGACGACCAGGTCGGGTCGCCGACGTGGTCCGCGGACCTGGCCGGTGGGCTCGTGGAGCTGGCCGGCCGGATCGCGGCCGGTGAGGGGCCGTCGTCGCGAGTGCTGCACTGCACCGGCGGGGGCGAGGTGACGTGGTGCGGGTTCGCGAAGGCGATCTTCGAGGAGATCGGCGCGGATCCCGAGCGGGTGCGGCCGTGCACGACCGAGGAGTTTCCGCGGCCGGCACCGCGGCCCGCGTATTCGGTGCTGTCCAACGCGTCCTGGCGCGAGGCGGGGCTGACGCCGTTGCGGCCGTGGCGCGAGGCGCTGGCCGAGTACTTCCGGAGCTGACTCGTGAGGGCGCACGCGGCGTGCGCCCTCACCGAGGGTTCAGCGATTGGCGGCCCGGCGGTAGGCCTCGACGGTCAGTGTCGCGCAGTTGCGCCAGGTGAAGCCGGCGGCGTGCGTGCGGCGGGCCGTGGACGTGGCCGTCGCGTGGGGATCGAGCACGGCTTGCCGCAGGGCCGTCGCCAAGCCGTCGACGTCGTCGTAGGGCACGAGCGTCGCACACGGACCGGCCACTTCCCGCAGCGCCGGAATGTCCGTGCACACCACGGGAACGTCGGACGCCATGGCCTCCAGCACTGGCAGCCCGAAGCCCTCGTCGCGCGACGGCAGCACCAACGCGGCGGCCCCGGCGACGACGGTCCTGAGGTCCACATCGGACAGATACCCCGTCTGCCCGGAGCGGGGCAGCCGCGGGAACGGACCCGGCCCGGCGAAGACCAGCGGGGGCAGATCGGGTGCCGACGCGTGCGTGCGGGCCAGCCAGTCGAGGCCCTTGCGCGGCCCGGCTGCGCCGGCGAACAGCAGGTACTTCTCGGGCAGGCGGAGCTTTGCGCGCTGGCCGTCGTCCGGCGGACGCGCGGTGAACCACGCCGGGTTCACCCCGAGCGGGGTGACGACGATCTTGTCCCGGGAGACGTCGAGCCGCTCGGCGACCGAGTCCGCGACGGCCGCCGTGGGGGTGCAGATGACGTCGGCGCGGTGGGCGCCGCGCCGCACCAGCTCCGGCAGCGTCCGGTCGGACGGCGCGAGCTCGCCGGGTTCGTCGAGGAAGGCCAGGTCGTGGATGGTCAGCACGCCGGCGGCGCGCAGGCGGCCGGGGAGGACGAAGTTGGTGCCGTGGACGACGTCGGTCGGGCCGGCGAACAGCTCGACCGGCGGGAGCTCGGACCGCAGCCACGCGCGTCGCAACAGCCGCGCGGGCACCGGCATACCGCGAGCCCGAGCGCCGTGGGGCAGCACCCCGCGCAGCTTTCGCCAGCCGCGCAACGTGAACGCCACGGCGCGAGGGTCCACTTCGGACATCGACGCCAGTTCCTCGCTCAGCGCCGCCGTGTACCGGCCGATGCCGGTGCGGGAGCCGAGCAGCGGGGTGCCGTCGAGCAGCACGCGCAACGGTCGGTCAGCCACGGCGCAACCGTTGCCGGGCGACCTTCACGACGCGGCCGCCGACGCGGCGGGCCAGCTCGCTCGGGCCGCCCTGCGCGAGGTACTCGCGGACGAGGTCGACGTCGCGGCGGACCAGGGCCGTGCCGCGGACGGGGGCGGTGGTCGTGAGGTCCGCTCCGCCGGGCAGCCGGTCGGCGGCGGGCCGCGGGTTGCGGCAGAACTCCACCAGTGGCTTCAGCGCCTCCGGCCACGCGTAGCGGCGCGCGACCTCGGCGATCCGTTCGACGCAGCCGGCCGCGAACTCCTCGTCGTAGAGCGACTTCTCCAGCGCGGCCGCCAGCGCCTCCGCGTCTTCGGCCGGCACGACGACCCCGAGCCGTTCGGTGCGGACGAGGTCGGCGAACGCGTCGCCGTCCGTGGTGACGATCGGCAGGCCCGCCCACAGGTAGTCGAGCACGCGGGTGCGGAAGGCGAAGGTGGTCTCGACGTGTTCGTAGTGCGTGGTCACGCCGCAGTTGGCGTCGAGCAGCCAGTTCTGGCGCTCGTCGTAGGGCACCCACTGCTCGTTGAAGAACACGTGCTTGTCGGTGAGGCCCAGCGAGTCGGCCAGGCGGATGGTGCGCGCGCCGATGTCCATCTCGGCGACTTCGGGGTTCGGGTGCTTCATACCCAGGAACACGAGCCGCGCGTCGTCCCGGTTCTGGCGGAGCAGATCCATCGCGCGGATGAGCGTGAGCGGGTCGAACCAGCTGTACACGCCGCCGGCCCACAGCACCACGCGGTCGGACTCGCCGAGGCCCAGCGACGCGCGCAGGCCGGGGCCGGTGCGCACGGGTTCCTGCGGCGAAAGGCCGAACGGCACCACGGCCAGCAGCGACTGCGTGGTCGGGTCGGCGTCGTAGAGGCGCGGCGAGAGCCGGCCCAGCGCGGCGAGGTGGCCCAGCCAGAAATGGCGCTGCCGCTCCGAAGCGCAGAGGAAGAAGTCAGCGCGTTCCAGCTGTGCGTCGAGCACCTTCGTGACGCCCGCGAGGTCGAGCGCGCGCTGATCGTCGGCCACGCCCTTGCCCTGCTCCAGCAGCTCCAGGTGCATGGGGTCGTAGACGTCGGCGACCACGATCTTGTTCGCGTGCTGCTTCTTCAGCGTCGGTGCGAGCTCCAGCACGTGACCCTGCAGGATGATCACGTCGGCCCACTCGATGGGGGCGTCGAGGTCGCGGAACTTGCCCGAGCTGATGCGGAACGCCGCGGCCGGCGGCGAGAGCAGCGGGTTGGTGGTCATCAGGTGCACTTCGTGCTCGGCGGCGAGCGTGGCGGCGATGTTCCACGCGCGGATCGCGGGGCCGGCCATGCGCTCGGTGATCGAGTCGCCCGTGAGCACGAGGATCTTGCGGCGCTGCCCGAACACGGCCTCGATGCCGAAGGCCTCGACGAGGATGTCGTGGGCGCGCAGGTAGTCCGGCAGGGGATACGCGGGCTCCAAAGCCTTGCGCAGCAAGGGAAGCAGGTCGGCGTCGGTGCGGACGCGGGCGGCCTGCTCCTCGGCGCGGGACTCGGCCAGCGACGGCATCATCTCCACGAACCGGTCGATGGCCAGCATCCCCGCCACGGTCGTCCGCGGCACCGCGAGGTCACCCGTCTCGACCGGGCCGACGCCCTTTTCGAGGTTCAGCTGCTCGGGGTCCAGCCCGCCGCGGGCGGTCGCGCGCCGGACGGCCAGCGCGAGCGCCGCGGGCAGGGCCTTCGCCAGCGACTCGTCGGAGAGGTTCTTGTACAGGGCGGCGAGCGCGTTGCGTTCCAGCAGGAAGGTCTCGCGGCCGGTCTCGGGCGCGTCGACGGCCGACATCGTGCCGTGGTGACGGTGGTACGCCAGCGATTCCGGCACATAGCGCACGCGCCAGCCGCGCAGGTTCAGCCGCCAGCCGAGGTCGACGTCCTCGTAGAACATGAAGAATCGTTCGTCGAACCCGCCGAGCTCGGCGAACACCGAGGCGCGCACGAACATCGCCGAGCCGGTGCCGAAGAGCACGTCCTTGGCGACGTCGCGCTCGGCCTCGGGCACGTCGGCCAGCGGGCTGCCCGCGTGGCGCTTGTAGCCCATGCCGAACCAGGTCAGGCCCGCGTCGACGAAGTCGGTGCCGGTGCCGTCCCAGTCGACGACCTTGCTCGCCACCGCCGCGACGGTCGGCTGCGCCTGCAGCTGGGCGACAGCCGCGGAGACCCACGCGGGCGCCGGGCGGGCGTCGTTGTTGAGGAACGCGAGGACGGTGCCGCCCGCGTGCTTCGCACCGAGGTTGCAGCCCCCGGCGAAGCCGCTGTTCACGGGCGACTCGATCAGCTTCACGTCCGGCACGGCGGCGCGGATGCGCTCGGCGTCGTCGCCCCCGGAGGCGTTCTCGACGCAGATCAGCTCGACGTGCTCGTAGTCCAGGTCGGCCGACAGTGCGCGAAGGCAGGTGATCGTGTCCTCCGCGCCGCGGTAGTTCACCACGATCACCGAGACGAGCGGTTGCGGTTCCCCCAGCGCCAAAACGAGCTCCTGTCCGTGATGTCGGGCCTTGCCCAGCTTAAAGGCCCGCCCAGGCGTCCCAGATCGCCCCTCGGCCGAGGGTGGTGATCTCGCCTGTGCGTCTGCGGGCGCGCAGGGTGGCGGGCAGTTTCAGCGCGACTTCGGCCAGCACGCGAGCGCGGAGGCCGACGTGGAAGTTGGCGGCGCCGGGCTTGGCGCGGCGGAGGGGGAGCAGTGCGGTGATCAGGGCGAAGCGGACGATCTCGCGCACGGCGATCATGGCCGGGGCGCATCTGAGGAGCATCAGCAGGCGGTTGCGTTCGTTCCAGCGGTGGAACAGCGGCGAGCCGGGTTTGGTGCTGGCGCCGTGCAGGTGGCGGACGCGGGCCTTCGGGGCGGAGACGACGTGCCAGCCGGCGAGGCGCAGGCGCCACGCGGTGTCGGTGTCCTCGTAGTAGCAGAAGAAGCTCGCGGGCACGCCGCCGACGGCGCGCACGGCGTCGGTCCGCAGGAGCGCGGCGCCGCCGCAGAAGCCGAAGACCTCGTCGGCGGGTTCGGTGAGGTCGGCGCCGTGGCCGTCGGCGGTGAGGCGGACGCCGGTCGACTGGGTGGTGCCGTCGGCCAGCTCCAGTCGGCTCGTGGCGGCGGCGGCCAGCGGCTGTTCGGCGAGGGTGTCTTCGAGCTCGGCGAGCCAGGTGGGCTCGGGGGCGGCGTCGTCGTTGAGCCAGGCCATGTGCGGGGTTGTCGTGCGGTCGAGGGCCACGGCCATCGCGCCCGCGTAGCCGGTGTTGCGCCTGAGCCGGATGACCTGCGGTTTCGACGGGTGGCGGCGCAGGAGGGCGGCGGTGCCGTCGTCGGAGGCGTTGTCGATCACGAGCGTCCGATGTGGACGCGTCTGGGCGGCGAGGGCGTCGAGGCAGGTTTCGACGTGAGCCGCGCCACGCCAGGTGACCACGACGACGGTGCTGCCGGTTTCCGCGCTGGTCACCTGGGTGAGAATAGCGGCGTGCCCGAACTGGTAGTGCTCGCCGAGCAGCTGCTCGCCCCCGTCCCGGGTGGTACGGGCCGGTACACCGCCGAACTGCTGCCCGCGCTGGCGCGCACCGCGCCGCCGGGCTGGACGGTGTCGAGCGTGGTCGCGCGCCACGCGGATACTTCGAGCGCGGTGGTGGAAGGTGTCGAGGGGCCGCGCGTGCTCCCGATACCGCCACGCGCCCTGGTCGGCCTGTGGCAGCTGGGCGTGCGGTGGTGGCCGGGCGGCGACGCGGTGCACGCGCCGACGCCGTTCGCCCCGCCGCGCCCGCCCGCGGGCAAGACGCTGACCGTGACCGTGCACGACACCGTGCCGTGGACCCACCCCGAGACCCTGACCGCCCGCGGCGTGAGCTGGCACCGGTCGATGATCGCGCGCGCCGCGCGCCGGGCGTCGACCTTGATCGTGCCGACGCGGGCGGTGGCCGACGAGCTGGCCGTGCTGGTGGACGTGACGGCGCCGGTGCGCGTGGTGCCCCACGGCGTGACGGTGCCCCAGGGTTCGGCGGCGCTGGACCTGCCGTCGAAGTACGTGCTGGCGGTGGGGACCATCGAGCCGCGCAAGGGCATCGACGTGCTGGTGGACGCCGTCGCCGCGGTCGGCGATGTCGCCTTGGTACTCGCCGGCCAGCCCGGCTGGGGCGACATCGACCCGGTCGCGCTCGCCGCTTCGCGCGGCCTGACGGACGTGCACGTGCTGGGCAAGGTCACCGACGCCGAACTGGCCACGGCCCTGCGCGGCGCGAGCGTGCTGGCGGTACCCAGCTTGGCGGAGGGCTTCGGGCTGCCGCTCCTGGAAGCGATGGCCTCCGGGGTCCCCGTGGTGCACACCGACGTGCCGGCTCTGGTGGAGGTCGCCGGCGGCGCGGGGGTGGTCGTTCCGCGGGGTGATGCGGTGGCGCTGGCGGCGGGGCTGCGCGAGGTCCTCGGGTCGCCGGCGCGCGCGGCGGAACTGGTGCGCCTCGGCCGCGACCGCGCGCGCGAGTTCACGTGGCGCGCCGCGGCGGAGGCCGTGTGGGCGGCGCACCGGAAGCGGACGTGATCACGGGCGGGTCGCCGGAGTGAGCTGGGACCGGTGCGGCGAGGACCGTCGCTCTGCGTGAGCACCCTCCGTGAGCTGCTGCCCCGATGCGAGCGCAGGTTCGCCGCTGGTCCGCGTGGGTGCCGGTGTGCGATCTCCCGCTCGGCATCGCCTCGGCGGCACCACGGCGCCGAGGCGAACAACACAGCGGGCACCACAGTTCGTCGGTTCCTCACCTGCGCGCAGGGTGATCGCCGTACTCTGCTCACGTGACCGGTGATCCCCGTGTGCTGATCGACGCGACCGCGGTGCCCGCGGACCGGGGTGGCGTCGGCCGGTACGTGGACTCGCTCGTCGCGGCGCTCGACCAGGACGGTGCGCGGCTCACGGTTGTGTGCCAGCCCCGTGACCTGTCGCTGTACGACCGGCTGGCTCCCGGTGCGCGCGTGGTGCCCGCGTCGCCCGCGACGTCCACCCGCACAGCTCGCCTGACCTGGGAACAGGCGACGTTGCCGCGGCTCGTGCGGCGGCTGGCGGCCGACGTCGTGCACTCGCCGCACTACACGATGCCCCTCGCGAGCGGCGCGGCTTCGGTCGTGACGCTGCACGACGCGACGTTCTTCACCGACCCCGTGCTGCACTCGTCGGTGAAGGCGCGGTTCTTCCGCGCGTGGACCGTGGCCGCCCTGCGCCGCGCGACGCTGTGCGTCGTCCCGAGCCAGGCGACGGCGCTGGAGCTGGGCCGCGTGACCCCGGTGCGGCACGCGGAACTGGAAATCATCCACCACGGCGTGGACACGGAACGCTTTCACCCGCCGTCCCCGGAGGAGGTCGCCGCGGCGCGCGCGGCCGTCGGCATCGGGCGCACGCCGTACATCGCGTTCCTCGGGGCGCTGGAGCCGCGCAAGAACGTGCCGGCGTTGATCCGCGGCTACGCCCGGGCCGTCGCGGGCCGGCCGGACGCACCCGCTCTGGTGCTCGCCGGGCAGCCGGGCTGGGACACCCAGGTCGAACGCGCGCTGGACGCCGTGCCCCACCGCCTGCGCGTGATCCGCGCCGGATACCTGCCCTTCGGGACCCTCGCGGGCTTCCTGGGCGGGGCCGAACTGGTCGCCTACCCGTCCCTGGGCGAGGGCTTCGGCCTGCCCGTGCTCGAGGCCATGGCCTGCGGCGCCGCCGTGTTGACCACCCGCCGCCTCTCCCTGCCGGAAGTCGGCGGCGACGCCGTCGCCTACTGCGGCGTCGGCGCGGGCGACGTGGCCGCCGCGATCACCGAACTCCTCGCCGACCCGTCCCGCCGCGCCTTCCTCTCCGCGGCCGCCCAGCAGCGCGCCAAGGACTTCTCCTGGGCCACCACGGCGGAACGCCACCGCGAGGCGTACGAGAAGGCGTGGGACCGGCACCGCCGAATGCACTGACCGGAGTTGTGTCCTGTTCCGGAAGGTTTCCTGGCCCGGAACTCCTGGTCCGCCGTTGACGCGGTCGGACGGGGACCGATTGACTCCCCGTTGTCAAACATCACCGGGGAGGGTTCTTGTTTGTCAAAGTCTTGGCGAATGTCATCGGTTTCCTGATCTGTACGTTGCCTTTGGCGGCTGTCGTAGTGCTCGCGGTTTGGGTGCGCCGCGCGCATGACAGGCGGCTGGATGTGCATTGGCGAAACCTGCAGGCCATCCGGTCGAATCTGCAGGGTCAGGCGGACATCGCCATCGTCGAACAGGTCTACCAGCACGCTCGGCGTGGAGCCAAGGCTGTGATCCGTTGGCGAGTGACCGGCTATCGCCAGGACACCTGGTTCAAGGGGCGGCACCCGGCACGAGGGAGCGTGCTGTTGCTTCGCGGGTCGACAGGTTGGGGGCCGCACAACAGAAACCCGAACACTTTTTACGTTAACGCCGGGGATGTGCTCTATTCAGCACCTCGCGGGACGATCGCCGCGGCCGGACGCCAGCGGCGCCGTGATGCGCGCAAGAGCGGCGCGCGCTGACCGGGGAGGTTGACACTGCGTGGGTCCTCACCGTAGCCGTGTGTGAGCGGGGGACAATGGGTGCCGTGACT
Organism: Amycolatopsis sp. NPDC049253; assembly: GCF_040678995.1. NCBI lineage: Bacteria > Bacillati > Actinomycetota > Actinomycetes > Pseudonocardiales > Pseudonocardiaceae > Amycolatopsis > Amycolatopsis sp. NPDC049253. Next base: position 53,977 of record NZ_JBFAQX010000009.1, on the reverse strand, counting down.
GAGCAGCGCAGCTACGGCGACAATCTGGCCGTCGTGACCGTGACCTACTTTCCCGGCGACATGCTCGAGAAGTTCCTCGACACGCTGGAAAAGGCGACCGACCGGGACGTCCGCGTGGTGGTCGCGGACAACGCGTCCACGGACGGCGGGCCCGAGAAGGCGGCGGAGCGCGAGAACGTGCGGCTGGTCAGCATCGGTGAGAACGTCGGGTACGGCACGGCCGCCAACCGCGGCGTGGCGGCGCTCGACGACAGCTACGGGTGGGTCGTCGTGGTCAACCCCGACCTGGAGTGGGAGCCGGGGTCGCTGGACGCGCTGCTGGAAGTCGCGAAGCGGTGGCCGCGTGGGGGTGCGTTCGGGCCGTTGATCCACGACCTCGACGGGACCGTCTACCCGTCCGCGCGTCTGCTGCCGTCGTTCGGGCGGGGGATCGGGCACGCCGTGTTCTCGAAGGTCTGGCCGGGCAACCCGTGGACGCGCCAGTACCGCCAGGAGAACGCCACGCCACAGGAGCGCACGTCGGAGTGGCTCAGCGGCTCGTGCCAGCTGTTCCGGCGCGAGGCGTTCGACTCGGTCGGCGGCTTCGACACGCGCTACTTCATGTACTTCGAAGACGTCGACCTCGGCGACCGGCTGGCGAAGGCCGGCTGGCTGAACGTCTACGCGCCCTCGTCGAGCGTGATGCACATCGGCGGCGTGTCGACGGCGCGCGTGTCGAAGAAGATGCTGCGCGCGCACCACGCCAGCGCCTACCGCTACCTCGCCGACCGGCACCAGGGCGCGCTGTGGAAGCCCGTGCTCGCGGCGGTGAAGCTCGGGCTGGCCGTGCGCGTCAAGCTCGAAGGCGCGTGATCACAGCCCGTCGAGGCGCCGCGAGAGGTTCGACCGGCCGCTGCTCTGCTTGATCGTCGGCACCAGCCCGGTCAGCTCTTCCTCGGCGGGCTCCCGCAGGGGGCTCGGCACGGGCGCGGCCTGCGGACGCGGCACCAGCGGCGTGGTCACCTGCGCGGCCGGCACCTCCAGCGGCGTGGTCGTGCTCGGCTTCGCCAGCGGGTGCTCGTCGTTCTCCTCGATCAACGACGCCGGCAGCTGCGTCGTCGTGTCGGGATCCTGCTGGTCGAGCTCCGAGACCACGGATCTCGGGATCTGCTGCGTGTTGGAGGCGTCCATCGGCGACGTCATGTTGTCCGGCGTCACCACGAAGGCGCCGCGGGAACGTGCGCGTGCGAGCAGAGCGTCCGCGCGATCGCGGGGGTCCATCCCCTCGGCCTCCCGACTGACCCGGGGCCTCTGGGGAAAGGCCCATCTGTTTCCTGTCTAGGGTAGGCCCTCGGGGGCGCAGTCGTCAGCGTTTCCCACGGCTTGTCGCTCAGCGGTGCGTGATACAAGAGGAGTTTTCTGTGACGTCCGAGCTCGAGGTCGACGCCGTCGTGCTGGTCGGGGGCAAGGGCACCCGCCTGCGGCCGCTCACCCTGTCCGCGCCGAAGCCGATGCTGCCGACGGCCGGAACCCCCTACTTGAGTCACCTGTTCTCGCGAATTCGCGCGGCCGGGATCCGCCACGTCGTGCTCGGCACGTCCTACCGCGCCGAAGTGTTCGAGGAGTACTTCGGCGACGGGGCGGCCCTCGGTCTCGAGCTCGAGTACGTGGTCGAGGACGAGCCGCTCGACACCGGCGGCGCCATCCGCAACGTGTACGACCGGTTGCGCGCGGACCACGCGATCATCTTCAACGGCGACATCCTCTCCGGCGCCGACCTGCGCCACCAGCTCCAGACCCATGTGGACACCGGCGCCGACGTCACCCTCCACCTCCAGCGCGTCGCCGACCCGAGCCGCTTCGGTTGCGTCCCGACGGACGAGCACGGCCGCGTTCAGGCCTTCCTCGAGAAGACGCCCGACCCGCCGACGGACCAGATCAACGCAGGCTGCTACGTCTTCCGCCGCTCGGTGGTCGAGACCATCCCGGCGGGCCGCCGCGTGTCGGTGGAGCGCGAGACGTTCCCCGGGCTCCTCGAAGCCGGTGCGCACCTGCACGGCTTTGTCGACTCCTCGTACTGGCTCGACGTCGGCACGCCCGAGGCGTTCGTGCGCGGCAGCGCCGACCTCGTGCGCGGCATCGCGCCGACGTCCGCGCTGGCGGGCCCGACCGGCGAGTCGCTGGTGCTCGGCGGCGCTTCCGTGGCTTCGTCGGCTCAGCTGACGGGCGGGACGACGATCGGCGAGAAGGCCGTGATCGGCGACGGCGTGACGGTCGACGGCTCGGTCGTGTTCGACGAAGCCGTGGTCGAGGCCGGGGCCACTGTGGAGCGTTCGGTGCTGGGCCGCGGCGCGTTCGTCGGGGCGGGCGCCGTGCTGCGTGGCGTGGTCCTGGGCGACGGCGCGTCCGTCGGCGCGGGCTGCGAGCTCCTCGACGGCGCCCGCGTCTGGCCCGGCGTCACCCTGCCCGACGGCGGCATCCGGTTCTCGAGCGACGCATGATCGAGTGGCGACCGCCCTTCCCGCTGGACCTGGCCGCGGTGCTGGGCCCGCTCGGCCGTGGGCGCGGTTCGCTGAACTTCCGCGGTGAGCGCGGCGTCTGGTGGCTGGCCGCCAACACGCCGTGCGGCGAGGGCACGCTGGCTCTGCTGCGCCGGCCCGACGGCGTCGTCGAGGCCGACGCGTGGGGCCCCGGCGCGGAGTTCCTGCTCGACGGCGTGCCGGCGTTGCTGGGCGCGGAGGACGACGACACCGGCTTCGTCGCGCACCACCCCGTGGTCGCCCGCGCGCGCCACGACGCCCCCGGCCTGCGCCTCGGCTCGACGCGGCGCGTGTGGGACTCGCTCGTGCTGGCGGTGCTGGAGCAGAAGGTCTCGGGCAAGGAGGCGATCCGGTCGTGGGCGCAGCTGTGCCGCTGGTTCGGTACGCCCGCGCCGGGACCGGGGCCGGCTTCGTTGCGTGTGCCACCGTCGCCGATCGCGATCCGGTCCATTGTGGACTGGAACTGGCACCGCATCGGCGTGGACCTCAAACGCCGGACGGCGCTGATCAACGCCGCCCGCGTGGCTCCGCGGCTGGAGGAAGCCGTGGCGCTGCGGGGTTCCGAGGGGCGGGCCCTGCTGCGCAAGGTCTCGGGCATCGGCGTGTGGACTGCCGCCGAAATCGCCCAACGCGCCTGGGGCGACCCGGACGCGGTCAGCTTCGGGGACTACAACATCCCGAACATGGTCGGCCACACGCTGCTGGGCCGCCGCATCGACGACGAGGCCATGGCCGAGCTCCTCGCGCCCTACGCCCCGCAACGCCAGCGCGCCATCCGGTACCTGGAGATCGGCGGGGCCCGCGCACCGCGCTTCGGGCCCCGCATCGAACTCCGCGACTACCGCGCGATGTGACCTACCGGGGCGGCTGCTGCCCCTGGCCCGGCTGGTGGTTCGGCTGTTGGTTCGGGTACTGCTGGCCTGGCTGCTGCTGTGAGGGGTAGGGCTGCCAGCCCTGCGCGGCCTGCTGATTCGGCTGCTGCGCCGGATAACCCTGCTGCGGATATTGGCCCGGTTGTTGCTGACCCTGTTGCTGCCCGGGGTATCCCGGCTGCTGCGGGTACTGCCCAGGCTGGATCGGCTGCTGCTGCGGAAACTGCTGCTGTGGCGGCGGGTACTGCGGCCCAGACTGCTGCTTCGGCTTCCGCCCCACGGTGAACTTCAGCACGAGGATGACCACCAGCACGATGATCAACAGTGCTGGGAGCACAAAACGCAACACGACGGCTGAGTCTCCTTTTCAGTTCCCGAATCCGGACGGCGGTTGCTGACCCGGCTGCTGCGGTGGATACGGCTGCGGCGGGTACTGGCCGGGCGCCGAAGGCTGCTGCTGCGGAAAGCCGGGCTGGCCCGTCGGATACCCCGGCTGTTGCGGATACCCGGATTGCGGTCCTGGCTGCCCCTGCGGATAGCCGGGCTGTTGCGGATAACCCGGATACCCCGCCTGCCCAGGCGGATAACCCGGGTAGCCCGGATAACCCTGGTACCCCGGCTGCTGTATCCCTTGCCAAGGCGGAGGAATCGGCGGTTGCCGCCGCTTCTTCGAAGCCCGCACACCCAAGACAATGGCCACGACGATGCCCGCGAGCAGCAACAAGATGATGAGATGCCAAGGCTGAATGGCGTTCACGACAAAGGTCCCCTCTCCCCGGCCCATGGTCATCGTAGGGGGAGTGGCCGTCCGGGGCTGGACGAAACCGGAGTGGTCAGCGCAGCGCGGCCGTCACGATGGCGAGCGCCTCGTCCGCCGACAGTCCCAGCTGGCGCGTCACTGCTGCATAATCGGCAGCCGCCGAAAGAGCCCGCGAACGCGACTCGTCCCCCGAAGCCCCCACGAAGCTCCCGGCCCGTCCGCGCGTTTCGATGAGGCCGGCTTCCTCGAGTTCCCGGTAGGCGCGCGCCACGGTGTTCGGGGCGACGCCCAGGTCCGAGGCCAGCGCCCGGACGGTGGGGAGCTTGGTGCCGACGGCGAGGGTGCCCTCGTTGATCTGCGCGGCGATCGACGAGCGCACCTGCTCGAACGGCGGCACCGAAGAGGCGCTGTCGTAGCTCACGGTCACCGCGGAACCTCCTTAACGCCGGCGCTTCCCGCGCAGGCTGACGATCACACCCACCACGACCAGCACGATCGCCACCCCGAACCCCACGGCCACGACCCAGCCGCTCACGAAACCGCCGTCGCCGGTGTGGATGTGCGGGTTGGCGAGCACAGGAGGCATGCCTGCCACCCTAACGGGACGAAACGGCCGCGCTCACGAGTTCGGCCAGATCCTCCGACCCCGCGGGCAGGGCGTCGACGGGCCACCAGCGCAGGTCGTCGGATTCGTCGCTGCGGACGGGCCGCGCTCCGGCCGGCGCGCGGACCACGTAGCGCACATCGAAGTGCCGCGTCGGCACGCCGAGGGAGCACGTGATCGGGTGGACGTCGAGGTGCACCGGCTCGGCGCCGATCTCGAGGCCCGTCATGCCCGACTCCTCCGTCGCTTCGCGCAGAGCCGCAGAGGCGACCGACGCGTCGGAAGGCTCGCAATGCCCACCCAGCTGCAGCCAGCGGCCCACGCGCGGGTGCAGCGTCAGCAGCACCCGCGTACCCGTCGAGTCCAGGACCACGGCCGACGCCGTGAGGTGCCCCGCCTCGCACGAGCGCTGCACGGTGTCTTCCCTCGTCGCCAGGAAACCCAGGAACGCCTGGCGCAGCGATTCCTGCGAGCCCGGCGAAGGAGTCCACGCCGAAAGAACCGTCACGGCGTCCGCATGCAAGCTCACAGTTCGACCAGCCCTTCTCCCGGCTCGCCCAGCGAACGGGCCGGCGGCGTCTCCAGCGGGTGCCCGATCGCGACGGCACCCAGCGGCTCCCAGCGTGAGTCCAGGCCCAGCGTCGACCGCACGAGGTCGGCCGCGAAGATCGTCGACCCGATCCAGCACGAGCCCAGGTCCTCCGCCGCCAACGCGACCAGCAGACCCTGCACCGCGGCACCGGCGGCGACCGTGAACATCGTGTGCTCGCAGTCGTTGCGGCGCTGGTCGCGGTAGGTGTGGGCGCCCTCGGCCACGAGGAACGGGATCACGACCTCGGGCGCGCGGTACAGAATGTCCCCGCGCGACAAGCGTTTCTCGATCTGCGAAGGCGTGAAGTCGTCACTCGAAAGGTCCGCGCGCCACGATTCGCGCATGGCGTCCAGCAGCTTCGCGCGCAACCCCGCGTCTCGCAGCCACACGAACCGCACGGGGTGCGTGTGGTGCGGCGCGGGCGCGGTCAGCGCCGCCGCGACCGCGCGCCGGACCACCGCCGGATCCACCGGCGCGTCGGAGAACGTGCGCACGGAACGCCGGTGCGGCACGGCTTCGCGCCGCCCCTGCGCCAGCGCTTCGTTGGTGCCCAAGCGGAACAGGTCCTCGTCGACGGGCCGGATCAGCTTCCGTGCCGTGGAGCCGTCGTCGGTGAGCTGCAGGCCGCGCACGACCGCCACCGGCAGTCCGCCGAGCTTGCCCTTCACCAGGTCCGCGGCTGCGGCGAGCTCGTCGGCCACCGCGATCTCCGTGACGGCCAGCTCGTTGCCCTGCGAGTCGACCTGCCCCGCGTACGCGTGCAGCACGCGCAGGCCCGAAGCGCCGATCGCCGCGTCGGTCTGCCCGACGCGCCACGCGCGGCCCATCGTGTCCGTGACGACCACGGCGACCTCGACCCCGAGCCGCTCGCGAAGGCCGCCGCGCAGGGCGAGCGCCGACGCGTCCGGATCCGCGGGCAGCAGCGCCACCTCGTCACCCTGCACGTTGGACGCGTCGATCCCCGACGCGGCCTGCACGATCCCCAGCGGGTTCTCCGTGATCACCGTGCGCGCCACCCGCGCGACGACCCGCACCGTCTCCTGGTCGATCAGCTCGCGCCGCGCCGCGTCCCGGGCCTCCGGGTCGCTCGGCACGCGCACGAGCCGGCCCTCGACCTTCGAGAACACCTTGCTCGTCACCACCACGACGTCACCGGACCGCAGCCACGGCGCGGCCGCGACGATGGCGCCGGTGAGGTCGTCGCCGGGCCGGAACTCCGGCAGCCCGGTCACCGGCAGGATCTCGACCTTCGCCGAGGCGTGATCGCTGAACTCAGGCTTGGCCGAATCAGACACCGGAAACTCCCGCAACGTCGAAGGCCGCCCGCACCATCGCGGCGGTCGCGTCCACATCGGACATCAGCAGCGGCACCGCGCGCACGTCGACACCCGGCACCGTCACGTCGTGGTCCTCCTCGGCGACGAGCCAGCCGTCCAGCACCCCGCCGTCGGAGCGGGCGCCGTAGTGCCGGCCGACGGCCTCGGCGGAGGTCTCGACACCGATCGCCGTGAGGCACGCGTCGGCCATGCCGCGCAGCGCCTTGCCGCCGATGATCGGCGAGATGCCCACGACCTTGGCCTTCGACCTGCGCAGCGCCTCGCGCACACCCGGCACCCCGAGCGTCGTCCCGACGCTCACGACCGGGTTCGACGGCGCGAACAGCACCAGGTCGGCCTCGCCGAGCGCCTCGAGCACCCCCGGCCCGGGCTTGGCCTCGTCGGCGCCGACCGAGACGATCGAGTGCGCCGGGCGGTCGGCCCGGTAGCGCACCCACCACTCCTGGAAGTGGATCGCCTTCTGCTGCTCCGGCTGGTCGGGGTCGTCGATCACGACGTGGGTCTCCACGCGGTCGTCCGACATCGGCAGCAGCCGCACGCCCGGGCGCCAGCGGTCGCACAGCGCCTCGGTGACGGCCGAGAGCGGGTAGCCCGCGCGCAGCATCCGCGAGCGGATCAGGTGCGTCGCGATGTCCTTGTCGCCCAGCCCGAACCACGTCGGCTCGGCACCGTACGCGGCGAGCTCCTCCTTGACGACCCACGTCTCGCCCGCGTGGCCCCAGCCGCGTTCGGTGTCGATGCCACCGCCGAGGGTGTACATGCAGGTGTCGAGGTCGGGGCAGATGCGCAGGCCGTGCATCCACACGTCGTCGCCGGTGTTCACCAGCGCCGTGACCTCGTGCGGCGACGGGCTCTCCGGCTCGCCGATCGCGGGCATCCCGAGTGCGGTCTTCACGCCGAGCAGGAAGCGCGCGCCACCGACTCCACCGACCAAAACGACGATCTTCACGACTGCGGATCCTCGCACGCGGAGGGACCGGGGCCCCAGTAGCGGTACCTGTGGTGCTCCGTACAGCCGAGCGCGGAATACAGCTTCAACGCGCCGTCGTTGCCCACCGCCACCTGCAGCACCCACCTCTCCGCGCCGTGCGCGCGGCCCCAGCCGGCCAGCGCGAACATGAGCGCCGACGCGAGCCCACGTCGGCGGAACTCCGGCCGCACGGCCAGCCGCGACACGTGCAGCCACCCGTCCACGATGGCACCGCGCACGGCTCCGGCGGTGACCCCGGCAGCGTCGTCCACGTCGACCACGCCATAACCCACCTTGCCCGTGCTCAGCACGTGGCGTTCGGCCGCGCCCGGCGACGGGTTGTCGGCCGTCAGCTCCCACCACGCCGGCGTCGGCTCGTCGAGGACCTCGGCGGCCTGCGCCGACCCGGCCGGCAGCGGCCCGACGAGCACCGACACCTGGTAGCCCGCGGCGTGTTCGGTCCACTCGCGCCAGCCGGCGGCGGCCACCTCACGTTCGATGGCGCTGTCCTGGATCACCTGGACGACCGCCGGGATCCCCCGATCGTGGGCGAAGTCACAGACGGCCTCCAACGCGACGGCCACGCTCCGGCCGGGATCGCCCACGGCGAGTGCGCTGTTGGCGCGCCCGGTGAAGCCGTCGGCCCAGCGCAGGCGCCAGTCGCCGAGGGGTTCGTCGACCACCGGGGGCCAGGCCCGCGAGCACACGAGTTCGAGCTTTTCCGAGTCGTTCACGGTTAGATTGTGCTTGAGGTGGTACCCCATTTTCGCAGGGAGAACCGATGAGCTACGTGCGCAGGGACGACAAGCACAACGACGACGTGGTCGACGAGATCGCCGACGGTTTCGAACGCACCCTCAAGGAGAAGCGTGAGGGCGACACCAAGCCCTCCGGTCCGGGCTTCACCATCACCGGCGACGCGCGCAACGCCCCGAAGCCCCGCCGCCGGGACCGCTGAGCGGGACATTCGACCCCATACCAGGGGTATGGCTAAGGGTTGCCTAAGCACTACCGGTGCCTCAGGAAGCGCGTAATGTCCGCAGGGACTGGCTAAGCAGAGAAAAGCAGGAGTACGCAGTGACCTACGTGATCGCCGAGCCCTGCGTCGACGTGCTCGACAAGGCGTGTATCGACGAGTGCCCCGTGGACTGCATCTACGAGGGCGAGCGGATGCTGTACATCCACCCCGACGAGTGCGTCGACTGCGGCGCCTGCGAACCGGTCTGCCCGGTCGAGGCGATCTACTACGAGGACGACGTCCCCGACAACTGGTCCGACTACACCAAGGCCAACGTCGACTTCTTCGACACGCTGGGCTCGCCCGGCGGTGCCTCCAAGGTCGGCAAGACCAGCCACGACCCCGCCTTCATCAAGGCGCTGCCCCCGCAGGGCGAATGACGGCCCGCCCCCTGCCCGACTTCCCCTGGGATTCCCTCGCCGAGGTCAAGGCCCGCGCGCAGGCGCATCCCGGTGGGATCGTCGACCTCTCCGTCGGCACGCCTGTGGACCCGGTTCCGGCCTCGATCCGCGACGCGCTGGCGTCGGTCTCGGAGATCCCGGGCTACCCGGCCACTCACGGCACGCCCGCCCTGCGGACCACCGCCGTGGAGGCGCTGGGCCGGCGCTACGGCGTCGAGGGTCTCGAGCCCGACGCGGTGCTGCCGACGATCGGGTCGAAGGAAGCCGTGGCCTGGCTGCCGCGGCTGCTCGGTCTCGGTCAGGGCGACACGGTGGTGATCCCCGAGCTGGCGTACCCGACCTACGAGGTGGGCGCGCTGCTGGCGGGCGCCGACGTCGCCCGCGCGGACGGGCTCACGCAGCTCGGTCCGCAGCGTCCGGCGCTGATCTGGCTCAACTCGCCGTCGAACCCGACCGGCAAGGTGCTCGGGGTCGAGCACCTGCGCAAGGTCGTCGAGTGGGCGCGTGAGCGCGACGTGATCGTGGCGTCGGACGAGTGCTACCTCTCGCTCGGCTGGGACGCCGAGCCCGTGTCGGTGCTGCACCCGTCCGTCCACGGTGGACGGCTCGACGGGCTGCTGGCAGTGCACTCGCTGTCGAAGTCGGCGAACCTCGCGAGCTACCGCGCCGGCTTCATCGCCGGCGATCCCCGGCTGGTCAAGCAGCTGCTGGAGATCCGCAAGCACGCCGGGATGATCGTGCCGCGTCCGGTGCAGGAGGCCATGGTGGCCGGCCTGACCGACGACGAGGCCGTGGCCGCGCAGCGCGAGCGGTACCTGCGCCGCCGGCTCGTGTTGCGGAAAGCGTTGCAGGACAACGGTTTCGAAATCTCCCACTCCGAAGCCGGGCTGTATCTCTGGTCCACGCGCGGCGAGCCGGCGCTGGACACCGTCGCGTGGCTGGCCGAGCGCGGCATCCTCGTGGCGCCGGGCACGTTCTACGGCCCGGCCGGCGGCAACCACGTGCGCGTGGCCCTGACCGCCACCGACGAGCGCATCGACGCCGCCGCGGAGCGGTTGAACTCCTGATTCCCGGGCGGGCGCACTTCGGTGCGCCCGCTCAGAAATCGCGTCCCGTGAAACCCCGGTAGACGAACCTCGTGAGCGCCTCGACGGCCTCTTCGTCGCTCGGCGCCGTCCAGCCCGTGGGCGCCGGCGCGGCCAGCCACATCTGCGCGAAGTTGTCGATCAGCTGGTACATCATCACGATGCTCAGCTGTGTCGACGCGGGCAGCTCGTACCCCGCGGCCGTGACGCGCTCGAGGTGTCCCGCGATGTCGGCCGCCTGCGTGACGCCGAAGCTCGCGAGCGTGCTCGCGAACCCGTCGTGGACCATCGACGCCTGGCGCAGTGCCTGCATCGTGGCCGCGTTTTCCTTGTAGAAGTCCCAGTACTGGCGCACGTGCCAGCGCACGGCCTCGGGGTCGCTGAAGTCCGACAGGTGGCCCTCGGAGGCCGCCTCCTCGTCGCCCGCCGCGGCCAGGTCGCCCAGGAGCGCTTCGAGCAGCTCCTCCTTGCCGGCGAAGTGGTTGTAGAACGAGCCCGCCGCCCGGCCGGCTTCCGCCGTGATGTCGGTGATCTTCGTGTTCAGGTAGCCCTTGCGCGCGAACACGCGCTTGGCGGCCTCCTTCAGCGCGGTCTCCGTCTCGGCGGCCTTCTCCTTGCGGCTCGTCGCCGTCATCTCGGCACCTCCCTTGACAGGAACGCTAGCAGCGCGCATGCTGAATTCAGATTCACTGAATTCTAATTCACTGGAGGGGACATGGACACCACGGTGCTGATCGCGGGAGCGGGCCCGACCGGCCTCACACTGGCCATCGAGCTGGCCCGACGCGACGTCGCCGTCCGGCTCATCGACAAGGCCGAGACGTTCTTCAACGGCTCCCGCGGCGACGGGCTGCAGCCCCGCACGCTGGAGGTTTTCGAGGATCTCGGCGTGCTCGACGCGGTGCTGGCCGCGGGCTCGCCGCAGTACCCGATGAAGGTCTACCTGGGCGGCGAGTTCGTGCAGGAGCGCTGGATCAGCGACACCGTCGAGCCGACGCCCGCCGTGCCGTACCCGAACATCTGGTTCCTGGGGCAGTCGCAGACGGAGGGGATCCTGCGGGAGCGGCTGTCGTCGTTCGGGGTGCGGGTGGAGCTCGGGGTCGGGCTGGTGGGCTTCACGCAGACTGCTTCGGGTGTGACCGCTTCGCTGTCGACGGGGGAGACGGTGGAGGCGGCGTACTTGGTCGGTGCCGACGGCGGCAAGAGCTTCGTGCGCAAGGCGCTGGGGATCCCGTTCGAGGGCACCACGGACGAGTCGATCCGGATGTTGCTCGGCGACGTCCAGGCTTCGGGGCTTTCGCGCGACTCGTCGTACTGGTTCGCGCCGGCTTCGTCGCCGATGAGCGGGGTGGCGTTCACGCCGCTGGCCGGCACCCCGCACTTCCAGTTCGGGGCACCGCTGGGGGACGGGGACCTGGCGGTGGAGACTTCGCTGCCGGCGTTGCAGGCGCGGCTGGATTCGGTGTCGGGCGGCGGGATTCGGCTGTTCGACCTCGCTTGGTCGACGGTGTGGCGGCCGAACATCCGCCTCGCTGCTTCCTTCCGCGCCGGGCGGGTGTTCCTGGCCGGCGACGCCGCGCACGTCCACCCGCCGACGGGTGGGCAGGGGCTGAACACCGGGGTCCAGGACGCCTACAACCTGGGCTGGAAGCTGGCCGCCGGCTCCGCCGAGTTGCTGGGAAGCTACGAACCCGAGCGGCGCGCGGTGGCGGCGCGGGTGCTGGGGGTTTCGACGGCCTTGCTGGAGAAGTACGCCGACGGGGATGAGGACGCGCATCGCCGGGGGTCGGAGACGCAGCAGCTGGATGTCGGGTACCGGGGCGGGCCGCTGGCCGCTTCTGGTTTCGGTTCGCTGCGGGCGGGGGACCGGGCTCCGGATGCGCCGTTGGTGGATGCGAACGGGAAGCCGGTGCGGTTGTTCGAGCTGTTCCGGGGGCCGCACGCGACGGAGCTGGTTTTCGGTTCGGGCTCGGTCGGTTCGTCGGAGGTCCCGGGGTACCGGATCCTGCCTGCCGGGTCGGTGGCTTCGGGCTCGGACCTGGTGGACGTGGGCGGCCACGCGTACGCCGCTTACGAAGCCGCGGCGGGCCGCCGGGTCCTGATCCGCCCGGACGGCTACGTCTGGTCGATCACGGCGGAGTGATCCGGCCGGGTTCGGTCAGAGAGCCGCGTGGGCCGCTTTGTCGATCCGGGCCCACACCGCCGGCCAGGCCGCCCGGGCCTCGGTGCGCTTCAGCAGCTCGTGCTCGGCGATGCGGCCCGCGATGAAGCAGACCTCGCCGTCGGCGCCGGGCAGCACCGAGCGCACCTTTTCCGCCGCGACCACCGCGTCCTGGTGGTCGCCGAGGACCGTTTGGAGTTTGCGGGTCGCCTTCACCAGGTCGGCGAGGGCGGCGGCCTGCTTTTTCTTCGCCGACGAGCGGGCCACCTCGGCGGTGTAGCGCAGCTTCTTGCCGTAGATGCGCAGGGCGTGCAGGTCGTCGTCCGGCGGCTCCGTGGGCAGGGCGCGCACGGCCTTGAGGAGCCGGCGGTAAGGCTTGCGGACGTCGGTGGCGAGGCTGCTCGACCCGAGCGGCGTGGGGTCGAGTTCTTGGTCCGGTGTGCGCGTGAGCTGGGCGATGCGCTGGAGCAGCACGGAGTAGCGGGAGCTCGACAGGGCGCGCGTCAGGCGCCGGCGGGCGGCGCCGCGTTCGGTGACGAACTTCGAGACCAGGCGGCGGCCCGCGGGCTGGTCTCGGACCTCGAAGGCGGCGATCACCTCACGCAGGTGGCCGATCAGCACGTCGTAGTCGCGGACCTCGCCGAGGGACTGGCCGAGCCAGCCCAGCTCGACGCGCACGGGCTCGGCGGATTCGCCGAGTAGCGCTCCGGAGGTCTTCAGCACGCTGCGCATCCGCCGGAGGGCGACGCGCATCTGGTGCAGGTCTTCGGGATCCGCGCCGCTGCGGGTGCCGGGTTCGCGGGCCAGCAGCTCGCGCAGCTCGTGGTCCAGCTTGGCCCGGATGTGGGTGGCCGCCGGGTCCCGGGGGCCGGCTTTCGCGGGCTCGTCGGGCAGGCCGAGCTCGGCCGGAGTCGTCGGCTCAGGTGCGCGGCGGCGGGTCGAGGAGGGCAACGATTCGGTGGTCACAACATGAATGGTAAGTGAACGCGCAGGCACAATGGCCGTGACCTGTGACGAAAAGGGCGCGCCCCTGGTGGAGCGCGCCCCGTTCCGCAATGGATCAGTTCGCGTGCAGCGCTTCGTTCAGCTCGATCCCGACGCCGGTGCGCGACACGACCTCCACCGCGCCCGTCGCCGAGTTCCGCCGGAAGAGCGCACCCGAAATACCCGAGATCTCCCGCGCCTTCACGGTCTTGCCGTCCACGACGACCTTCGTGCCGGCCGTGATGTAGAGCCCGGCCTCGATCACGGAGTCGTCGCCGAGGGAGATCCCCACGCCGCCGTTGGCGCCGATCAGGCAGCGCTCGCCGATCGCGATGACCTCCTTGCCGCCGCCCGAGAGCGTGCCCATGATCGACGCGCCGCCGCCGACGTCGCTGCCGTCGCCCACGACCACACCGGCCGAGATCCGGCCCTCGACCATGGACGCGCCGAGCGTGCCGGCGTTGAAGTTCACGAAGCCCTCGTGCATCACGGTCGTGCCGGACGCGAGGTGCGCGCCCAGGCGCACGCGGTCGGCGTCGGCGATGCGCACGCCCGTGGGCAGCACGTAGTCGACCATCCGCGGGAACTTGTCCACGCCGTACACGGCCACCGGGCCGCGCGAGCGCAGCCGCAGCCGGGTCTGCTCGAAGCCTTCGACGGGGCACGGGCCGTGGCTCGTCCACACGACGTTGGCCAGCTTGCCGAAGATGCCGTCGAGGTTCTGCCCGTGGGGCTGCACGAGCCGGTGCGACAGCAGGTGCAGCCGCAGGTAGGCGTCGTGCGCGTCGGCGGGGGCGGCGGCCAGGCTGCCGATCGTCACGCGCACCGCGACGACCTCGACACCGCGGTCGGTGTCGGGCCCGAGCAGTGCCGCCGCGGCGTCACCGAGCAGCTCGGTGGTCTCCTCGGCCGACAGCCGCTCGGTGCCACTGGCGCCGGTGCCGGTCAGCTTCGGGTGCGGGTACCAGGTGTCCAGCACCGTCCCGTCGGAGGCGACGGTGGCCAGCCCGACGCCGACGGCGCCGGTCGTTTCGGGGTCAGGGGTCTGCTCGCTCACGCCGGTCACGGTAGTCGAGCCACACGCCTCAACCCGTGGTGGCCTGCTGGTTCACGAGTTTCTTCACCGACGTGAGCGCACCCGAGATGGTGATCAGCGCCTGCGTGCACGCGCCACCCGGGCTCGGCACGGTGGTGCAGCCCGCCCCGCGGAACGCGCTCACGCCCTGGTCGAGCGCGGCCGCCGCGTGGTCGAGCGCCACGTCGACGGTCTTGCCGGCCGCCGCGCGCTCGTGCACCGACGCGGCCGTGCCGCCGACCTCCGTGACGAACTTCTCGCAGCCCTTCGGCAGCTGCGTCTGCGGGCTCGTGTAGCAGGCGTCGGCGGACAGCGCGTCGAGCTTGATCGGCAGGGCGTCAGGGCCCGGCGAGCCGGGGTTCGGGCCGGGCGTGGGGCCCGCCTCGGAGCCGCAGCCGGTCAGGACCAGGGACAGGAGGACGCCGCCGAGAGCGACCAGGGAGCTTCGCGTGCGCACGTCCCTCACGGTAGCCCTCGCGCCGGGTCGGTACGGTGCCGGTATGACCTCGCTGGACCTGCGCGCCGACCCCGCCGACCTCACCGCCGCCCTCGTCGACGCGTTCAGCGTCTCCGGCGAGGAGGGCCGGCTCGCCGACGCCGTGCAGGCCGCGCTCACCGAGCAGGCGCCGCACCTCGAGGTGGTCCGCAACGGCGACGCCGTCCTCGCGCGCACGAACCTCGGCCGCGGCTCGCGCGTGATCCTCGCCGGGCACCTCGACACCGTGCCGGAGAACGCCAACCTCCCGTCGCGCCGCACCGGTTCCGGCGACGAAGAGCTGCTCCACGGACTCGGCTCCGTCGACATGAAGGGCGGCGACGCGGTGTTCCTGCACCTCGCCGCGACGTTGCCCGAGCCGAAGCACGACATCACCTTCGTCTTCTACGACAACGAAGAGGTCGAAGCGGTCAAGAACGGCCTCGGCCGCATCGAGCGCGAGCTGCCCGAGTGGCTGGCCGGCGACCTGGCCGTGGTCGGCGAGCCCTCCAACGGCACGATCGAGGCCGGCTGCCAGGGCACGCTGCGCGTCGAGATCCGCACGAGCGGGACCCGCGCGCACACCGCCCGCGCCTGGATGGGCGAGAACGCGATCCACGCGCTGGCCGAGCCCCTGCGCAGGCTCGCCGAGTACGCGCCGCGCGTGGTCGACATCGATGGCCTCACCTATCGCGAAGGCCTGCAGGCCACGAAGATCTCCGGCGGCGTGGCCGGCAACGTCGTGCCCGACGCCGCCGTGCTCACGGTCAACTTCCGCTTCGCGCCGGACCGCAACCCCGCGCAGGCCGAAGCCCACGTGCGGGAGGTCTTCGACGGCTACGACGTGACGCTCACGGACCTGTCGCCGGGCGCGCTGCCCGGTCTTTCGGCCCCGGCGGCCGCCGAGCTCGTGGCCGCCGCCGGTGGCCGCGCCGCCGCGAAGCTGGGCTGGACCGACGTCGCGCGCTTCGCGGCGCTGGGCATGCCGGCCGTGAACTTCGGCCCCGGCAACCCGAGCCTCGCGCACACGCAGCAGGAACACGTTCACGTGGCGGAGATCCGCCAGGTGGCCGACGTCCTGCGCAAGTTCCTGGGCTGACACCCGGCCGCCCGCCACCGCTCGCCGTGACTCGGTGCCGCGGCCGAGCGGCAGGTCAGGTTCCCGCGCGAACGGCCTGGATGTCGAGCTGGATCTCGATCGTCGAGCCCACCATGACCAGGCCCTTGGCCAGCGTCTGCTGCCAGTTGATCGTGAAGTCCTCGCGGTGCAGCTCGGTCGTGGCGACGGCGCCGAGCCGGTCGCCGTTCCAGGTCCGCAGGCCCAGGTAGCCGGCGTCGAGCCGCACGCCGCGGCTGGCTCCGTGCAGGTTGAGCGTGCCGTCGATGCTCCACCGGTCGCCGGGCGCGCGGCGGAACCGGTGCCCGTGGAAGCGGATCTGCGGGAAGCGGCGCACGTCGAGGAAGTCCGGGGACCGCAGGTGGTCGTCGCGCTTGTCGGCCGAGGTGTCGATGCTCGCGGCGTCGATCACGACCTCGACGGTGGAGTCCTCGATCTGCTTGCCGACGACGATGCTGCCCTCGAAGCTCCGGAACCGGCCGTGGACCTCGCACAGCCCGATGTGCCGCGCGATGAACCGGATGGCCGTGTGGTCGGGGTCGAGCACCCATTCGCCCGGGTCGGGCAGCTGGCGGTTCTCGTCCGGCACGAGCCGCAGGTCCTCGAGGGAGGTGTGGTCGCCGCTCACGACCTCGACGGTGCTGTTCTGCGGCCGGTAGCCGCGCGCGCTCACGGACACCGCGTACGTCCCGGCCGACAAGGTGCTCACCGCCAGGCCGAACTCGTCCGCGACGGCCTTCGTCTGCCGCTGGGTGCGCTTGTGCAGCATCACCATCTGCGTGCCCGGGAGCGGGCGGCCGTTCTCGTCGCCGACCCGCACGCTGAGGAGTCCGGCTTCGGCGTTGAACGTCACGGGCCCACCGCGCTGTCCCTTATTTCGCTTGCGCCCGAACACGTCGTCTCCTCTGCTCGACTTTGTCGGGGCACGTTATCAGCGTCGTCAACGGAAGCCGGATTCGTTGCGCCACACGGAAGCGCGCCCAGCGGGTTCCCGGTAGCGGTTCCGGCGCCGGGGCCTGGTGTTTCGGGCCCCGGCGCCGGATTTCAGCGGCCTTCGAGCGAGCGGACGTTGTCGCCGAACGTCCAGTTCTTCGAGCCGTCCCAGTTGATGGACCAGGTCATCAGGCCCTTGAGGCCCGAAACGGCGCCGTAGGCCTGCGAGACGAGGTTCGGCGCCAGGTACCCGCCGCCCGCGCCCTGCTGGGCCGGGAGGCCGGGCACCTGCTTGTCGAGCGGTACCTTCACCGTCGTGCCCTGCACGACCAGGCCCTTGGCGAGGCAGTTGGTCTGCGTGGTGAAGCCCTGCACGGTGCCGGCCTCGTACGAGTCGCCCGAACAGCCGTACATGGAACCGTTGTAGTACTGCATGTTCAGCCACCACAGGCGGCCGTTGTCCGCGTATTTCTTGATGATCGGCAGGTACGAGCCCCAGATCGAGCCGTAGGTGACGCTGCCGCCGGTCACGTAAGCGGTTTCGGGTGCCATCGTGAGGCCGAAGTTCGACGGCATCTGCGCGAGCACGCCGTCGATGATGCGGATGAGGTTCGACTGCGAAGCCGAGAGCGAGTTGATGTTCCCGCTGCCGGTCAGGCCGGTCTCGATGTCGATGTCGATGCCGTCGAAGTTGTACTTCTTGAGGATCGGCACGATCGTGCTCACGAACTTGTCCGCCACCGTCGACGAGGACAGGTCGATGCCCGCCGCCGCGCCGCCGATGGACATCAGGATCGTGGCGCCCGAGGCCTTCGCCGCGCACATGTCGGCCGGGGTCGCCACCTTCACGCCGGCGTCCATGCCGTCTTCCCACAGCACCGTGCCGTCGGAGCGGATGACGGGGAAGGCCGCGTTGATCACGTTGTAGCCGTGGGACTTGATGCGCGCGTCGGTGATCGGGACCCAGCCGAGGCCGGGGTGCACACCGTTGGCGGCGCCGTCCCAGTTCTCCCAGTAACCCTGCAGCACCTTCCCGGCGGGCTTCGACTTCACCGCGCACGTGTCGGCCTGCGCCGACGCACCGGCAGTCCCCGTGAGCCCCGCCAACGGCAAGGCGAGCGCGGCGGCCAGCACCGCGCCGAACATCCGTGACTTGCGACCGAACATACCGGCTCCCGTCTCGCGACAACGCTGTCCCAGCACGCGGCGTTCCGGGGAACGGTAAGCGGCGAACGGAGCAGTTGACTACCTACGAACGGGTGGTCTAGACAAGTCAGTGGTCTGGACAAGTGGGACGGGTTGGAGGAAGGACAAACTCTCGCGCACCTACGACGACGCCGGCAATCCGAAGACGCTCCACTCTGACGGATTACGTCGTCACCGACTACCAGGGCAGCGTTGTCGCTCTTGTCTCCGCTGCGGAGGCATCGGCTGCGAGCTACCGCTACACCTCAACAGCGGCAACGCGGCACTGGCGCCTCCACCGGCGACAACCCCTTCCACTACCTGGGCCTATACCGATACGGCGCCGGCATGCCGCTCGGCCACCGCTGGTACTTCCCTGGTCGGGGGCCGCATCCCGACCCCCGGCCCCAATGGAACCTCGGTCTTGGCCGGCATCGGCCCCCTTGCCGGCGGTGGGATACATCGAGGAATCGCTCACGCGCGGCCAGTCGGTGGAGTGGACCTCGACCGTCGAGGTGCCGCCCGCACTGCCGGTTGGCCGGGACCCCCTCGCGCGCACGCTCGGCCGCGGCGGCCTGGCGCGAGTCCCGCGCCAGGCCGCCTCTGGCTCACGCCGCCCGCGACGCTTGCTCCACGCCGGCGGCAGGGGCGCGCTTTCCGCTCCCCCGCGTGTGGTTGAACAACACGTTGAGCACGAACGCGCACAGCGCGGTGCTGGTGATGGCGCTGCCGAAGACGATCTGCAGGCCCTGCGGCAGGTGCGTGTAGATCGACGGCGCCACCACCGGCACCATGCCGACCGCGATCGACAGGGCGACCACCAGCAGGTTGTGGTTGTCGGCGTAGTCGACCTTCTTGAGCACCCTGATCCCGACCGCGGACACCATCGCGAACATCACCAGCCCCGCCGCGCCCACCACCGGGTCCGGCAGCGACGCCACCACCGCCCCGAGCTTGGGCACGCAGCCCAGCACGATCAGCATGACGCCGGTCGCCGCCGTGATCCACCGGCTGCGGATGCGGGTGATCTCGACCAGGCCGACGTTCTCGGCGTAGGCGGTGTCGATGAACGAGTTCATGATTCCGGCGAGCACTCCGGAGAGCCCATCGGCGGCCAGGCCGCGGGCGAGGTCGCCCCTGCTGAGCGGCTTGCCGACCATCTCCGAGACCGCCAGCATGTCGGCCGTGGACTCGGTGAACGTCACCAGCATGACCACGCACATCGAGAGCACGGCGGCGATCGGGAAGTGCGGGGCGCCGAACTGGAACGGCATCGGGAACCCGAACCACGGGGCACCGGCCACCCCGGCCAGGTTCACGAAACCGAGTGGCACCGCCACCGCGGTGCCCAGCACGAGCCCGATCAGCACCGCGGCCTGGCCGAGGATTCCCTTGAACAGCCGCATGAACGCGACGATGACCAGGATCACTCCGGCCGCCAGCGCCAGCCGCGGCACCGACGCGTAGTCCGTCGCGGTGCTGTCGCTCCCGGCGACCATCTGCACGCCGACCCCGATCAGGGACAGCCCGATCACCGTGATCACCGTGCCGCTGACGATCGCCGGGAAGTACCGCACCACCCGCGCGAACAGCGGCGCGATGACGAGGCCGAAGATCCCCGCGAGCAGCATCGAGCCGTACACCGCTTGCAGCCCGTAGCCCTTGGTGATCAGGATCATGGGGGTGATCAGGGTGAACGTGGCGCCCGCCACGATGGGCAGCCGGACCCCGAGGATCCGGCCCACCCCTGCGCTCTGGATCAGCGTGATGACCCCGGACACGAGCAGGTCGGCGTCGACCAGCAGCGCGATCGTGTCGTGCGACAGGCCGGCGGCCGCCCCGAAGATGAGCGGGACCGCGATGCAGCCGGTGTACATGATGAACAGGTGTTGCAGGCCCAGCAGCAGCAGCCGGCCCGTCGGCGGCACCTGGTCGGTGGGGTGGCGGACCCCGTTCTCGGTGGGGGACATGCGGGCCTCCTAGCGGGCCGCGGCGGCGTTGAGGCGGGCGGCCTCGCGCTCCGCCGCGGCGTTCGGCCGCAGAGCGCGGGACCCGGCGAGCTTGGCGGCGATGTGGTCGGCCACGGTGGTCGGCGTGTAGAGCGGCTGCTCGCCTTCGGGCACGCACTGGGGCAAGACCTCGATGACGGCGTCGAAGTTGCCGTCGTGGAAGTAGGCGGCCGACCGGCGCGGGATCAACCGGCCCGCGCCGTCGGTCGGTGGCAGCACCCGGTGCAGGGTCGAGCGCCACTGGTCGTTCGTCCAGCGGGCCAGGGCGTCACCGAGGTTGACCAGCAGCGCGCCGTCGGCCGGCAACACGTCGTGCCATGCCCCGTCGCCGTCGAGGATCTGCAGCCCCTGCACGGCGTCGGCCCACAGCACGGTGACGATGCCGTAGTCGGTGTGCGCCCCCATGCCCATCTGACCCCGGTCCACCACCGTCTCCTGCTCGGGCAGCCGGTAGTTGTTCATCCGCAGCACGTCGATCGAGTGCGTCGTGCGGGTGGCGAAGAAGTCCTCCTCGAGGCCGAGCGCGCGCGCGAAGATGTCGGTGAGCCGGTGGGCCAGTGCGCCGGCGTGGGTCATCCACTCCGCCACCCGCTCCCGGAAACCGGGCACGGGTGGCCAGATGTTCGCCGGGTAGTGGTCGCCGGGCAGCTCCGGCGCCCCGGCCGCAGTCACGTCGGCGCCGACGTTGAACGCCTCGAACAGGTCTTCCGGGCTGGTCACACCGAGACTGAGGCTCACCTTCTCCGCGCGGGGCGGGGTGTAGCCGCGGTTGGTCTCCGGGGTCGCGGGGCGCCACTGTCGCTTCTCGTCCGCAGGCTGGGAGAAGAACGCGTCGATCGCCGTGGCGAGCCCGTCGGCCGCCTCGGCCGGGATGTCGTGCCCGAGGATCTGCATGAAGCCGACCGTTCGGGCCGCCTCGTCGACCGCCGCCGCGATCGCGGCCCGGTCGGACGCGGACCCGCCGGGCCAGCGGCTGATGTCGATGAGGGGGACCTGCAGGGTGCCGGAGTGGGGACCGGACATGGTGGCACCGACCTTTCGCATCGAGCGCGGGGCGGCCGCCTCCGCGCACCAGGTTCACCAGTGTGGTGACCTGTGTTGCGGACATGTAACCAACCGGAGAATGCCCCGTTTCGATTGGTGTCACCTATCGCCGGCGACGATCAGCACCACACGCAACCTGTCCTCGTCCACCCGGGCCCAGCGGTGCCGGGTCGCGCCGGGGTGGAACAGGCAGTCGCCCGGATCGAGCCGCACGGACTCCTCGCCCTCGAAGTCGACTCGCAGCCGGCCTTCCAGGACGATCAGCGCCTCGTCGCTGTCCCGCCAGAACCAGCCGTCGATGTCCTGGCCCGGCTCCGCGATGTACTCGATGATCTCGGCGATGGCGCCCGAGCTGCGGGCAGTCCTCGAGTACGCCGTCTCGGGGCGTTCGTTCAGGGCGTCGAGCCGGCGATCCGCCGCCCGCACCACGCGGATCGGCGAGGCCGGCAGCGCGGGCAGCAGGTCGGCGGGGGAGACGGCCAGCGCTTCGGCGAGCCGGTACAAGGTGTTGACCGACGGTGCGTGCAGCCCTCGCTCCAGCTGGCTCAGGAAGGGCTGGCTGATGCCGGCGCGCGCGGCAAGATCTCGTGTGGACAGCCCCGATCGCGTCCGCGCTGCTCGTACCGCGGCCCCGACAAGTGCCCCGGCTTCGCCGGCTCGCCCCGTGTCCGTCGCCATCACCACTCCCTTTTTTGTTGAGCTCGACGATAGGCGACACCATCTAAGACTGGGTTGGCTACGTGCGCCGGACAGGGTGCTCACCGGACTGTTCGTGGTGGCTGCGGCGCGCCGCTCCCGGCCGGGGCCGGCTCGGCGCTGCTGCCGATGACGACGGCGACGGCGCGAGCAGCGGAACGCCACCATCGGGACCTGCTCACCGTCGCGGTCCTCGAGGTACTCGCAGACAACGTCCGTGGTGCCCCGGTGGTCGAACTCGGTCACGATGCCCCGGCCGCCATTCCGCGAAGCCTGGCTGCTCAGGCATGAGCAACGCGGTGAACGAGACCCGGTACCGGTTCGTGTCGCTGACCGCGGCCAGCGCGGCGGCCGCGGTGATCCGGACAAGCGATCCGGACAAGCATGGTGGGCACGGACGTTCTTCTTCAGCGGGCCGGGTCGGTGACGCCGCGCCGCCGACCCGGCCTCGTGGTCACGTGGTCGCCAGCTGCCAGACCGCGTACCCGATCGCGTCGCTGTTGCGCTCCAGCGGCGCGTCCGGGATGTTCGCGACGGTGTCGCACGCGCGGTGGTAGCAGTTGTCGAACGCCGCCCCCGCCGTCCCGCCCCACTTGCGTTGCTGCGCGGCGGTCTTCACGTCACCCGCACCGGTGGCCAGGCCGCCGACGGGGATGCCCGCGCTCTTGAACGAAGCGTGGTCCGAGCGCCCGTCGCCCTCGCGGTCGCCTTCGGTCTGGATCCCGACGGACGCGAAGTACCTGTCGAACACGTTCTTGATCGAAGCGACGTCGTCGTAGACGAAGTAGCCCCAGTTCTTCGAGCCGATCATGTCGAAGTTGAGGTACGCGGTGATCTTCGCGCGCTCGGCCGCCGAGAGACTGTTCACGTAGAACTTCGAGCCGCGCATGCCCGACTCTTCGTCGGCCCACCAGGCGAACCGCACGCGCTGGGCCATCGCCGGGTCGGTCCGCGCCAGCGTCAGCGCGACCTCGAGGATCGACGCGCTGCCGGAGCCGTTGTCGTTGATGCCCGGCCCGGCGCTGACGCTGTCGAGGTGCGCGCCCAGCATGAGCACGCGGTTCGCGTCGCCCTTCGGCCACTCCGCGACGAGGTTCTGCGTGCGTCCGGCGCAGCTCGTGCACGTCTGGCGCATCACGGTGTAGCCGGCGGCGCGCAGCTCGCCCTCCACATAGGACACCGAGGCCGCGTAGCCACCGCCGGCCGAGCGGTTGCCGCCGTTCTGGCGGGCGATGGTCTCCAGCCGGCCGAGGTGGGTCTTGATGTCGGCGAGGGAGATGTCGGGCGCCACCGCGGCCGCCGCGACGGACGGCTGCGCGAGCGAGCCCACCGCGAACGCCAGTGTCGCCAGGCCGGCGATGGTTTTCTTCTTCCACAACAAGGGTTTCCCCTTCCAGGAGGGAGGCCGCCGCCCCGGGGAGCGACGGCCTCCGGGCGGGCTAGACGGTCAGCGTCCAGGAGTCGATCCGGCCGGTGTCGACGCGGGCGACGTCGCGGGTGCGCAGCTGCCAGGTGCCGTTGGCGGCTTCGGCGGCCGCGTTCACGGTGTAGGTGGTGTCGATGTTGTCGGTGGAGTCGTTGCCGGAGTTCTTCAGCCGGTACGCGGTGCCGTCGGGCGCGACGAGGTCGAGCACGAGGTCGCCGACGTAGGTGTGCACGATGTGCACCTCGACGCGCGTCGTCGCCGACGCGTTGCGGCTGCAACCCGCCACGGTGACGCTGCTGGCCACGGTCGCCCCGGCGTCGGGGATCGCGACGTCGGTGCCGTTGGAGACCGCGGCGCAGTCGGCCGGCGGGGTGGTCGTGCCGCAGCTCGTCGGCTCGCCGGTCGCCGCGGGCACGCTCACCGCGTCCCACGCCGCCTTCACGGTGTTGAACTCCGTGCAGCTGTCCGGGTACAGCGCGAGGGCCGTCTCCAGCGTCGCCTTGCGGGCGGCGCGGTGGTTCCACGACGAGGTCTTCTTCAGCAGCGCGTTGTAGAAGATCTTGCCGGCCTTCTGGATGCCGAGGCCGGTCACGGCGGTGCCGTTGCACGTCGGGCTCGCCGGCTTGCCGACCGGCGCGGACCCCTCGGCCAGCAGGTAGAACCAGTGGTTCTGCGGTCCCGCGGCGGCGTGCACCTCGGGCGGCAGCGACGTCGAGTAGCAGTTGGGGTCGCGCACCAGCGACGGGTTGTACATGTAGCGGATCGGGCCCTGGCCGTCGAGGTTCACGCCCTCGCCCACCTCGTAGTCGGGCCGGTCCTTCGGGTTGTTCGCGTACGCCTCGGTGAGCGCGCCGAAGATGTCGCCGGTCGACTCGTTCAGGCCGCCGTTCTCGGTGCTGCCGCCGGCGCCGCCCGGGGTCGTCTGGAAGATGCCGTGGCCGAACTCGTGCCCGACGACGTCCATCGACGTGGCCTGGCGCTGGTTGTCCGACGAGTGCCCGAAGTGCGTGGAGCGCCCGTCCCAGCCGGCGTTCACGTCGTCGAGCCCGACCGAGGCCGGGTAGCCGCCGCCGGTGCCGTTGATGCCGTCGCGACCGAGCCAGTCGTGCAGCATGGTCCACTCGGTCTGCACGCTGTAGAGCACGTCGACGCACGCGGTTTCGAGATCGGTGCCGCTGCCGTTGCCCCAGCTGTCGTCGGGGCCGGTGAACACCGAGCCGCCCTCACGCCCGCAGCTGATGCCGGGCCGGCCGGGGTCGCGCATCGAGAACGACGAGCCGGAGCCCGTGGTGTCGATGCTGACGTTGCCGGCGTAGAAGCTGTTGCCGGCCGCGGCGAGCGGTGCCGCCGCCGTGGTGCCCTCTTCCCGGTCACCCGCCTCCGACTTCCAGTCGTCGCGCTGGTCGAGCACGGCCCCGGTGGCGGCGTCGACGAACACGTGCAGGCTGCTCGGCGCCTTCGCGGTGCGGCCGGTGACCACGACCTCGTAGGCGAGCTTCGGCTGCTTCCCGGCGAGGACGACGAGGTCCGGCTTGGCCACACCGTCCACAGTGGGCAGTTGCTTGCGCGCGGTGCCGGCGGCGCGCGCGGCGTCGAGCGTCGCGGTCGTCGGGACCGACAGCGGTGCCGTGTCGGCCGCGGTCGTGTCGCGGATCCGCCCGGTGCCGTCGGCGACGACCACGGCGTCACCGCCCACCACGCGCAGCCCGCGGTAGGTGCGTTCGTACGCGCTGTAGTAGAGCCCGCCCTCGCCGGTGGTGGTGCCGACGCGGTGGAACGCTTCGTCGGCGCTCGAACGCAGCGCGGACAGGCTCGTGGCCTGGTCGGACGCGGTCGCCGCCAGGGCCAGGGGGTCGGCCGGTGGGGGTGCGGCCGACGCGGGCGCCGCCGGAATGGTGAGCGCGGACAGGGCCAGCCCGGCGGTGGCCAGGCCTGCGGTGATCCCTCTTCTGCCGGTCATCGGGTTCCCTTCGGGGACGGGGATGATCACCGTGAGTAAAGGAGTCGTCACAGGGCTGGTCAATGCTCCGAACGGACCAGGAAAGCATTACCTGGGCATTAATCAACCGCGAAAAACCCTTGAATATCAGGGCGTTTGCCGGCCCGCAGTACGCGGCGCTACTTTCGTCGGGACTTGCCGTGAACCGGCCGTTGGTAGGTGTGGACCGGTGGTCCACAAGGGACCGTTCACCTCGCCGTCACCGGCGTCGCCCGATGGTGGCGACGCTGGGGTTCTGCCTGGCGGGACGGCCCGTAGGCTGGGTTGGTGAGTGAACAGTCTGAGTTTCCGGACGGCCAGTACCCCGAGCGCCCGGTGGAGCGCCACAAGGGCCCGGTCGTGCTTCGGCGCGACCGTCGTGACCAGGGCAGCACCACCGACCAGCGGCTCCTGGACGCCCGCGGCCCGAGTGACTGGGTGCACACCGACCCGTGGCGGGTGCTGCGCATCCAGGCCGAGTTCGTGGAGGGCTTCGGCGCACTCGCGGAGGTGCCGCGCGCGGTGACCGTGTTCGGCTCCGCCCGGACCAAGCGCGACGACCCCGAGTACGACCTGGGCCGCAAGATCGGCGGTGCGCTCGCCGAAGCCGGCTTCGCCGTGATCACCGGGGGCGGGCCGGGCGCGATGGAGGCCGTGAACCGCGGCGCGAACGAGGCCGGCGGCTTCTCCGTGGGTCTCGGGATCGAGCTGCCGTTCGAGCAGGGCCTGAACCCGTGGGTCGACCTGGGCGTGAACTTCCGCTACTTCTTCGCGCGCAAGACGATGTTCATCAAGTATTCGCAGGCCTTCATCTGCCTGCCCGGTGGCTTCGGCACGCTCGACGAGCTGTTCGAGGCGCTGGTGCTGGTCCAGACCAAGAAGGTGACGAAGTTCCCGGTGGTGCTGTTCGGCACCGAGTACTGGGGCGGGCTCTACGACTGGATCTCGAAGTCGGTGCTCGACGGTGGCAAGATCAGCGAGAAGGATCTCGACCTGCTGCACCTCACCGACGACATCGACGACGCCGTGCGCGTGGTCGAGGAGTCGTACCAGGCCTGGGAGGACACCCACTGATGAGTTCGTTGCGCCGGGTCTGCGTCTTCTGCGGGTCCTCGATGGGCTTCTCCCCGGCGTACGCGGAGGCCGCCGCCGAACTGGGCAAGCTGCTGGCCCAGCGCGGTATCGGCCTCGTGTACGGCGGTGCGAGCGTCGGCACCATGGGCGTGGTCGCCGACGCCGCGCTGGCCGCGGGCGGTGAGGTGATCGGCGTGATCCCCGAGGCGCTGTCCAGCGTCGAGGTCGCGCACGCGGGCCTCACCGAGCTGCACGTGGTCCCCGACATGCACCAGCGCAAGGCCAAGATGGCCGCCTTGTCCGACGGGTTCCTCGCGCTGCCCGGCGGCGCCGGGACGTTGGAGGAGCTGTTCGAGGTGTGGACCTGGGCCCAGCTCGGCCTGCACGCGAAGCCCATCGGCCTGGTCGACGTCGGCGGTTACTACAGCCCGCTCGTGATCTTCTCCGACCACATGGTCACCGAAGGGTTCCTGAGCGCCGACTACCGCGACCTGGTGCTGGTCGACTCCGACGCGTCGGCGCTGCTGGACCGGTTCGCGGACTACACGCCGTCGGCGCCCCCGAAGTGGAACTGACCACTCAGGCGGCGCCCTCGCTCGGGCGTTTGTGATAGGTGTCCACGTACTCCTGGCCCGAGATCTCGAGGATCGAGTACATGACCTCGTCGGTCACGGAGCGGCGGATGGCCGACGACGAGTCCTGGCCCTCGTAGCGCGAGAAGTCGAGCGGGGCGCCGAACTTGATCTTGATCTTGCACACATGCGGGATCTTCGAGCCGTTCGGCTGGATGCCTTCGGTGCCCCACAGCGCGACGGGCACGACCTTCGCGCCGGTGGACAGCGCGAGCGTCGCGACGCCCGTGTGGCCGCGGTGCAGGCGGCCGTCGAGCGAGCGGGTGCCCTCGGGGTAGATGGCGAACACGCCGCCGTCTTCGAGCACGCGGCGGCCGGCTTCCAGCGCGGCGAGGCCGGCGGATGCGCTGCCGCGCTCGACGGGGATGTAGCCCAGCGCGTCGAGTGAGCTGGCGATGAAGCGGCCCTTCAGGCCCGTGCCGGTGAAGTACTCGGCCTTGCTGAGGAAGCGCACCTTGCGCGGCGTGGTGAAGGTGATCACGCCGGTGTCCAGTGCCGCGCGGTGGTTGGCCGCGAGCAGCACCGGTCCGTCGGCCGGCACGTTCTCCACGCCCTCGACCTCGGGGCGGTAGATCGCGCGGACCAGTGGGCCGAGCACGAAACGGACGAGCAGGGGCAGCAAGGGGTCTCCCTCCGGCGGACAGGTCGGTGGCACCAGCATGGCACGATCGGCCGATGAGCTGGTTCGAACGTCGCACCTGGCAGGAACCCGCGTGGACGCCCGCCGACATCCTGGCGGCCAAGCGTGACCGCACGGTTTCGGTGGTGCTTCCGGCCCTGGACGAGGAGCGAACGGTCGGTGACGTCGTCGCGTCGGTGCGGCCGCTGCTCGGCACCGTGGTCGACGAGCTGGTAGTGGTCGACTCGGGCTCCACCGACGCCACCGTCGAGGTCGCTGCCGCCGCCGGAGCCCGCGTCGTGCGCCGCGAGGACGTGCTGCCCGACCTCCCGCCGCGCTCCGGCAAGGGCGAGGTGCTGTGGCGTTCGCTGGCCGCGACGACCGGCGACCTCGTGGTCTTCCTGGACTCGGACCTCGTGGACCCGGACCCGGCGTTCGTGCCGGCGCTGCTGGGGCCGCTGCTGACCGAACCCGGCGTGCACCTGGTCAAGGGCTTCTACCGGCGTCCGCTGCGGCTGGAGAGCACCGGCGGCGGCCGCGTCACGGAGCTGCTCGCCCGGCCCGTGCTGTCCGCGCTGCGCCCGGCGCTGGGCGAGCTCGTGCAGCCGCTCGGCGGCGAGTACGCGGGCACGCGCGAGTTCTTCGAGTCCGTGCCCTTCGCCGGCGGCTACGGCGTGGAGATCGGCCTGCTGCTGGACGCCGAGGAGCGCTACGGCCTCGACGGGCTCGCCCAGGTCAACCTCGGCGTCCGCAAGCACCGCAACCGCTCGCTGCTGCAGCTGGGCGTGATGGCTCGGCAGATCCTCGGCACGGCCCTGGCGCGCTGCGGCGTGCCGACCGACGCCGACGCGCGGCTGACGCAGTTCGTGCAGGTGTCGGGGGAGTGGCTGCCCGACGTCAGCGAGATCCCGGTGCTGGACCGGCCACCGATGGCGCAGGTGCGGGCCGTCCGTCCTCGAGGCTGAGCACGCGGTCGAAGCTTCCGAGGTGCTCAGGGCGGTGCGTCACGAGGACGACGGTCCCCTTCGCGTTCGCGAGGACGCGGGCGAGGACCTCGTCGCCGTGGGTTTCGTCGAGGCCCTCCACCGGCTCGTCGAGGACGAGGACCGGCGGAGCGGCGAGGACGGCGCGGGTGAGGACCAGGCGCTGGCGCTGGCCGCCGGACAGCGTGGTGGCGTCGCGGTCCCAGGCGACGTCGAGGTCGGTGACGGCGCAGGCGGCGCGGAGGTCTTCGTCGGTCGCTCCCGGCGCGGCGACGAGGAGGTTTTCGCGGACGGTGGTGGCGAAGACGTGGGCGTCGGCGAGGGCGCCGGAGACCACCCGGGGGCTGGGGCCCTGGATCGGCTGACCGTCCACTGTGGCCTGGCCGGACGTGGGTGCGGTCAGGCCGAGCAGGACGTGGAGCAGGGTGGTTTTGCCGGCGCCTGACGGGCCGAGCACGCCCAGCCGGGTGCCCGGCGGGAGGTCGAGGTCGATGCCCTGGAGGGCGGGTTGCCGGCCGGGGTGGTGGACTGTGACGTTCTCCAGCTTCAGGTGACCGGGTCCGGTGTGTTCGGGAGTTTCCGGCGGAGTGGTCGCCAGCAGCTCGCGCACGCGGCCCAGCGATGTCCGCAGCTCCGGCGCGCGCTGGGCCGCGGCGGTCAGGGGCAGGACGATCTCGAACAGTGCCAGCACAACCAGGGTCAACGCGGCGGTGACCGGGAGGCTCGAGCCGGCCAGGAGAGCCACGGCCGCGGTCGTCGCGAGCTGGATGAAGGCGCCGGCCGCGGTCAGCGCCGACAGCCGGGCCGACACGCTGCGGGCCCGCGCGGCGATCCCCTGGATCACGGTGCCGGCGGCCGCGACGGCCTGGGGTTCGGCGCCGTAGGCCACCAGTTCGTGGCGGCCGGTGACCAGCTCGACCGTGCGCTCGGCCAGCTCCTGCCGAGCAGGCGAGGTGAGGGCCTGGCTCGTCGCCGTGACCCGCGCGGCCAGCCACGGCAGCAGTCCACCGGCGACGAACAGGCCGGCCACGAGCACCGTGGCAGCCGGGACGCTGACGAACGCCGTGACCGCGGCCAGCGCCAGGCCCACGCTTCCCGCCACCGCGGCCGGAAGCGCCAGGCGCAGCACGGCGTCCTGCACCGCGTCCACATCGGACACCAGCCGCGTCACGAGGTCGGCACCGGAGTGTTCGGCGACGCGCCGCGGCACGAGCGCCGCGTACACCCGGGCCCGCAGCGCGCCGAGGTAGCGCAGCACGACCTCGTGCCCGGCCAGGCGCTCCGCGTACCGCAAGCCACCGCGGGCCAGCGCGAACACGCGCACCGCCACGATCGCGACGGTCAGCGCGGCGAGCGGCGGCCGCTCGGCCGCCCGCATGAGCAGCCACGCCGCCGTGCCGGTCAGCGCGAGCCCGGAGACCTCGGCCCCGGCCGCGAGCAACGCGGCCCGGAGCAGTCGTGCGACGTTCATCGGACCCCCATCGGTATCCGGCCGCCCACGAGCGGGACGGCACGCGTGGCCATCGCGGTCAACGCGGGGTGGTGCGCGACGAACAACGCCGTGCGGCCGGGAAGCAGCTGCCGGGTCCCGTCGAGCACCGCCTGTTCGGTGCGCCGGTCGAGCCGGGCGGTGGGTTCGTCGAGCAGCACCAGCCCGGCTTCGGTGCGGGCGAGCGCGCGGGCGAGGCCGACGCGTTGCCGTTGCCCCGCCGACAATCCCGCGCCCAGCTCGCCGATGCGCGTCGCGTAGCCCTCGGGCAGCTCGGCGACCACGTCGTCGAGCGCGGCAGCGTGGGCTGCGGCGGGCACGTCGGCTCCGGAACCCAGCGCGATGTTCTCCGCGACGGTGCCGCTGAACAACGTCGGCCGCTGCGGTAGCCAGGCCGTGTCCCGCAGCCAGGCCGGGTGGTCGAGGGACCGCAGGTCGACCCCGTCCACGAGCACCCGCCCGCTCGTCGGCGTGACGAACCCGAGCAGCACGGCCAGCAGCGTCGACTTCCCGGAACCACTCGGCCCGGTGACGGCGACGTGGTCACCGCGGCCGATCACGAGGTCCACTTCGGACAGTGCGGCGACCTCGCCGTAGCGCACGGAAACACCGGCGAGCTCGATCTCCGGCGGCCCCGCCGGCCGGGTCACCGTGCCGCCGCGCCGGGCCGGCCGGGGAGTGGCCAGCGCTTTGCGCAACGCCGTGAGGCCTTCGGCCGCCGCGTGGAACTTCGCGCCCGCCGCACGCAGCGGCAGGTACGCCTCGGGCGCCAGCACCAGCACCAGCATGGCGGTGTGCGCGGTGAGGGAGCCTTCCAGCAGGCGGAACCCGATGGGCACGGCGATGAGCGCGATCGACAGCGTGGCCACGAGTTCCAGGACCAGCGACGACAGGAACGCGACGCGCAGCGTGCCCAGCGTCGCATCGGCGTGGGCGTCGGCCATCGCGCGCACGTGCTGGGCTTGCGCGCGGGCGCGGCCGAAGAGCTTCAACGTGGGCAGGCCGCGCACGGCGTCGAGGAAGTGCCCGCCCAGCCGCGTGAGCAGCGCCCACTGCCGTTCCGTTCGCGCCTTCGCGCGAGCCCCGACCAGCGCCGCGAACACCGGGATCAACGGCAGCGTGGCCACCACGATCAGCGCCGACGTGAGGTCGGTCGTGACCAGCCGCACCACCACGGCGACCGGCACGAGCACCGACGCGACGAGCGCCGGCAGGTAGCCGGTGAGGTACGCCGTGGTCGCGTCGACGCCCTTCGTGACCTGCGTCGTGACCACGCCGGCGTCGGCCGTCGACCCGAGCAACCGTCGGCGAAGTCCGGCCTGGGCGTCGGCCGCGAACCGGCCGGTGACGACGCCTTGCCCCAGGGTGAGCAGCACGCGCGCGCCCACAGCGGCGAGGAGCGTGACGCCCAGGCCGCGACCGGTGAGCAACGTCGCGAGGCCTTCGGCCTGGAGCAGGACCACGCCGGCGGTCAACGCGCCGAGGATTCCGAGCAGGATCAGGTACCGGCGCAAGCCGGGCAGTGACGGCATTTCGTCCCCCTCTAGAAGTGCAGCAACGACTGCCGGTCGACGGGCCCGCGGTTCGCCCGCCAGGTCAGCCACTGCACGACCACCAGCACCACCAGCACGGGCACCGCGAACCACGCGAGCAGCCCCGCCGTCTCGGGTGCGGTGAAGGCGTCGGAAACGGTCAGCGCGTACCCGGGGTCCGAAGTGGACACCAGGATCGTCGGGAACCGCAGCGCGCCCACCACCAGCGCCGGGGTCGCCGACAGCAGCATCGCCGCGGGCAGCGCGAGCCGGTACCGCTTGGCGCGCAGTCCGAACAGGACGGTCCCGAACGCCGCGAACGCCACCGCTGTCACCACGATCGCGGCCCACGAGATCCCCGACACCGCCAGCGCGCCCCACGCCGTGGCCACGACGAGGAACGTGCCGACCGGCGTCGCGAACGTCTTCGCGAACCGCGCGGCCCGGCCGGTGAGCTCCGCCGGCCCGCGCACGGTGAGGAACACCGCCGCCTGCAGCCCGAACAGCGCCACGAACCCGAGCCCCCACAACACGGCATACGGGTCGAAGAGCGCGAGCACGTCGTCGACGGGGTTGCCCCGGGCGTCGACCGGCAGGCCGAGCACGAGGTTGCCCAGGAACAGGCCCCACGCCAGCGTGGTCACGAGCGCGCCCGCCGTGATGCCGAACGACCAGGGCCCGCGGCGCGAGTCGGGCCTGCGGCTGCGCAGCTGCACCGACGCGGTGAACGTGACGAGCCCGAGCAGCAGCGCCACCACCAGCACGTACGCCCCGGCGAACACGCGGCCCTCCAGGTGCGGGAACACACCGAACAGCACCCCGACGGCGGCGATCAGCCACACCTCGTTGGCCAGGAAGAACGGCCCGAGCGCACCCAGCGCCCGCCGTTGCTTCGCCTCGTCGCGGCCGAGGCCGGGGAGCAGGAAGCCGACGCCGTAGTCGTAGCCGGCCAGCGCGAAGTACCCGCCGAGCAGCAGCCCGAGCACACCCCACCAGATGGTCGTCATCGTCAGACTCCGCTCAGTATGGGAAGTTCGGGCTCGACGGGCGCTTGTTCCGGCTCCGGCCCGCGCCGCGCGATCCGCGAGAGCAGCACCCAGTCGGCCACGGCGAGCGCCGCGAACAACACGCCGAACGCGATGAAGGAGAACAAGACCTGGCCGCCGGGCACGGCGGCGACCGCGTCGGCCGTGCGCAGCTTGCCCCAGATCAGCCACGGCTGGCGGCCGATCTCCCGCACGAGCCAGCCGCAGATCGCAGCCACGAACGGCAGCGCGATCGCCGGGACCATCAGGTAGTGCAGGAACCGCGCGCGCATCAGCCAGTTGCGGATCAGCAGGATCGTGCCGGCCAGCGAGCACAGCAGCGCGACGAACCCGATCCCGATCATCGCCGCCAGCGGCACCCCGACGGCGCTCTCGCCGAGCTTGTCCGGCTGGTACTTCGCGAGCTCGCCGAACTGCTCGAAGCCCTGGTTGATCGTGACGATGCTGCCGATCAGCGCCGTGACCACGCCGAACCGCATCGACCGGGAGAAGAAGTCGACCTCCGCGGTGCGCTTGAGGAAGTGGTAGGCGCTCACGCCGGTCACGAAGAAGCCGCCGGTCATCAGCGCGCCGCCGATGACGTGCGGCAGCGAGGCCACGAGGGCGGGGTTGGTGAGCAGCGCGCCGAAGTCGTCGAGGCGCAGCACGCCGCCCTGCAGGTGGCTGCCGACCGGGTTCTGCAGGAACGAGTTGGCGACCATGATGAACAGGGCCGACGCGTATGCGGTGAGCGTGACCAGCCAGATCAGCGCCAGGTGCAGCCACTTGCCGAGCCGGCCCCAGCCGAAGATCCACAGCCCCAGGAAAGTCGACTCGAGGAAGAACGCCACCAGCGTCTCGATCGCGAGCGGCGCGCCGAATACGTCGCCGGCGAATGCGGAGAGCCCGGTCCAGGTGAGCCCGAACTGGAATTCCATCACGATTCCGGTTGCGATGCCCAGCGCGTAATTGATCACATACAGCCGGCCCCAGAACCGGGTCATGCGGAGCATCTGCGGGGTGCCGCTGATCGTCGCGCGTGTCTGCATGACCGCGGTCACGGTCACCAGACCCAGCGTGAGCAGCACGAACAAGAAGTGGAACGACGTCGTGGTCGCGAACTGGAGTCGCGCTATGGGTAGGGGGTCCATGGCGAGCGAGTGTATATGTAGCGCGGCTACATGTAGTAGAGAAATCTATGAGATCCGGGTCATCTCAGGGTTTTCCCCGGGTCCCCGGTGCGGAACGGGGGATTACGCTTCCGAGGACGACATGAGTAGACTGCCCACCTATGAAGGCGGACACGTTGCGCGGGCACCTCGACGCGCTGCTGCTGGCTGTGCTCGACGGCCGGAAGCTGCACGGTTACGCGATCATCGAGGCGCTCTCGCTGCGGAGTGACGGCGCGCTCGACCTGCCGACCGGGACCGTGTACCCGGCGCTGCGCAGGCTGGAGCGGGCCGGCTACCTGGCCAGCGAGTGGGACGTGGTGTCGGGGCGCAAGCGCCGCACCTACCGGCTCACCCGCTCCGGGCAGCAGGCGCTCGCCGCCGAACGAGCCGAGTGGCGGGAGTTCACCACGGTGATCGGCGGCGTCCTGCGGGCGGAGGCATGACGGCGGGGGAGGTCCGCGTGAATGCGATCGAGGGGTATCTGACCGACCTCGACCGGCGGCTCGTCGGCTGCCGGTCGACGAAAGACGACCTGCTCGCCGAAGCCCGTGACGGCCTGCACGACGCCGCCGACGCGTACCGGGAAGGCGGCTGGCCGGCCGAGGAGGCCGAGCGCCGCGCGGTGGCCGACTTCGGCGGCGTCGACGTGGTGGCCGACGACTACCAGGCGGAGCTGTCCATGCACAGCGGCGTGCGCACGCTGTGGAAGCTCGTGCTCGGCGTGCCCGCGATGCAGCTTTCCTGGGACTTCGCCCGGATCCTCACCTTCGGCGACTGGACGCGGCTGTCGACCCCGACGCCCGAGTGGTACCGCGTGGCCACGCACTTCTCCCACGGCGCGGTGTTCGTGGTCCCGGCCGTGGGCCTCATCGCGCTGGTCTGCGCGCGCTGGCTGAGCCGCCGCGTCGACGGCGTCCGCCTGGCGCGCACGTGCGGGTTCTTCATCGCCGGCGCGGTCGGCGTGAACCTCGCTTCGGTGCTGACTCTCGTGGTGGCGACCGGTTTCGTGGACGTCTCGCGGCTGTTCCTGTCCGTTCCGTGTGTGTTGCTGATGGTGGCGTATGTACTGCTGTCGGTGCGTCTGGTCGTGCTCGCGCGACGTTCCTGGGGCCGGTGTGCCACGATCGTGGCGTGACGACCGCGCTGATCTACCTCGTAGTCATGCTGCTGGTGGCCGCCGTGGTGTTCCTGCTCGCCGCCGTGGTGTTCGGCCGGGGCGAGGAGCTGGCCCCGCTGCCGCCGGGCAGCTCGCCCACGCGCCTGCCCGCCGAGGACATCACGGGCGAGGACGTGCGTCACGTGCGCTACCAGCTCGTGCTGCGCGGCTACAAGATGTCCGAAGTGGACTGGGTGATGCGCCGGCTCGGCGTGGAGCTCGACGAGCTGCGCGGCCGCGTCGCGGAGCTCGAGGCGGCCCAGCCGGAGCCGAGGCCCGCGGGTGAGTAGTGACCTGATCCTGTCCGTCGAGGTCGAGGCCCCGGCGGGCACGACGTGGCTGGCGCTCACCGACTGGCCGCGCCAGAGCGAGTGGGTGCTCGGCACGACCGTGCGTGTACTCGAAGGCAATGGGCGCAGCGTCGGTTCGAAGATCGCGGCCACCACGGGGATCGCCGGCATCGGGTTCACCGACACCATGGAGGTCACCGCGTGGGAGCCGCCGCTGCGGGTGACCATGCGCCACCTCGGCAGCCTCGTGCGCGGCACGGCGGCGTTCCAGGTCGTGGCCAACGGGCCGACGCGTTCCACGTTCGTCTGGGCCGAGCACCTCGACCTGCCGTTCGGGCTGATCGGGCGCCTCGGCTGGCCCGCGGTGCGCCCGGCGTTCTCGCTGGGGGTGCACCACTCGATGAAGAGGTTCGCGAAGTTCGTGCAGGACTATTCGGTCGGTGAGCGGTGACGGAGCTGCTGGGCCAGGACGGCGTCAAGCGCTGCTCCTGGGGAAACTCGACGCCGGACTACACGGCCTACCACGACGAGGAGTGGGGCACGCCGCTGCACGGCGAGGTCGCGCTGTACGAGCGGCTGACCCTCGAGTCGTTCCAGTCGGGACTTTCGTGGATCACGATCCTGCGCAAACGGGAGAACTTCCGCAAAGCGTTCCGCAAGTTCCAGCCCGCGAAGGTGGCGCGCTTCGGCGACGCCGACATCGAGCGCCTGATGGCCGACGCCGGCATCGTGCGCAACCGCGCGAAGATCCTGGCGGCCATCAACAACGCGCGCGCGATCGCGGGCCTGGATTCGCCGCTCGACGAGCTGCTGTGGTCGTTCGCCCCGGCGAAGCACAAGCGGCCGCGGACGATGGCCGACGTGCCGGCCGTGACCGACGAGTCGAAGGCCATGGCGAAGGAGCTGAAGAGGCGCGGCTTCGCGTTCCTCGGCCCCACCACGTGCTACGCGCTGATGCAGGCGACCGGCATGGTCGACGACCACGTGTCGGGCTGCTTCCGGGCCGAACGCTCGTGAGTGTTCCGTCCGGTTTTCGGCCGGACGGAACACCCACGCGGACTACTTGCCCTGGAAGTTCGGCTTGCGCTTGCCGACGAAGGCCTCCACGGCCTCGGTGTGGTCGGCCGTGGCGCCGAGCGCGGTCTGGGCCTCGTCCTCGGCCGCGAGCGCTTCGTCCAGAGAGGACTGCGCGGAGACGGCGAGCACGTGCTTGATCTTCGAGTACGCCACCGTCGGGCCGGCGGCGAGCTTCGCGGCCACGGCCTGGGCGCGCGCGGCGAGCTCCTCGTCGGGCACGACCTCGCCGACCAGGCCGATGCGCTGCGCCTCGGCGGAGTCGACGGTGCGGGCCAGCAGCATCAGCTCGGCGGCACGGCCGAGGCCGATGAGCCGCTGCAGCGTCCACGACGCGCCGGAGTCCGGGCCGAGCCCGACGTTCGCGAACGCCATCAGGAACGACGACGACTCGGCGGCGATCCGCAGGTCGCTCGCGTAGGCGAACGCGGCGCCCGCGCCGGCGGCCGTGCCGTTGACCGCAGCGATGACCGGCTTCGGCATGTCCACGATGGCCTTGACGATCGGGTTGTAGTGGTCGCTCACCGTGTGCAGCGGGGCCGGGTCGTTCGCCTGCAGCAGCCCGACGTGTTCCTTCAGGTCCTGGCCCGCGCAGAACGCCTTGCCCGCGCCGGTGAGCACGACCGCGCGCACGTCCGCGTCGTCGGCCGCGGCGCGCAGCTCGGCGAGCAGCCGTTCCTTGAGCTCGACGGTCAGCGAGTTGTACGCCTCCGGCCGGTTCAGGGTCAGGGTGCGCACGCCGTCGGCGTCGGCGGTCAGGAGGACGTCGGGTGTGGTCACTGTGGTGCTCCTCTTGGCGTAATCGTGGGTCCTCCGCCGAGTCTTTCAGCCCCGCGTGGCGCATACCAGCACCGATACGGCGGCAAATGATCGGTCCGCGTTCGCGCCCGGCCGCTGATGAGGGACAATGGGGGTCAAGACCCGGCTGGCATGGGAGTGCGCGACCCGGGCGCGCCGGTTGAGACGGAGGGAGCACGCTATGGCGGCCATGAAGCCCCGGACCGGAGATGGTCCCCTCGAAGTGACCAAGGAGGGGCGGGGCCTCGTGATGCGGGTGCCATTGGAAGGTGGCGGCCGTCTCGTCGTCGAGCTCTCCGCGGAAGAAGCGAAGGACCTCGGCGCAGCACTTCAGGAGGTCACCGGCTGATTCCGGCTCCCCTCCCCATCCGCTCACCGAACCCCGGTCTCCTCATGGAGGCCGGGGTCGCGGTTCATCTGCGCCCGAAGGTTGCTCACTGTGCGTAACTCGCTACCGCCTGTCCCGACCAAACTGCCCGAGATCGAGGTCGCCGACGCGTTCCGGCGCGGTGCCCCGCAAGTGGTGCTGGCGCTTTCGTCCGCGGAGGTGGAACTCGGCGGGGTGAAAGCGACCGGCAAGGCGGGTGACGTGCAGGAAGTCCCCGCCGACGGCGCGGTGCGCTGGGTCGCCGGCCTCGGCGCGGGCGAGCCGCGCGACTACCGCCGCGCGGGGGCGGCGCTGGCGCGCGCGGTGTCCTCCGTGGACCAGCCGGCGCGGACGGTCCAGGTGGGGCTGCCCGAGGACGTGACCGCTGCGCACGTCGGCGAGCTCGCGATGGGCTTGTTCCTGGGCGGCTACCGGTTCGTGGTGACCACAGAGGACCCGAAGCCCGCGGTGCAGACCGTCCGGCTGGTGGGCCCTTCGGCCGCGGCGTACGCGGACGAGGTCGCCCGCGTACGTGAGCTGGCGGCCGCCGCCGCGCTGACGCGGGACCTGGCCAACGCACCGTCGAACATCAAGAACCCCGCGTGGCTCGCGAACACCACCGCGAAGGTCGTCGGCTCGGCCGCGGTGACCGTGCACGTGCGCGACGAGAAGTGGCTCGCGGACAACGGCTTCGGCGGCGTGCTCGCGGTCGGGGGAGGTTCGGACGCCCCGCCGCGCTTGATCGAGCTCTCGTATTCTCCGCGCGGCGCCAAGACCCACCTGCTGTTCGTGGGCAAGGGCATCACCTTCGACACCGGTGGTCTGTCGGTCAAGCCTGCCGACGGCATGCACCTCATGCGCACCGACATGGCGGGCGGCGCGGCCGTGATCGCCTCCGTGCGCGCCATCGCCGCGCTGGGTCTGGCCGTGCGCGTGACGGCGTTGGTGCCCGCCGCCGAGAACCACGTCTCCGGTGGTTCGTACCGCCCCGGCGACATCGTCCGCCACTACGGCGGCCGCACCACCGAGGTCGGCAACACCGACGCCGAGGGCCGCATGGTCATGGCCGACGCTCTCGCCTACGGGATCCGGACGTACAAGCCCGACGCCGTCATCGACGCCGCCACCCTGACCGGCGCCATGAAGGTCTCCCTGGGCCTGCGCACCGGCGGCCTGTTCTCGACGGACGACGACCTCGCCGCCCGCGTCGTGGCCGCCGGCACCCGCGCCGGCGAGTCCTGGTGGCGCATGCCCCTGGTCGACGACTACGCCCCCGGCATCGAAGGCGAACTCGGCGACGTCCGCCAGGCCCCCGGCGGCCCCGGCGGCATCATGGCCGCCCTCTTCCTCCGCGAGTTCACGGCCGGCCTGCCCTGGGCCCACCTCGACATCGCCGGCCCCGCCCGCGCCGACAAAACGTACGACGACGTGGTCCCCGGCGCTTCGGGCTTCGCCGCCCGCACCTTGGTGGAACTGGCCGCCTCCTACTCGGCCTGACCCCCCCGCCCCACGCCTCGCCCCAATGTGGCGTTCGTTGCGCTCACCGCACCGAACGCCACATTGGGGCGCTCTCGCCACCACCCAACCGCCACCCGCCTGCCCAACTCACCACCCACCCAGGCTGCGCCGCCCTCACCAACCGCCACGCACGCGCGCGACCGCACCCTGCACCCAGGCCGCGTCGCCCCCACCGACCGCCACTCACCCACGCGACGAAACCTGCACCCAGGCCGCGCCGCCCCACCAACCGCCACTCACCCACGCGACCGCACCCTGCACCCAGGCTGCGCCGCCCTCACCAACCGCCACGCACGCGCGCGACCGCACCCTGCACCCAGGCCGCGCCGCCCCCACCAACCGCCACGCACGCGCGCGACCGCACCCTGCACCCAGGCCGCGCCGCCCCCACCAACCGCCACGCACCCGCGCGACCCCACCCTGCACCCAGGCTGCATCCACCCTCACCAACCGCCGCCAATCCACCGAGCGGACCCTGCACCCAGGCTGCGCCACCCCCACCAACCGCCACGCACCCGCGCGACCGCACCCTGCACCCTGGCCGCATCCACCCTCACCAACCGCCGCCAACCCACCCGGCAGACCCTGCACCCAGCCCCTCCCCGGCACCCCGATCCGAAGCCTCCTTGCGGCCGGCGAGCCGTTGTCAAGGCACGCTTTCCCGCCTTGACAACGGCTCACCGGCCGTCAACACAATCCAGCTTCGGGGTGCACCCCCAACGCAACACGCCCCCGCGAAGGACCGAAGAACCCAAAGAACCGCGAACCAAACAACCCGAAGAACCTCACCAATCCATCCCCAACACAAACTCCCGAAAAACCCGCACAGCCCGACTGACCGGCTCCCCCCTCCGCCAAGCCAACCCGATCGTCCTCCCCACCGGCGGCTCTATCGGCACCTCCGCCACCCCAGCCGGCGCCCCCGGCTCGAAATGCGGCAGCAACGCCACCCCCAACCCAGCGGCCACCAACCCCCGCACGGTGTCCGACTCCTGCCCCTCGAACGCAATCCTCGGCGAAAACCCCGCCGCCGCACACAACTCGTCCGTGATCCGCCGAAGCCCGTACCCGGGCTCCAGCAACACGAACTCCTCCTCCGCCAACTCCTCCATCCGCACCCCACGACGTCCCGCCAGCCGATGCCCCGCCGGCACCGACAGCAAAATCGGCTGCGTCGCCAACACCGCCGTCTCGAACACCACATCGTCAGGAACCGGCGCCAGCAACGCCAAATCCAGCTCGCCACCGGCAAGCCGATCCACCATCTCCTGCCGAGACCCCTGCACCAACGTGAACCGCGCCCCCGGCACCTGCGCCCGGTACCCCCGCAGCAACGACGGCACCAACGACCTCCCCAGCAGATGCAGGAACCCGAGCACCACCCGCCCGCTCTCCGGCTCGATCTCCTCCCGAGCCAGCCGCGCCCCGGCGTCCACGGAAGCCAACGCCCGCTCAGCAGCCTCCGCCAGCAACTCCGCGGCGCGCGTCAGCCGGATCCCCCGCCCGTCCGGCACCGTCAACGGCGCCCCCAACGACTCCGCGAGCGCCGCCAGCCGACGGCTCACCGTGGGCTGCGGCACACCCAGCAGCTCGGCCGTGCGTGTGACGTTCCTCGTGCTCCGCAGGGTCGCGAGGAGCAGCAGGTGGGGTGCGAGCTGGGAAGTCAGGCGTTCATGCGTCACAGTATGGATTATCGCGCATGACCGTATTGGACGTATTGGTTAGCTCTCCTTACTTTCGGCAGACGTGACCACTACAGCCAGCACCACCGTCCGGGTCAAGGTCGCCGTCGCCGCTGCCGGGTTCACGTCGTTCGCGCTGCTCTACGCGCCGCAGCCGGTGCTGCCGCAGCTCGCGCAGCAGTACCACCTCGACCCCGGTGGCGCGTCGCTCGCGGTGAGCGTGGCGACGGGTGCGCTGGCGATCTCGGTGCTGCCCATCGCGGCACTGTCCGAAGTGGTCGGGCGGCGGTCGGTGATCATCGCTTCGGTGGTGATCTCGGCGGTGCTGGGGCTGCTGCTGCCGCTCGTGCCGTCGTACTCGGTGATGCTGGTGCTGCGCGCCGTCCAGGGGGTGGCGATCGCGGGCTTCCCGGGCGTCGCCACGGCGTACCTCGTCGAACGGCTCGGCAAGGTCGGGGTCGCGGCGGCCGTGGGCGCGATGATCGCCGGCAACTCCATCGGCGGCATGACCGGTCGCCTCGCGACGGGCTTCACCGCGGGTCCGCTGGGCTGGCGCGGCGCGCTGTACGTCGTGGCCGGCATCTCGCTGGTCTGCGCGATCGTCACCGTCGTGGTGCTGCCGAGGGGCCGGCAGCACCAGGAAGACCGCCAATCCCTGCGTGACGTCGGCGTCGGCCTGCTCCACGCCGTGCGCAAACCCGTGCTCCTGGCCCAGTACGCCGTCGCGCTGCTGGCGATGGGCTCGTTCGTCGCGCTCTACAACGCCGCGGGCTTCCGCCTCACCGGCGAGCTGCACCTCTCGCCGGCCATCGCGTCACTCGTCTTCCTCGCCTACGCGCTGGGCTCGGTCTCCTCGGCGACGGCCAACCGGCTGGCGACGAGAATCGGCCGCCGCCGCGCGATCATCGGCGCGCTGCTGCTCATGGCCGTCGGCGCGGCGCTCACCATCCCGGAATCCGTGGCGATGGTCGCGGTCGGTTTTGTGGTGCTGACCTGCTCGTTCTTCGCCGCCCACGCCATCGCCAACAGCTGGGCCGCCGCCGAGGCACCCGAGAACGCCCGCGGCCAGACCGGCGGCTGCTACACGCTCATGTACTACCTCGGCAGCAGCGTCGGCGGCGCGGTCGGCGCGGTGATCTACGGCGAAGCCGGCTGGGCCTGGCTCATCGCCGCCGTGGCCGTGTGGCTCGCGTTGGCCGCGGCCGCCGTCGGCGTGGGCACCACGGTCCACGTCCGCACCCGCGAGCTGGCGCACACGTAGAACCTCAGCCGACCGCCGCCACCAGCAGCCCGCCGCCGACCGGCAACAGGGCCGGGACCAGGCGTTCGTCCTCCCGCATCGCCCGCGCGACCTCGCGCAGGGCGAGTGTCTCGGGGTCCCGCCGCGACGGGTCGGCGACGCGGCCGCCGGCCAGCACGTTGTGGAAGGCGATGATCCCGCCGCGGCGCAGCAGCGAGACGCCCTTCTCGTAGTAGTTGGGGAACTCGAGGCGCGCCGCGTCGATGAACACCAGGTCGTAGCCGCCGGGCGTGAGCCGGGGGAGCACGTCGAGGGCTCGGCCGACGATCAGCCGCGTGCGGCCGGGCGGGATGCCGGCTTCGAGGAACGTCTTGCGCGCCGCGCGCTGGTACTCCGGCTCGAGGTCGATCGACGTCAGCACGCCGTCGGGGGCCATCCCGCGCAGCAGGTGCAGGCCGCTCACCCCGACCCCCGTGCCGACCTCCACCACGGCCCGCGCGCCGAGCGTCGCGGCGAGGAAACGCAAGGTCGCGCCCGCCCCCGACGCCAGCGGGGCGCAGCCCAGGTCGGCCGCGCGCGCCCGCGCCGCGGCCAGTACGTCGTCGTCGGGAAGGTACCCGTCGACGTACTCGGCGCCGACCGGCTCGGCCGCCGAGGCCGCATGCGTCCCGGAACTCACGCGCGAAGGTTAGCGTTGCTTGTCGATAAATCAGCGAAGGCTCCCTGGTAAGCCCGCCGAAATAACTTCTCAGCCTGCTCTCAGTCCTGTCTCACTAGAACCATAAGGAGACCCGACAAACTCAATCTCGACCGTGCGGGAACACCGTGCCCGAGAGCAGCGTTGGCTGAGCAGAAGAGGAGAGTCGCAGATGGAGGTGCCTGCTCCCCTGATGCAGACCGCTGACAAGTCGGAACCCGAGCTGGTGACCGTGGACTCGGGCGAGGCCACCTGGACGCCCCCGTCATGGGACGAGGTCGTGCGCGAACACGCCGACCGCGTCTATCGCCTGGCATACCGCCTCACGGGCAACAGCCACGACGCCGAGGACCTCACGCAGGAGACGTTCATCCGCGTCTTCCGCTCGCTCGCGTCGTACAAGCCGGGCACCTTCGAGGGCTGGCTCCACCGCATCACCACGAACCTGTTCCTCGACATGGCGCGCCGCCGCTCGCGCGTGCGCATGGAGGGGCTGCCGGACGACACCGACCGCATCGTCGGCGACGACCCGAGCCCCGAGCAGGTCTACACCGACACGCACCTCGACCCCGACCTGCAGGAGGCGCTCGACGAGCTGCCTCCGGAGTTCCGGGCCGCCGTGGTGCTCTGCGACGTCGAAGGCCTCTCGTACGAGGAGATCGGCGCCACGCTGGGTGTCAAGCTCGGCACCGTCCGCAGCCGCATCCACCGCGGCCGGCAGGCGTTGCGTGCGTCGCTGGAGCGCCGCCGTGCGCTTCGGGACGAGTCTGTGAAGGTGCCGGTATGACCGCTGCGCGAGGGTGGGGTCTCCCCGAGTCGCACTTGCTTCCCGACGTCGTGGTCGCCCTGGTCGACGGCGAGCTGTCGCTCGGCGCGCAGGACCGCGCGTCGGCCCACATCGCCCGCTGCCCGGGGTGCGCTGCCGAGGTCGCCGCCCAGCGGCAGGCCGTCGAGGCCGTGAAGCGCGCCGGTGAGCCGTCGATGTCGGCCGGCTTCCTCGCGAGCCTGCGGTCGATCCCGGACCACACCGAACTGCCCGGCACTCCCGACAACCTGGCGATGACGGCCGACGGCCAGCTCGTCGCCATCCAGCGCCCGGACCGGG
Source organism: Amycolatopsis sp. NPDC049253 (assembly GCF_040678995.1). Lineage (NCBI taxonomy): Bacteria > Bacillati > Actinomycetota > Actinomycetes > Pseudonocardiales > Pseudonocardiaceae > Amycolatopsis > Amycolatopsis sp. NPDC049253. The sequence continues at coordinate 10,283 of NZ_JBFAQX010000009.1, read as the reverse complement.
TCGCAGGCCTGCGTGACGCGGGGGTTCTCGGAGGTACTGCCCCGTTGGGCTCGTCCACGCCGCTCGGGCACTCGTCCCACGTGCTCGGCGGCGGCCGTTTCACCCTCACCCGTAAACGCGCCGCCCAAGGCGCGGGCGTCGTCGTCTCCGGGCTGGTGCTGAGCGCGCTGGCTCTCGTCGGCACCACCGCCGACAGCGGCGAGGGCGCCCCGGACACCGGCGGCGTGCCGCAGCCCAACGCCAACCTGCTGCCCGCCCAGATGGCCGTACCCCGCTCCGAGCCGACGCTGCCGCCTCCGTCCCCGACGTCGACCACCGCCACGCCGGTGGTCGACCGGCTGACCCCGGTTCCGGCTCGCTGAGCCGCCCGCACCGCTTCTCCAGGGGGAGGTAGCGGTGCGGGGCAACAGCCATGTCCCGCTGCGCCGGTCGGCTGAACGGTCGCCGGCGCTCCAGCTCTCGGAGTCGGCGCCGCAGTGGGATAGCTGCCAACCTGCCCTGGCGAGCGGCTCCGACCACCGCGGCAGAACGGATGGCGAGCGCGGGGCAACAGCCATTTCACCGTCGTCTGGGCAGACTCGGACGTCGAGGCTTGGGTATCGTCACGCCCAGCCACCTGATCTCAGCCCCGGGGAATGATGACCGAGCAGCCGAACGCGAACTCCGCCCAGCCGCCTGCCGCGGGCGACGACCGGCTGGGACCCCGGCCGCTCGACCGCCCCGCCGTGGACCCGGCGCAGGAAGCGGTGTTCGGCCGGCCGCGTGGTGTCGACGGGGCGTTCGACAAGCTCTACACGCCCGCCACCAACGGCAAGGGCAACCTCGACCTGGCGCCGCCCACGCCCGAGTCGCTCGCGGAGGCGTTCCGCCGGCCGCCGGGTGCCGAGGGGGTGGTGCTGGAGCGCCCGCGCGAGGCGACCGGCGAGCAGCCCGCGCCCGAGGATCCCCTGTGGACGGACCCGCGCGACCCGTGGCGTGATCCCGCGGCCGGCGCCGTGCTGGCCGGCCCGGCGATGCCCGCGGAAGACGAGGAGAAGCCCGGTAAACGTCCGTCCGGCGCGCTGCTGAGCCTGCCCGAGGTGCTGTTCGGCCGTCGCGTGCAGCCGAAGGCGCTGGCGCTGCTCGGTGTGGTCGCGCTGCTGGTGGGTGCGGTCGGCGGGCTGGTCGGCTGGTGGATCGCCGACACGGGTTCGGCGCTTACCGGCAGCGCCACGATCTCCGAGGCCCAAGCGTCGAAGGAACGCCCGCCGGGGTCGATCGCCGACATCGCGAAGCGCGTCTCGCCCGCGGTCGTGTCGCTCGAGGTCTTCAAGCCCGGCGCCGACTCCGGTGAGCAGGGCTCGGGCGTGATGATCGACCCGCAGGGCTACATCCTCACCAACGAGCACGTCGTCACCACCGCCGTCGCCGACCCGACCGTGAAGATCACCGCGATCTTCAACGACGGCACGCGCACCGAGGCCAAGATCGTCGGCTCCGACCAGAAGACCGACCTCGCCGTGGTGAAGGTCAACGTGACCAACCCCGTGGTGATGCAGATCGGCAAGTCGTCCGACCTGCAGGTGGGCGACGCCGTGATCGCCGTCGGTTCTCCGCTGGCGCTGCAGAACTCCGTGACGTCGGGCATCGTCAGCGCGCTCGACCGGCCGATCACCGCCGGCGGCGACAGCGGCGAGCCGCCCGTGACCTACGAAGCCATCCAGACCGACGCCGCCATCAACCACGGCAACTCCGGTGGCGCGCTCGTCGACTCCACCGGCGCGCTGGTGGGCATCAACTCGTCGATCCGCTCGTCGAGCGCCGACGGCGGCAGCATCGGCATCGGCTTCGCCATCCCGAGCGACTACGCGATGAAGATCGCGAAGGCGCTCATCAAGGACGGCAAGGTCGTCCACGCGGACATCGGCATCAACGCCTCCTCGACGGTCGCCGGCTCGTCCACGATGGGTGCGCAGGTGAAGAACGTGGAGGCAGGCGGTCCGGCCGCCGCCGCCGGCATCAAGGAGGGCGACGTGATCACGAAGATCGGCGACCGGCTGGTGCGTGACTCCGCGGAGCTGACCGTGGCCGTCCGCAACCACGACGTCGGTGAGGTCGTGCCGGTGCAGCTCGCGCGAGCCGGCGCGGTGCTGGTCGTCGACGTGACTCTCGGGTCCGACTGATCGACGTCACATCGTCTTAAGCCCCGCTTCGCCCTTCGGGCCTGCCGGAACGCGGGGCGGCCCGGGTACTCTGACGGGGGAAGCACCGAGCGGAGGTTCACGGGTGTTCGACAGTGTCGGATGGGGCGAGATCCTCGTGCTCATCGTCGCCGGTCTCTTCATCCTCGGCCCGGAGCGGCTTCCGGAAGCCGCGTCGTGGTTGGCGAAGAGCGTGCGCAAGGTCCGCGAGTTCGCCAACGGTGCGCGCGCGCAGCTGCGCGAGGAGATGGGGCCGGAGTTCGACCAGCTCCGCAAGCCGCTGGAAGACCTCCGCGGGCTGCGCAACTTCGACCCCAAGCGGGTCGTGACCCAGCACCTGTTCGACGGCGACGCGGATCCGTTGGGGCTCAACAGCTTCAACTCCACGAACGGTTCGAACGGGACGAACGGGTCCAACGGTTCCCACGCCGTGAAGCCGCAGAGCGCCACGCCGCAGGCCGAACCGCTCAAGCCGGGCGAGCGGCCCCCGGTCGACCCCGACGCCACCTGAGCGCCGGGTCCGTCCGGTTGCGACCCGTCAGGGTGTGACCTAGGCCGGACCATGCCGCATCGGGTGCGTGCCGACTTGCGGCGCCGGGAGCGGGCGAGTTGGCTGTGGCGCGTTGCCGGCCCGACGTGACCCGACCTCTCGCAAGACGAAACGAACTTCCTGGGTAGCCTCGGGCGAACCGCCCATAACGACCCTGGAGGTCTCTGACATGTCACGCCGTGCGGGCGCCCTGGCCGCAATCATCGCCGCAGCGGGTGTCCTGGCCGTCGGGTGCACCGCGGACGACGAGCCCAGCACCCAGCCGCCGGCCACCTACACGTCGGTGCCCGCTCCCGCGACGACCGGCGGCCCGTCCGGTTCCCCGGCCCCGAGCAGCACGCTGAACGCCCCGGCCGGCGACCAGACCTACGTGAAGCGCGGCGCCCAGACCGGCGTGCCCGACGTCAATGTCCTGATCACGCTCGACTGGAGCAAGGGCAAGGTCAACCCGCCCGCCGGCACCGTCGACGTGCAGGTCGGCGACCGCGTCCGCGTCGTGCTCACCTCGGACCAGCAGGTCGACGTGAACGTCGACGGCCACCCCGAAGCCGCCACCGCCGTCGGCCCCGGCGACGCCGCGAACATCGACTGGGCCGTCACGCAGCCCGGCGCCACCGCGGTGACGCTGGGTGCCGGCAAGACGCTCCTGACGACCGTCCGCGCCTCCTGATCGCAGGCGCGGACCCAGCGGTTCGAACGGCCAGGCTCAGCGGCCGGCGGGGCTGACGTTCAGCATCATCCCCGCCAGGCCGCGGGCCCGGACGGTGAGCTTCTTCGCCGCTTCCTTGAGCACGAGCGACGCCGGTGCGTCCGGCTCCGCCAGCACGATCGGCGTGCCCTCGTCGCCCTGCTCGCGCAGGCGCGGGTCGAGCGGCACCTGGCCCAGCAGCGGCACGGTCGAGCCCACGGACTTCGACAGCGAGTCGGCCACGGCCTGGCCGCCGCCGGAGCCGAAGATCTCCATGCGCTCGCCCGAAGGCGTCTCCAGCCACGACATGTTCTCGATCACGCCGGCCACGCGCTGGCGCGTCTGCATCGCGATCGCGCCCGCGCGCTCGGCCACCTCGGCGGCGGCCTGCTGCGGCGTGGTGACCACGAGGATCTCCGCGTTGGGGATCAGCTGCGCCACGGAGATCGCGATGTCGCCGGTGCCCGGCGGCAGGTCAAGCAGCAGGATGTCGAGGTCGCCCCAGAACACGTCGGCGAGGAACTGCTGCAACGCGCGGTGCAGCATCGGGCCGCGCCACACCACCGGCGCGTTGCCCGGCGTGAACATGCCGATCGAGATCACCTTCACGCCGTGCGCCTGCGGCGGCATGATCATCGTTTCGACCTTGGTCGGCTTCTCGCGCGCGCCCAGCATGCGGGGGATCGAGTGGCCGTAGATGTCGGCGTCCACGACACCCACCGAAAGGCCGCGCTCGGCCATCGCGGCGGCCAGGTTCACGGTGACGGACGACTTGCCGACCCCGCCCTTGCCCGACGCGACGCAGTACACGCGGGTCATCGAGCCCGGCTGCGCGAACGGGATCACCGGCTCGGCGGAGTCGCCGCGCAGCGACTTGCGCAACTCGGTGCGCTGCTCGTCGCTCATCACGTCGAGCTCCACCCGCACGTCGGCGACGCCGGGGAGCTTCTTGACGGCCTTGGTGGTGTCCTCGGTCAGCGTCGCCTTGAGCGGGCAGCCGGCCACGGTGAGGTAGATGCCGACGGCGACCACGCCGTCTTCGCCGACCACGACGTCCTTGACCATGCCGAGGTCGGTGATCGGCTTTTTGATTTCGGGGTCGTACACGTCCTTCAGCGCGGTGCGGACGTCGTCGACGCTGGGGAGCTGCTGTGTACTCGTCACCTGCCCCATGTTACGTACCGGTCGGCACGTCCGATTTCGCCGCCTGCTTCGGCTTGCGTGACTTGGGGCTCATCGCGAGGTCCTCACGCAGCCGGTCGAGCTCGCTGCGCAGGTAGTCGCGGGTCGCGACCTCGCCGACGGCGAGCCGCAGCGCCGCCAGTTCGCGGGCCAGGTACTCGGTGTCGGCCTTCGTCTGCGCGGCGCGCGTGCGGTCCTCTTCCAGCGAGACGCGGTCGCGGTCGTCCTGCCGGTTCTGGGCCAGCAGAATCAGCGGGGCGGCGTACGCGGCCTGCGTGGAAAACGCCAGGTTGAGCAAGATGAACGGGTACGGGTCCCAGCGCAGCGACACCGCGGCCAGGTTCAGCACGATCCAGACGATGACGATGAGCGTCTGCCAGAACAGGTACTTGCCCGTGCCGAGGAACCGGGCGATGCGCTCGGTGAAGCGGCCGAAGGTGTCCGGGTCGATGTTGAGCCGGAACCGTGCCTGGCTGCGCGGCTGGTCGAGCCGGCGGCCCGAGGTGAGTTCAGGCACGGTCGGCCTCCTGGTGGTGGGCTTTGGACTGGTCGTGAACCTCGGCGGGCACGTCGGCGACGTCGTGCAGGCCGGTTTCGCGCCAGTCGTCGGGCAGCAGGTGGTCGAGCACGTCGTCGACGGTGACGGCGCCCAGCAGGTGCTCCTCGGCGTCGACCACGGGACCGCACGCCAGGTTGTACGCGGCGAAGTAGCGCGTGACCTCGGCCAACGAGGCCTCGGGCCGAAGCGCCGTGAGGTCGGTGTCCACGGCACTCGCCACGAGCTCAGCGGGCGGCTCGCGCAGGAGGCGCTGGAAGTGCGCCACGCCCACGAACCGGCCGGTCGGCGTCGCCGTCGGCGGGCGGCACACGAACACCATGCTGGCCAGCGCGGCAGGCAGGTCGGCGTTGCGGATGTGCGCGAGCGCCTCGGCCACGGTCGCGTCGGGCGTGAGCACCACGGGCTCCGGGGTCATCAGGCCGCCCGCGGTGTCGGACGAGTACGCCAGCAGCCGCCGGACCGGCTCCGACTCCTCGGGCTCCATCAACGCCAGCAGCCGGCTCTGGTCGGCGGGCGCCAGCTCGGCCAGCAGGTCGGCGGCGTCGTCCGGGCTCATCGCTTCGAGGATGTCGGCCGCGCGCTCTTCCGAGAGGTAGGCCAGCAGCTCCTTCTGGTCGTCGTCGGGCAGCTCCTCCAGTACGTCGGCGAGGCGTTCGTCGTCCATCGCGTCGGCGACCTCGTGCCGGCGTTTGAGCGGCAGGTCGCGCACGGTCGCGGCGATGTCGACGGCCCGCATGGTGTCGAACAGCATCAGCAGCTGTCCGGCGCCTTGCGGCTGTCCGGTGAGGTCGGTCAGGCCGAGCCCGGCGACCTCGTTCCACGCCAGCACGTGCATCGCGGCACGGCGGCGTGCGATCCCGAGCCGGGTCTGGCGTTCGCGGATGGCGAGCTTCGCGAGCACCCAGTCGCGCGTCCGGGTGGGTTCCATCGCGGCGTCGACCACCGTCACGCGCGTCTCGGTGCCGGCGAGTGACGCGTGCGCGTCGAGCAGCTGCCCGCACACGAGGACCTCGTTGGGGCGCTGGGTGAAGTGCCGCATGTTCACCGAACCGGTGGCCAGGGTCACAGCCGTCGGCTCGATCGTGGTGACACGCAGCATGGGCACGAAAACGCGCCGCCGCGTCGCGAGCTCGACCACCAGGCCGAGGATGCGGGGCGGCTGCTGGTCGAGTCGCAGGCCCGCGACGACGTCGCGGACCTTCCCGATCGACTCGCCGTCGGGCCCGAACACCGGCAGACCCGCCAGCCGAGCCACGAAAACCCTGTTCACGGCAGCCATGGGGCAGACACTATCCGCAAGCAGGCCCCGGCGCCCGCGTCAGGGAACCGTGTCTTGCCAGCGTCCTCTCAGCTAGGACTCCCAGGCCCAGGCGGTCAAAGCGGGCAGAGCCTCGGAGGAGGGCTGCTCGTCGCCGAGATCGGTGAAGTCACGCAGATCCGACTCGAACCAGAGCCGGTTCTGCACCGCGCGCACCAGCGTCCACGCGCGGGCGCGCTCGGGGTCGAGCCCGGTGGCGGCCAGCTTGGCGTCCACTGTGGATTTGTCGAACCGGTTCCACAGCAAGGAGAACACCCCGTACTCGAGGTCGCCGGCGATCGGTTTGGGGTCGATCACGAGCCACGGTTCACGCCGGGCGGCCAGCACGTTCTCGTAGTGCAGGTCCTCGTTCACGAGCAGCGCGCCCGCGGTGGGGCCGAGGCCGCGGCACACGTCGAGGGCGGCGTCGAGCTCGCGGCGGGGGAACGGGCCGCCGAGGTCGTGCCAGCTCTTCGGCAGCTCCTCCAGCAGACGCTCGGCTTCGCCGGGCAATGTCCGCGACAGCTCCGGTGGCGCGGGCACCGCCAGCCGGCGCGCGAGCTCGCTCATGATCTCCACGGCTTCGAGCACCGGCTCGGTGTGCAGCGTCCGCGTGTGGTCGAGGCGTTCCAGCAGCTGCACGCCTTCTTCGGGCGCGGACTCCAGCAACAGCACAGCACCGCGACCGGCCCATGTGGACAGTGCGAGTGGCTCGTCGCGCGATTCCTCGTGCGGCCAGCCGAGTTTGAGCACGGCGGGCGTGCCGTCGGCCCGGCGCGCGGGCTGCACGACGCCGACGAACCCGTGCATCGCCTCGCTTTCGAACTCCAGGCCCCATTCGCGGGCGAAGCGGTCGGCGAGGTCGGGCAGCGACGCCAGCCACGGCAGGCAGGCCGCTCCGAGGGCCCGCGGTGCGCGGGTGGCGAACGACGGCGGGATCACGAGTCGGGGCACTTGACCATCGTGGCAGTCACGTCGAGTCATTTCCCTGGGCACCAAGCGCGCGTACAGTAAAAATCCAGGGGTTCTGCGATCCCGGGGAGCTGCCATGATCGTTGAAATTCTCAGCGCGGTGGTCGTCGTGGGCGGAGTCTGGCTCGCCTCCGGTGTACGCGTGGTGAAACAGTTCGAACGTGGCCTGGTGTTCCGCTTCGGGCGGGTGCGCCCGGAGGTGCGCGGGCCCGGCCTGACCCTCCTGGTACCGGTTGCGGACCGCATGCACAAGGTGAACATGCAGATCGTCACCATGCCGGTGCCCGGCCAGGACGGCATCACGCGCGACAACGTGACGGTCCGCGTCGACGCCGTCGTGTACTTCAACGTGGTCGACCCGGTGCTGGCCGCGGTCAACGTGCAGGACTACCGCGCGGCCGTCGGCCAGGTGGCCCAGACGTCGCTGCGGTCCATCATCGGCAAGAGCGACCTCGACGACCTGCTGTCGAACCGGGAACGGCTCAACCAGGGCCTCGAGATCATGATCGACAGCCCCGCGATCGACTGGGGCATCCACATCGACCGCGTCGAGATCAAGGACGTGGCCCTGCCGGAGTCGATGAAGCGCTCGATGTCCCGCCAGGCCGAGGCCGAACGCGAACGCCGCGCGCGCGTGATCTCCGCCGACGGTGAGCTGCAGGCGTCGGAAAAGCTCGCGCAGGCCGCGGCGGCGATGAGCGACCACCCGGGCGCGTTGCAGCTGCGCCTGCTCGAGACGGTGGTGCAGGTTTCGGCGGAGAAGAACTCGACGCTCGTGCTGCCGTTCCCCGTGGAGCTGCTGCGGTTCCTCGACTCGAACACGCCGAAGGCCGGGAAATCGGCGACTGAGGAGGCGGCTTCGCCGGAGCGGCCCGCGCTGGACAAGTCCGAGACCAACGGGTTCTTGGGCCCGCCGCAGCCGCGCCAGGAAGGCGACGCGCTGACCGAGTGACGCACGCGCGGCCCGCCTCGCCAGACGGGCCGCGCGAGTGTTCTTTTCCGGTCAGTTGTCGAGGTAGCCGTTGGTCCCGAGGATCACGATCGTGACGAAGAAGCCCACGTACAGCGCCACGATCACGTAACCGATCACCACGGCCGACAGCGCCATGCCGCGGCCGCCCGCTTCGCCGCGGTTGGCCTTCGCGAGCGCGATGTGGCCCATGACGATGCCGGGGATCGCGATCAGGCACGTGAGCAGGCCCAGCAGCGAGCAGACGAGCGCGCCGATGGCGAGGCCGTTGGACTGCTGCGGGCCGTAGGGCGAGTACGGCTGGCCGTAGGGCTGCTGCGGGTAGGGCTGGCCGTACGGCGCGGCGGCCGGCGTACCGGGAACAGCGAGAGCGCCCGGGTACGAGGCGGTCGGGCCCGGGTACGGCTGGCCGGGGTAGGCCGGGGCCGCGTACGCACCGGCTGGCTGGACGCCGGGGTACGCGGCGGGCTCGGGCTGGCCGGGCATCGCGAAGCCGCCCGAGGGCTGGCTGCCGGGCGCGGCGTAGGGGGACGGCTGCTCACCGGTCGTGCTGCCCGGTGCCGCATACGGCGACGCGGTGTCGTTCGAGCCCGGCGCGGCGAAAGCGGTCTCGCCCGAGGCCCCCGTGCTGTCCGGCGCGGCGAAGCTCGTCGGCTGGTCGCTCGCCGAGCTGACGCTGTCGGGCGAGCTGAACGCCGTCGCGTCGCCCGCCGGCGGGTCGTACGGGGCCGGGTCCGCGGTGGCCGGCGGCTCGTAGGAGCCGGGGTAGGCGGTCGCCGGTGGCTCGTACGCCGTGGTCTCGTTCGGCCGGTCCTGCGGCTCGGACGGGTTGGTCATCGGGTTCCCCCTCGGTTCTGGTGGTCGCCCACCGCGAGCCTTCTCAGCCGAAGGCGCCGTACTTGTCGAGCTCGTGCAGCACGAGCGGGATCATGATCCCCCACACGGCCAGCGCCAGGTAACCGATCACGAACCCGGCGATCGCCAGCGCCCCGCCGGTCGCCCTCCCGTGGCGCGAGCGGTAGTAGGCGATGTGCCCCATCACGACCCCGGCGATCGCCGCGGGCGCGCACACGATGAAGCCCGCGATCGAGCACACCAGCGACCCGATCGCCAGACCCGCGCCCGGCGGCGGGCCCTGCGGCGGGTACGGCTGGTGCTCGAATGACGGGTGTTCGTAGCTCTCGTTCATCACGCTCCTTCCCAGCCACCGGTTGCCCGGAACCGCACTTTACTGATTCGGCCGAAAGCAGGCCGACCCCCACGCGGCACGTAACCGTTGCCCCGAAGCCGTTCGGCCGTGACTGTGGCCGGATTGGTAACGATCGGCACAGTAACGGGGCAACCGCGGTCACGGCGTGAGCACCCTCATAGGCGCGTACCCGCCCGGCCGTCCATACTCCGCGGTAACCCTGCGGAAGGAGCCCGTGATGGCCCGCCTCGCCCGGACCGCCGGTCTGACCGATGTGCAGTCCGAGATCCTCGCGACCGTGCGTTCGTTCGTGGACAAGGAGGTCGTCCCGCACGCGCAGGCGCTGGAGCACGCGGATGCCTATCCGGCGGAGATCGTCGAGGGCATGAAGGCGCTGGGCCTGTTCGGGCTGACCATTCCCGAGGAATACGGCGGTCTGGGCGAGTCGCTGCTCACCTACGCGCTGGTGGTGGAGGAGATCGCGCGCGGCTGGATGAGCGTCTCGGGTGTGATCAACACGCATTTCATCGTCGCGCACATGATTTCCCGCCACGGCACCGACGCGCAGAAGCGGCACTACCTGCCGAGGATGGCCACCGGGGAGGTGCGGGGCGCGTTCTCGATGTCGGAGCCCGATCTGGGTTCCGACGTGGCCGCGATCAAGACCCGCGCCCGCCGTGACGGTGACGACTATGT